>NZ_FRAZ01000002.1:0-593785 GCF_900142485.1 Fibrobacter sp. UWB12 | reverse complement strand
AGTTCCTCGTATCCGCCGTGACGGTATTTCCGCAACCATTTTTTCAGACAGCAGAAACTCAAGTCGTACTTGGCGACGGTTTCCGCATAAGATAGCGATTCCTTGAGGACCGCGTCAACAGCAGCCTTTCTTAACGCAGGCGTGGAACGGACGTTCTTCTTCCTTTCCGTTTGCCAAACGCCAGTCTGCCGATACAGCCGAATATGGCGCTTGATTTCAGACAATTCAAGACGCGTTAAACGCGATATGGAAGGAGAGTCATAGCCTTCCATGTGAAGCTTGTAGGCTGTAGCCCATTCTTCTTCAGTGTGTTTTTTATACATGAAAACCCCGAAAGTTATGTCCAACTTTCGGGGTTCACATCATTGTAGGTGGTTTTCTTTTTTAGAGCGGGAAAAGGGATTGTTGGCAATCAGTCCCCGCTTCGCGGCTGGACTTTGACCCTTCGGGCTTGCGCTCCCTGCGTTCGCGTCAAGCGCATAATTTGCCTCCACGGGCTTCGCCCACGAGTCAAATTATGCGGCCCTTCTTCTCGGGTCCTCGTCTAATTCTGTGTATAAAACAAAAGAGCCTAGCTTGACACTAGGCTTTTTGTTTTAGAGCGGGAAAAGGGACTCGGACCCTCGACCCCGACCTTGGCAAGGTCGTGCTCTACCAACTGAGCTATTCCCGCGGGGTGACCCAATTATAGAAATAAAAATTCCAATTGTAAAGGGGGTAGGGTGAAAAAAGTTATATTTTTTGCGTTTAACAAGGTTGTTCATGTTCGGTATTTATATTCACGTTCCATTTTGCGCGAAAATTTGCGATTATTGCGACTTTCGTGTGATGCCTGCGAATGCTCGGCTGTTCGAGGAATATGCGGGTTTGCTGGAACGTGAAATCCGTGCTTTTGCGGCGGCGCATCCGATATCGCATTCTGGGTCTCCTCAAAACGTTCTTTCGCAAGCGCGAACGCTTTATCTCGGCGGTGGAACGCCCTCGATTTTGCCGAGCTCATGCTTAGAGCGAATTTTCGCGGTGCTTGAGGATTGTGGCGTTCGCGTGGATTCGCTTGACGAAGTCTCGATGGAATTCAATCCGGAATCGTGTACCGAAGAATCTGTGCAGACCGCGCTTTCGTGCGGTGTGCGGCGCTTTAGTCTTGGACTCCAGACGTTTTCGCAGTCGCTGCTGGACCGCATTGGCCGCAGGCACACGGTGGAACGAGGCTTTGATGCTTTGCGTTTGTTGACCTCGCTTCCGCGGGTGAAAGTCTCGGCGGACTTGATGTTTGATTTGCCGGGGCAATCGGTAGAATCATTCTTGAACGATGTGGATTGCTTGTCTGACTTTCCGCTGGGGCACTTGAGCTTTTACGGATTGAATGTGGGCGAGCGGACGCTTTTGGGCGGTCGCGTATCGCGTGGTGAAGAAAAAATAGATGAGAGTTTGTACGAACCAATGTATCTCGGTGGCGTCGAGATTCTTGAGAAAAAAGGCTTCGCGCGTTACGAGGTTTCGAATTTTGCTCAGCCGGGTGACGAAAGCTTGCACAACATGAACTACTGGAATCGCGGCGAGTACATCGGCTTTGGGCCGGGCGCGCACAGCTATTTTGGCGGTCGCCGTTTCTGCGCTCCAGAAATGTATCCGCGTTGGCGCGATTACGTGAATGCGGGCTCGCCAGATGATTCGTTGACATACGATGATCTGGATAAAGATGATATTTTGACGGAACGCGTTTGGCTTTCACTACGCCAGCGCTCTGGACTCGATTTGAGTGCTCTTGCTGCTGACGGAATTTCTGTTTCGCCGGAAGGCTATGAACAATGGGTCGAGAAAGGTTTTGCGACGCTCGATAGCGGAATCTTGAAGCTCGTTGGCCGTGGCTGGATTTTTATGGACAGCATTGTGACTGACGTGCTGAATGCCTGCCGGTAGCGCTTTCTTCATAAAAAGGAGATGCCCTCCCCATACGCGGATCATGACTACTAAGCAGCATAGCTGCAAGTAGTCAAAGACGTTGGAGCGGGGCATGACAAGTTTTGCGTTTGGAAAAGGGGTCCAGGGGGCGGAGCCCCATGCGTCGTAAGGCGGTGATTATTTATTAATCGCCGCCAAGAACGCGTCTTTCTTTTCTTGCAAGAAGTCCTTGCTGTTGTACTTGCGAATACGGCGGAGAGCTTGGTCGCGCAACTGACGCACACGTTCGTGGGAGATGTTCATGGATTCGCCCACTTCGCGGAGAGTCTGCGGAGCTTCCTGGTTGATGCCGAAAATGCCGGTGATGACTCGGGCTTCGCGTTCCGGGAGCTGCTCCATAAGGTCGCGAGCCAAAGCTTCGACGCTCTGAATTTCGGAATCGGCTTCCGGGTTCGATGCGCCACTGTCCGGGAGGACTTCGGCGTAAGTAGCCTTGGAGTCTGCCTTGAGCGGGCTGTCAAACGAAACACCGCGCTGACCGATCTGGATCAATTCACGGATTTCTTCGTTGATTTCCTTACCGCGGGACTGTTCGTGCAAAGCCTTGCGCACACGGAGGTGCTGGTTTGCCGGCAAGCGGATAAGGTTGCCCTGTTCGTTAATAGCACGAGTGATATACGCCTTGATCCACCAAACGCCGTAACTGATGAATTTAAGACCACGGGTATGTTCGAACGATTCGATAGCGCGGACGAGGCCCATTGCGCCTTCGCTGACCAAGTCCGGAAGCGGAATCGGGCAGCCACGGTACTGGATGGCGACCTTCAAAACAAAGCGCATGTTTGCAGAAATCAATTTTTTACGGGCGATTTTGTCGCCTTCTTTTGCTTTCTGGAAAAGAATCTGTTCTTCTTCGCGTGATAGGGGTGCGGTACGACGGATGTCTTCTAAGTATCTTTTGAGAGTGGTATCGGTAGAATCAATATGCATTTTAAAAACCTTGCCCTTATAATATCGCTTTTTTAAAGCAAGTTGCGTGCCAATTGTGTAAAATTTTCCAAAATTTTTACAAAAAGTCCTTTATTGAACCGATTTGCGGTTTTGTGAGCTGCAAATGGGTGGTTTTGATGTCTTGTTTTTGTAAAATTGTCGTGAAAATATAACAAATTTTTCAAAACGTGACAAATTGAGCGCGACGATTTGCTCTATCCGAATAAAAAGTGTAAAGCCCAGTGTTTCATTTTGGAATACACCGTTGACCAATGACTACTGACTAATGACCCGCTTCTAACTTCCTGCTTCCTACTTCCTACTCTCATTTTTTCATATATTATCCCCGTTATGTCTATTAAAGAGCCCGATCAATCCGTATGGAACCGTTTTTGGCAGCGCAAGAACGACATGGACAAGGTCTATCCGTCTTCGCCGTCTATTATAGAAGCTATTAAGAAGAATTTTAAGCTCGAGGGCTTGAAGGTGCTGGAGGTTGGCGCCGGAACTGGTCGCGATAGCGCCGAACTTGCTCGCCTTGGTGCCGATGTTTACGTTCTCGATTATGCTGAAAATAGCCTTAAAATTGTGAATTCGCTCCGTGAAAGCGAAGATCTCAAGAATTTGCACTTGGTTCGCGGCGACGCGTTCAAGTCCCCGTTCCCGGACAATACTTTTGACTTGGTTTTCCACCAGGGCCTTGCCGAACATTTCAAGGATTCACTCCCGCTGATTCAGGAAAATTACCGCATTGTCAAACATGGCGGTTGCTGCCTTTGCGACGTTCCGCAGACGGTACACCCGTACACGATTATCAAGCATATCTTGATTGCTATGGACAAGTGGTTTGCCGGTTGGGAAAAGCAATTCACGATGGGGCAACTCAAGAAGCTCATGCGTGATGCTGGCTTTGAATGTATTTACGCTTATGGCGACTGGATGCGTCCGAACCTTTACTACCGAATCCTTCGTGAACTTTGCTTCAAGTTCGGTATTGAACTTCCGAAGTATCCGCTCGACGGAACGGCTTACCAGAAGATTAAGGACAAGATTTTGGATAGCCTCCAGTCTGTGCCGGTGATGCACTACACGCAATTGTGCATTGGCGTAATTGGTCGTAAACCTTAGGTGTTTGCTTGAAAATCCTCGTCGTAAATTATCGGGATCGCATGCATCCGGCTGCCGGCGGCGCCGAAAAGCATTTGCATCGCATCTTCTCTAAGATTGTAGAAATGGGTCACACCGTGGTCCTGTTTACGACGATGTTCCCGGGCGCCAAGGAACGCGAAGTTGTTGATGGAATTCAGGTTGTCCGCAAGGGTGGCGATTTGATGTTCCAACTCACGGTAGCGCTGAATTTGAAAAAGCTCGACCGCGAATTCAACTTTGACGTTGTTGTTGAAGATTTGAACAAGTTACCGGTCTTTGCCCACTGGTTCGTCCGTAAGCCGCTCTTGGTGCAGATGCATCATTTGTGGCGAAAGTCGATTTTCTCCGAAGCGCTTTTCCCGATTGCATTTGGCGTTTGGTTCTTTGAACGCATCATTCCGTTCTTTTACCGCACGCAACCGTTTGTTGTTGTTAGCCCGAGTACCAAGAAAGAACTTGCAGAAATCGGCGTGGACGAAAGTCGAATTTCCGTGATTTATAACGGCTCGGAAATGCCTTCGGTGACTGTGCCGCTCGCGACAAGTGTCGCGGAATCTCGTGAAAATGTGGCTGGCGAAAGTGCGCGAAACCCGTATTTCATTTGGCTTTCGCGCGTGCACCGTTACAAAGGCATTTGGACGGCGCTTGAGGCGTTTGAAATTTTTTCGAAGAAACATCCCGAAGTCCAGTTGAAAATTGTGGGCGGCGGTCCGCTTTTGAAAAAGCTCCCGGCTTGGATTAAATCGCACGGCCTGGAAGGCAAGGTGAAACTGACTGGCTTTGTTCCTGCTGCTCGCAAGTACGAATTGCTTTCGTCTTCGCTCGCTCTGTTGCAGACGAGCTACAAGGAAGGCTGGGGGCTCACGGTGATGGAAGCGGCGCAGCTCTGCAAGACGACGATTGCGTCGGATGTGCCGGGACTGCGCGATAGCGTCCGTGACGGCGAGACGGGAATTCTGTTCCCGTCGGGAGATGCGCCCGCGTGCGCTTCTGCAATGGAAAAAATTTATGACGATGCTGAATTGCGTGCAAATCTCGGTCGAAATGCCAAGCGTTATGCGCTCACGTTCAGCTGGGAAAAGTCTGCTCGCGAAACTTTAGAATTGTTGGAACGTACGGTTGAGGGTGGCGTACGAAAATGAAATTGAATCCGAAGCTCAAGTCGCTGATTATTTTTTGTTTAAAGTTGGTGGTTACTCTTGTCCCTGCTTACTTTGTTTATCGAAACATTGTGAGTGACCCGGAATGGAGTGTCGACGACATTTCCAACTTGTTCAAGAACAACAGTGTGTTCCCGCTTGTGCTTGCGCTCCTTTGCCTTGCGGTCTCTAACTTTACGGCTTGCTACCAGTGGAAGTTGCTGCTCGAAAAACAGGGCGTCCACATGAAGTATGGACAGCTACTCAAGCTTTATCATGTGGGGCTGTTCTTCAATAACTTTATGCCGGGAAACGTCGGTGGCGATGCCAAGAAGGTTTATGACATTCGCGTGCAGGGCGGTCAAGATACCGTTGGTGCAGGTTTTACTGCAACGGTGTTCGATAGGTTGTTCGGTCTTTTCTTTATTACGTTATTTGCGCTTGCAGTCGGTGTATTGTTCTTTGTGCATGACCCGGAACAACGTGCGTTCATGTGGCCCTCGGTTTGGATTTTCATGGGCTTCTGTGTGATGTTTGCGGGACTTTTAAGTCGTCGCATTGGTCGATTCTTTTGCCGCATGGCAGGGATGGTTTTGCCCGAAAAAATCGAGACGCGTTTGTTGCGCATGTTTGAACGGTTCCAGAAGTTCCGCTCCAAGAAACTTTGGATGAACATTGTTTGCCTTTCGATGGTTACGCAGTCGCTTCGCATTTTTGTCCATTTCTTCTGCGGAATTGCCGTTGGCGTGAATCTCTCGATGTCGTGGTATTTCTATTACATTCCGCTTGTTGCAATTGTGAGCGCGCTCCCGATTTCGATTGGCGGGTTTGGTCCGCGTGAATTTTTGGCACAGTCGCTTTTTGCGCGTGCGGGCGTGCCCGGTCTTGAATCGGTGGTAATTCAGTTGCTCGCTTATTTTGTAAGTTTGATATTGAGCTTGTTCGGAGCTGTCATATTCTTGATGGGGCAGAAACCTGTGTCGGCAGAACCCGCGAAGAACGCTCAATAGTTTGCTATATCCGTTTTCTATATCATTTGCTATATGAATAGGCACTAAAAGGAGTGCCAACACTGAAAGGAGATGCCCGGTCGGTGCCGGGCATGACAATGCGCTTTTACGGGCATGACAAATTTCAGTATGTATTACTATGGATGTAGAAAAGCTTTTGGTCGGGCTGAACTCCGACCAGCGTGCAGCGGTGTTGCACGATCATGAAAAGAATGGACAACTTTTAATTTTAGCAGGGGCGGGCTCGGGAAAAACTTCGGTTTTGACCAAGCGAATTCAGTATCGCATTTTGTGCGGTGTGCAACCGGAAAAAATCCTTGCGCTTACGTTTACGGCAAAGGCTGCCGCCGAAATGCGGGAACGCGTGCAAAAGCTGTTCCCGAATGCGGGCGTAAGACTTTGTACGTTTCATTCGCTCGCTCTGTTTATCCTCAAGTCGAAAGTACCTATTAAGTTCACTGAGCAACGCCGAAGTGAACTTGATTCTTGTGATTCTGTTATACGTGATGAAAAGTGGCGATCCCGGAATAAATCCGGGATGACAAGTGAAGAATGTTCTTGCCCTGCGTACGAGCTTGTTGGGTTCAAGAAAATGCCTGTGCCGACAGAGGCTGCCGACAAATCCTTTATGCAGGAACTTGCGAAAGTGGGCGGTCGAAAGTTCCGGTTTTCGCGTGAAGAACTTTTTTCAGACGCGTATCCTTCATCGCTTATTAAAAAACTTGAGCCATTGCGTAATCGTGTTTTGGAATCGGGTCAAGTCGTTTTTGAAGACCTTATCTATCAGGCGATAAACTTGCTCGAAAATCACGAGGAGGCGCGCGCCTATTTCCAAAATCAATGGTCCGAAATTCTTGTCGATGAATATCAAGATATCAATCCGTCGCAGTACAGGCTTGTCAAGGCTTTGCTCGGAAATCGCAAGTCTCTCTTTGTCGTGGGCGATGATGACCAAGCCATTTACGGATTCCGTGGGGCTGACATTGGAAACATAAACCGATTCCGCGATGACTTCAAGGAGAGCTCGCTTATTCGTTTGGAATGGAATTACCGCTCGGTCGCAAACATTTTACATTTTTCGAATAAGATTTTTGAAAACAAACCCATCCATTTGCGGAAAGTCTTGCGGGCGGGTAACATGTGTGGCTCTGGAGGTTCACCCATTTTCAAGGAAAACCGTGAGCCTGAAATTTGGGTGAGCGAAAATCCTGTCGAGGAAATGCAAAAAATTATCACGAGTATCAAATTGCTTCGCGAAAGCTATGACCTCCAATGGAAAAACTTTGCAATTCTAGTACGCTATAATAGGCAGCGCCTATACTACGAAGAAGCGCTTCGCGATGCTTGCCTTCCGATTGCTGGGGATATGGAACATTTGTCGGGGGAGGGATTGGAGGGTGGCGAACCCGTCGAAGACGGAATCCATGTCGAAACGGTCCATGCGTCCAAGGGCCTCCAGTATGCCGTGGTCTATTATGCGGGAATGTCCGAGGGGCTTACGCCGGGAACATGCTCGGGAACGCGCGAACAACGCAAAAAACAGCTGGACGAGGAACGTCGATTGTTCTACGTCGGGGTGACTCGGGCTGAATCTTTCTTGGTTTTGCTATATTGCAAACGTAGGTATTGGAAAGGGCGCCTTGCGAAACTTAAACGGTCTCGTTTTTTGCCCAAGGAAAAATCAAAAGCTGAGATTGATATGCCTGTTATTTTATTTAGAATATTTGCTGCTGCAAGAATACTCCTCTTTATGCTTGAGTATATTGTGAAAATTGCGTTCATGTATGTTTTCCGCCGCAAGGACTTGGATACTTGGCTTGAAGAGAAGGTCCAGAAATTCTCAAGGTTCTGCATGCAGGCAATCCGTGTGGATTTGACAATCGAAGACCAGGCTCAGCTTGCCAAGGTGGATTGGACCCGTCCGGTGTTCGTGATGGGGAACCATCGCTCGTATCTGGATATCCCGATAGCATTCCTTGCCTTGCAGCGTACTGTGGGTTTTATTGCGAAAACGCAGTTGCAGCGCATTCCGATTTTGAACTTCTGGATGCACAAGCTCGGTTGTGTCTTTATTAATAGAGAAAAAGGCGGCGGCGCCGAAATTATCCAGAAGGCGGTACAGTCGGGTAAAATGCCGAGACTGTTTATATTCCCAGAAGGCACTCGCAGCAAGCGCGAGGGAATGGTTGCTTTCAAGAGCGGTTGCTTTAGACTTGCCGTTGAAGCGAATGCCATTATATTGCCTATTGTGACGAGAGGTTCCGATGAAGCTTGGGAGCACCGCAAAGGGTGCAAGCACCGTCCGGTGAATGTGAAAATCCTTGAACCGATAGATACGGTTGAATTCAAGAAGACTCATGGCGGTGATGCAATGGACCCGCGTCATGAACTGCTCCCGTATGTCCGCAGCAAAATGGAAGAAGCTTATGATCGGCGTCTTTGATTCTGGATTTGGCGGATTGACCATTCTGCAGAAGCTCCGCCACACGCTACCGCAGTACGATTACCTGTACTTGGGGGATAATGCGCGTGCGCCGTATGGCTCCCGCAGTTTCGAGACGATTTACCGCTACACGCTCCAGTCCGTGCGTGAATTGTTCCATCGTGGGTGCCCGTTGGTGATTCTCGCGTGCAATACGGCATCGGCAAAGGCGCTCCGCAGCATCCAGCAGCAGGTGTTGCCGGTCGAGTTTCCGGACCGTCGCGTGTTGGGTATTGTCCGCCCGACCGCCGAAGAAATCGGCAAGTTCTCCAAAACGGGGCATATTGGCATTTTTGCAACGGCAGGGACGGTGTCTTCGAACAGCTACGTTCTTGAAATCAGCCACTTTTTCCCGGAACTGCATGTGACACAGCATGCTTGCCCGATGTGGGTGCCGCTGGTGGAATATGGCGAGCGAGGGACTGAAGGCTCCCGGTTCTTTGTGAAAAAGGACGTAGACCAGCTTTTGGCGGAAGACCCCGAAATCGATACGGTTTTGCTGGCTTGTACGCACTACCCGCTCCTCGAATCCGAAATTCGGGCCGCACTTCCACCGCACGTTCGCCTGGTTGTCCAGGGAGATATCGTCGCCGATAAGACTCTTGACTACCTGAAAAGACATGTGGACATGGAAAAACGCCTTTCAAAAGGTGGAAATGTTAAATATTTGACAACGGATACCGCAGAATTTTTCAAAAAAGGCGCTTTTCGCTTTGGAATGGAAGATATTTGTGCGGAGTCGTTGACTTTTTAATCCATAAATTATATTTTAATGGTTGTTACTGACGAACCGTACTCGGTCCGCTTGTATTCTTTTTAATTTTCGAACTTTAAACTGAGTGGATTTATAAAATGCCGAAAACACAGATCAATCTTGAGGGTTGGCAAGACTACCGTGGCAACATGGCCGGTAGCCTGCTTTATGTTGAAACTAGCCATCAGTCCGAAATGCCTGTACGCGACCAGCTGAATGAAAATGAAAAAGGTTTTCTCTATGAACCGAACTACGAAACCAGCACCTATGGTTTGATGAGCTGCTACAATGTGAAGGCGATTAACACGATTGTGAAGAGCAAGAGCCGTTACATTCTTTTCGGTACACGTTACGAAGGTTTGAGCGATTCCGAAATGCGCAACAAGTACCTCATCATGGGTTACATGCGTATCGATAAGATTAAGGATGTGCGTACCCGTCACGTGCAGCGCTACATGGCAAACCCGGAAATGGAAGAACCGGAATGCATGCAGATGGAACACAACTGGGCTGTCTACGGTCCGATGCGTTTTGTCTCTCTCGACGACTCTTTCGTGGTGACTGACGAAATCCTCAAGGAATGGGGCTACAAGGGCCATGCTTCTCGCCAGCTCAAGACCGTGTTCTCCAAGGATCACCTCGAAAAGATTTTGGCTCACTTGGATTCCAAGCAGGACATGATCGACGAATATATCGCTACCGTCGATGAATACAAGGAAGCTCTCGCTGAGGAATAATTCTTTTGCAGAATGTGAAATGGCCCGCGGATGCGCGGGCCTTTTTCGTATGCTTACAGGTCCTTGCTTTGTCTTCCCCGACGATTCTTTTCTTGTCATCCCCGACCTGATCGGGGACTAGAACCTGACGGAAATTCCGAGATGCGTGGCGAAGCCGTTGCGGAAGAGCAAGTCGGAGAGACCACCTTCTAGGGAACCAGCTTTGTCTTTGCCTGCTTGCGTTCCTGGTTGGCTGTTTCCGGATTGTCCCGACGGTGTTGTCGTTCCTGGTTCTGTGCTCTTGTTAGAGTTTTGGTCTTTGTAGTCGATGTAGAACGGGATGATTTGCGAGACTCCGTAAACGAGCGCGAGACTTATGGGCCCTTCTTTACGGACTTCACATTCGAGGGTGAGGACTGTTCCGATGGCGCTCAATTCCCTGAATGTTTTTTCTTTATAGCTGTTGATGGTGGCGAGGCGCGTTGTTTCGATGGTCTTGTCGATGTCGAGGTCGCCTTTGATCCCGAAGAAATCGAGCCCGATGTTTGGTGTGAATATGTAGCGCTTGCCGAGGTTCCAACGGTATGAACCACCGCCGAGTAATGCGGTTGTGCTCAAGTCGGCATCAACGCGGAATGTCTTTTGCAAAAAGGCGAACGAGAGGCCCTTGATGACTGAAGCGGGGAGCGCCCGGTTGGGCGCAAGCGTTTCGTAGAAACGATTGGGGTTGCTGCTCAACCTCCCCGCCAAATGCAGGTATTCGAGGCGTGTGCGGATTTTTTCCCATTCCCATCTGGCATTAAGCTTATGGAGAGTCGCATCTAGCGGCATGTACATAAACCGCTTGCGGCTTTCTTCGTTGTGGTAAATCCCGTAAAGTGTTGCGTTTGCGTTTGCGAATGTGTAACTTGCATCAAGGCGCGAATTGTGGAAATCGTACCCGTAGTTTGCATTCATGATTAGAACGCCTGCGGAATCCCTCACGTAATAGTCTTTGTCCGGATTGTGGGGAATTGTTTTCAGGTAGCCACCTGATAAGTTTATATGGTGTGCCGCAATGTTATATTCGGCAGAAAGTCCTCCGTAAAGAACATGGCTTGTCCAGTTTGCAGAAATGGAATTCACGATTTGAGTTTTATCATCGGGAATCCAGCTGATGTTTCCGAGTTCGATGGCTCCGCCTGCTAAAGTTGCCTTGACTTTAAAAAGGGAATCTTTAGGGTGGTACGAGAGAGTTGCCATGGCTGCCGGATAGCTATTGACGTTGACATCGAAAGAGATGTACTTGTAGTTTCCTTCGAATCCAGCGGTAACGATGTTTTGTGTATTCTTGCCTTTAATGCTCCATTCGTCGGTGTATCGTCCTTGGATTGCCGAATGTTGGAATGATGCGTAGACACCGTAATTATCGATTTTGAGAGAATCCCTTATGCTGCAGGACTGTGCTGAAAATTGCTTGTCGCTCAGGTGTAGCAAAAAAAGCCCGCCGCAATCGGCGAGCCCGGAATTGCTTGCTGCAAATGATAAATTTGCAGCAAGCCCAATTACAAGGGAAATTTTTTTTGAGCTTCTCACTACCAGTCGATACCGCTACTGCGAGATTCTGTCTTGAAAATTTGCCAGAACTTTTCTTGTGTCATGCCCGGGAAAACACCGCCAACGGTGATGTCGGGGAAGAAGATGAAGTTCTGCATTTCATCAAGCGTGTAGTTATAGAATTTTGCCTTTCTGTTGGTTTCTATTGCATTGGCTATAATTTCGTCTGAAACTTTCCCGTTCAGCAAGCCTTGAATAGAGATTGTCTTGTTGCCTGCCGGGTCGGTAAAGTAGAATACGTTAGGAATATATTCATCGTAAGGGATTGCGAATACTTGAACTCCATCTTGAATTTTGCAAACGGAGGAATTCAGAGTTACCGGAGCAAGGGTCTTTAAGATGGAAATATCATCGTTGCCATGATAGTAGTTGTCTGTAGCTTCGAAAGTGACTGTGCAATTGGTTGCTTTGGCAAAGAAGCATTGATAGACATAATGATCGTTGAATTCAGCATCGGCGCAGTATTCCGCAGTGCCCGCTGAATATCCACGTGTATATAAGTCACCGTAAAAGTAATCGACTTTTGTACTTTTTTCTATTTGTGCTCTTACGGCTTTGTTGATTTCGAATTCAGCGTAAGTATCTCCGCCCCAAAGTTGCGGTGCCCAATAGAATCCTTCTTCGGGAACGTTCCACAAGGAGTAATCATTGAACTTGTGGTAGGGAAGGTAATCTTGCCAGCCGTCAGTAATCTCGAAGAACTTGGCGATGTTTACCGTAATCTTGGATCCTGCCGGGAGTGTGATTTCAACACCGGTATGGAGTGCTTTACGGTAATGTTCCAAAGAGTCGATTGCTTTCTGGAAATCGCGTGCGCTTACGTCGGACATTTCGTCATCACCGACAATGTACGGGTCGTTCAATTGAGTCTTGATGCCATTTTTGGATTCTTCGATACCGTACTGGAGGCCTACTTCTACAAACTGAATTGCGGAATCTAGCAAGTTCGGGATGTCCCTATAGCGCGGTTTCCAATTGTCGTAAACAGTTGTGAAGGAGCTACCCTTGTCCATGAGGGATATGACATAGTCTGCAAAGACCTTGGTGTCGCCGTTGTATTTGTCGGCATCGGTCATCCAGTCGTATTTGCCGTTTGAAGAAATGTCAATGTTAAGGCTTGCGCCGAATGTGAGTACTGCCTTGGCAACGAACATGGTGGCAAGTGCCGGAGCGAATTCACCGCGGTCGAGCTCGAGTTCTCTGTTGTCAATCTTGTAGTGGCAGACGAAGTTGTCATCGCCAACGATGTTTTTCAAGTAAATGATGGCGGAATCCAAGGACGGAATGGCCGATGCCATAGCTTCTTGGCCCATGGTCGTAAGGTGCTTTCCGTCGCCTGCGATAAGGAGCTGGTTAAAATCTTCAACGCCCATATCGGCGATGTTCACCTTGTTGGTAACCGTGTCGATAAAGGACTTGATCTTGGTGTTGTTCATCAAGTCGGTAATGATGCTCAATGCATAGCCGAGTTGTGCTTCGCAGTTTGCAGGGTATTTGTCTAGAACAGACTTGAATGTGCTCTTGGTCTGGGCACTAATGGCTTGAGCGTTCTTGAGGTTGTTGTCACCCAATTCTTCCAAAACATCCTTGATGCTTGATTTTGCACTCTCTAATTGTGCTGCGACACTAGCATCTGTGACTTCTTGGCAGCTAAAAGCACTGAATGTAGGGGTGGTAGGCGTGTCGGCCGGCTGTCCAATGGTAGGGTTGCTGTCGGTACATCCCATCAGGAATGAACATGCTCCAATAGCAAGTGCAACAAGTTTATTGGATTTCCTCATAGAAACTCTCCTTCTTTTTGCGGAATAATATACAAAATTATTGTTACAGAACTAGAGTTTTTTTGAGAGATTTTATTTTGATTATTGTAGACAGCTTATTTTTTACGGGCCAAAAGTACAATTGCACCTTGCGCGGCCTGGAATAGCAATGGAATATAACCTAATAGCCCTGCAGATAAAACGACAGGAGCCGGAATTCCAAGAATTCCTGTGAATAACGCAACTTGAGTGCCTTCGCGGACTCCGATTCCGTTTAAAGAAACCGGAAGCATTGATACGACCGTGGTGATGCTTGTGAAAACGACCAAAATACTGATGTCGATATCGACTCCGACGGCACGGAAATAGGCATAGGCTATAAATAAAGTCAATAACTGTAGCCACAAGGAATCTAAAGAGGATAGCAAAACCTGCTTTTTGTATTTTCTGTATATAGATAGGCTTTGCTGAAGCTTTGTAATGAATTTAAGCTTGTTTGTGATTACTTGCGGAATGGGAACCTTGTCCGAAAATAGGCAGAGCGAAATGAATATGATACATGCGAGGGTCGCGATGGTCATAGTCAAGGTGTAGCTGAACGGAATTTCTGCCTTGTTTAGCGCAAACGGGAGTGCTATAAAGAAGCAAAGGAACATTGCAAGCAGGCCTTGTATGCGGGCGAGCAATACTGCGGAAACGGATTGGCTCGTTTGATTGAACTTTTTCCCGAATGCAAGTGATTTTACGGCATCGCCGCCAAATCCGGTCGGGAGCAAGTTGTTGAAAAAGTACCCCATGGCGGTGTAGGCGTAGTATGTCTTGAACGGGATTTCTGGACCTTGCACGGAAAGCCCTTTCCAGCGGTTTGCCTGAATGGCCATGATAAGCGTGGCGGCAACCAGCATGGCTACTATCCACGGGGTCATGCCGATATTCCAGTTCTTTATGACTTCACTTATAGGAATTTTGTAGAATATATAGGCAAAACCACCAACACTTACAAGAAGTTGGATAATTCGCTTGACAAAGAGCTTTGTACCAGTCTTATCGGTTGCCATTGTCCACAAAAATAGCATTTTTGCCTATAAAAATTTATATTTAAGAAAAAAGGTTTTTATGTATCGCAATAAGATTCGTTATGATGTAGCTACGCTTGTTCCCCAAGATGCCAAGAGCGTCCTTGAAATTGGGGCTGGCGCTGGAATGAATTATGTTATCTATCCCAAGGATTCTTACAAGGTCGCTATTGAGCCCGAAGAACGTACCGATGCGCAGACCATTGACAAGGTTCCCGGTGGATTCAATGAATATCATCACGGATTCTACGAGCAGTACACCGAAGACCGCAAGTTTGACTTGGTTGTCATGTGCGATGTTCTGGAACATGTGAATGATCCGGTGGACTTGATTAATTTCTGCAAAAAGCACTTGAATCCGGATGGCCATATTCTTGTGTCGCTTCCGAACTTTATTTGCATCGAAAATCTCCTCAAGATTATTATTACAAGGGATTTCCGCTACTTCAAGCCGGACGAAGGCGAACATGCGCTTGGCGTTCTCGATATCAACCACAAGACGTTCTGGACCAAAAAAAGCTTTGTGCGCTTTGCTAAAGAAAACGGTCTTGAAGTGGAACGTATTGTGGGTATCCGTAAGCAGCTCAAGTTCATGCCGAACTTGTTGAGCCATTCTTACTTTATCCCGTTCCAGTACGGATTCTTGACAAAACTCAAGAAATAGCGTTTTTGGAGCTATTTGTGTGATACGGCGAGTTCGGTGGCGACTCGCCTAATTTTTTCGGCACATTTTTCCCAAGTAAAATTGCTGACCCATTCCTTGATTTCAGCATCGTATTTGCCCTTGTCATCAATGGAATTTTCGAGGGCGCGGGCGATGCTTTCTGCGGATTTCGGGTCAAAATACTTGGCTACATTTCCGCCGACTTCGGGGAGCGACGATGTGTTGGAGCAGATGACGGGAGTTCCGCAGGCAAGCGCTTCTAGCACTGGGAGACCGAACCCTTCGTACAGCGAGGGCAATACAAAGAGGTCGGCGAGGTTATAAAAACTGACCAAGTCTTCTTGCGAAACCATTCCCGCATGGATTGTGAGGTTCTCGATTCCGAGTTCTTTTTCGCAAGTCGCTTTGGAGCGGCCGTCAAAAGCCTTCCCGACGAGCACTAGCCTGCAGTTTTCTTTGCCTTTCATTTGGGCAAAACCTTCCAAGAGCGTGTTCAGGTTCTTGTGCGGGAGCAGATTCCCGACGTAGAGCAAGATTTTCTTGTCGCGGGGAATGTTGAATTTTTCGTACAGGTAGTCGATTTCGCTAGGCGTTTTTTTGACAAATTCCTTGCCAACGCCAAGGGGGATGACCGTTATCTTGGATTCATCCATCTTGTAGAACCGCAACAGGTCGCGTTTTGTGCTTTCTGAAACGGTAATTATCTTGTCGGCGCGTTTGCTTACAAACCAAAAGATGAACTTGAAGTAGAGATGGACTAGCTTGAAAGGCAAGAATTCGGGGTAGATTAAATGCGTGAGATCGTGGATGGTCACTAGCATTTTGCCGCGGTAGAATAACGGTATGTTGCAGTGCGGAACATGCAATATTTCGGGCTTTTCGCGGTAGAGTGCTCGGTAGGGAAATCTCAGCTGTTCCTTGTAGCCGTAAATGCTACTGATAAAGGGAATGTGCTTTGGAACGTTGTCGTAAAGTTCTAGTTCCTTGGGGTCGCCAAGGGCAATATCGTAGCCCACATCCTTGAGCCAATGCTGGATACATGTGCCAATACCGGACTTGTTGACCATGCGGGCGTCTATTGCAACCTTATGGGCAATCTTATGGGCAATTTTATGGGTGGTATCGTTGGCAGTATTAATCATTTTAAGGATTCTTGTCGGTCTGTAGAACTTATTTGTACGATGGCAAATTACATTATTTCGTTCATGATATACAATACAGGTGTATCATAATGTCATAAAATTTTGGCTTAGTGTATCATGATGATTAAAAAAGGCTTTTGTAAACTGAAATATACATAAATAGAGCGGATAAAAAATTGCCAATTGTAGAATTAATTGATAATTTCACTTTTGTAAAGAAAATGAAAAGCTTGTAGGAGCAAAAAAGGAGACAATATGAGCGGTAAAATGGTTAAATGGCTTTCAGGTTCCCTGATAGCGATGGGAGCATTCGTTGTTGGATGCTCCGAGTCCAATTCTTCGACCCCATTTGCGGAAACCACAAATGACGGTGTTTACATGAAGAATGATGTGAAGCAGATGTGGGCTCGAATCGATGAACGTGGCAGTATCGCCAGTTACTTCGATTCCCTTTCAAAGGAGGAAGGTGCCCCGGCTATTGGCGTTTCGACACGTTCTAACGTTCGTTGCGCAGCCCCTGCTCTCCAGATGGACGATAACACGCGTTATCTCGACGAACTTGAAACCCTCTTTGACGAAGGTGAACAGGTAGAAGGTGTTTGCGGTAAGGCTCTCAAGTTGAGCGACGGTCAGGTTGCTCCGCTTGGCGTGAATTTGATTGATTCTATGAGTGTTGGAACAGTCGAATTCTGGTTCCGCCCGAACGCAGATTTCTTTGACAAGAATGCAAGAACGCTTCTTGGCAACGATGGCGCCAGAATCCATTTCTTCTACAAGGGAGGGGAGCTATTCTTCCAGAAGAATCATCACAACCAGCATTACTATGTAAACGGTAAGGCTGCGTTGAAGGATGACTGGAACTTGATCGCTGGTCAGTGGGGAGACGGCTACATGAGCTTGTGGCTGAACGGCGAACTTGTCGGTTACTGGGAGCACGATAAGGGTTATGTGCCTGCCCAGCGCGCCATTCCGTTCGAAAACCTCGTGGTGATTGGTTACAAGTCCAGTTGCTGCATGGAAGGTCCGGGCCAGTACGAATCTATGACGACATCGGGTTCTTTCGACCAGTTCCGTATTTCGAATATCGCTCGTTACGCCTTGCCGGATTCTTTGATTGCTAAGGATACTACGGAGGAAAAGAAGGAGACTCCGGAAGTAGTACCAGAGAAGAAGGAAGAAGAAAGAACCTGCAAGGCGTCAGCTCTTAAGATGGACGACAATACCCTCTATTTGGACGAACTTGAATCCGATTATGAATCAGGAACGTTGGTAGATGGTGTTTGCGGCAAGGCGGTTTCCTTGAAAGATGGCGAAAACATCCAGACGGGTATCAACTTGATTGATGAAATGGCTGCTGGTACCGTAGAATTCTGGTTCCGCCCGAGTGACGAATTCGACCTGAATACTGCACGTACTCTTCTTGGTAACGATGGCGCCCGTCTCCATTTCTTTGTGAAGAACGGCGAACTCATTTTCCAGAAGAATCATCCGGACATCCATTACTATGTTAAGGGTGCTGTTACGCTCAAGAAGGATTGGAACCTGATTGCCGGCCAGTGGGGCGATGGCTACATGAGCCTCTGGGTCAACGGCGAAATGGTTGCAAGTAAGGTTCATGCTGAAGGTTATGCTCCGTCTACCCGTTCGTATGAATTCGAAAATCTCATTGTGATCGGTTATAAGTCTTGGTGCTGCATGGAAGGCCCGGGTCAACATTCTTCGATGACGACTTCCGGTGATTTCGACCAGCTCAGAATTTCTAACATCCCGCGTTACGAAGTGAAGGTTGAAGAACAAAAGCAAGAAGAAAAGGACTCGGTTAAGATTCTTGTCCCTATCGATGTTGATACTACTGTTGTGAAGACTGACTCTATTGCTGGTAATGATACTACCATAGTAGTGGTTGACTCTCCTGTGGTTGATACTACGGAATCTAAGTAGTCTTTAAATAAATCTTGCAAAGGTCCCGGCTTTCGAGCCGGGATTTTTCATTTTACTAAATTGCTAGCATGGCGTTCGTTCATTTACAGACTCATTCTGAATTTTCGATTTTGCAGGCTTCGGCCCGACTTGATGATATTTTGGCGGCTGCCGCAGCAGAAAATGCACCTGCCGTTGCGTTGACGGACCATGGTGCCATGTTTGGGATTTTGGAAATCCAGACACGCGGAAAAGATTTGAACAAAAAGCGCAAGGAACAAGGCCTCCCGCCGGTCAAGACCGTTTATGGTTGCCATATTTACGTGGATACGCCGAGTGCAAGCCAGAAAGACCCTACGACGTTTGAACGTTTGACGCTCCTTGTCGAAAACGAAAAGGGCTATTACAATCTGCTCCGTATCGTGAGTTACCGTTACGAAGATGGGGACCGCTGGGCAGAAATTCCGTCTGTGCCGCTGGATACGATTGAGCAGTTTAAGGAAGGCATTATCGCCATTGCTGGCGATTTCTTTAGCCGTTATGGTCAGAATGTGGCGGCAGGGCGCGATTCTCTGGCGCTTGAATACATGGACCGACTGAATCAGATTTTTGACCACGACCATCTGTACATTTCTGTTTGCGATAACGGGATTCCGCAGCAAAAGCGCGTCAATGAATTTAACGTGGAACTCGCAAAGAAGTATGGGCGAGAAGTGGTTGCGGTGGGCGATGTCCATTACATCAAGCCCGAAGATGCCACTGCGCACAAGATTTTGCGTTGCATTTCGCTCAAGGTCACGCTGAACGGCTTTGAAGACAAGCGTTTCCCGACGGAAAAGTTCTATTTCCGCACCGAAAAAGAAATGGTGGAACTGTTCGGGCATATCCCGGGCGCTATCGAAAATACGGTCAAGATTGCCGAACGCTGTAACTTTACCGTGAAAACCGGTATCGGTGACGAGTTCTGGCCGCGTTTCAAGATTCCCGATGAGTTCCTTTCTTCGGACGAATACCAGAATATCAAATCCATCATGAAGGCGGAATACGATGCGGAATATCCGGTCGTTTACGAGCGTGAAATCAAGGGTGTCATCAAGGACCGCAAAAAGAAGGTCAAGGCAAATTACTGTACCGAGAAGGGTATTGCCGAAGATGCGTTGAATGACGCAGACAATGCCGAAATCGACCGCTTGTCGCAGCCGGAATTCTTTGATGAAGACGACCAGAAAGCATTGAAGAAAAATGTGCACCGTTGGTGCAAACCGGGTGGCGATGCCGACATTTACATCACGCATCTTTGCAATGAACGCTTAAAGTGGCGATTCCCCGACGAAGATTTCAAGTTCCCGGCTCACGAAACGAACGTGGGCAAGCGCATGTACAAGGAACTCAACTGTATCCGCAACATGAACGTGGCGGGCTACTTGCTTATTGTGTGGGACTTCATCAACTGGTCTCGTGAACACGGCATTCCCGTGGGCCCGGGACGTGGTTCTGCTGCTGGTTCCTTGGTCACTTACATCATCGGTATTACCGACATCGACCCGCTTACTTTTGACCTCCTTTTTGAACGATTCCTGAACCCGGAACGTGTGTCCATGCCGGATATCGATACGGACTTTGCGGACCGTGACCGCGGTCGCGTGATCCAGTACGTGACGGACAAGTATGGCAAGGAGTGCGTGGGCCAGATTATTACCTACGGTATGCTCAAGTCGAAGGCGGTGATTACAGACGTTGCGCGCGTGCTCGGGATTCCGCCTGCCGAAGCGAAGGGCATTACAAAGCTCTTCCCGCAGCGTACGTTGAACTTTAGCTTAAAGCAGGCCTGGACGGGTAAGGACAAGAAAGGCAATAACCTCGAAGATGGTTACAGCCCGGAACCGTTGCAGGCGATGATTGGCAGCCGTGCAAGCTACCAGAACCTTTGGGACGTTGCCAAAAGACTTGAAGATTTGCCGCGCCAGACGGGCGTGCATGCTTGCGGTGTGGTGATTACGCCAACCCCGATTTATAACCTTGCTCCTTTGTACCGTGCCGCTCCGGAAGATACGCCGGTGGTGATGTACGATAAGCACTACGCCGAAGACATCGGGCTTTTGAAGATGGACTTCCTTGGGCTTATCAACTTGTCCATCATTCAGGACACGGTGAAGATGGTCGAACAGAACCGCAACATCAAGCTTGTGATGAACAAGATTCCGATTGATGACAAGGCTACGTTCGAACTCTTGGGCAAGGGCCTTACGACGACGGTGTTCCAGTTCGAATCTCCGGGTATGCAGAAGTACCTGCGCGAACTGAAGCCGACCCGAATCTTTGACCTTATCGCTATGAACGCCCTGTACCGACCGGGGCCGATTGACCAGATTCCGCACTTCATTGCCCGTAAGAACGGCAAGGAAGAGATTGACTGCTACCATCCGGACTTGGAACAGGTGCTTGGCGAAACGTACGGCGTTATCGTGTACCAGGAACAGGTGATGAAGCTTGCCCAGATTTTGGGTGGCTATTCGCTGGGTGGCGCTGACAACATTCGCCGTATCATGGCTAAGAAGATGCCGGAAAAGATGGCAAAGCTCGAGCCGGAATTCTTCCAGAAGTGCTTGGACAAGGGCTACGACAAGGCGATGATCCAGAAGGTCTGGGACGCCGTGCTCCCGTTCTGCGGATACGCATTTAACAAGAGCCATGCTGCTGCTTATGCTTACGTGGCTTACCAAACGGCGTACCTCAAGACGCATTACGGTCCGGAATACATGGCCGCATCCATGACTTCCAAGATGGGCAAGACCGAAGATACGGTGACCATCATTTTGGAATGTAAGCGCCTCGGCATCGAAGTCTTGTCGCCGAACATCAATACGTCTTTGGGAGTGTTCTCGGCGAACACGAAGGGCCAGATTCTTTACGGTCTTGCGGGTATCCGCAACGTGGGTATCGCTGTCGTCGAAGACGTTGTAGCGGAACGCGAACGCCGTGGTATCTACAAGGACATCTTTGATTTCTGCAAGCGTGTGACGGAATACCAGGCCGCGCAGCCGGAAAAACGTCCGCCGCTCAACAAGAAGGTCTTGGAATGTTTGATCATGGCGGGTGCATTGGATGACCTGCCGGGAAGCCGTGCCGTGCAATGCGCAACGGTGGACCGTGCTTTGGAAGTCGCCATGCGCAGCCAGGAAGACAAGGTGAAGGGGCAGGTATCGCTCTTTGACTTGGGCGGAGCTGCCGCCATGCCGAATACGGCCGAAGTCTTGGAAGAAGCCGAAGAATGGACGGCTATGGAAATGCTCAACAAGGAACGCAGCGTGCTTGGGCTATTCCTTTCGGGCCATCCGCTTGATGAGTTCCGTCCCGAACTGATGGGCTTTACGAGTTGCTCGCTTTCGGAAGACGAAATCGTGCGCCATGTGGGCGAAACGGTTGTTGCCGGTGGCGTGGTCATCCGCATGCGTTCCATCGAAACAAAGCGCGGCGATACGATTGGCTCGGGCGCTATCCAGGACTTCCATGGTGAAGTCGAAATGTTCTTCAAGAAGGATGTGTGGGAACGTTTGCGCGATACGGTCTCGATTGATGACCGTGTGCTTGTGAAGGGCGTGCTTGAACAACAGCGTGACCGCGATGGTTACCAAATTATCGTTGAAGAAGTTATCCAGCTTGACCGCGTCCGCTGCGATATGGTAAGCCATATTCACGTATCGCTTTACTCGGGAATGCTTACAGACGAGTTCTTGGACAAGCTTGAAGTCGAAATGAAGGCCAATTTGGCCGATGAATACACCCGAGGATGCGAATTTGTGTTCCATTTGGAGACAGAATCGGGTTACGAACATGTCGTTCTCTTAAAAAAATATAAAGTTGTATATACTCAGGAATTGTTGCAGTGGCTCAGGACCGATTTGGGCGCACTGAAGGTTTGGGTATCGAATCGTGCAAAACGTTAACGAAGATAATTCTCCTTATATCCTCTTCTGTGCAGGAGAGGATTCCGGCGACATGATTGGCGCCGAGATGGTCGCGACCGCGGTTGACCTTGGTTTTAAGGTTATTGGTGTCGGCGGACCGTTGATGCAGGAGAAAGGGCTTCTTCCCTTGTGGGATTACAACGATCTCCCGGTTTCGGGAATGGGCGATGTGGTTCCAAAGTATTTTTCGTTAAAGAATATTTTTGAAGTTTTGAGTGATGCCGCGGAATCGAAAAAGTGCTTGGGCATTATCGCTATCGATTATCCGGGTTTTAACATGCGACTTGCTTCCCTTGCTAAAAAGTGGGGGAAACCCATGCTTTATGTGGCGCCTCCGCAAGTGTGGGCATGGAAATCCAAGCGGGCTAGTGTGTTCAAACAGGCAAGCAATATTCGTTTGGCCGTGTTCTTTGACATCGAGGCTCTTGCCTATAAGCGGATGGGGTGTGAAACGATTCGACTCAAGCATCCGATAACGAGCTGGAAGTTCGATTGTGTGGAACCTAAATCCGACATGTTACTTTTGCCGGGAAGCCGCCGTGCGAGTGCTTTGCGCAATTTGCCCTCTTTTGTTACGGTTGCCGAAAAGTACCGTAACGTGTGGGCTGAAAATAACATGGGCCCGATTCCAGATGTTGTTGTTGTGGCTTCTAGAGAACATTTGGAAGTTCCGCTATTGGTGGCGCTCGAAAAACTTTATGACGGACGTTTGCCGAGTTGGTTAAAAGTTGTGGTGGCTCCGAAACGTTTAAGTGACCGATTGAATTTTTATTCGGCATATTCGGCCGCGCTCACTTCATTTGGAACGAGTACGCTTGAAATGGCGTGTGCCGGAATTCCGTTTGCTGCATGCGTTGTGCCGGACTTCTTGACATATGCGATGGGAAAAATCCTGGTCAAGTCCGAATTCCTGTCGCTTCCGAATGCTATTTTCGGCTGCGGCGTGACTCCGGAATTTATCATTCGCCATAAGATGAACGATCGAATGGCAGAATCTATTGTCGATGCGTTGTTCCAGCAAGATATCGGAACCGTAGACGAAATTGCAATCCGTCTCCGTAAAATTCTGGATGTCGGTAAGACCTCTAGCGAACTAGTGTCTGAATTTCTTGCTCAGTTCCTCAAGCGTTAAGCGCATCAGAGTGGGGCTTCCGAAGGGGGACTTGAGCGGGTCCTGCGTAATCATCAGCTGGCTTACGAGTGCCGTAATTTCTTCGGGCTTGAGCTTATCGCCTGCCTGGTATGCGTTTGTTTTTGCCCAAGATTTTGCAATTGCTTCCTGGAACTTGACCATATCATTCTTGGTATCGTTTTCGTCGACATCGTTCAAGAAATCGTGAACGGCTTTGGCGGCACGCGAAAGCGGAAGCGCACTTGGGATGGAACGAATCTGGAAGGTGTCACCGCCAAACGGCTCGACAAAGAAGCCGAGCTTGCGCAGTTGATCATCGACGTTTCGGAAGATTTCTTTTTCTTGTTTAGAAAGGTCGATGAGCTCGGGGAACAAGAGTTCCTGACTGTCTTGAGCGATGTTGTTCTGGAGAGATTCCATAGCCTGTTCGAAGAGCACGCGTGTATGGGCCGCGTGCTGGTCGATAATCAAGAGACCGTTGGAATCTTCGCCAGCGATATACGTGTTTGCAATCTGGAAGAACGAAGGCGGGGCCCACGGCGTTTCACGCGGTGGCGTGGGCTTGGTGTGATCGGGTTCCAGCGAAATAATCTTGCCGTATTCGGGGAGCGAAAACAGGTCTTGAACGTCATCGCTTACGTCGTATTTAGACTTCTTGTCCGAAAGCGTGTTCGCAGCACTTGCGGACTTTGCGTATGGCTTATTAGCAGATGTGTTTGCAGGGGTAATGCCTGCATAATTTGTTTTCGCGAATGGATTTTCCCACGGCAAGTCGTTTTGTGGCTGTGTCGGTGCGGCTGGTGATGCAAACGAAGGCTGCGCGGGCGTTTCAGCCGTTGTGGAGCGCATAGGCGTTGTTTGCGGGGCCGCTGCCGGGCCTCCCATAAGTTCATCGCTCAAGTCAATAAATGGCGAATTTGCTTCCAAATCCCGAGTGAACGTATCGCGGATGGCATGCGTCACGACGAGGAAAACCAAGTTGCCGTTCGCAAAACGGACTTCGCGTTTTGCCGGGTGCACGTTGATATCGAATTCCATGTCCGGCATGTCGAGGAAGAGCACCGTCACAGGCTTGCACTGCGCTCCGTATGGCTCGTATGCTTGAGAAACGGCCTTGCTTACCATCTTGTTTTCGATGGGACGGTTCCTCATGAAGAGAAATTGGTGGTTGCGCTTGCCGTTAGTCTCTGTCGTGGGCGAGATGTAGCCTGTCACATGGACGCCTGCTTCGGTGTAATCGACGGGGAGCAAACCCTTCGCGACCTTGGAACCGATGGCTTCGGCGATGCGGCTGCGGAGTTCTCCGGGAACGCCTGTAAAGACCGTTCTATCGCCCACTTTATAGTCAAAACGGATTTCCGGGTGCGAAATGGCTGTTTTTAAGACAATGTCTAAAATGCGGGAGCACTCGGAAGTTTCACTGCCGAGGAATGTGCGGCGTACGGGCGTGTTGTAGAACAGGTCTTCGACAAGGAATGTCGTGCCTCGGCTTGCCTGGATATCTTCTCTTTCGATAACTTCGCCACCCTTTACGACGATACGGCCACTTTCGCCATCTTGTGTGGCGCTTGTAATCGTTAATTTGGATACAGCGGCAATGGAGGCGACAGCTTCACCGCGAAAACCATTTGTCTGGAGGTGAAATAAGTCGTCTGCACTTGTTAGTTTGGATGTAGTGTGGCGCAAAAAACAGAGTTCCAGGTCGGCACTACCCATGCCTTTACCGTTGTCTGTAACTTGGATTTTTTTCTTTCCACCTTGTTCAATTTGGACTTGAATTCGGGTTGCTCCGGCGTCAATTGCATTCTCAATAAGTTCCTTAACAGCCGATGCTGGACGTTCTATGACCTCGCCAGCAGCAATTTTATTGATGATTTCGTCGGATAAAAGGTGAATTTCAGCCATTTTCGCTTTTATATGTAGCTAATTACGTATGCTATTTGTTATTTGATTGCTATATTATAAATATAGCTAATGAATTTTTATGAACAAGTGAGGTGAGTGAAATGGTTTCAAATCTATTCCTTCAGCTAGCACACATTGAATTACTGATGTCTTACCCGGTCAAGGACATATTGACCTTGGTCAAACGAGATTCGCGATTCAACGTGAAACTTCTAAATGATTTGTACTTCGAAGATTCATACGTAGATGAAAGCGCTTACCGATTCATAATGGACAACATCGTCGCGTGGTTGTACGAACGCGGTGAAAATCCAGATGAATTCATCGAACGCATTGTTAAGCGTTGCGCTGCATTTGAAGCCGTTCCCGCTCGTAGCGTGCTTCGCTCCTACTTGCCGTTCGTCTCTTCGTTCTACTCTGCTGAAGATGCTCGTGAACTTTGCCTTGAAATCATTCCGAAACGTTATCCGTTCCTGACGAAGTCTAATATCCTTCGCAACGAAGTTATCGATGGAAACCGCAGGGTGGACTTCACGTTCCAGTTCGAGACTCCGGGTGTCCTTGCTGCAAACCCGATGCGCTGGATCCGCAGCATGATCAACATTGGACCTCTCCTCTTGAACACGCCTGCATACGAACACATTAGCTACCTCGCTACACAAACCTCGTTTATCGAAGCTCTTGAAAACAGAGTCCCCGCCGAAATGAAGGAAGACGGCGGTGTGTACATCAAGGGTGAACTTGTTGGCCGTCATGCAACGTTTAACGATTGCATCAAGGAACACAACCTCGAATGGAAGAACGACGTCGAAAAGAGCATTGGCTGCGTCCGTTCTTTGGTCGATATCCGCGACCCGAAGACCGGTGCCGTTCTTATCGAAAAGGATTGCTACTACGGCGCTCCGGCTTACGTTCTTGAGTTCAACTTCAAGGCTAACGTAAATGCTTCCGAACCGTTCCTCAAGCTCATGAGCTCTGTGGTGAAGCAGGAATTTGCTGCTTGGGCTCCGATCCAGAAGGCTCACGAACAGTTGCTCGATGCGATGAACGATTCTGTCACGATCGTGTACTACAAGAGCGATGACTCAATCTCTGTGAACAGCAAGCACCTCATGCGTAACGTTCCGGCACGTATCCTCCGCAACCTCCTCCGTGAATACACTGTGACTGGTCGTGAAGAATACGAGAACCGCGAATTCAAACGTGACCCGGCTATTTGCATGGACCCGCTCCGCCCGAACTTCGAGAGCAGGTTGAACCGCGTTATTGCCCATATCAATGGCTCTGACGATCCGGAACATCCGAGCGAAGGCGTCAAGAAGTACTTCGAAATTGAACGTCATCGTCGCGGTGGCTTCCGTTTCGTTCCGAAGTGCAAGATTGTCTTCAGAGAAGAATAAGATTACTTTGTTCTAACTTTTGCAATGCTGATTTAAAGATTAAAAATTTAATATCAGGTGCAAAAGTTAAAAAGGTAAATTTTATTGAGTGAAGAAATAAGAAAAAGGAAAGAACCAGACCGCCTACGAATTGGTATATTTAGAGCGTTGAGAATGGTTAGAAAGGTAAATCCTGAAACGACTTTATCATTGCTCCCCTCCTGATAGGTTCAAGGTTCTGGAAACCGCTCAATATTTTCTCCTTCTTAGGAAAGGGCTCTTCTAGAGCCCTTTCTCTTTTTTTATGCATTGACATTCCGCATATTTTTCGCGTTGTCATCCCGCACTCTGATGCGGGATCGCCTTCTTGAGATTGCAAAAAAGCTCGCCGATGGGCGAGCTTTTGAAATGGAGATGCCCGCTCGGTGGCGGGCATGACAAGTGTCTATTAGCGGCGGCTTAGGGCCATTGACTAATGCTGGCGCATTAGCGACGGCGGGCGGCCATCTCTTTCTTCAAGATGTCCATGACAGCGCCGATTTCGGCAGGAGCCTTGAACACCGGGTTTGCGTACTTGCTTGCGATGTTTTCGAGCTTCTGTTCGTGGTAAGCAACCTTGAATTCCGTGAACTTGAGGCCGTGTGCCGTGCTGATGACGACGACGTTTTCGTCCTTCGCGATCTTGCCTGCGGCAACGAGCTTTTCGAGAGCGCCGAGAGCGACACCCGTGTGCGGGCAGCAGTAGAGACCGATGCGGTCGCCGCGGTGTGCTGCGTTGGCGAGTTCTTCTTCGCTGACGCTTACGACCATGCCGTTTGTCTTCTGGATGGCGCGAACTGCCTTCGGGTAGCTGACCGGGTTACCGATCTGGATGGCAGATGCGAGTGTCTTCTTGGCCTGAACCGGAACGAGCTTGTCGAAGCCACGTTCGTATGCCTGGTAGAACGGGTTTGCGTTTTCTGCCTGAGCAACGATGATACGAGGAATGCGGTCGATGAGACCCATGGCCTTGCAGTCTTCGAAACCCTTGGCAAGTGCGCTCACGTTACCGAGATTACCGCCCGGGATAATCACGGTGTCCGGAACGGTCCAACCGAGTTCCTGGCAGATTTCCGGAGAAATTGTCTTCTGGCCTTCGACGCGGAGGCTGTTCATGGAGTTGGCGAGGTAAATGCGGTTGTCCTTCGTGACTTCCTGAACAATCTTCATGCAACCGTCAAAGTCGGTGTCGAGAGCAAGCACGATGCTGCCGTTAGAAATCGGCTGGATGAGCTGTGCGGTGCTGGTCTTGCCGGCCGGGAGGAACACGATAGACGGAATGCCAGCCTTGGCGCAGTAGGCGCTGAGAGCTGCAGAAGTGTCGCCGGTAGAAGCGCAAGCGACGGCGTCGATCGGGTGAATGTTCTTTTTGATGATGTGGTTCACTTGGCTTACGAGAACCGTCATGCCGAGGTCTTTGAAGGAACCCGTGTGAGAGTTGCCGCAGAGCTTTACCTTGAGGCTTCCGATGCCGAGATCTTTTGCGAGCGGAGCTGCGTCAAAAAGCGGGCTCCAGCCTTCGCGCATGGTGACGATGTCTTCGACCGGAATATCCGGGAGCACCATTTCGCGCTTGCTCCAGATACCGCTCATGTCTTCGGGCTTAAAGCTCATGCGGCGTTCGGCAAAGAGCTTCTTCCATTCTTCCGGGCTGCGGCTTGCGAGCGCTGCGCGGTCGTGTTCGACTTCGAGCAGGCTACCGTCCACCTTGCTGCGGTAAATGACGTCGGTCAGCGGGTAGGTATCGTCGCCGTTGATGTTTCTAAAATGAGCGTTAAACTGAGACATAATTTCCTCTTTGTTTTTCGACCGCAAATATAGCATTTTGGATTGGAGTTCCAAGTTTTGAGTTCCTAGTTACTAGAGAATTTTAAATCGGGATTTTCTAATGACTATTAACTAGTATCTAGTAACTACGAACTAGCAACTTTAATTTCCCTACAGCGATTTTGCTATATTATGGGCGAAATTTATTACAAGTAAATACTCGGAGTTCTGAGTGAATAAGAAAAAATTTATCCTATTCCCGCTTTTGGCGTTCGTTTTGTCGTCCTGCTTGTTCGATTCGGATGACGATGGCTTGTCTAACTGGCTTTCTGACCAGGGAATGCCTAGCAGCTATAAAGTTCAGACTGTAACAGTTGGTGACTTGAATCCCTTGTCTGCCGAAGTTTATCGCGATACGCTCCCCAAGAGTGCTTGGAGACGTGGCGTGTTCGGTACCGCCAATGGCATTTCTTACGACGCTGTTTTTGATTTTGCATTGGACAGCGCATTCCTCGATACTCTGAATAGTGCTGATTCTGCGATTTCCTATTTGCATTTGAGACTTTGGGATTCGTATTACAATGACTATTATCTGCCCTCGAACTTTTTCCCCATCAAGGAAGACTTGAAGCTCAACGTGAGCTGGATTCTTTCGGAAAAGTTGAAAAAGAATGAGTTCGATAAAATCGGCGATGCTGCCGATGACTCCGTTTGGTCTAAAGAACTAGAAACGTGGAAGGCAAAAAATTCTGCCGATACGACGCTTTCTATCTCGATTGTCAAAAAGGATTCCCTCTTGACGCTTGATATGCCGAAGGCTCTTGTAGATGACCTCCACAAAAATAAGGGCTATCGTCGTTTGCAGTTG
Organism: Fibrobacter sp. UWB12; assembly: GCF_900142485.1. Lineage (NCBI taxonomy): Bacteria > Pseudomonadati > Fibrobacterota > Fibrobacteria > Fibrobacterales > Fibrobacteraceae > Fibrobacter > Fibrobacter sp. UWB12. The sequence goes on along the minus strand of NZ_FRAZ01000002.1, from coordinate 564,424 downwards.
CGCTTGTCTGCTCCGGAAGCAAAGCATATTTACCGATTCTATGGCGCAGGTTCTGTAAATTACTATCCGCAATTGATTTTGGTGGCCAAGAGCAAGAAAGACTCTCCGAAAAGCTTTGGACCGAAGCGTGCCGTGAATATTTACTCTAATCTCGAAGATTGCTCGGATTGCCTTGTATTGCATGGCGGTGGTATCGATTCCCTGTTGGTCGAATTCCCGTCCAAGCCGATTTTGAAAGCCTTGGCTGATTTTTACGGTGATGAATTCCCTTATACCGTGGGCGACAGTAACGATGTGCGCCAGGCAGTCGTGATGGCTGTTGTGACGTTCTTTAGGGACGATTCCAAGGGTAGCCAAGAAATGAATTTGCCAATCTTGGTTCAGGCCGGTTCCTTCTTGGATAGCGCCGATACCTCTGTCATCAACTGGGAAGAATACAAGAAGAATAAGGCTAGAGTCGATTCTATTGGACACCCCAATGTGGTGTTCTATCCTGGCGATTCCTTGTCGTTGCAAGTGACTTATGGCATGCGTGATTTCATCAACAGGGCTAGCGATGGCCGTACGTTCAAGATGCTGATGCGCTTTAGTAATACGCTTATCTTTGATAAGGACACGTATTTCTACGACCATACTACGGATAACGCAGGCACGATTCGATTGGCCAATGGGGATACAATCAAGGTTGCAAGCGGAGATACTCTCCAGGTATTTACATCTGATAGAGATTACGCCCGTTACGATTTTAGCACTATCAAGAGCAAACCCGCTACGCTTAAGCTCTGGCTTGCTTCTAAGCGTGGGGAGGAATAATGAAAAAGTTTATTAGCGCATTGCTTTGTGTTTCTAGTTTTTCCTTTGCGTCGATGATTGGCCTTGAGGCTCTTGGCCAGGAACAGATTGCTGGCGGTTCTGCCGCTATGGCTGGTCGTGGCTTTGCGGGTAATGCAAAGACGGGTGATATCGAAGGTGTTTCTGTTGTGAACCCGGCTCGTCAGGCTTTTGATTCCAAGGTCACGTTTAACTTGAACTTCTTGCTCGATGTGACAACGGCGGATCGCTCTAATTCGCATTTCACAAAGACGAACCTCACGATGCCTTCGATGAACTTGACGTTCCCGATGAATGACTTTGGAACGCTTGGTTTCTCGTTGTGGCAACATTATTCTTCTACGATGCGCGAAGACATCGATAACGAAGAAGAAAACTGGAATGCACAAATCGAATACCAGAGCAGCGTTTATGAACTGGTGCCGACTTATGCCATTAGACTTCCGTTTTTCCGTGCGGTTTCGCTCGGTGCCTCGGCGCACTTTGTGATGGGTAGTTTTACTCGTGACCTTACGCTTGGACCGGACAATAGCGAAATTGACCGTGATGATGCTTGGGCAACAAGCAATTCCGAAGTGACGGACCATGTGAGTGGCGACTGGAAACTCAAGAATTCGGCTTACTTTACTGTTGCCGCCCAGTTCCGCGGTCGTATGGCTTCGTATTTCTTCTCGTTCACGACGCCCTATACGCTCAAGAATGAACTTGAATACAACTTAAGATTCAGCGAATTGGATACGCTTGCTCCAACACATTATACTCGCTCCATCAAGGTGCCTGCAATGCTTGCGACTGGCGTCAGTTATCGTTTGAACAAACGTCACAATGTGATGGCTGATGTTGCCTGGCGTGCATGGTCCCGCGATATAGACAATGTTGCAGGAAGTTGGAGCATGTCGCAGGTGACAAAAACGCAAAATGATTTTAATATATCCATTGGATATCAGCGCGATGGAAGTGATGTCTTTTATGATTCCTATTGGGATCGCATTGCTTATCGAGCTGGTCTCTGGTACAAAAGCTGGTATGTAGAAGATGTATCTGAAATAGGTGGATCTATTGGTGCTGGTTTCCCGCTTGGGAGAAAGGGCACAATGTTGGATCTCGCCATTCAAGGTGGGGTGCGCCTGACGGACGACGACCGCAACTGGAGTGAATCGTTTATTGGTATTCGCTTGGGCTTGGTGGGTGTCGGAAATTGGGGCAAGACCCGTGGTCAGTAAGATTCAACTAGAAGGAGATCGAGATGACTACTAAGAAAAAAGAAGAGATTGTAAAGGCTGCTGCTACGAAGGCAGCTCCTGCAAAGAAGGCTACGAAGACTACGGCAAAGACTGCCGCAAAGGCTGCTGAAACTTCAGCAAGTGATGCAACCGAAGTAAAGGCCGCAAAGAAGACTGCTGTAAAGGCCGAAAAGAAAACGGCTACAAAGGCCACCGAACAGAAGATTGTTGCAAAGGTCGCTAAGAAGCCTGCTACAGTTGAAAAGGTTGCCGCAAAGGCTGCTCCTGCAAAGAAAACCGTGAAGAAGGCCGACAAGGCTGCTGCGACAAGCACCGCAGCCAAGACTACTGCAAAGGCTACAAAGGTTTCTGAAAAGACCACAAAGTCCGTTACCGCAGCAAAGAAAGTTGTAAAGGCTGCAACAAAGGCAAAGAAGGTTGATGTAGAAGTTGTCGAAACTGCGGCTGCAAAGGCTGCTGCTCCAGAAGCTATTCCGCAAACATTCGATGCTGAATACTTGGTCCTCATGCAAAAGGACCCGAACTGGATGCAGGCCTTCTGGGAAGTTTCTGAAGAACGCATCAAGGCTGCTAAGAAAGGCAAGGGCAAGCTCGTTTTGCGCTTGTTCGATATTTCGAACGACCTCACGGTAAAGCGCAACAAGAAGCTCAAGTTCCACGATATCGAAGTTCCGGCAGATGCCCGTACTTGGTACGTGGAAAATAAGGCTACGCAGAACTGTGCTGCAGCTCTTGGCGTTGTTTCTGCTGGCAAGTTTGAACCGCTCGTAGAAGCTGGTCCGATGCAGACGTTTAAGTTTGAAGGCTCCGAAGTGAATACGGAAAATGTTTTTGTCCGTGCTTCGCTTGGTGGTGCTTCCATTGGCGGTTTTGGCAGCTCGGGACTTTCCTCGATGTCTGCAAAGAACTGGCTTGAATCGCTTTCGAGTTCTTCGGGCTCCATGTTCTCGGGCGCACTTTCCAGTGCCGCTCTCAAGAGCAATAAGCTTGAACTCCCGAAGGATTCCGTGAACTACGGCAAGGACTTCTTCTTGTGGGTAAAGACTCGCTTGATCGTTTACGGTGGCACGCGTCCGGATGCGCATTTGCAGGTGCGTGGCGAACCGTTCCCGCTCAACCCGGATGGCACCTTCAGCTTTGAAGAAGACCTCCCGGACGTGACGAAGATTATTCCGGTCTTTGCTACTGATAAGGACGGCGATTTCCCGACTACAATCGTTCCGATCGTTGTTAAGCGCACGGAATAATGCCGAAGCCCGGTAAAGTACACCTTTTGCTTCACGCGCATTTACCTTTTGTGCGTGAACCCTCTTATGACCGGTTCTTGGAAGAGAACTGGTTTTTTGAGGCTATGGCGGAGACGTACTTGCCGATTATCCAGATGTTAAATCGTCTGGAAGAAAAGGGCGTGCCGGGCACTTTGAATTTTAGTGTATCGTCAGCGCTTTTGGCGATGCTTACAGATCGTTCGCTTTTGGACAAATTCTCGCGCCATTTGCATAAACAACTTGAGTTGTTGGAGCGCGAAAAAGTCCGCTTGCAGAATGATTCCGAAAAAATGGAGGTAGTGAATTTTTACTACCGCCGTCAAATTGCTTTAATCAATACGTGGGAACACGATTGCGGTTGCGAAATTATCCCTTCTTTGAAACGCTTGGAGCAGATTGGTAAAATCAACTTGCTCACGTGTGTGGGAACGCATCCGTTTTTGCCTGCGTATCAAGGCGATGTCGATGCCATTCATCTTCAGTTAAAAATTACCGTTCGAGCATTCGAAGATGCTTTTGGTAAAAAGCCTCGTGGCTTGTGGCTCCCGGAATGTGGCTATTTTGAAGGCCTGGATGCAATCCTTGCTGAATACGGATTTAAGTATTTCTTCTTGGAAACGCATGGGGTGCTGCTTGCAAAACCGGCACCGAAGTATGGCGTGTTTGCACCGATTAAGACGCCTGCGGGGCTTTATTGCTTTGGACGCGAACAGAGCAGTTCCATGGAAGTATGGAGCCGCAAAACGGGGTATCCGGGGCATCCTGAATATCGCGAGTTTTTCAAGGATATTGCGCACGAACGCGAAGATGAATATTTAGGCGATTACTTCCTTGCTGCTGGAACGCACATCGAAACGGGCCTCAAGTATTATCGCATTACTGGTAGCGAAGACAAGAAAATTTATCGTCCGTGGAATGCGCTACGTCTCGTAGAAGACCATGCGCGTTTGTTTATCGCAAACCGCGAAGAGACTGTTTCGAATTTGCTCCCGAATATGGATGGCAATAAGATTTCGATTCTTTGCCCGTACGATGCGGAACTTTTTGGACATTGGTGGTTCGAAGGTCCGCTGTTTATCGAAAAGATGTTTGAACGTGCGGCTAGTTCGAATGTTGTCGAAATGGCATCGCTCGAAGATTCTGTACCGTCATTGAATGTCACGGGAACTGTAGCGGATGCCGAAGTCCATGCGCCGATTTTCTCGTCGTGGGGCGAAGGCGGCTTTGGCGAAGTATGGATGAATGATGCTGTGGCGTTCCAGTATCCGCTGTTCTTTAGAATGCGCGGAATGATGAATGATTTGAAAAAACGTGGATCAAAGACAACCAAGCGATTCCTGGCGCAGATGGCGCGAGAACTTGTACTGTTCCAGGCTTCGGACTGGGCGTTTATGATTCACAATAATTCGGCTGCGGATTATGCTCGCGCCCGTTTGAATGGTCATTACGAAAATGTCCGTGTGCTTTATGCAGAGGCTGTTAAAGCAAAGCCGAATTTGCAGTTGCTCAAAACGTTAGAACAAAAGAATAATTTGTTCCCATGGATCGGTGAGTGCCTGTGATTGACGCACTCGACTAATAAACAATTATAAAGCTTTTTGTTTTGCCTTTGTTGCCAACGCGGAATCGGTGGATTCCCGGAGCCATCATCGATTTAACTTGTTCTTCTTGCAGACAATAAGACGAACCTTCGTATTTTTCTTGTGAAATGAGGTCACCGCGCCTGTTGCGGATTTCGATGAATTTCTTGTCTTTGGGGAGTGGGGCAAAGCAGAGAGGCCCCTGTTTCCATGGAACCGGAAATGCGTGCGGCTCAGCGGTGCTGTTTGAAATCGGGATGCTTTCGGATTTTCCCAATCTGCTGAAAATCCATGCCGAAGAATCGCTTGTCGCTAGTATCGTTGTTAGACTGTCAAGCGTCTTGTTGCTTGAAACTTTGTAAATGGATGCTTTGCCGTTATTGTATACGATTACTGATGCTTTACCGATAAAGTCTGTGAAATCTGTAGTGTAGGGAGCCGAGTAAAATTGCGGGATGGTGTAGAATTCGAATGCAAGGCTTTCGATATTCGGCTTGATGGAATCTTGATTGAGGAATGGAGCATCAGGCCATTTGGGCTGATCTTCGATAATCCAATTTTTTTTGTTTATGTATTCGGTGTGGTTTCCTGAAAATGAAAGTTTAAGTGCATAGTCGTGGAAAATGCTATCAGCGTTAAGATTGCGTTTTTTTAGTGCGGATTCAAGTTGGTATTCGAAATCCTGTGTTGGATTTGCGTAGTAGTTTTCCCAAATAAGCCTGTCTAATTCTTTAGAAACGTTTAGATACAGATAAAGGAATAACGTTGATGCTCCGTAGTTGCTTGTGTCTTCTGAGAGCGAATGACCCATATTTGCAAATAGTTTGGGGATGTAACGGAGATAGTCATCAATTTCTGGGTTTGTGATTTCTTCAAATCCTGTGGCAGATGCTTCGAACCAGAATGAAAAATTTACGCTTGTGTTGAGATAAGTGAGCTGTATCGAGTGATAGAATTCGTGGAAGATGGTTACGCGGAGCCCTTTGACCCATTCGTCTGTATAACTGTAATTATAAGTGTTGTTACGTAATGGATTTTTTGTTTTGGGATAAGTGCAAGTATCTCCATGAACAAAGATTGTATCATTGTCGTTATAGCGGTTGCATGTAGAGTAAAAATCGTTCTCCATGAAAATTTCGGAATTACCGTTTAAGCCAAATGGGTAGGTGACTGCGAAGTTTGCTGTACAGCCATTGCCTTCGATAATGTTGTCCCTAACTTGATTAACGTCGATGATTTCAACCGGATACAAGCCATCTTTTATGGGTTTTCGGAAATGATGGCTGATGGTTGGGCTCTTGGGAGCGTGCATTTTATGTTGGTTGATGTAAAAGTCCCACGCCCTTTCTAAAATGGCGGCGGTGCTATCGGCAAACTGTTTTGTGGTTGCATGCGGCCCTGCCAAAACATACATCACTTGAAAGTGCTGCGTTTCAATGGTGTAGACGGAGTCGTAATAATCTTCGGCCTTGCATTTTTCTTCGGCTTTGACGTTGGGCTCGTGCTTGATACTTGTTTGGTTTTGCGATTGCTTGTGTCTTTTGATAATATTTTCCCAAACATGCATCGAGCCACATTCATCTTCGTAGGCGTGCGTGTAAGAAACGGCAACGAAAAAATACAAAGCAACAAGAGCGATTACTTTTAAAAGCGAAAAAGAATGAGAATGTTCGTAATACATTGTTAGACTCCGGCGTCTTTCAGAATTTGTTTGGCTCTTGCTGTAATTTCGGCAGAAATCTCCAATTGCTTTTGGTGTTGCGGCTTGATGCGGGCATCGACAATCAATGGAGCCTTGCATTTCCAATGCTTGTTTTCGACAACTTCATCGAGACCGTAAATGTCTTGTGCCGGGTCAGAGCGCGTAAATGTAAGCCACAGAAAATCGCTTAATATGTTGTTTGTGCTAGCGGTGTTGTTTGCATTAATGGCGCCTTCGTCGACAATAGAAATCCAAGGATAGTTCTCGCGGAATTCCCAGTGGGCGAGGGTTGCTTTGAGCTCTCGGAAATTCTCGGCTTTGTCGAGAGTCGCGGGCGTCTCGTTGAATACCGGGCCTTCGATTATGAGCACACCGGGCATCACGATGGTCGCGTTCTTGAATCCTTGCGGGAGTGCAAGCGTTTGTAAATCGCTTGGATTGTTGCGGAGTTCGCGGCACTTGGCGCCTGCAGCTGCAATGACGATTTTTGAACCGTGGTTAAGGCTAGTGCCGGTGTAGTCGAGCGTGTCTATCGTTGTTGCAGTTTGGAAATGCAAATCGCGGTCGAAGTGGACACGTTCGAGAACGTGTCCGAAGAACGCAGGTACGTTGTTTACATCGAGGCGAGTATCATCTTCTTTTGCGGCGATTAGCAAATATTTGGTGAGGCTCGCCTGATTGAATCCGAGTAACGCATTCGCCGTTTTTAAAAGTTCCATCGGCTCGCGTTCTTCGGGGCTGGCGTACGGCCGGAACGCTTCTGAACCGAGCGCTAGGCAAAGCGGGTGTACGCCAGCGTCATCGACCGCGTGAATGCCGTAAACGCCAGGGAGCGAAGCGGGAACCATTGGCTTCGTGATTTCATGAATAAACTTGCCAAAGAGCGTATCTTCTTGAGGCGGGCGCCCGACGACCGTGAACGGGAAAATAGCATTCTTTTTGCAGAGGACTTTCTTGACTCTCATACATGGGAAATCGTGCTTGCCGGAGTAGTAGCCGATGTGGTCTCCAAATGGGCCTTCGGGCTTTAAACCAGGTTCGAGTTCTCCCAAAATACAAAAATCAGCATCGCTAGAGACAAGGTAACCATCAAGTTCAAAGTAACGGAAACGGCGGTTGCCAAGCATGCCTGCAAAGAGCAATTCCGAAAGGTTTTCGGGCATGGGCATTACAGCTGCAAACGTGTGCGATGGGGGCCCGCCGATAAAAATGCTCACCTTGAGCGGTCGGCCTTCTTCAATTGCTTTCTGGTGGTGCCTTGCAATATCGCGTTTGATTTGGTAATGCAGTCCGCACTCTTCGTTCGGAATGTATTCATTCCCTGAAATCTGGATGCGGTACATGCCCACATTCGTCTGCATGATGCTTGCATTTTCGCTCGGGCGTGTGGCGACTTGCGGGAGCGTGATGAACGCTCCGCCGTCTAGCGGCCAGCTGACCAGCTGTGGCAAGTCGCTCAGACTACATTCTTCAAAATCCTTGATGCTCCCGGAGCGCTTGGGCAAAGAATTTATCCCTGCAAATCCCGCCTTGAAAAGCGATCCTGGATGCTTTAATGCGTTTTTGAAAAAATCTACAGGATTAGCCTTGAAGTTGACGGCGGCTTTTGTCTGCTCAAAGCCGTTACGGAACAAAAAATTGAACCTTTCGTCGCTTCCGAAAATGTTACATGCGACGCGGAACTTGCTCCCTTTGACATGTTCAAAAAGCAGTGCAGGGCCACCCTGCCTAAAATTCTCCCTCGCGATTTCGGCCATTTCTAAATGCGGATCGACCTCGGCGTGAATACGTTTGAGCATTCCCGCTTTTTCCAAATCCAGCAGGGCCTGTTCGAGGGTCTTGTACATGATTTTATCCGGCTGTTGCGGATTGATCCAAAGCTTCGAAAGCTTGCGTCTTCTTCTTTGCTTCTACAAATGCGATTTGTTCACGAGCCATTTCTCTTGCGGAAATAGCGTAAACCATGCTTGCGCTTGCCATGACTATCGAGAATGTGTCTTCGGCAAAGTCTTTGCAACCCTGGAATGAGAGGTCATCAAAGCAAGTGGTAATTCCCTTGACGGAATCGAACTTGTGCTTTGCTGTAAAACCGCGGAACGGGCCTTCTCCAAGGCGTGCTGCAATTTCAATGACGTTGTTGGTCTTGCCTGCGTTGACCGCTCCAATGATGCCGGTCCAACTTAATTTTCTAAAGCCGGCAACAATCGTGTAGCGGATAAATTCGCCCGGTTCAATGCTCTTTGGCAATGTGTAATAGAGAACGGCGTTTTTCCCAACGGACAAGGACATTGGCGCGTAGCGCATGATATCAAGCGTATCCGAGAGCGTACCGTATTGCCAAGAAGTTTGACTGAATTGAACCATGACGTATAATGTAGTAAATTTTTTTGTTTTTATTTGCATTTCTGTAAATTTTAGGGTTTAATCTATTTTACCATTTTTTTAAATTGCGTTGAGCATGAATGAGTTAGATGTTGACAAAAGTTTTTTGAAGAAAAGTACCCTCTTTAATATTTTGGGTACGGTCCTGAAAATATGTGGCCCTCTTTTGACCATTATGTTAGCCCGAATCTTTGGAACGGGCGAGTTTGGGATATTCGTTTCGACTCAGGGCTTGTTGCTTACGATTGCGCGTGCATCGACTCTTGGCCTAGATATCGGGCTTCGTTGGTATTTGCCGCAAAATAAACTCCACAAAAGACCCGTTTATAATGGCATCATGGAATCGTTCTGGATTTCTGTTGCCGTATCATTGTTTGTTACGGTTGTCATTATTCTTGGCTCGTTCACATCGCTTATTTCGGATGAACTCCCGTATTACGCGATTTCCTTGGTGTTCTATTCGGGCATGTATGTGCTGAGTAGTTCTTCGGAAGGGAACCGTAAGCCGTGGATCTCTATTTTTATCAATGATTTTGTGATTGCAGTGATGGCGCCGCTCGTGTCGATTGTGCTCCATTACTTTGATATTCCGCATGCGCTCCCGTTTGGTCTCTTGTTCGGACAGGTCATTGGCTTTACTTTACATGCAAAAGCGGTACGCAAGCAGTTTAAAAATATGCCGATTGTCCCGCCGGGACTTGCTTCAAAAGAGCTGGTGTTGTACTCTGCGCCGCTTGGATTAACAGTCCTTGTCGGAAACTTGCTCCAGCGTTCGACTTTGTGGATGGTGCTGTTTTTCTTGGGCGCCGAGGCGTCTGGCGTTTATGCCTTGATGATGACTCTTGCAAATGGCTTGCAAACGATTCGAAATGGTTTCAATCCGATTATCACGCCTGTTGTTTCGGGCATGGATGAATCCCGCTTAAAGACGGATTTGAAACCCGTTTATTCTTATTGCGTGTCGATGGCAACGATGATTCAGGTGATTATCGGCTTTTTCATCGTACTTTTCCCCGAAGAAATCATGTCTATTGCGGGCAAGAGTTATGTGGTGCAGCCAATGGCGCTTGGTATTTTGCTGTTTTTCCAACTTGTGGTGACGTTCTTTGGCATGGTGAATACGGTGATTGACGGCATCGGCAAGAGCGTTGTCAATTTGAAGGCGAGCATTATCCAGCTTGTGACTTCTGTGGTGGCAGGCTTCGTTTTGATTCCGCATTTGGGACTTTTGGGCGCAGCACTTTCGATGCTTCTTTACGGAATCGTCTCGTCTGTTTATTGCAATGTTTATTTGCTCAAGAGAAAACTCCAGCCGTATTCAAGCAAGCTGTGGGCCGAAATCGTTTGGATGGTTTTATTGCTCGCACTCTACGTCTTGATTAACGCGCAAGTTGTAACACTTACGATGGTCGGAAAGATTGTCGTTTATGTGTGCGTGCTGCTTGCACTTGGTGCGCAGTTCTTGTTCTACAAGAGAAAATTCTAATTACAGCGAAGCGGTGAACAAGTAACCGAGAACGGTTTTGAGTGTTCCGGTGAAGTTTCGCCCGTAAATCGTCTTGGATGTTCTCCACACGTGGCACAAGTTCTTGATGCGGTAAGAAATTCTCGAATTTGTATGGAATTCGATAGCCTTGTGCAGAATTTCCTTAATAGTAGGATCTTTGCGGAGAATATCGTTGTGCGCCCACATGTACGATGCAAACTGGGCAAGACGATTCTTGCGGACTTCTCTAGAATGTCTTTTGTGCGTGACCTGAGAAGAGTGCTTGCGCCATTTTGTCACGACGGTATCGGTGTAGACAAATCGGTTTTCGCCAATGGCGTTTGCGGCAAGTGACCAGTCGTGGGCATATTCGTCGTTTTCGATAGGGAAGAATCGCTCGACTGCTTCACGGCTGATGAGTTGCGATGCGCCCTGATAAAGATTGAAGGCGTAGCACTGGTAAATAAAACGGTCTTTTTGCGAAGTTAGTCCATTGGACTGGTACGGCGTCGGAGAAAATTCATTGAGTGTGGAACCGTCTTCGCGGCAACGTACTGTGCGGCCTCCGCAAACGAGGTTGTTGCCGATAGCTTTGTGCAAAGTTTCGAGATGGTTCGGAAGCCACAAATCGTCTTGATCGCTGAATGCGACAAAATCGCCCTTGCAAAGCGATACGGCCTTATTGAAGTTCTCGCGATAACCTAAGTTCTTCTCGTTCCTGTAAACGCGGATTCTAGAATCCTTGCGGGCGTACTCGTCAAGGATTTGGGGCGTAGAGTCGGTTGATGCGTCATCGCAAATTACGATTTCGAAATCTTGCTCGGTTTGAGCCAAGATGGAATCTAGCTGTTCACGGATAAAAGTCTTGCCGTTATATGTTGCCATTGCTATAGAAATCATGATATAAATATAGATATTTGGAGTGTCTGCTAAGTAGTATTTTTTCTACATTAATTGCATGATTCCTAAGAAGCTACACTATATATGGCTTTCCAATGATCCGCTGCCGCAATTGCCGCAGTTGTGTATCGGCAGCTGGAAGCGTCATTGCCCCGATTACGAAATTGTCCATTGGGATATGGCAAAATGCCAAAAGATTATAGACTCGGTCCCGTTTGTGCGCGAGGCTGTTTCGCTTTCTAAGTGGGCGTTCGCGAGCGATTACATTCGCCTTTATGCCGTCTATAGCGAGGGCGGAATCTATTTGGATAGCGATGTTTACATGTACCAGAGCTTTGATCCGTTCCTGGACAATCGCTATTTCACGAATATTGAGTTTACATCGCACTTCAAGAAAAACAAGTCTTGGCAATACTTGAACGAGGACGGAACCAAGAAGGACCCGAACCAGATTGCGCTCCCGGGGCTTGCTTTGCAGGCGGCTATTTTCGGTGGCGAGGCCGGGCACCCGTTCCTTAAAAAGTGCATGGAATACTACGAAAACCAGAAGTTCATTTTGCCGAACGGTGAAATGAATATCCAGAATATTTCTCCGTTTGTTTACGCGCATACGGCACAGCAATTTGGTTTTGTTTATAAAAATGAATTGCAAAGAATTTCTGAAGGAATGACGATTTATCCGGGCGACGTGTTCTTGCCGAGCTTGAACGAATCGAAGACGAAACCTTTTGCGATTCACGTGACGAACGGTAGCTGGCGCCCGCTTTGGCAACGCATCAAGAACTTCCTCCGAAACGCACCGCGTGGCACGATGGAAAGCCGCCTTGCCGCATACGAAAACAAGAAACCGATTGAGCTTTAAGGATGACTATGCCTTCTGTGAAATATCTTTTTGTGTTGACGAGTTCCCCGAAGGACTTTTTCTGCGAACAGACGCTTGTGGCGATTGCTTCGTTGCGTGTCCATAACCCGAATGCGTTCGTGACGCTTTTGACGGACGACAAGACAGCTGAAACTCTGACGGGTCCGCGTGCGGTCTTGAAGGATGCTGTCGATGAACTCAAGGTATTGACGCTTGATGAAAAGTTCACACCGATGCTTCGTTCTCGTTACCTCAAGACGGTGATGCGCAACGTGGTCGATGGCGATTTCTTGTACATGGATTCGGACATCGCGATTGTCGATGACCTCTCGATTCCGGACGAATGGCGCGGTGGCATTTATGCCGTGCTCGACTTCCACACGAATCTCTCGAAGGCGATTAATCGCAAGAAGGTTTTGAACAACGCGAAGATGATGGGCTTTTCGCCGATTTTGAACGACGAGATTTTCAATGGGGGCGTGATGTTTGCCGCCGATACGCCGGAAGCCCGCGAGTTCTTCAAGACTTGGCACGAACTTTGGCTTTATTGCGTTTCCAAGAACTTCCCGTATGACATGGCTTCGCTTGCTGAAACCAATTACAAGTTTGGATACGTGACGAAGAAGATGGATGGTGGCTGGAACTGCCAGCTGGCTTATGGCAACCGATTCTTGCCGACGGCGAAGGTGTTGCACTTCTTTGGTTCGCGTATTATCGATACGCGTGGCCGCAAGGTGCCGGAATCGATGAACATCTTTTTGCCGAAGATTTTGCGCAAGGACTTTTATACGAACTTGAAGAACCTCCCTGTGACGGTGAATGCGGACAAGTCCATTCACATCAACGAGTATTACGATGACGTGATTGCACATGCGAAGGATGCGTTCATGTACCAGACGAATAAGGTGGGTGCTGCGGGAGCTTACATCATCCGCTCTTATGCGTTTGCAAAATCGCTTGCTTGGCTGTACAAGAAAACGCCATTCCTCGTAAAGCCTTTGGAAATCCTGGGCAAGCTTTTCTAGGGGGCGTTTATGAATTTGCTTTTTAATCTCGTGGCGGTGCAGCCGATTCACAGTGCAAAGTTTCACGGTGGCGGCTCTTATGGCGAAGTGATTTTCTGGGCGCTTGTGAAACGTAGCGCAAAGTTCAGTTGCGTTTACGATAGCCGCAAATACTTGTCGCCGGATATTCTTGAAGCTTGCGAAAAGTGCGATATTCCGCTTTTTGACATTGCCGAAAAAACGCCGCAACAGATTATCGACGAAAATGCGATTGACGCGTTCTACACGCCGCTTTATTCGCTCGAAGGCAAATGGCAAATTCAGGTAAAGCGTTTTGTATTCACGTGGCATGGCGTACGCGCTCTCGAAATGCAGTACAGCTGGCAAGGCGTTGGCTTTGCGAAAAAGTTTGCGCAAAAGATGGAAGCGCTTGTGCGTTACCGCGACAGTTGGAAAAAGTATTTCTATGCGCCTAAGTACCGCGATTTGGCGGCCCGCATTGCTGACGGTCGTGCCGAATGCATTACGGTGAGCGAACATAGCCGCGCTTCTATCAAGTCGTTCTTTCCGGAACTTCTGGACAAGGAAATCCCGGTTTTCTATAGCCCGATGCTGGATTACGAACCCGAAGGATTCTTGCCGCCGGGCGTAAAGTCAAAAAAATTCTTTTTGCTCACGAGCGGTGCTCGCTGGGAAAAAAACAACCTACGTGCGGTCAAGGCGTTCGATGAACTTGTAACAATGATGCGTTCGACAAATCACTTGTTCGACATGAAACTTGTGATTACAGGGGCAACGAACGTGAAGGTTTACCGCAAGCATATCCGCAACAAGGATGCGTTTGTGTTCCTCGGCTATGTAGAATCTAAGGAACTTGAATTCTTGCACAAGAACGCGTATGCGTTTATTTTCCCGAGCTTGAACGAAGGCTTTGGCTATCCGCCGGTGCAGTCGATGCGCTATGGCGTTCCTGTTGCGGCAAGCGGTACGACGTCTGTGCCCGAAGTCTGCGAAAATGCTGCACTTTATTTTGACCCTTATTCCGTGAGCGAAATCAAGAACCGCATGATTCAATTGCTGGACTCGGAAATTTATACGATGTACGCGGCTCGCGGTGTTGTACGTTACGGCGAAGTGCATAAACGCCAACAAGAAGACCTCGAAAAAGCCGTCGCGTTTGTCCTTGGTGAATAATTTTCGAGGATTGTCCCGCTTACATGTCATCCCGGATTAAGGTTGGTGAGCCTGTCGAACCATTCTGGGATTTCCATATACGTTTTGTCATCCTGGAGGGGTGAAACCCCGATAGGATCCATGCTTGCCCCATTCATACATTTTGTATGAGCATTTTTTGTAATTTATTCATATGATAAAGAAAATTTGTTTCTTGGTTGTTGTGTTTGCGTGTGCCGCTTGCGCTATATTTGTGACTGTTCCGAAACGAGCTTATCTTGAAGGCGGAACGGACCATTTCTATTTCAATGGCGAACAATGCCGAGTTTTAGCACATCCGCTTAACGAATATATCGCCAAACATTACGTGGAATGGCCTTTTAGACCGTGGATTCAAGAATGGTATTTCGCTCCGATGTATATGTATTATAGTCCTGAAAAAGGCGGTGGCTATTCTGCGTATTGGAGTATTCACGATTCTTCGCTTTATTTGGATAGTGTGCTCATAAAGTCGTATTCGCGTTCAATAGAACTTCCAAGAAAATTTTTCGAAGGAAAGGGAACGGACACTAGAATTGTTTCGGTAAGTATTCCTCCGCAAGAAATTGTTTTGAATACATCTGCCGAAAAACGGATTTTTAAACAGAAGAGCGAACCATTATTTGCAGATTTTGTCAGTGACACAATAGGTTTTGCGTGTGGTCCTAAAAAATTGTATGAAATTGTTGTCGATAAAGGGCGTGTTTCGTTGATTCGAGATACTTTGTTTTGGAAACGTTATTATGGCAATAATCTTCTTTATGGAGCCTTTGATCTTCAAGATTATGATGGAAAAACTCGATATGAAAAATTGCCCAAGATTTATCGAGAAAATGCAACTCCGTTTGCCGCTTATTACAAAGTTTTAGATAGCCTTCGTCAAGAGCTAGACGATAAAGGAAGTGAAAAAATTTTAAAAACATTCCGTGAAGATTCAAGATTTAAACGCTTTGAGGATTTCTTTGATATCAAAGCTGTAGTCGGTCGAACTCATTCTGAAGATGATGTTGAATATTCCGTTTATGTATCGCTGAAAGGAGAAACGCCTTTTAATGAACTTGTTTTGCGGCTCATCAAGTATGAAAATTTCTATGAAGATCCGATTGAATCAGTCAAGCTTTTCTTAAGAACTTTGATTGCGATTCGTAAAAATCCGACTTTTGAAAAATGGTTGCGATATAAAAATTCTTTGATGAATTACACAGAGCTTACTTTGGTTAATCATGATTCTTTGGGCTTCTTCCATCCTATTCCAAGAGATTCTGCTTGGAAAGATGTGGGGATGAGGGGTGAATATGTGAGTTCGCTGCAATATGGAGACCGCTATTATGAATTTGCTTTGAGCGATAGTGGTGATGTCCTTGTGACTAATGCTTGGGTGTCGGAAGGTGAAAATTTTTTCAATATAGAAGATGATAGGCCTTTTGTTAGAGGCTACAAACGTCAGGCGGAAATGTCTCAACGGAAAAATCATTTCTTCAATTACATTATCATCCGCAACGATGGGGCTGTAGAAATCGGGCCGGGATCGGAATGGTGGTAATATTTGGCGAGGGTGTTTTTGATGATAAAGAAAATTTGTTTTGTCGTTTGCTTATTACTTTTTTTGGATGTTTATGCTTGTAAAGCCCCTCAGCGTGGTAGTTCTTGTGCGGGTGTGAGGGTTAAGACTTGTTTAGGCATTCATGATAATATAGCTTGTGCTCGGCTTGATCCGAAATTTAAGGATTTTGAAAATTTTTTTGATATTGAAAAAGTAAGAACAGATAGACGGTTAGATGGTCATTGTGAAGATATTGGGAAAAGTTTTACTTTTGATGTAACGCCTAAAGCTAAAATACCGCTTGAAAGTATAATTTTTAGATTCTATATGGCATTTGCGGATAGCTCGTTTAGGGAATCTCCAATAGATGTAGTAGAATCTTTTAAGAAAATGGTGGCTACGATCCATAAAAATCCATCTTTCGAAAAATGGTTGGAAAGAAATGCTAGGGAGCGTGCTGAGAAAAAAGAGCCTGGTCAATCATTAGTTTATGAAAATATTGCAGTGATAAACAATCAAAAAGATATATATGTTCAGGATTATGGTTGGGAACCTATCGAAAATATTTGGAATAAAATAGGAATGTCTAGTAAATATATTGGTGCGTTAGCATTTTGTAAAACTCCAGATTTTTGTTCTAGAGTTGTACGTTGTGGATTTCCTAAATTTTTGTTGGGGGATAATGGGGACGTTTTCTTTCCCAAAAAATGGAATTTAAAAAAAGAAAATATATTAGATGTTTCTCAAAATGAAATTGCCAGTTACGCTAGCTTGAAACAATACGAGGATCCAAAAACTTCTAAAGGAATTTTATCATATATTGAAGATTTTCTGTGCAATCATTCTCTAGTCTCAGAAGACCGTTGTAAAGAATGGCGCTCAAAATATTATAAGTATTGTAACTACCTCATCATCCGCCACGACGGTTCAATTGAATACGGCCCGAAATCGAGGGATTTGTAAAACCCACATTTTCGTAAGCAAAAAATATGGCTGTTTGCGGGCTTGCCTGGCGGCTGAAATAAAAAATTTTCAGGTTTAGTCTTTGCAGATGGCGCAAGATTTCTATTTTTGTATGTGGAAAATCCTTTTCTATCCAGGAGTCTTATATGGGCGGCTTTTGTGGTGTTATTTCCAAAGAAGATTGCGTTTGCGATCTCTTTTACGGAACCGACTACCATTCTCACCTTGGCACTCACCGCGGCGGTATGGCTGTTTTGAAATCGGATGGTGTTTTCCATCGCTCGATTCACAACATCCAGAACACTCCGTTCCGCAGTAAGTTTGAACACGATTTAACACATTTTTCCGGCAAGATTGGCTTAGGCGTCATCTCTGACACAGACCCGCAGCCGCTCGTCATGACCTCCAAGCTGGGAACGTTCGCGATTGTGACTGTTGGCCTCATCACGAACATCGAAGATATTAAGAACGAACTTTTCCGCAACAACTGCATGCAGCTCCAGTTCTCAACGACGAGTGGCATGGTCGGTCCGACCGAAGTTGTCTCAGCGCTTATTGCTACGCAGGATTCAATTATTGACGGTCTCAAGTACGTTCAGGATAAGGTAAAGGGAAGTTGCTCCGTGCTGATTATGGATAGCGCGGGGCGTTTTTATGCGTGCCGCGACAAGTGGGGCCGTACAGCAATCATCCTTGGTAAGAAGGATGGCGCTATGATTGCCTTGCAAGAAAGCTGTGCACTCCCGAACCTTGGTTACGAATACGTCCGTGATCTTGGTCCGGGCGAAGTGGTTGAGCTCACGCCGGATGGCGAAACTGTGCTTGTCCCGCCGCGCAAGAAGATGGCAATTTGTTCGTTCCTCTGGGTGTATTACGGTTACCCGGCATCGAGCTACGAAGGACGTAATGTTGAAATGACTCGCTATCGTTGCGGTTCCGCTCTTGCGAAGCGCACCCCGACTGAAGCCGATGCCGCTTGCGGTATTCCGGATTCCGGCACGTCTCACGCTTTGGGCTATGCTCATGAAGCAGGCATCAAGTTTGCACGCCCGTTCGTGAAGTACACTCCGACTTGGGCACGTTCCTTTATGCCGCAGGACCAGCGCCAGCGTGAACATGTCGCCTCGATGAAGCTCATCCCGATTCCGGGTCTCATCAAGGACCGTCGCCTCGTTTTCTGCGATGACTCCATCGTTCGCGGAACGCAGCTCGGTAAGCAAGCCCAGAAACTTTATTCGATGGGTTGCAAGGAAACGCACATGCGTATCGCTTGCCCGCCGCTCGTTTATCCTTGCAAGTTCATCAACTTCTCTCGATCCAAGAATGAATACGACCTCATCACGCGCCGTTACATTCGCGACCAGGAAGGTGAAAACGCCGATCTCGACAAGTACACCGATCCGAATGGCCAGCCGTACAAGGACATGGTCGAATACATCCGCAAGAAGCTGAACCTCACGTCGCTTGCGTTCCAGCGCATTGACGACTTGATCCAGGCTATCGGCCTCCCGGAAGAAGACCTTTGCACCTACTGCTGGACTGGCAAGGACTACGCCGAAACGGGTGACTGCTATCATTGCCCGTGCCATTGCCACGACAAGGAAAAGGATAAGGAATAATCCTTCGTTTCGTCATGGGGCTTGCCCCATCCAGTAACATTATTACATTAACTGGATTCTTCAAGGCTTCGCCTTTCAGAATGACTGTAGAAAATTGAAAATCCGACCTCATGCGAGGCCGGATTTCTTTTTCTACATAAGGAGCTATCTATGAATTTTGTTACGGAAGAACATTAGCGTTTGGTGCGCATGTTCCGCCATTGAACGGACCGACGGCTTGAATGTTGAAGTCGTATTCACCCGGATGAGCCTGAATCTTGAATTTGATATTTGCAAGATGCTTGGCGGCTTGTTCACCGGTCAGTTGCAAATCACCCTTGTACCAAGACGGCTGCTTGAAGTTTGACCACGGAATAAACTTCGTAACGCCCACTGTGCTCTTGGGGAGAGCTACTGCAGGTTGTGCGTAACCAATTGCTGCGTCCAAAGCTTCGCCAAGGCCCATTTCGAGAGTCGGGGCTGCGGTGGACGTGTAGGAGATGCAGATGCCGCCAATAGAAGATGCGTCGACGATATCGGCTTCGCCGTTTTTGGTTTCACCGGCCAAGTTAAAGCCTACACCTACATACGGATTGTAAGTCAGGACGCCCTTGTCGAGAACAGCTGTTCCGCAAAGACCATTGCAATGTTCAATGATGGGATCCAGTGCGTCATCGCTGTATTCGTTACCTTGGGGAACTGGCCAAACGATGCGGGATTGTCCGCCATCAACGTCATCGCCATAGCTAAACCAATAACCCGAAGTCAATGAGCCATTGTCGTATCCGGTGTTTATTTGTGCGTAACCTTGATATCCGAACCATGTTTCAAAGTTGTTTTCCGGAGCAGGTCCCGGCGGAATTGTATCAGGCGGGTCGATGACAATTGGATCTACAGGGCCAATAATATCGAGATTGGCCGGAACGCCTGTGCAAGCTCCATTCTTGCCAATTTCCGTAATGTTGAATCGGTAATCGCCCATAGAAGCTTGAAGCTTGAAGCGGAGTGCAACGAGTCTCTTTGCGCCTTCTGTGCCAGAAATCTTATAGTCGCCTTTGTACCAGCTGGGCTGCTTGAAGTTTGACCAAGAGAAGGTCTTTGTCGTACCTGCAAGACTCTTCGGTATTGTTACGGCCGGATTTGCATAGCCGATTCGGCTGTTTGTTGCATCATCGAAAATCATTTCGATTGACATGATGGCTTCTGATGCGTACGATATGCAGACGCCGTCCATGTCAGAAACATCTGCAGCGACGATATTGCCTCTTGAGTCTTCACCTGCTAAGTTGAAGGCTACACCGGCAAACGGATTGTATGTCATTGTTCCTTTGTTCAACGATGCTGTACCGCAAAGACCCTTACAGTAATCGACAATGGGCTGCAATGAACCGGAATCGTATTCATCTCCTTCAGGAACCGGCCAAACGACTCTGGACATTCCGCCATCGACATCGTCAGCGAATGAATACCAGTAACCGGCAGTTTCTGTGTCGGTGCTATGGCCTGTTTCGATTCTTTGATAACCATCTGGTCCGCGCCAGGTTTGGAATGCGGATGGCTGGTTGAAAGAAGATGTCGGCAAAATGGCGCTGGATGATGCCGGTACAAAATGACTGGATGAACTTATCTGTACGTGCGGATCGCCTGGATTGGGGTCTGCCGGAATGAGGTCGTGGATGAGATCGCATGCCGTGAACAGCGTTGAAACTGCGGCTACGCCCAAAATCGAAGCTTTAGGGAATTTCTTGGCTCTTTTCATCAGATTAT
This sequence comes from Fibrobacter sp. UWB12, assembly GCF_900142485.1. NCBI lineage: Bacteria > Pseudomonadati > Fibrobacterota > Fibrobacteria > Fibrobacterales > Fibrobacteraceae > Fibrobacter > Fibrobacter sp. UWB12. The sequence goes on along the minus strand of NZ_FRAZ01000002.1, from coordinate 544,082 downwards.
CCTCCTGTTTGATCGTCTGATGCAAAGAATATATATAACCTAGAACATGAGTGTTATAGGCTGTTAGTTTGTATGATTATTTTGTATGAAATTTGCGCTTCTTTATTATACTACACTTTGTTTCATATAATACAAAATTTTGATAAAAGTGCTTTATAATACACATATGGGGTGTATAAAATACGATTATTATATTTTTGTGTTAAAAATATTACGACACTAATGACGTGAGGTCTGTTTTTTGTACTTTTCGTAATCCGAAACGTTATCGTCGTTGGTGTAATTGCTTGGCTGTTGGCTGCTTGAACTAAATGTTTTCTTGCTGCTTGAGCTAGAGGCAAATGGCGAGATATCCCATCGTGCGGCGTTCTTTTTGCGTTGGATTCTCTTATCTCGTGCGCTAAGGTATTCGTTGATAGGCACAATTACATCGGCTTCTAGGAAGGATTCTGGACATTTCTTGTATTTTTCGTCGTTGTCTTTGTCAAGAACCGAAAGAATGAATGGAACTTCTCTATAGCCATATTCTTTTGAACCATAAATTACAGAATCTCGCCTTGCAGAGATGACCATCAAATTGCATCTGTGGTCCAGATTATGCTTGAATGTGCATTTATCCGTGAAAGAACATACAATGCCTTCGTTTACGTAAAAATCGTATTTTTCGCCATCGGATGCTTCAATCGTTATAGTTTGCTCGTGATCGGTAAGCATGATTGCAAGCATTGTTACGCAACCTGTTAAGGGTGCGGTCAACGCAATTACGAATAAAAGGCATAGTATTCTTTTGATGGAACTCATATCATCCGCAATATACTAAATCACTATTATGAAAAAATAAAACCGACCCAGTTTGCTGACGGGATCGGCTTTTTTTCTGATGAATGGTTGTATATTACGGATAGCAATAGCCTCTGTTGTACGGGCCGATAGACATGATGTTGAATTTGCCTGCAGAACCACTTTTACCGTGCGCTAGGAAATGAACTGCGGCTAGTGATTTTGCGGCTTCTGCTCCTGTAATCTTTTTGTCTCCATCATACCATGAGGGCTGCTGGAATTGCGACCATTTCACGTACACCGTGTTGACTTCTTTGCTTGCGGGAATCGAAACGATTGGCAATGCGTAATTCAGTTCTTCGTCTTTTTTATCGCCGAGTCCCATTTGTATATACATGTCATTGTCGGATGTGTACGAAACGCAAACCCCGCCCATGTTTGTTGCATCTACTGTTGTCAGGTAAGCTTTGTTGTTTGCGGGGTCGGTTGCTTCTCCCGCTATAATGATGCCTATTCCTGCAAATGGGTCTTTTTCATCGGGGAATTGGAATTTATCAAGATTGTATTCCGCGCAAATTCCCTTACATTCTTCTATAAGCTCCATTCTCCAACTGTCAAAGGAGTCCTCGCTGAAGTTGTCATAAGGTGGGTCTATCGGCCAGGTTATTGATGAAGCGCCATTTTGCTGGTCATCGAAAATGCTGAACCATATACCCGATGTTTTACTCCCGTTGTCGTAACCGGTTTTGATTTCGAAATCTCTAGAACCATGCCAAGTTTGGAATGGACTTTTAGAGAGCTGTGCAACGGAATCTACGTTGGCGACTGTTCTGCATGTTCCGTAACGACCTATGGACATGATGTTGAAGTGATTGGATGCATCTTGACTGCCCTTTAATGTGAACATGAGCGAGACTAGACTCTTTGCGGCGTCTTCACCGGATATCCTCATGTTGCCCGTTCCGTCTTGCTTGAAATCCTTCCAAGTGAAATCTTTCATGACGGGGGTGGATGCTTGGGGAAGCGTGGCGCGAGGAAAATCGGGGGCGAGATATTTATTCGAAACATCGTCTATGTGCATTTCGAGATAAACCTCTGTGTCGGAGGTGTATACAACGCAGAGTCCTTCTAGTTCAGAAATGTCGGTGACGATACGTTTATTTTGTTCGTCAACACCGGCAACGTTAAATCCGATACCCGCGTATAGATTGTTTACTTGGTCTCGCTTTACGAGCGTTTGTGTTACGCAAATGCCGCCGCATTGCTCAATCATATCTGCAAAGCAATCGTCAGCGAAGGTGCAATCTCTGTTGTCGAAGCCTTCCCAAGTGATCTTGGAGCATTCCGTTTGATATTCCGTGTCGGATTCATCAAACCAATAACCGGATGTCTCGAAACCTGCATCGAAACCGGTGTTGACTCGTGATTCTCTGTCTCTGCGTGCGCACCACATGTCTCCGCAAATGGCCTCTTTGGACTGTGTGATGGGCGATTGCTCGCTAGAGCTCGATTGCGTAGAGCTTGATCGCGGAATTTGCGAACTAGAGAGAGCATCGCTGCTTGACGAAACCGTAATGTTGCTAGAAGAACCTGTTGTAGCATCGGAACTGGAAGATGCTAAAATGTCGCTGCTGGACGAACTTGATTCAAATGAGGGCGGTGGGGCAACCGTATCGGAGTCACCGCAAGCGACAAAAGTTGCGGATGCAGCGATGACTGCTAATACATACAGTTTGAGAATTTTTTTCGTGTAATGCATAACTATCCTCCAATAACATTTAGATAATATATGTAATTTGGGGCGGAAAAGTGAAGTGTTTTTGCTTCAGGAAAATTATTTTGTCTATATAATACGTTCGGAGCTTTTATAATACGGAATGCATGGGCGAGGGGGGGGGCAAAAAAACAGGCGCTCCATGCGGAGTGCCTGTTTTGAAATGGATTGCCGCGGTTCCTTGCGGAACCTCGCAACGACGTGAACTACTTCAGCTCTTTAAGTGCTGCTTCGTTTTTGGCGATGATGGGCACTTTCGCTTCGCTCAAGTGCCAAATGCTGGCCTCGGTCATGTGCAAATGAATTTGCACGCGACTCTCGGCCTACGCATTTGTCTTGCTGAGAAATTATCGCAGATCCTTCAGGGCTGCTTCGTCCTTGGCGATAATTTCTCTTTGAGTAGCGAGCTTGGTGCGTTCGGCGTTCACGACAGCTTCCGGAGCTCCGTTGACGAACTTCTCATTAGAGAGCTTCTTTTCGATGCTGGCAGCGAATGCCTTTGCCTTTTCGATTTCCTTTTCGAGGCGTGCGATTTCTGCGGCCGGGTCAAGGATACCTTCGAGCGGGATGTAGAGTTCGCCTCCCGGCACCACGGAGCTTGCGCTGAACTTCGGCTTTGCGGCCTTCACGGCTACAGAGAACGATTCAAGTCCACCGAGTTCGGTGATGATGGCCTGGCAGTCCTTCACGCTTGCTTCGGTTTCTGCGGTATCGACGCTCACGACAGCCTTGAGCTTGGTAGCCGGGCTTACGTTGTAGCGACCGCGCACGCCACGCACGCTTTCCACGACGGCGAATGCCTGGTTGAAAGCGGCTTCGATCTTGGCGTCGATGAGGCTTGTGTCAGCCTTCGGCCATGCGCTGTTGATCACGCGTTCAGAACCAGGGAAGAGCGTTGCGTTCAGTTCTTCCGTGATGAACGGCATCACCGGATGCAACAGGTCAATCACGCCACGGAGCACGTGGCTGAGGATTGCCATAGCGTTCTTCTTTTCGGCGGTGAGCGTTTCGCTGTTGATCACGGCCTTCTTGATTTCCAAGTAGCTAGAGCAGACATCGTCCCAGACAAAGCGGTAGAGGAAGCCGGCGAGTTCAGCAAAGTGGAACTCTTCGAGCATCTTCGTTGCGTCCTGGATGGTGGAGTTCAAGCGAGAGAGAATCCAGCGGTCTTCGAGAGCGAAGATCGAAGAATCCATCGGGAGCATGTCCTTGGAAAGAGCGCCAGCCTGTTCCAAGTGCGGGAACAAGAAGCGGCAAGCGTTCCAGAGCTTGTTCGAGAAATTACGACCAATTTCGAACTTTTCGCTCGTGTTGATGACAGAACCATCTTCCTGCTTTTCCTTCTTCACCGGGAGACGAACGTCCTGGTTGTCGGTGCAGAGGCTTGCCATCACGAAGCGGAGAGCGTCCGTGCCGTACTTCTTTTCGATATCCATCGGGTCCACGCCATTGCCCTTGGACTTGCTCATGGTCATGCCATTGCCGTCCAAAATCTTCGGGTGGATGTACACCGTGTGGAACGGAACCGTGCCCATGTTTTCCTGGCTGAAGAGCACCATGCGGGCGACCCAGAGCGTAATGATGTCGCGGCTCGTCACGAGCACAGAAGTCGGGTAGTACTTCTTGAGCGTGTCCGTCTGTTCCGGCCAGCCCATCGTGGAGTGCGGCCAGAGACCACTGGAGAACCACGTGTCGAGCACGTCTTCTTCCTGCACAATCTTGTGACCGGCAACAGCGTCTTCGGAGAGGTTTTCTTCTTCGGAGCAGATGAGCCAGATGCCGTTCTGAGCCTTGTAATAGTAAATGTCGTTACGGCCTGCGAAAGCCTTGCTCAAGTCCTCTTCGGTCGTCGTTTCGTCGGCGTGCCAAATAGGAATGCGGTGGCCCCACCAGAGCTGACGGCTGATGCACCAGTCGCGCTTTTCCTTGAGCCAGTCGAGGTACTTGTTTGCATAGCGTTCCGGAATGATCTTGATTTCGCCGCTCGTGACAGCCTTCATGGCGTTGTCGGCGAGGACGTCCATCTTCACGAACCACTGGTCGCTCAAGTACGGTTCAATCACTGTCTTGGAACGGTCGGAATGACCCACCTGCATTTCGTGGTCTTCGACCTTGATGAGGAGGCCGAGATCTTCGAGACCCTTCACCACGGCGTCGCGTGCGGCCTGACCCTTCATGCCCTGGAACGGACCGGCGTTTTCGTTGAGGCTGCCGTCGTCGTTCATGATGTTGATCATCGGGAGCTTGTGGCGGAGGCCCGTAGCGTAGTCGTTCGGGTCATGTGCCGGAGTCACCTTCACGGAACCCGTACCGAATTCCATATCGACGAGGATTGCGTCTGCAATCACCGGAATTTCGCGGTTCACGAACGGAACCTTGAGCATCTTGCCGATGAACTGCTTGTAGCGTTCGTCGTTCGGGTGCACAGCGAGAGCCGTATCGCCCATGATCGTTTCCGGACGAGTCGTCGAAACCGGGATGAATCCCGAACCGTCGGCGAGAGGATACTTGAACGTCCAGAAGTGACCCTTCACAGTTTCGTAATAAATTTCATCGTCTGCCACAGCCGTCTGGAGCTTGGTGTCCCAGTTCACGAGACGCTTGCCGCGGTAGATAAGACCCTTCTTGAAAAGGTTGAAGAATGCGTGGCGGACAGCCTTTGCGCAAACCGGGTCGAGCGTGAAGCGCTGACGGCTCCAGTCGCAGCTGACGCCGAGGCTCTTGAGCTGCTTCGTGATGCGGGCTTCGTATTCGTCCTTCCACTTCCAAATGCGTTCCACGAGGGCGTCGCGGCCAATGTCGTGGCGTGTCTTGTGTTCGTCCTGGAAAAGTCTCTTTTCGACGACAGCCTGCGTGGCAATGCCGGCGTGGTCCGTGCCCGGAATCCAGAGCGTGTCGCGACCAGTCTTACGGCGATAGCGGACGAGAATGTCCTGCAACGTGTCGTTCAGAGCGTGGCCGAGGTGCAGAGCACCCGTAACGTTCGGAGGCGGAATGACGACGGAGAACGGTTCACCCTTTCCGCTCGGGGCAAAATCATTATTCTTGTTCCATTGGTCGTGCCAACGGTCTTCTACAATTTTCGGGTTGTAACGTGTTTCCATTTCCATAATGCGCCAAATTTAGAAATTTTGCGTAGGGCGAGTGAAGTGGGTTTGCTTGCAAAACCATTTTTGAGCTCAGCCAAAAGCGCTCGAAGAGCGCCAAAGGCGAATGCCGCGGCAAAAGTGTGCAAGGCGAGAATGCGCAAAAACTTGTTTTTGCATTTGCGAGCCGTAGCCACTGACGTCGTAGACGTCAAAGCAACTTGTTGATTTGACATGGCTGAGCCGTGCTAAATGCGTGCAAATCGAGTGTTGCAAAATCAAGTTAACTTGATTTTGTGACCGAGATGCCGCCGCATGAGATCGAAGTTGTCCAAACCGCTCCAAAGGAGCTGCAATTTGGTAAAATACACTGATTGTCATTCCCGACTTGATCGGGAATCTCCTGTCATTTGCGATAAGTCGGAAAATTTCTAAAAAAGTTGAAAAATGGGCAAATGGGGATTTGAAGCATCTTCTAAGAAAAACCTTGTTCAGTGAATGCGTAGGGAGCGTAAACACGCCCGCCTTTTATACCCTTAACCTGTATCGTGGTCAAAAATTATGATCTCGATAATTCTGCAAGTTTGTCATTGTTTAACTGAAAGCGGAAATCTTCGGCGAATTCTTCGATATTATTTTTGACTTGCTGATTGAATGCCTTGGTTGTGTCCCCATAAATCTCGGCCAAATCGGCATCGAGCATCACCTTGACTCCGCGAATGGTGTGAATTCGCGATTTGAGCAAGGCTTCGTCTATCAAGGAAAAATAAGACTTTTCTGCAACGTAAGATACTTTTGTGGATGATGTTTTCTGCTTATTCATTTTACCTCCGACCACCTACATGCTGAAAAGGTGGACTAAAACGTTTTTGAATTATTTTAATAAATTGTAATGTCATATTGTGACATTTGATGAAATTATGTTAAGAAGTTGGAAAAATATGATTAAGTAGGATATGCGTGGAAGTAAAAAATGTTGCTTTGTTTATAGCCCTTGGCTAGAAAAATGGGTATATTTCGTGGTGTATGAAATTGCAGGAGTTTTAAATGGCTATTCCCGAATTATCTCGAGAAAATATTAATCAGGCGTTGCTGTATATTGATGAAAATGGAGTTCCGCCTGGCTACGGAAGCAAGGCGTATGACTTGATCGTCAATGGAAAAAAGTATCCGCCTAAATATGTTGTTGCTGTTGCCAGACATCTTAAGGATGGTGCTGCTATAGACACTAGTGATTATAATGGCGTTGAGGCGAAGAATTATTTTAAAGCGCGTGGGTATGAAATATTTGTAAAAAAAGAAATTTTGCCAGAAACAAATTATTGGCTGACGGGAACATTCTTTAATAAAAAAGACATGATTGACGATTTTGTTGCCGACTCCTATTGGGAAGGTGGACAGGTTAATAGTTCTGCTATCATGACTTCGATAAAATCTGTAAAAAAAGGGGATGTTCTAATTGCCAAATCAACGACTACAAAAGGACCAAATCATTCGATACCTCTTCTAAAGGTAAAGGCTGTTGGATTGGTTATGTCTGATATGTGGCAGACGGAAGAACCTAATTGGTATAAATGTGATGTTGAATGGATTAAATTGCCGGAGTATAAGGATTATGAGGGGACCGCATATGGAAAGTATCTAGGAACAATGCATCTTTGTAAGGAACAGAATTTGATTGGATTTGCTAAAAAAGTTTTAGGAATCACCGTTATAGATGATTGCTCTTCTTATGTAAATTTGTTAAAGGCGAATCACAACATCATTCTTCATGGTGCTCCAGGAACTGGTAAAACATATCTTGCAAAGAAAATTGCTAAGGCCATGGGATGTGGGGATGATGAAATTGGTTTTGTTCAGTTTCATCAATCGTATGATTATACCGATTTTGTGGAGGGCCTGAGACCTGCAAAAAATAATGAAGATAAAGTTAGTGGCTTTGAGTTAAAAAAAGGTGTGTTTAAAAATTTCTGTGAACAGGCTGAAAAAAATTGGGTTGATAGCAAAAAGACGTCTAATGAATTACAAAGAGAAAAAAGTGTAGATGAGAGAATAGAGACGTTTTTAAATGAAGCCGTTGATTCAAAAAAAGAATTTGAAATTGCGACAGGAAATAAATTTTATGTAGAAAATCTGACGGAGAATTTTATTGAAGTTTCTGTTCCCGCAAATGAAAAGTCAAATGAATTGAACCTAAAAATATCTGAACTAAAGCAGTTGTTGCTTTCTGACAAAGAAATCATCAAAGGGAAAGATGTTCGAGAATTCTTTTCTAGGAAAAGACGACTTCAAGAGGATTCATACATTTTTGCATTATATCAGCAGTTAAAGAGCCTAGATGATAAAAATAATCAAGATGAAAAAATAAAAGTTGATTTGAAAAAATATGTTTTCATTATTGATGAAATTAATCGAGGTGAAATATCTAAGATTTTTGGAGAATTGTTTTTCTCAATTGATCCCGGATATCGAGGTGAAAAAGGACGAATCAAAACACAGTATCAAAATTTAGTGGATGAAGATGATGTCTTCGCAAAGGGTTTCTTTGTCCCCGAAAATGTCTATATCATTGGTACAATGAATGATATTGACCGTAGTGTAGAAAGTATGGATTTTGCCATGCGTCGTAGATTTGCTTTTAAAGAGATAAAGGCTGATGATCGCATTGAAATGCTTACTGATACAGAAAAAGGTCTTGGGGAAAATGCGGAAGAAGCGATTAAACGCATGCAATCGCTGAATAAGGCGATTGAAACAACAGAAGGACTTTCTTCTGCTTATGATGTTGGACCGGCATATTTCTTGAAGTTGAAAAACTATGATGGTGATTTCCAACAGCTTTGGGATTATCATATTGAAGGTGTATTGCGTGAATATTTACGCGGTATAGATGATGATGGCAAAAAGTATGAAAAATTGAAAAATGCATATTTTATAGCGGAATTGAAAGAAGAAAAGGCTGGTAAAACAGAAGAGTAATCGTGAATTTAATTTCGTTAAAAGATAATACGCTAAATCAGGAATTTTCAGTAGGAAAACCTTTCGATAGTGTTCGGAAGGCTTTGGATAGTGTTGCTGGCAAAAATCTAAAATCGTTGGCAGATAAGGATTTTAAATTCATTATTTATCCACCTTTTTTGAAAGAATTAGATGTGAAATGTAGTGATGTTATTTTTGATGTAGATTATTCAGATTTATCGAAGCCTAAAATTACAACCGGCAATATAATGGGCTTTGTTTGTCTTGATGACGATATTCGTGTCAATATAACATCACGATTTGATTCTGGTAACAAAAATTATTTTTTGCATTATATGTTGCAAAGAATATGCAATGTTGTTTATACGCCACGAACGGATGCTGGAGATGATTCTTTTTTTGATTTCTTGTATTATTTATTTCCCAATTTTTTAAATGAGGCTCTTAAACAAGGCGTCTTTCGTGCGTATGTAAATCGTGTGTATAATGAAGCGAATGTTCGTGGTCCCATAGATGTTTCTCGGCATGTTCGCTATAATATTCCGTTCAATGGGAAAATTGCTTATCACACACGTGAATATACTACAGATAACTATGTAACGCAATTGGTACGTCATACGATAGAATACATTCGTTTGCTTTCGTGTGGAAAGTCTGTTTTGGATGGGAACGTTTCTTCTAAAACATCTGACAATATAAGGGCTATTGATTTTGCAACGCCGACTTATAATAGAAAAGATCGTCAGTATGTCATATCCAAAAATCTTCGCCCGATAACACATCCTTATTATACGGCATATGAACCTCTTCGTAGAATTTGCCTTGCTATTTTGATGCACAATAAATTGAGCTACGGAGAGAATTCAACTAGCCAAATAAACGGAATATTATTTGATGGCGCGTGTTTGTGGGAAGAATATTTGAATACAGTGCTTGTGAATAAATTTAAAGATAGCTTGATTCATCCTAATAATCGAACAGGATTTGGTGTTCAATATTTATTTAAGGATGATGGTTGTCAAAAAATCCGCAGAATTTATCCGGATTTCCTGATTGATGGTAATGTAAAAGACGGAATGATTGATTCTGCGACTGCTATAATTGATGCTAAGTACAAGCGTCTTGATGAAAAAATTGATCGAGATGATGTTTTTCAGATTCTTGCTTATTTATTTCGATTTAAATCGAAACAAGGGTTCTTGATTCATCCAGTTGAATGTTGCAAAGCATGTGAGCCTAAAAATATGACTCTCTATAATGATGATTCCGTCAAGCTTACGATAGTTCCCTTTGTTGTGCCAAAAACTTCAGGCTCGTTTGAAGAATTTTGTGTGGCGATGAAGAATGCTGAAGAAAAAATGCAAGAAAAATTGAAATTGATTTAGATTTTCTTTTTTGCTTTATTTTCTTTATGGTAATTCTTTATGGCGTCAGATAATAAGAAATTATCTATATCACGCGGAGATAAGGTAATCTGTAGATTTTCTTCAAGCAATGTTTTTAATTCTAGAACTCTGCAAACGAAATCCCCATATTCCTTATCAAATTTATCAGGTTGCAATTTGTTTAGGATGCTTTTGTCTGGTCGTTCAACAAATTTATGAATTCCATCCCTTGCTCGGCTGTCGTAAATAAAAACCTTTTCAGGACAATGAAAATGTAGGTATTTTGAAGCTAAAGACCTTTTTTCTAAATGAGAGATTTTGTTGAATGTCTTTGTTAAAAATTTGTGTGTGTATAATAAATTGGTAAAATTTTCTGATGCAGACAGGGACAACTCTTCTATTTTTTTATCGAGTTCTTTGCTTATCCTTTTCATTTCAGGAGCTACTATATCAAAATAAAAGTCTCCTGTCTTTCTTCCATCTTTTCGTCGTTCTATTGCAGCAGCGTAGCTTCGGCCAATAAGCCAAATTTTTCCGACAACAATATTTGAATTGTTGTGTTTAGGATTTTCTTTGCACATTTTGTAGAGGATGCTGTTGCCAAATTCCCAATCTTTTTTCTTTGTGGCTACAAAATGTTTATACAAATCAAGAACTTTACTTTCATCTTTTATCATATTTCGAGCCTCTTTGGACAATGCTGAATGCTATATGAATATATATAATGTTTTTGACTTAATTCGTTATTTAAGTTAATTGGTCGTTGTATTTTAAGTAGTTTAGCTGTTTCGGGGTGATGTTAGAATATGCTTGTAATGGAATTGAAAACCACCCAATCGCTACCCAATAAAGTGAAAAAAATTTTAAGGGCTATCAAAAAAAACGCCAGCCACTTCAAGGTTATCTAATTATCTTCTAGTACATCGTCTTCCTGTTTTTTCAATTCCTCATCTAATTGTTTTTGATACCATTCAGCTTCCTTCGAATTTATGCATTTGATGTATTGAATGTAGTTGCGATAGTCTTCTTCGGCAAAGTCACCACCAAAACCAAAAATTCCGTCAAAGATAGTATCAGCGTAATGATCTAAAATATTTAGGTCTTTTTCATGGCGAAACATTAACCGATAAAGCATTGCTGCGGCTTGGTCGTGCTGCGTGGCAACAAGTTCATTTTGATTTTTGATAGACTCGATAAAGTCTACAGGTAATTCCATAATTTGTGTCCTTTTTGCTTAAAATCTATATCCATGTATTTTATGCATCAAGGTCTTGAACTGCGGACGTTTTTTGTGGAAAGTTATATTCCTTGACGTCGCTATCCCGTTTATATATATTACTCCTGTAATTCGATAATCCCTGTGACAGTCGGCATAGACCTAATGGTCCGTACGTGCATCCGCGATGGGGCCCATCAACCTTCTTGTTGATGTTGTTGGATAGCTGGTAGGAACACGACCTACTCATGTGCACTCGCAAAAGTGCCTAGTAATGCCGAGGAAAACCCTCGCCAATAGCATTGCAAGATTATCCGATTTTCTACGCGGGAAGTAGAAAATTTCTCAAAAAAGTAATGTTGCAACAAATGGAACTGAGTCCTTTGTTGTATTGTAATATGTATTGACAATAGTATATACATTTTCTATAATAGTGAAGGTAATAAATGAATATTACAAGACACGCTTTTGAGCGGATGCTTGAAAGGAATTTTACCGTAGAAATGCTTGGAAAATTTTTACGGCAAAAAAGGTTAAGATGGAGTCCTACAGAAAAAGACGGTGTGTCAAAAATTACTGCTGAAGTTGATAATCAATTTTGGACATTAATTGTAACTGACGATTTGAAAACTTTAATCACCGTAAGGAGAGCTCATGAAGACGAGGTGCAAGATGCAAAAGAAGGTTAAGTTGCCCAAGGGCTTTAAGCTGGTGAAGGATATTTATCCTAGGGCGGTTATTGAGGAACTGGAAAATGATACCAGTGTGAAAAATTCGATGACGATTACCGGAGGCCATGAGTCGGAAACTCTTGAAGAATCCATAGCGCGAGTTAAGCGTGCGATTGCAGAATCCAAGGAAGAAAAGAAAATGTATTCCATAAGGCTCAAGGTGAAAACTGTAGAGGCTATTAAGCGTAAGGCTGCCGAGGCAGGCATCCCGTATCAGACTTATGTGAATGTTTTATTGGACAATGCGGCTTTGGCCTAAAAATTCCCCATAAAAAATGCCCCGCTTAGGCGGGGCGCTTTTGCATAGGCTTCTCTTTAAATCTTTATCCTAATCTTCTTCTGCTTGTAAATCGATTGCCCGCCGTTGCACATGTATGCCATGGTGCAGACGATGAAGAATGCGGGGAGGCAATCGAATCCGAAGATTTCGCCGGCGATGAGGATGGGGGCCCAGAGCGTGTTGCTTGCGCTTGCGAACACGGCGGCAAAGCCGAGTGCTGCGGCGAGGGCGACTGGCATCCCGAACATGCTTGCGATGAAAATTCCGAAGGTAGCGCCGATGGCGAAAAGCGGGGTGACGACACCGCCGATGAATCCGGCGGAGAGCGTGAGTATCGTGAGCGCGAATTTTATAATCCAATCATACCCGGCGACGTTCCCAATCAAGTCGGCGTTCCCGGCGGCAGTTCCAACAACATTCGCGGCATCACCGGCAGCATTCGCGGCATCTCCGGCGGCATTCCCAATCAAGTCGGCATTTACGCCGAAACACATGTCCAGCAAGTTTGTTCCAAGTCCAGCGTAACGGCCCTGGAAAAATACGAGCAGCAAAGCGCTTATTCCAACGCCCATAATGGCGATTCGCTTGATGTTGTTCGGGAACTTCTTAGCAAAAAAGTTTTGCGAGAGTCCAAGCAACTTTGCAAATCCGCCGCCGACAATCCCGAAGAGCACTCCCATCAGCGCAAGTTTCAAAAGCAGATTGCCGTCGAGCGTTCCTTCGTTCGTGAAAATGCTTGCCGAGAATCCGCTTGCATCAAGGAGCGAATTCAAATCAACGCTGAACTTGTGGAATCCGAGCATGCTCGAAACTTTGCATGCGGTGAATGCTGCGGCTGCAGCGGGCAACAAGGCCGTAAGTTCCAAATGTCCGACGAGCAAGACTTCCAAGGCGAATGCGGTTGCTGCCATGGGTGCCTGGAAAATTCCGGCGAAGCCAGCGGCCATGCCTGTGACGAGCATGATGTGCGCTGCGTTTTCAAATGGTAACTTCTTGCTTATGTTGTACGAAAGTGCGGAGCCGATTTGCATGGCGGCGCCTTCGCGGCCTGCGCTTCCGCCGAAGAGTTGCGTAATCCAGGTGCTAACGGCTGCCATAGGAATTGCGACCAGCGGAAAGTCTGTTTCTTTGTTGAGCCCGATGGCAAAGACTTGGTCCATGCCGCGTTCTGTCCAACGTCCCCAATTCTTGTACGCAAAAGCAATTGCTGCTCCGCCGAGAGCGAGTGCCGGGATAAAGTACAGCGGGTTTGCTTCGCGGATTGCCGTAAGCTTGTCGCTGATGTCTCCGAAGCATGCTGTGAGCGCACCGATGATTGCTCCGAGTGTGATTCCAATCACCACAAATGTTGGAGTTGCGAGCCACTTTGTAATTTTTTCTTTAATACGAGCCTTTGCCATCTTCATCATCTGTTCTTTCATCTCGGGACTGAACTGATTGAACTGTTGACTCGCCTTGCTGAAGTCGCTGAAATTCATGTAAAATCCTGCTTTTGTTAAAATTTTTTCACGACAAAAATAGTAAAATGGAACGTCTTGTTCCGCTTTTTCCCGTGTTGTCAAATGCTCAATTCTTTTACAACGCGTATCCAAAAAAAGAATGACTTGCTTTGCTCTTCAATGTATAATTAAGCAAAGGGTTGGCTTGTGGTGTATCGCTAAAAATATAAGGGAATCGAAATGAATCATTTTTCGAAAGCAGCGCTTTGTGGGATCGGTTTTGGTTTGATGTTCTCCGCTTGCGGTGACTCGAACGATACTAATTTTAGTCCGATGGGACCTGGCAATGGTGAAGTCAGCTCCGATTCTAATGTAGGCTATCAAGCAGGATTTTCTAGCTCGTCGGCTGGATATTTGCCGGGATTGTCTTCGGCGGTAATTCCAGGAAGTTCTGCAGGAATTCCTGTTGGTTCTTCGGGATCGTCTCCTGTGATTCCGACTTCTTCGGGCAACGTGATTGTTGGCTCTTCGAGCTCTTTTGCGCTTCCGCAGAGTTCTAGCGTTCAAGAGGTGATTCCTCAATACCAGGGCAACAGCCCGGTGTTCTTCTCTGAAATTTCTCCAACGAATGCGAACTTCAAGGACAATGATGGCAATGATCCGGGATGGGTTGAATTTTACAACTCGTCAGATGCTCCTGTAAGTTTGAAGGGCTTTTCTCTTACGGATGATTTGACAAATCCGCGTCGCTGGGTCTTTGGAAACGTAACGGTCCCGGCCAAGAGTTACATGATTGTGTTCCTTTCGGGCAAGGATTATGCCGATTACGTTTTGCCTTCTGATTCGCTCAACTTGATGGGCTCCGATTGCAGTTCTGAATCTGCTGCTGGTAGCACGGGTGGCTTCAACTTCCCGGGAATGGGCGGTGATTGGGGCGGTGGTATGCCTGGCATGGGAGGCAATCCTGGTGGGAATCCTGGTGCTGGCGGAAATACTTCTGGCAACAATGTTCAGAATCTCCAAGGCAAGTCATCTCTTTGCTTTAGCGAAGGCGGAGCTCAGCAAATTGGTGCCGTAATGAAGGTGGCTCAGGGCGGTTCTTATTCCCGCGTTGTGGTCAAGTCTAATAATGCATCGAAACTCAGCAAGGCCAATCAGATTGTTGTTCGCGGATTCATCACCAAGAATCACAAGATTCGCGTGAACTTTAAAGAAGGCGAAGAACTCAGCAATTGGACTGGCAAGAATCTTCGCGGTACGGGCGATTTGTCGTCGGTGTATTACGTTCGTTTAGACGACAATGCAAAGGACTTGAATCGCAATAAAATATCGGCAATGACTTTTGCCACTGAAACCCAGGGCAGCGAATCAACAACTATTCAGATTACATCGGTGGTTGCTCGCAACCGTGGACACGAACCGCATGCGTCGTTCAAGATTGATAAGGATGGAGGCTCGTTGTACTTTGTGAATGCCGAAAATGCAATTCTTGATTCTGTGCGCTTTGGTGCTGTTCCGACGAATGCTTCTTGGTCTCGTGATGGCGCAGGCAAGTGGGGCTTTGCTTTGCCGTCGCCTTATGGCAATACGCTTGGCGAAGTTTATGCAGAACAAGTGCAAGTGGCCGAAGTAAATATTCCACCTTCTGGATTCTATTCTTCTGCAGTGACGGCTACGTTCCCAGCTGGCACGCGTTGTGAACAGGGCGGTGCAGAACCGACTGCAAATTCTCCGGTGGTACAGACAACGTTGTCGATTAACGCTACAACAGTTTTGCGTTGCCGTACTTATGCCACGGGCTCTTACCCGAGCGAAGAAATCAATCGTACGTATGTTTTTGAACAGCAACCGTCGCTTGCTACAATCTTTGTGACGACTGATCCGCTTTCGATGTTCAGCCCCGATTCTGGCCTTTACATGACGGGTAATGGTGCTGCAATGATGGACCCGAAGAAGGGTGCAAATTTCTGGAGCAACCGTGAACTCCCCGTGTATATCGAGATGTTTGAACCGGGTAAGCCGAAAACGCCTGCGTTTGGCATCAAGGGCGATTACAAGATTACAGGGCAGTATAGCCGTGCAAAAGAAAAGAAGTCGTTCGCAATTACCTTGCGCGAAGAATATGGCGACAAACGCCTGAAATACACCTTGTTCCCGGATTATCCGGAACTCAAGAAGTTCAAGGCTATCTCGTTCAGAAACTTCGGTAACAACAGCGGTGACGATTATTTGCGCGATCGCTTGGGCACTTCGATGACGGAAGGTCTCGGCGTGGATTACCAGCGTGGCCGTTATGTTATCGTGTATTACAATGGCAAGTATTATGGCATCCATGACATGCGCGAACGCAACAATGAATACTATTACGAAACCAAGTACGGCTATGACCCGAACGATATAGACCTTGTCGCTACCACGTCGAGTGGCACCAATGAAGCTGCTGCAGGTTCTGCCGCTGATTACAAGGCTATGATTGATTGGCTGCAAAGTAATAGCTTGACATCTGATGCGAACTATAAAAAGATTGCAGACCAGGTTGATGTTGATAACTTCATGAACTATATGCAGGCCGAAATGTTCCTGAATAACAGTGACTGGCCGCATAACAACTTGAAAAAGTGGCGTGTCGCAAGCCAGAAAACCAAGTGGAAATGGTTCATGTACGATGTGGACTTTGGCTTTGGCGTGTCTTACAATACCCAGAATGGCAATGTGTTCAGCTATGTGACAAACGCTAGCGGTACGCAGGGCATGGGTGGCATGAACTTCCCTGGCATGGGCGGCGATTTCCCTGGCATGGGTGGTGGCAACTGGGGCGGTGGCTTTGGTGGCCAGCAACCGCAAATGGCTGCAGCAAACGGCGGTATTTCGGAACATACAATTCTTATCAGTCGCTTGCTTGAAAATGCAAACTTCAAGAATGCATTTATCAACCGCTTTAGCGTGCTCCTCTCGATGAACTTCTCTGCTGAAAGACTCCTCAAGCGCATTAACGATTTGCAGTCTCAGGTGGAATCCGAAATGGCTCGTGATCAGCAATTCTGGAGCTATAACGCATCTTCGATGAGCAACAATTTGCAGACTATAAAGAGTTTCGCCCAGTCGCGTCAGGCTACGGTTCGTGAGCAGATGGTATCGTACTTCTCGCTGGGCTCGCCTGTCGAAATGACACTTGCCTCGCAGGGCTCGGGAACAATTCTTGTGGACGGCCTCGCATTGGATCAGTCTTCGATGAAGTTGACGTTCTACACGGGCGTACCTGTAACGCTTACGGCTCAAGCATCTTCTGGTGGCGTGTTCACCGGCTGGAGCGATGGCGTGACCGATGTGACCCGCAAGGTGAACCCAGGCGAAGTGACATCGCTGAGCGCTGTGTTTAGATAAAATTGATTGACGATTGAATATGCCCGGCTTATCGCCGGGCATTTTGTCTGAAAACAAAAACGGCTAAACGGTTATTCCGTTTAGCTGTTTTTGATTTCCTGGATATTTCGTGGCGTAGCCACAAAGTATGACGTGTCGCGGGCAATCCTCCCGCGACGAAATCGCTTATCCCAGCATTTCCTGCGTGCTGAGAGTCTTGAAGTTCTTTTCTGCCAAGACCTTGAGCGCTTTTTCGGTATCGCTGAAACGCAGAATCATGATGTTCGTTGCTGTTGCACATTCAGACGGATATGCATACATGTAGTCAATCTGCAAATCGCCAAGAACATCGAGAAGGTCGGCAAGGCCGCCCACCTTGTCTGCAACAGGGCATGCGACAACGTCGGTAACGGTTGCGCTGAGGCCTGCCTTGGCAAGAACATCAACAGCCTTTTCTGCTTCGTTCACAATCAGGCGGATAAGGCCGAATTCACCGGAGTCGGCGAGCGTGAGCGAGAGAAGGTTGATGCCTGCGTCGGCGAGCGAACGGCAAACTGCCTGGAGACGACCCGGACGGTTCTGGACAAAAACTGAAACCTGTGGTATCTTCATTTTTTTTCTCCTTTCTTCTTCTTAAATCTTCTTTCTGTTATCGATAACGCGCTTGGCCTTGCCTTCGCTACGCGGCAGAGAATCCGGTTCGCAGAGCGTGACAATCACAGAAATGCCGAGAATCTGTTCGATGGAATGCTTGAACTTCTTGGAGAGCTGTTCCATATCGCTCATGGAGTCGCTCACCATGTCGCGAGAAACTTCCACCTTGACTTCAAGCGTGTCCATGTTGTTCTTGGTGTCAAGCACAATCTGGTAGTGCGGCAAAGCCTTTTCGGCGCGGAGGAGGGCCGTTTCGATCTGGCTCGGGAACACGTTCACGCCACGCATGATGATCATGTCGTCACTGCGGCGGCCGATGCGGCGGATACGGCGGATGGTACGGCCGCAGGCGCACTTGGTCTTTTCAATGGCGGTGATGTCGCGGGTACGGTAGCGGAGGATCGGCATGGCGCGCTTGCTCAGCGTGCTGATGACGAGTTCGCCTTCTTCGCCGTCCGGAAGCGGTTCGAGCGTTTCCGGGTCCACGATTTCGGGGTAGAAGTGGTCTTCGAAAATGTGAATACCGTCGCGGCATTCGCATTCGCAACCCACGCCCGGGCCAACAATTTCAGAAAGGCCGTAAATGTCGTAAGCCTTGATGCCCGTCTTTTCTTCGATGTAGTCGCGCATGCCATCGCTCCACGGTTCTGCACCGAAGATGCCGCGCTTCACATTGAGCTTGGAAATGTCGACGCCCATCTTTTCGGCAACGTCGATGATGCGGACAAAATAACTCGGGGTGCCGCCCACGGCCGTAACGCCGAAGTCCTTCATGAGCATCACCTGGCGTTCGGTATTGCCACCGCTAATCGGCACGACTGTGGCGCCGAGGGCTTCGAAACCGCCGTGAATGCCAAGGCCGCCCGTAAAGAGGCCATAGCCGTAGAAGTTCTGTACAATGTCTGTACTGCGGAATCCGCAAGCCAAAAGACCGCGCTTCACGACCTGAGCCCAGACTTCCATATCTTCCTTGGTGTAACCGACGACAATCGGCTTACCGGTGGTGCCGGAGCTTGCATGCAGGCGCACGACTTCGCTCATGTCGACTGCGAAAAGGCCATACGGATAAGTGTCGCGCAAGTCCTTCTTCATGGAGAATGGAATCTTTACGATATCCTTCAATGTCTTGATGTCTTCGGGCTTGACACCTTTTTCGACCATGCGTTCGTGGAACAGCGGAACCTTTTCGTAGGCGAGCTTCACGGTTGCACGCAAACGCTGCAACTGCAATTCGCGCAATTTTTCTTCGGGCATAAAGTCAAGAGCCATTTCGGGCAAGACTTTGTTTTCTTCGTCGTTCCAAGCTGTAGATCGCATAGTATCCTTCAATAGAGGGTGTAGGTTAAAATTTTTCGCCTTAAATATATATAATGCTCATGCAGCGTGTTTCAATAAGGTGCGTTTCTTTTTCTTTGCGGAAAGCGGCGCAATCTTTGTCCATATATATGGATAACGATGTCATCCTAATGTAACACTTTCAAAAAGTGTAAAAACCGGGACGAAATAACTCTTATTCCAACATTGTCGTTTAATCGTCGGTCGTTTGGCCCTTTTTAAAAATCTCGTGTGGGCGGGGGAGTGTAATTTTTGTATTTTTGGGCAGAAAATTTAAATAAACTGCTTTTATAGGTAGGTCTATTCTGCGTTCTCGTTCGCTTTTATTTGTTCTTGCTTTGGTCGGTATGTCGAATGCCCAATTGTTGGACATGTCGCAGATTTCCGACAAATATATGGTTGAGAATAAGATCAACAAGATTCATGTTGAAGGTACTCATCACATGGATGAACGCTCGGTTCTTGGGCGTATTGGAATCCGTACGGGGCAGAGTTTTTCTCCGTCTACGCTTTCTGAAAAGGTCCAGAACTCGGTGAGTACGCTTTATGCTTCCGGTTTGTTTGACGATGTGACTGCATGGGTGGACTACGTTAACGAAGACGATTCCTATGTGGACTTAGTGTTCAAGGTCAAGGAACTCCCGGCTCTTGATACGGCTATTTTGGATGGTTGCGATGAAGTTTCCGAAGACGACCTCCGTCTGAAAATTCACATGATTCCGGGGCAGGTCTACAGCAAGGCTCAATTGGAACGTACGCGCCAGGCTTTGCTTGAACATTACCGCTCGGAAGGATTCCTCCTTGCAGAAGTGGGTATCCGCGAAGAACCGATTGATGAATACCAGAACAAGGTGACTTTTGTCATTCGCGAAGGCTCCAAGGTGCGTATCCGTGGTGTCGAAGTGAAGGGCAATGACCATGTGCCGGTCGAGGAAATCACGGAACACATGCTCTCGAAGGAAAACCAATGGTGGGGCGGTGGCGAATTTAAAGAAAACATCTTTGAAGCCGACCGTGATACCGTGCTGAACGTATTCCGCCATTTCGGTTTCTTGGATGCAGAACTGAACGATTACCATGCAGAGTACCTCCCGGATTCTACGTGCTTGTTCTACCTTGGACGCATGGTGCCGGTTGGGGAACGCCTCGCTCCGCTCTACTCGCAGTTGAACGAAGCTTTGGCTGATTCGTCGAGCGCGCTTTACAAGATTGCCGGCAAGCCGACGATGGAAGTAACGCACTATTATAGGAACATGCGCAAGGCTAGCGACAAGTATCCGCTTGCAAGGCGTTTGTCGCAGGTCAAGGACGAAGAAGGTGCCTGGAAGATTCTGAACGACATTATCCGCTACGAATCGGCGCGTAATGAATGGCTTGGCTTGGTGAAAAACCAGAAGTGGAATAACCCGAAGATTGATTCCCTCCTGAACATCAAGAAGCGTTCCGCTTACGAAAGCAAGCTCCTTGTGCGCTACATGCTCGAAGACATGATTCCGGCACTCAACAAGTACGATAACATCAAGACTTCTAGCGATATTCTTGTGCATATCGACGTGACCGAAGGTCGTCGCTATTACATGGGCGGTCTCCACTTTACAGGTAACGAAGTCCAGAGCGATGCTATGCTTGGCTACGTGTTCCGTTTGGATAGTGGTGCCGTGTTTGACCAGTATCTTTACGAAGCATCCCGTAAGGCCTTGCTTGACTCCTACCGCGAAGACGGTTACCTCTTTGCTCAGTTCGACGAAGAAAGAACGTTCGAAAACGATTCTGTCGTGAACCTCACCTATAAGATGAATGAAGGTTTGCCGGCCCAGATCCATAAGGTTCATGTGCGTGGCAATACCAAGACAAACGAAAAGGTGATTCGCCGCGAAGTGCGTTTGTATCCGGGCGATACTTACCGCCAGTCGGCTTTGGAACGTAGCTTCCGCGATATCATGCAGCTCAACTACTTTGACATGGTCGTTCCCGACATCAAGGTCGTTGGCGAACAGGAAGTGGATTTGGACTTTGCTGTTCAGGAAAAGCAGGCCGGTACGGGTCAGTTCAGCTTGGGCGTTTCTTATAGCGAAAGCGATGGCTTTGTCGGTACGGCAAGTATTTCCATCCCGAACTGCTGTATGGGCGATGGCCAGCAGGCAGCCCTTAACCTTGAATATGGTGCTGACAAGAAGAGCGCAACGCTTAGCTTTACGGAACCGTGGTTCCTCGACAAGCCGATTACGCTTGGTGCAAGCCTCAGCTATTCTTGGTGGAATATGGAAGACTATGACGACCATGACATTACTCGTTATGGTGGTAACATCTTCGTGGGTAAGCGCCTCAAGTGGCCGGATGACTACTTCTACGGCCAGATTGGTTACGGCTGGCTCATGAACGATCAGGGTCCGAATATCCCCAATAGCTATGTGGTCTATACGGGTAAGGAATCTGCGTTCAACTTCCGCATCCAGCGTGACGACAAGAACTTGCCGCAGTTCCCGACTGAAGGTTCTCGCTACGTGCTTGACGTGCAGTGGGCCAACAAGTACTTTGGCAGTGACTTTGAATTTATAAAGGCCGACCTCTCTATCAAGTGGTGGTTCCCGCTCTTCCGCGACCGCCTGTCGATTGCCCTTACAAACGAATACGGCGTAATCTTTGGCGACAAGCTGCAACATCGCACCTTGTATAGAATGGGTGGTGTGCTTGGCTACGACGGTATGCTCCGTGGTTATAGCTCAGGTTCTATCGGTAATAGCCGTTTGGGCCGCAGCTACCAGTACGTTGGTGCTGAACTCCAGCTTGCCCTTGTGCCGCAGACATTCTACCTCTTGCCGTTCTTCTTTGATGCCGGTAACGTGTTCGGTGATCGCATTGATACGGACCAGAGAATCGATAAGCCGAAGAAGAACCCGCTCAGTGAATGGGATCCGACGAAACTCAAGAAGGATATTGGCTTTGGTTTCCGCGTTGTGGTGCCGATGCTCGGTATTATCGGTTTCGACTTTGCTTGGCCGCTTGATCCGGGTGAAATTTATAACACGGGTACGCAGTACGGCAAGGTGGGCGATATGGAATTCAACTTTGTCATTGGTCAGGCTTTCTAACCTGGCTGGAGGAGCGCTATGATTCGTAAGTTGATAGTTTTACTTTCGGTTGTGTTTGCATGTGCAAGCTTTGCCGAAGACGGCCTTCGCATTGCTCATGTGGACTCAAAGATTATCTTTGACGGATACAAGGGCACCAAGAAGGCTCAAGAAGAATACGACCGCCAAGTGGCAAAGTGGGAGCAGCAGGCCAACCTTTTGCAGAAGGAACTTGCTGCTATCAAGGAACGTTTGGACAAACAGGTCTTGATGCTTTCTGATGAAAAGAAGCGCGAACTTGAAGCCGAATACAACAAGAAGGATACGGAACTCAAGTCGTTCATCGACCGCGTCTACGGACGTAACGGCGAACTTATCACCGAAAACGAAAAGGTGAGCGCTCCGATTATCCAGCTTATCCGCAAGGCTGTGAACGAAATCGCACTCCAGGAAGGCTATGACATGGTTGTCGACCGCGCTACCGGTGCCGTGCTCTTCTGGAAAAAAGAAAACGATCTTACGAATAAAGTGCTGAATTACTTGAATAATAGATAGTTGTTGGAAACGTCGTTGCGTTCGCCTTTCACGTCATTGCGGGCCCCGGAACAAAGTCCGGGATAAACTCCGCGAAGTCGAAGGATCTAGTTAAGTTTTGAAAAAGAACATCCCGCAGTTAAGAAAACTGCGGGAATTTTTTTATTGCCTCATGTAATCGCAGATGGCGTCCACGAATTGCTGCCCGAACTTTCGGATTTTCATTTCGCCGAAACCGAACACGTCTTGCAGTTCATCGATGGTGATTGGCGCCTTGTAGGCGAGGTCCTTTAACGTGCGGTCGGAAAGTACAACGTAGGCGGGCCAGTTGTTTTCTTCGGCGATTTGCCTACGGACTTTTCGCAATGCTTCGAATAGGGAAGTGTCTTCGTCGGAGTCTGAGCTCGTAAATGTCGAGCGCGTGTTGCTGGCAGATGCGCGCGAAAATGCGCCGCGACTGCTTCTCGGTTTTGCGCTTTCCTTTGCTTCTGCTTTTGCGGCGATGGCAAGTTCTGCGGTTTTCTTCCCGAAGAGGACTTCGTTACCGCTTTCGGTAATTTTAAGGTGGTTGTTTTCGTTGTAGGCAATTTCGATGTAGCCGAGTTGCAACATTTGCAAAAGGTAATCGTGCCAATGCTTGAGCGTTGTCTTGGCCCCCACACCGAATGTCTTGAGTTTGTCGTAACCCTTCTGGACAATCTCGTCGCTGAGCGTTCCCTTGAGAATGTCGGCGGTCATTGAAAAGCCGATATGCTCGCCAGTGCGTTTGATGGCCGAGAGTGCTTTCTGCACGAGTATTGTGCCGTTGAATCGCTGTGGCGGGTGCTTGCAAATGTCGCAATTCCCGCAGTTGCTGCTGTTGTTTTCGCCGAAGTAGTTGAGCAAAATACGACGACGGCAAACCTGCGATTCGGCGTATTCCTGCATGCGGTCGAGCTTCTCGGAGTTGATATCTCGTTGGCCGCTTTCGATTACAAATTTGCGGAGCGTGATGATGTCCTGGAAATTGTAGAACAGCACCGTTTCAGAGGGGAGACCGTCGCGGCCCGCGCGACCAATCTCTTGGTAAAAGCTCTCGATGCTCTTGGGGAGATTGTAATGGATGACATAACGGACATTGCTCTTGTCAATGCCCATGCCGAATGCGATTGTCGCACACACGATATCGATATTGTCGTTGATGAAATCCTCTTGCACATTGTTGCGTTCTTCGTCGGTTAGCCCCGCATGGTAAGCTTTCGCGTAAACGCCAGCGTTGATGAGGTCGGCAGCGACTTTCTCGGTGCTCTTGCGCGAAAGGCAATAGATGATTCCCGATTCGTGCTTGTGCTTTGAAATGATGGACAAAATCGCCTTCAGCTTTTCAGAAGCGGAATAACCGCGCCGCACATCGAGACCCAAATTCGGACGGTCGAACGAACTCACGAAAAGTCTAAAGTCTCGCAAGTTCAGCTGCCTGACAATATCTTCTTTTGTGAGTTTATCTGCCGTAGCTGTCAGCGCCATGATTGTTGCGCTTGGGAACGCTTGATGCAACATGCCGAGCTGCGTGTATTCCGGGCGAAAATCGTGACCCCATTGCGAAATGCAATGCGCCTCGTCAATAGCGAACAGCGAAACGCTCAAGTGCTGTTGCATCCACGGAATTTCTCGTTGCAAACGCTCCGGCGAGATGTAGAGAATCTTGGTCTGGCCAGCTTTGCAACGCTGCCGGATGGCCGCATTTTCGCCTTCTTCGTTGTTGCTGTTCAGTGCATCTGCGCCAATGCCGTTTGCATTTAGCGCGTCCACCTGGTCTTTCATCAGTGAAATCAACGGTGAAATAACGACCGTGATGCCCTTGAACATCAAGGCCGGAATCTGGTAGCAAATGGACTTGCCGCCGCCAGTTGGCATCAGCACGAGCGCATCTTTCCGCGATACGACATGCTCGATGATTTCCTGTTGCATGGGGCGGAACGCATCATAGCCGAAAACAGATTTTAAAATTTCGTGAGCGGTGGGCATTATTTTGAAATAGGTCTATGAAATGTTTTATCCAAGCAATACATTTTTCATTTTTTCATAATGGTCCTGAATTTCATTTACTCCATTTTTGTCCATTAACTGTTTGCCTTCGTCCCATTCGGTATAAGCCATCATGATTCTTTGCTTGATGCTGTCAAGATTTTCACTTTGCTCATAATGTTCTTTTTTGGCGAGTGGCATATAATTGCTCAATCGAGAATTCTTTGAATTGCTGATTAGGCAAAGGTTGCCAAAGCAATCAAGATTCTCTTTACTGATTTTGTAATCGCTACCTTCAATGGGGTTTTGTGGATAATAGTGTTCCACAGAACTTCTGAATGTGAATTCAAATGACGCTATTCTTGAATCATTTCTTAATTTTTCATTGTCACCGATAACGTCAAATGCTGATTTTGTGGTCCTGAAATTTTGCCAAAGCAAATAGTCAAGATAGTTGAAAATGAAGTTTTCTACGGCTGTTCCTGCGTTTAATGCGCCTTCGTTCAATTTGCTGTTGCCGATATTTTGAACATTGCAGGAATTTTTATAAATAATTTCAAAGTAATCCAGTGGTG
Source organism: Fibrobacter sp. UWB12 (assembly GCF_900142485.1). Lineage (NCBI taxonomy): Bacteria > Pseudomonadati > Fibrobacterota > Fibrobacteria > Fibrobacterales > Fibrobacteraceae > Fibrobacter > Fibrobacter sp. UWB12. Next base: position 518,873 of record NZ_FRAZ01000002.1, on the reverse strand, counting down.
ATTTGGACAGGAAACGATCTCGTAAGAACGCTTCTGCCATCTTTTCCAAATATTCTTTGTAGGCTTTTGCTGTAATCGGTTCAGACTGCTCAAAACACCATTTTAAAGCGCCGTTTAGCCAGTGCTTATACACAAGCGTTGGCGTTGATACGTGGAACATCGAAAGTAACATTATGATTTCGCGATTTTCTTCGCTTTCAATATCGGGATTTGATGTATCGCTAAATGTTCCGACATATGAATAAGAACGCTTTTTACCTTCGTAAATGCGAACGCGCTTTAAGCTCCATCGATCACTTCCACCGACAAATTCACGTTTGATAATGTATTTGTCATATAGAAATTTCATTTTCAGAAGGTTATAGCCAAACTCTTTGATAAACTGTCGATTCATCTCAGGGTTATCTGATTTTACGTAAGGCTTGAATAAATCGAGCAAACGCTTGTCGTCAAGAGGAATATCTGTTTTTGTTTGAATACGTAAAACATGAAGCAGAAAATTTGAGAAGTTGATGACGGTGTTGAAACGGATGTTTGTATCTTCGTTATCTTCTTCTTTTACGCTGATATTGGCGTCATTTTTTGCAATGGCTTCGAGACTTTCTTCGCTTTCACTTTCTTCATTTGAGTTGTGAAGATTCTCGTAAACATGCTCAGGGTTGTTGTCAAGAACATCCCATAGGTTTCCGTCTTTTTCATTGCCTCCGAAAATAGCGTTGCGCTCGTTTTTAGAAAACCCATATTGAATATAGCGTTCCATATTGGCCGCTGCTTCCCAAATTTTATTGAAGGCCACACGGTCTTTCACATCGAGGCATTTTAAACATTGAGCCTTGAGAACTTCGTGCTTTTCAAGCTGTTCTCCACGGCTGTTCATGATTTCAAAATAATGGTTCAAGTCAGTATCGCGTGGAACTGGAACTCGTAAAATGTAGACTTGATTTGCTAAGTATTTAACAAAGTCCTTTTCTTTAAGATTCTTTTCTTTTAGAATTTGCGATAAGGCTTTTTCTGCATCACGATAACCTTGTATGATGTTCATGTTTGGGTTATCGTATGATTGCTTATCCAAATTAGAAAGAAGCTTTAGCGATTCTGTGGATCTTGGGCGACTTGCAAAAGACAATATATTTCCGCGGAACCAACCTAATTCATTATGGAACCAATCTAATTCTTTATTTTTATTGTATAAGAGATTTAGAATGATGCTTAATGTGGTTAGTCTTTGCTGGCCGTCTATTGTTTCATAAATGGTTTCGTAATCGTCCTTACGTTCGTAGACAATTAGTGTACCGATGTAATAATTGCAATTACTTTTATCTTTTGCATAGTCCGCAATGTCTAAAATTAGCTGACGGATTTGAGGCTCTGTCCAAGCATAGTCTCGTTGATAAATTGGAATCTCGTAACGGATTTTTTCTTCTTCAAAAAGGGTCTTGATTGACAATGGTGTGAGATTGTTAGCCATTATAATAACCTAATGTTTTAAATTTCGCAATAATTTTTTCTTCTTTGGTTGCTTTGGTATCAGAAAGAGTGTCCAATTCTACATTTAAAATATCCTGTGGCTTATTTGCGTCTCGGATTATTTTAAACATCGCAATCTGTGAATGTCCCAAATTTAATGCGTAGTTGTCCATTGATTCAATGTCGACACTATGCAACTTTAATCGTAGTGTATAAGCCCAAATAAACAGTTTCTCTACAATGCGATCGATGTTTTTTTGACCGAATTTATCGATATAGTCAATTAGGGCGCAATAGAATAGATTGCGTACATAACGGTCTCCAGTCCTGTTATATCCATCATAATTATGTATAATGTCTAGAATTTCATGTGATCTGTTGCTTTCTATTTCTTCACGCATTTGGGCGTAATGGGATACATATTCGAAGAAACGTTTCCCATTGATGATTACCTGATCAATCTGAAATGGAAAATCGAATGATTCATGCAAAATTTTGGAATGGCAAGATGAATTGAATTCGTCAACGTAATAATGGGCGATACGATAAAGTTTTGTGTATGGGAAGTCTTCTTCAAGATTTGGGCTGATACCTTTGAATGTGTCTACATCGTCTTTCGTAAAGTACCGCGCCGATAGATCGCGACCCCAGTTTTTGATGCGATAAAGGTATTGTGAGAATAAACTGGACAACTCGTTGGGCTCCATATTTTCCCATTTCTTTACCGCATTTAGACGTTCTTGCTCTGTAGAGGAATTGTTCATTTCACGAAGGTGATACGCTTTCAACAAATCGTGCGGTTCCAAGTCCTTGCCGCGAGCGTTTTGAGAATCGAAAAACTGGAATGCTTCTGAAACGTCGTCAATTACAATTTTCACGAATTGGCATTGATTAAAGAAGAATTTTAAGAAATCTGCTTTTTCTAAATCAGATTTTCTACGTTCCATAGCCTTGAAATTCTTCTGGACATTTTGCTTGGTAATAACGTTGGAAAACTTGAGTGTTGATTGAGGCTTGAAACTATTGATGGAATCGCCTCGTAAGAAAACGTGTCTTTGTAGGTCGTTGTTTTCTTCGATAAGAGGAAGAATTTTAATAGCAAGAAGAAATAATGTTATTGTTCGTTGCTGCCCATCGACAATATCAAGTTTTCCTTCTTCCTTGTTATTGTGGATGACGAGTGTTCCGATGCGGTAGGCTGATTTGTCAAGGTTGTCGCGAATGTCGTCAATAAGTTGATTGACATTTTTTTCCGTCCATTTGTACGGACGCTGGTATTCAGGAATTCGCAAATTTGGAATGGCTAGTAATTGCTTGACTGAAATAATTTCTGGTTTTAAAATAGTTTCACTCATCGGGCGCCTGTATAAAAATCAGTTTTTCGTGTATTTTTCCCAAATATACATCATGTTGATGTCATAAAATTTCAAAATGCAAAAAATCTTCTATAGCTTCAGTTTCTTTTCAATATCAACCATTAAATCAATACGAAATACGCTGAAACCTGCAAAATATTGCGGTTTTTATATTAAAATGTATGACCTGATATGATTTGTCAATGAAAATCTGCAATATGTTGCGGATTCTTTTGCTTTTGAGGTCATGGAGAATCAAAAGCTCTTTTTCGCTATATTGGGTAGTGATTGGGTAGGATTGGGTAGTTTCTTGATCCTCAAAATCAGTTTTAAATTTTTGCTTATATTTGTTAATAGAGGTCCCTATGCTAAACTCACTCCCTGATCCGATGACCGTCCATCCGATCGCGGGTTATGACAAGGAAATTTATGTGAAGTCGACGCTCAAGAATCCGCAGATTGTCGTGGGCGATTTTACTTACATTGCCGATAGCGATTTCGAGAGCCATGTGACGCATCTGTATCCGTGGAATGACGATAAGTTAATTATCGGGAAGTTCTGCCAGATTGCCTCAGGGGTGGAGTTCGTGATGAATGGCGCGAACCATCAGATGAATGCGGTTTCGACGTTCCCGTTTTACACATTGCAGGGGTGGAATATGGCGCCTCCTGCCAAAGAAAATTTGCCGCTCAAGGGCGATACGGTGATTGGAAACGATGTGTGGATTGGGCAGAACGCGGTGATTTTGCCGGGTGTGCATATTGGCGATGGGGCAATCATCGGCGCAAATGCAGTCGTCGGGAGCGATGTGGAACCTTATACGGTTGTGGTGGGGAACCCGGCGCTGTTTATACGAAATCGTTTCGACGAGGAATTGACGGCACTGATGCTCGAGTGGAAATGGTGGGATAAGCCTGTTGAAGAGATCAATGCGCTGATTCCGATTCTTACAAATCCGGATTTGGAATTTGTCAAGCGGAAAATCAGGGAATTCCTTGCGAATCGTGCCTAAAAATATTTCTATATTGAATACAACGAAAAAAAGGAAAAATAACTGGATCCTTCACATTCGTTCAGGATGACTTCGTCCTGAAAAACTTTTAACCTTATACCTCAATGGACCGAAGGTCCGCGCATCCTCGAAGCGAAGAGAGTAAAATATGGCCGAACAAAACAAAGCAGAAAAATTCGTTTTCTACATGTACAAAATGACCAAGTCCTATCCGCCTAACAAAGAGGTGCTGAAGGACATTTCTTTGAGCTTCTACTATGGCGCAAAGATTGGTATTATCGGCCAGAACGGTGCCGGTAAGTCGACGCTCCTCCGCATTATGGCGGGCATTGACAAGGAATTCCAGGGCGAAGCTTGGATTGAACCGGGCCGCACTGCAGGCTACTTGCCGCAGGAACCGCAGCTTGACCCGAACTTGACTGTCAAGGAAAACGTGATGCAGGCCGTCGCCAAGAAGCAGGCCGTGCTCGATCGCTTCAACGAAATTTCCATGAAGTTTGCTGAACCGATGGAAGACGACGAGATGAACAAGCTTCTCGACGAACAGGCAAAGCTTCAAGACATCATCGATGCTCAGGATTTGTGGAGCCTCGACCGCAACATTGAAATTGCAATGGATGCTCTCCGCTGCCCGCCGGGCGATTGGCCAGTGACAAACCTCTCCGGCGGTGAAAAGCGCCGCGTGGCTCTTTGCCGCTTGCTCCTCGAAGAACCGGATTTGTTGCTCTTGGACGAACCGACGAACCACCTGGATGCCGAAACGGTTGCATGGCTCGAACGCCACCTCCGTGAATACAAGGGCTCCGTGATTCTCGTGACGCATGACCGTTACTTCCTTGACAACGTAACGAACTGGATTTTGGAAATTGACCGCGGTCGTGGCATTCCTTGGGAAGGCAATTACGCCCAGTGGCTTGACCAGAAGCTTGAACGCATGAAGAACGAAGAAAAGGGTGAATCTGACCGTCAGAAGCGCCTCGCTCGTGAACAGGAATGGGTCAAGCAGAGTCCGAAGGCGCGCCAGGCAAAGAGCAAGGCCCGTCTTAAGGCTTACGAAGAACTCTTGGCTGAAGATTCCAAGGAACAGATCAAGGTGGCTCAGATCCACATTGCAAACGGCAAGCGCTTGGGCGATGTCGTTATTCAGGCGGAACATTTGCAGAAGGCCTTTGGCGAAAAGGTGCTGTTCGACGATTTGAACTTCAGCTTGCCGCGCTCGGGTATCGTGGGCATTATCGGTCCGAACGGTGCTGGTAAGACGACTTTGTTCAAGATGATTATGGGCCAGGAAAAACCCGATGGCGGTACGCTCAAGATTGGCGAAACTGTCGAAATCATCAGTATGGAACAGGGCCGCGAAAGCTTGGACGATTCCAAGACGGTTTGGGAATCCATCACGGGTGGCAACGACGAAATCTTGGTGGGCGACCGCAAGATGAATGGCCGTGCTTACTGCGGTCTCTTTAACTTCACGGGTGCAGCTCAGCAGAAGAAGCTCTCGCAGCTCTCTGGTGGTGAACGCAACCGCGTGCTCATGGCAAAGAACTTGCAGAAGCCGGGCAACCTCTTGTTCCTTGACGAACCGACGAACGACTTGGACATTGAAACGTTGCAGGCTTTGGAACAAGCTATCCTCAAGTTCGCAGGCTGCGCTGTGATTATCTCGCATGACCGCTGGTTCCTCGACCGTATCGCAACGCACATCCTCGCTTACGAAGGCGATTCGAAGGTGGTGTGGTTCGAAGGCAACTGGAGCGAATACGAAGCTGATCGTCGCAAGCGCCTCGGTGAAGATGCCGACAATCCGAAGCCCATCAAGTACAAGACGCTCACGAGACAGTAATTGTTCTTATGTGTCACCCCGGCCTCTGTGCCGGGGTCGCCATTTAAAAAAAACGGGACTCGAAAGAGTCCCTTTTTAATTATTTGCTGCTGAGGATGGAATGGGGAACTTCGTATCCGTGTTTGCGTAACAGTGCTACATAATCTTTGTCTTGCAAACGAACTTCAGACTTTTTGATAAAGTCAGGCTTTTTCTTCAGTTTACTCTCAATCGTTATTATCACGCTTGATACGAAAATCGTTGCTGTATAAACAAGTAGGAGGCCGAAAAATTCACCAGTTGAATTTGGGTTGATTAACATTAGGATCAGAAAAATCACTGAAATAACAAATGAAATAACATTTACTTTCATAGAAATACGCCCTACATTCCAATTACCAAAACTTCGATTCAAAGCGGGTTCCAAACGCCCGTAATCGTATTGCTCCATTCCGCATTTGGGGCAGATAAATAACGGGCTCCCGTACATCGGCGAATTCCTTTCGTAAGGATATTTGTGGGGCGTTCCGCATTTTCTGCATCGCCAGTCTTTCTCGATGATTTCTATGGCAAGTTCACTAGGAGTGTCGTACGTACTTGCTTTTTGGTGGACTTCCTGGACATACGACTTGATGGCGTTGCGTTTTAGGATTGCATAAGCTAGCATGCCTCCAAAAAAAGCTAGCGAGCTCCATAACCAGTTGTTTCCATGGTTGAGACTCTCGAAAAAGAATATTAGATACAATGGCAGCCAATAAGCGCAAGCTATTGTCAACACCAAAAGACAAGTACTAAAAAAATTGATGACTGACCCAAACGGTAGAGATTTGGTGTTTTCAACCCATTTTTTAAGGGTGTTGGATATCGGGAAAATCGTCAGTCCCCAAAGAAAGTTTACTACACACAAAATCGCAATCATATTTTCTCTCGGTTCATAAATGGCTGCGACATAACTTATTCTTTCTTCCTTGCGGCGATGAGTTCGTCAAAGGATTCTTCTTTTTCTCTTAAACCCATGATTTCGTCGAACTCGTCTGTTCCGTCACCGTGGTTGTAATTTTCTGAAAAATAATCATCGATGGATTGCAGATTCCCGTTTAGGGGCTTTTTTTCCGGAAATACTCCAAATACAAAAATGCAGATTGCAGAAATAAGTGAATATGTAAGGAATGCGTAAAACGCTGTTTCAAATCCGAAAATAGGAATTAGAAAAGCTCCAAATATAAGCCCACCGGCACTATATACCGCCCACACGTAGAGTTTATTTTTCAAATTATCGCTCATGACAAACTTGAAAATATAAAAGTATGCTACAAAAAATACGAAATTTTTAGTTTAGTAGCACAAAATGACTGAAATCGCACTTTGCGTGCATTTAAATCGTTCTTGCTAGAGCTCTTTTTTACTAAGTTCTAGGCAGGATTGCCGCGTCCCCTTACAGGGAACTCGCAATGACGTTGTACAGCCGACTTCTAACTTCCTACTGATATGCTCCACGTTTTTAAACACGAACTTCGCCTGATATTCCGGGACCCGAAATTCTGGATTCCGTTCATCATCCCGCCGGTGATACTTGCGGCGAGCCAAGCGATTGCCGTGTCGCGTTACGGTGGCGAGATTATGCAGGGCATGGGAAGCTACATGATGCTGTTGCTCGGTTGCCTGATGGCCCCGATGGGCGCGCCTTTGGCAGGTGATTCTTTTGCTGGCGAGCGCGAGCGTAATTCGCTTGAACTTTTGCAGCTTTCTCCGATTGCGCCTGCGAAACTTTTCTGGGGAAAACTTTTGGCGATTATTCCGTTTCCGATTGTGTTTGCTCTTTTGGCGCAGCTTGGCTATTGGTTTTCTCATTCCGAAATTACGGTGACGGCGGCTGTCGCTTCGATGCTTGGGGCGCTCTCGGCTGTGCTTTTGACGACTGCGTTTTCATTGATGGTATCACTTCGCGTTAAGACAGTCCGCGCGGCGACTCACATGACGTTGTTCTTTATCGTTCCGCTTCTTTTGCTTGTACAAATGGGGCATGAAGCCTTTTTGAGTAATTTGTTTATTCCGCTAGTGATTTTGGCTTTATCTGTAGTCATAAGCATTGGAGTCACTTTTGCCGGCATGAAAAAATTTGTAAGTTTATAAAGAAAATTTCAAAAAGGAGAAATGGAATGAAAAAGTTTTTGCTGGCTTTGGGCTCGATTGCGCTTGCATTTACTCTTGCTGCATGTGATGATTCTGCTTCGGGTGGCTCCGGTTCTAATGAAACGAGCGAAGTAAAGGGAAGTTTCCCGCCGAATGGGGATGAAGGTTTCTATTGTGTCGTTACGGATGGTACAAATGAAGATGGTTCGTATTGGAAACAGATTAAGGTGAATATTCCGAAATACAAGGGACATGTGGAAAAGTTTACGTTTGACGAAAACGGTACCGGAACGCAGTACTATGAAGATTCTCATTTTTATATAACGCCTCATGAAAAGGCGGCCATGTGCTTGGAATTCGAAGATGGAATAAAAGAAAGTTCTCATAAGAGAAATTATACAGAAACCTATTGCAAAAACGGAGTTTCCTACTTTGTTATTAGTTTCCAAAACATGAGTTTGGGATCGCTTAATTCGGCAATTGTAGAATACGAAGAGGATTGCAAGGATTACGAGCAAAAGTGGAAAGACGGTGATTATGACGAAGCTATAAAAAGAAGACTTTCGAAATAAAAAAACTTCGAGATAATTTATAAGGAGAAGGCTTCCGTTTGTCGCGGAAGCCTTCAAAGTCGAGTAGTTATAAGCCGGGTTCTGTACTCCTTGCGGAGCGATGACCATCTCTCTGGACGAATCGTTACCGATCGCCTCAAGCGACCTACCCGGATATCCAGCTGGCACGGGCCGCACCAGGTTCTTGCGAACGGAATCCTGCTTGGTCTTGCACCGGATGAGGTTTACCATGCCACTCCTGTCACCAGTCGTGCGGTGAGCTCTTACCTCGCCGTTTCACCCTTACTCGCATTGCTGCGGGCGGTCTATTCTCTGCTGCACTTTCTGTCGCGTTACCGCGCCTGGACGTTATCCAGCATCTTGCCCTGCGGTGCCCGGACTTTCCTCCAGCCGTGAAGCCGGCGGCCATCCGCTACCCACCATGAAATTTAGAAAAAGCGGTGGAAACGTGCAAGATTCCAAACTCTAAATTTGTATATTATCTCCGTGAAAAATTTGATATTTAGTTTGTTGTGCCTTGCGTCCGCATCGTTTGCTGCTGCGGATGCTGATTCTATTGATTCTGTAAAACCTGTCGCGACTGAAATGGGGTCGGATTCTTCGGTGGCCGAAGCGGTGGATTCCAATGCCGTATTCCGTGTCGATAAAATTCGCTATCACATTGGCGATGCGTTTGACGATTCGAAGGCTCACACGAAGTATGACCGCTGGGCGTATGATATTTTGAATTGGGTGCATATCGAAACCCGCGAAATCACGGTCCGCAAGCTTTTGCTTTTTGATAAAGGCGACTTGGTCAACTTGAACTTGCTCCTTGAATCGGAACGTTTCTTGCGCAACCAGAAGTTCCTCTCGGATGCCAATATTACCGTTTCTAACGAAGATGGTAAAAACATTGTGGACGTTCAGACGAGCGATAACTGGACGTTGACGATTCCCATTGCTTTCGGTTTTTCGGGAAGCGAGTGGAGCTACGACAATCTCGTTTGGGGCGTGGGTATTCAGGAAAGTAATTTCCTTGGCTTGGGGCAAAAGCTCGGCTTTTACTTTGGCCATGACGAGTTCCGCGACATGTGGCAGGTTGAATATGGCGACCCGCATTTCCTTTTCCGCTACAACCATTTGGATTTCTTGTACAGCTACAATACGGACGGCTACCTTGCTAGTTGGAAAATGTATGTGCCGTTCCTCAGCCGTAGCGTGAACCAATGGGCATACGCTCTCGAAGGTCTAAAGAATAAGCGTAATGCATTCTATTATGGTCGCGGAGAACTTCCGACGGGCGCAAAAATTTATGATTATACAAAAAATCAGTTTTTCCTCAAACAGTTAGAAATCGCCCGTAAGGATCCGGATAACAAGAAAAAGAGCGAACGTGAAATAGATTCGATTGCAACGAATAAATACCTTAATACTTTATCGCGTTACAATGGGAAAAAATCAGTGAAGCTTATGGCAATTGAGGATTTTATTACCGATTCCTTGAGCTTCCGATTCAGCCGCTCGTTCGGTGGAACCCAGCGCAAACTTTACTTGGGTGCGACTTATGATTACTTGCGTGAAACAGCAAATGAAGGTCTAGTATTACGTTATCCGTTTATATATGGTGATAAAGTATATGCCATTGATTCTGCTAGTGCAGTAAATGATTGGACTCAGGAACGCAAGGATTCCCGCCTTGGCTTGTATGTCATGTACTCGAACCTGCGTTATGAAAAAATCAAGAATTTCCATAACGTCAGATGGACTGAAGATATAGATAAAGGATTTTCAATTAAGGCTCAACTTTCGAAAAATTACGAACAACTTGGTGCAAATAATAACGATATCCGTTTAGATTTCTGGACAGACCTTTATCTCGGCCGTCAAAATCATCATTTGACTTTGAAGTCGTACATGTATTTTTATTTGGACCATGGGAAACGTCATGATTTTTATGGCCGTTTAAATGGCGAATACATTTTCCATCCGAGTACGCGCTTTTCAACTGCGTTGTCGGGACTTGTGGATTTGTATGATGATGCTAAACTGGGCTATCAGTTGACTCTTGGCGGTTCTGATGGCTTTGTCGGCTTCCCGACGGGGTTCTATGCAGGGCAAGCTCGCGTTTACGGCAATTTGGAACAGCGCTGGTTCCCGGATTTTGAAATTTTGACGCTGGCTCCCGTTGTTGTTGCTTTTGGTAGTGTTGGCGAAACTGCGGCTTCTATCAAGGATATCAGGCGAAAGAATTTGATTTATGTGGCTGGCTTTGGCATCCGCTTGGCTCAGACAAAGTCTATCACTCGTTTGATTAACAAGATTGACGTGAGCTTCCCGCTGAATGGTGCACGTAAAGGCGATGCCCATTACTCTGTGACAACCTCGTATTCTTTGTGATATTGTAGATAAATTTTTTAAGAAGAGAAAATATGGCAACGGACGAAGAAAAAAATCAAGACGAAAAGGCCCGCAGGAGAGAAAATGCGCGGGCGGTAAAATGCATTTTTATGCGTGTCGAAATTATTATCGGCATTATCGCCATGATTGCAGGTGCATGGCTTTCGATTCTCGTCTGGAATGAAGGCTATTTTGCTGGCGCCTTGATGCTTGTGATGACTGGGGGCATCAACGTGTTCCTGGCTGCAAAAGAACTGATCAATCCAACGGACCATATTTTCCATTGGCAGGCGATATTCTTCTTGATTGTGCGCCGTGCGATGTTTTTCTTGAACGTTGTCTTGATTGCGCTTGTTGTCGGGACGATGACGCGCTTGCTTTAAGCTAGTGGACTCCGTCCTCGTTTGCGGAGGGCTTCTCGTTATACCAAGCTTGGATTTTTTCACGGGCGGTTTCGCTGAATGCGGAACCGTCTTTTAATATGTGGTCGGCGCGTTCGAGCGTTTGCGAGATGAGCTCTTGGTCGTGAATCCAGTCGAACCAGCGGAATACCCAGGCCCCGCTTTGCTCGTTGCCTTCGAGGTTTCCGGCACCGCGAGTTTTCAGGTCGAGTTCTGCAATTTCAAAACCGTCTTCGGTGGCGGCAAATTGCGAAAGACGTTCCATGCTCGTTTCGGCGGCTTCGCCTTCGGGAATCATCAAGAAGCACCAGGCTTCTTGATTGCCGCGGCCCACGCGCCCGCGCAGCTGGTGAAGCTGCGCCAGACCGAATCGGTCTGGCTGGTCGATGACCATGAGGTTTGCTGCAGGAACGTTCACGCCGACTTCGATGACGGTCGTTGCAACTAGAATTTGAATTTCGCCGGCGGCAAATTGCTTGATGATTTCGTCTCTTTGCGTGTCGTCCATTTGTCCGTGGACGCCGGCGACTTTGAGCTTTGCGATGTTTTCGTCGGCGTTTCCGTGTGTTGCGATAAAGGAACGCATTTCGTTCACGATGTCATCGACGCTGCGGGCGCTTGAATCGCTTGTTGCTGAATCTGCGGAACTGCCTGCGGAATAGCCTGAAGCACCGGTTGGTGAGCTTGTCGAACTATCTGCATTCACGCGGCTTGCGATCCAGTAGCAAAGATTTCCGCCTGCGGCTTCCTTGCAAATAAACTGCTTCATCGATTCGCGTTTTGCTGCGTTCACGAGACGTGTCTTGATGGGCTTGCGGCCTGCGGGCTTTTCCTTGATGCTGATGACTTTCAAATCGCCGTATAGCGTCATCGCGAGACTTCTCGGAATAGGTGTTGCACTCATCACGAGCATGTCGGGGTAATCGCCTTTGGCGAGCAGCGCTTCGCGCTGGCTCACGCCGAAACGGTGCTGTTCGTCGATGATGACAAAACCGAGCTTTGCAAAGAATACGTCCTTGCTAAAGAGCGCATGCGTTCCGATGACGATGTTGCAAAGCCCCATTTGGAGTTCGCCGAGAATGACTTTTCTTTCGGCGGCGGGAGTTGCCCCGACAAGCAAATGCGCTCGGATTCCGGCTGCATCAAAGAACGGCTTGAGCGACTTGAAATGCTGACGTGCGAGAATATCTGTCGGGACCATCAAGGCGCACTGTTCGTTTGCTCCGCAAACCGCCATCATGGCGAGCATGGCGACGACGGTCTTTCCGCAGCCCACGTCGCCCTGCAACAGTGCGTGGAACTGCTTTTTGCCATTGAGCCCGTCGATAATGGTGCTCAGCGCCGCGTCCTGACCTGCGGTCAGTTGGAACGGCAGGCGGGCCTTGGCCGCCATGACGTTCCCCAAATCAATCTGCCTTTCGTGACCGCGAATCTTTTGATTTTCGCGGCGCTTCACCATGCGCAGGCAGAACGGTAACAGCTCCAAAATCTTGAGTTCGCGCTTTGCTTTGTAGATTGTATCGAAATCTTTCGGCATGTGGAGCGCACGGAGGTTGTCCATCACGGGTGCAAAGTGCAAATAGTCCGTGAGTTCGTGCGGGCAAGCGTTCGGGAGCGTGAGTCCTGGAAAGTTGAAAATCGTCTTGTAAAGATTGCGGAAAAACCTCTGCTCCATCTTTGCTTCACGGCAAATTTCGCTGATGGGGTAGACGGGGAGAATTTGTCCGTTAAAGGCTTCGCCTTCGTCGAACGGCTGCATGTCCGGGTGCACCAGCTGGAGTCCTCGGTATGAACCGACAACGCCAGAAACAAGCCAACGCGTTCCGGGCTTGACGCGGTTTGCGATGAATCGTGTGCCGCGGAAAAATAAAAGCTGGATTTCGCTTGTACCATCCGTAAGAACAGCCATGAATCGCGACGTGCGCCCTTTGACAATTCCTGCTCGCGTGATAATCCCAATCACGACTGCGCGCTCGCCATCGTGCAAATCCGCAATCTTAGAAACCTTTGTCTGGTCTAAGTACGTACGCGGAATGTTGTATAAAAGATCGGCGACAGAACACAGGCCCGACTTGTTGAGTTTTTCAAGTCTCTTGGGGCCAAGTCCGGGCAGGCTCGATAAATCCATTTACTTGCCTGCTTTCTTTTGTTCTTGTTGGGCTTTGGCTTCTTCCAAACGCTTGCGGGCTTTATCCCTTGCATTGTCGCCAACGATATTCATGTTTTTCCACGTAATCAACTTGAGTTCGTTGCCGTTTTCGTCTTTGAACCCAAGATTCTTCGTGTCGATGGCCATGATGGCCTTGTTGAGCCCGTTAATGAAACTGTTGATATTTTCGACAAGTTCCTTAGATTGCAAAAGCGTTTCGGAGTCAATACCTTTTTCGATATTCGTGATAATCTCGTTTGTCTTCTGAGCGTTTTCCTTAAGAGAATAAATGACGGAATCGACGAGTGAAATTTTTTCGTTTGCGGCTGCCGTAACAGTCTTGATGGCGGTATCTGCTTGAAGCGCTGTTTTAGAAAGCGCCTTGGTCGACGTGTTCATTTGCTTAAAGAGCTTGTTCAACTTAGGACTGAACGAGCCTACCGTTTTTTCGGTGTGCGCAAAAATATCTTCGATGGAATGCATTGCGTCTTCGTAGATTTCTGTGGCGGACTTGTGCGAAGAGTCTCCTTTGGAAATCAGCAAAACCGTTTTTTGTACGGCATCGAGCTGTTCGTTGACATTTTCGATAAGTCGGAGCGTTTCTGCAATGCCCGGTTCAAAGTGGCCTTTGAACACATGGTTCTCTGGCATGACTTCGCCTGTTTTGGAAGGTATGATTTCGAGGCGGCGTTGCCCCATGAGGGCGTAGTTGACGTTATTGAATTGAGTGCCAGCACGGAGCGTGAGCGGTTCGGTGAAATGAATCTTTACGCGAGAACGGTCTTTAAGCCAAATGACCTGTCCGATTGTTCCGACGCGGTAACCACGCAACACAACTGGGTCTTCGGGTTGCAAAGAACCAAGTTCCTCAAAATCTACAATTGCTGTTTGGTGCACGTTTTGGTGTGCTTTCCACATACCAAAAGCAATGCCGCCAAAAATACAGGCAAAAACAAGAAGTGAAATGTAACCAAGCGCTCTGTCGGAAAGTTTCATGGCTTTGAAAATAGTAAAAAAAAGACGGTGTATCGCCAAACTCCTTTTGCACAATCGATAAATCAAGAAAGGATGTTTATATTTACAGAGTAATCGAAGGTTGCCGGATGAAATTGAAAATGAAAGTAATTTGGGGTTTGGTTTTATTTTCTGTAGTGTCTTTTGCCGAAGAGCCTACGGATGTTTTTGGATTTCAAAAATTTTTTGAAACAAAACCGGGTTCTGTTTCGTGGACATCGGAGCATTGGGCGAACGGGCATGCGCGTACTTTTGCAGACTGGTCGGATGACCCTGATGATCCGTTGCAGTGGTCGGATAGTCGTGGCGTCGATGGGGAAGGCTACAAAGTCGATGGCGAAGGCGTAATGCAGATGCTTGGTGTTGGGCCTCGCTTCCATATCAACGGACAACGCGAATGGGCTCCCCAAAAGCAGTTTTTCTTGAATACGGAATATACTGCTTATTTTATGCGAAATGAAACTGTTGGAAAAAATTATGGCGGTATGGTGGTCGGAGTCCGCAGTGGCGCTTTAGGGCATGGCTCTAGCGGTGGCAACAATTGCGATGCCAATACGTATTACGCAAGGTTCCGCAACGATGGCCGTTGGGATTTCGAAAAGGAATGGAAGCACCCGGCGAGCTATTACCGCAGTGGTTCGGGAATCGGCAAGCAAGACCCGCTTTGGGGTGGTGAACCCTTGCCATTGAACAAGTGGATTGGAATGAAGTACATTGTCTACAATAAGGATGAATCGACAGTCCGCTTGGAACTTTATATCGACTCTACAAGCAATGCGACCCCTCCTGGCAAATGGGAACTTGTGGGCTCTGCCGAAGATTCGGGCAAGGACTGGTCTGGTGCTGAAGCGGGAGCTGCTAAAATCGATGGCTGCAAGGATTATAATGGTCTTGAAAATGCTTTCGATGCAATCTTGAAGGGTGGGGGAGTCATCATCATGCGTACTGATGAGGATCATCCGTTTTACAAGTTCGTCTCGGTTCGCGAGATTGATCCCTCTTTGCCGATAAAGGCGGATTCTACGATTGCGATTCGGCCTGCGTCTCGCCACGCCGCAAAAAGCGTTCATGAGAAGTTGAACATCAAGTTCTTCGACCTCCTTGGCCGCCGTGCATCGAAACGCTAATTTTTTTGTTGTCTTTTCTAAAAAAATGCAATTACTAGTAATTAATAGCTAGTAACTAGTAATTCAAATGACTATATTTATCCCGTCTAAAAAATTTTCTCAAAGGACATTCAAAATGGCTAAAACAGAATCCAAGAAGAAAGTCGTCCTCGCTTACAGCGGTGGACTTGATACTTCCATCATCATTCCTTGGCTCAAGGAAACCTACGACGTCGAAGTGATTGCATTCGCAGCCGACCTCGGCCAGAATGACTTCCCGAACGCAAAGGCTCTCGAAGAAAAGGCTCTCAAGACCGGTGCTTCCAAGTGCTACGTTCTCGACCTCAAGAAGGAATTCCTTGAAGAATACGTTTGGCCGACCGTTCGCGCCGGTGCTAAGTACGAAGGTACTTACCTCCTCGGTACGTCTTTCGCTCGTCCGCTCATCGCTAAGTACCAGGTAAAGATCGCTGAAAAGGAAGGCGCTTACGCTGTTGCTCACGGTGCTACCGGTAAGGGTAACGACCAGGTTCGTTTCGAACTCACCTACGCTGCCTTGAACCCGAAGCTCGAAGTCATCGCTCCGTGGAAGGACCCGCGCTGGACATTCCACAGCCGCGAAGACGCTATCGACTACGCCGCTGCACACAAGATTCCGCTCAACGGCATCAGCAAGAAGAAGATTTACTCCGAAGACGGCAACCTCTGGCACCTCTCTCACGAAGGTGGCGTCTTGGAATTCCCGGAACAGGAACACAAGTACGAATTCCTCAAGCACACCAACACGTATGAAAAGGCTCCGAACAAGGCCGATCACGTGACGATTTCCTTCGAAAAGGGCAATCCGGTTGCTATCAACGGCAAGAAAATGGGCGCTGTTGAACTTCTCGAATTCTTGAACGAAATCGGTGGCAAGAACGCTTGCGGTCTTTTGGACATCGTTGAAAACCGCCTCGTCGGCCTCAAGAGCCGCGGTGTTTATGAAACTCCGGGTGGCACGCTCCTTTACAAGGCTCACGAATGCTTGCAACAGCTCGTGCTCGACAAGGAAACTTTGTTCGAAGCCCAGAAGATGTCTATGACCTATGCAAACCTTGTCTACAATGGCCAGTGGTTCACTCCGCTCCGCCAGGCTATGGACGCCTTCTTCAATGAAGTGAACAAGGTTGTTACTGGTGACGTTACCCTCAAGCTTTACAAGGGCAACATCATCCCGGCTGGCATCAAGAGCCCGTACAGCTTGTACGACATGGGCCTCGGTGGCTTCACGGACGTTGACATGTACGACCAGAAGGATGCTACTGGCTTCATCCGTTGCTATGGCCTCCCGCTCAAGACTCGCGCTCTCTTGCTCGGCAAGAAGACGAACGTCGACTTCGGTGGCGTTCCGAGCCTCAAGAAGTAATTAGTACTTCTAAAAGCATTCAAAAATCCCGACTCATCCGAGCCGGGATTTTTTTCATCAATTTGTTTTTCTTTAAAAAAATACGATAGAGCAACCAATATAAGAATCGTACACGGAACAACGAATAAAAGCTCATCTCTAGACATTGGCTTTTGGGGAATGTTGCCAATTCCATATTGATTGCAAAAAGTTATAATACCTACAATAAATGAAACAATAAATAACCGGCATAAAAAAGATTTCATATATCATTCCTAATCTCTTTATATATTCGACTTTTATTTAAAAATATTTTCGTAACAAATCACTCCAATTATGTAATATATAGTAACAAGAGTGAATGCACTGATAAAATGTTTTTTTGATCGAAAACCACATAGAATAAAATACCTAAAGAGATAGGCCACAAGTAAAAGAAACCATAAGAATATATACAGTAGAATACTATTGCTTGTCATTGGCAAACTCGGCTTGCTTTGAATGGCTTTCAGAAAATATAATTCTAAAATTTATAAATTTACATATAAAAAATATCCAATCATGACTAAATTGTTGTTTGTTTTTGTTTTGTTGTTCTTTTCCTCATGTGGATTGCTGTGGGGAACATTTCTGGGTATTGGATATATTCCTTTCTTTCAATTTTCTTCGAAAAACATGAAAACTACAATATGCAATATAGAGGGAAAAAGAATCTTCTTATTTGGTGAAGACACAAATGTTCCTTATTTTAGTTTTAAAGAAGAATATCGCGTTTATCATATTTTATCTGAAGACAGCACTAATAAAGAATATATTGCAACATATAAATTTCCTTTGACAACTGGGATTGGTGCTATAGTAGAAAATACAGATATCGCCATTGTCGAAACTCAAGAAGATATCACAATCTATTACAATCGCGAACCTGCAGGTGGATTTGTTATTGAACAAAATCCATTCTCAAAAAAATTAAGAGCAGAATTCCGCGATCGGTTATTTTATATAAAGAGTGTAGATGGAGCGTGCTATTATAAAAAATAGCACAAAGGAATAATATGTTTCATAAAAGAATTTTTCTACTCATGTTTTTTGTTTTTACCGCAACTTTTATTTTTGCGGCAAAACCAATGCCTTCTGAATCTGCATTTGTCAGAATAGAGTATGTAATTGATTCTTTTGACAATGAAGAAATTGATACGATTATGCCTCGCGCCACGTTAGAATCAATCCTTCAAGATGTTGACAGTGTGTATTTGGCCCCCTATGGGTCTTGTCTGTGCGATTGTGCTGGAGGAGACTTGTTCTTTTATCTTTTTGAAAAAGGTAAAAAGAAACTGAAATTTCACGCTAATAAAGGAATGCCTGAAATTTGTAATTATTTTACTGACAGCTTGGACCTAGTTTTTAAATTAAAGGACGCAAGCAAAATTAATGCGCTGGCAGATTCATTAATGAATAAATGGAAAACTCAACTTAAAAAGCGATGAAAAATAATTAGATTCAAAGAGGTGATTTGTCCAATGACTTATTTTATCCGTTGTTCCTTAATAACGGTACTCTTTAGTGGCGCTTTTTTTCTTGCTCATTCAGCTTCTTCTCAAAATGGAGTTTGTAAATGGGACGCACAGCTTAGTCAAGCAATGTTTAAATATGAAAAATACTTAAACGGACAATATGAAGCAGACGATGCAGACATTCTTCTTCCGTTAGGGTATCGAAAAATGAACTGCCTTCTTGATTCAATTATAAAAAAGGAAAAATATGACTTCAATCCATATACTTTGCTTTGGCTGACTGAAATTCCGGATTCTGTTTTTTATTTGTCTCCCGCTAGTGTGAAGTATTTGGTTGAAAATAAAAACAAACTTGTAAAAAATGCAGGTCGTTTGTTAGTCAATGAGAAAATGAAAAAGAATTACTCAATAGACAATAATGTTATAGAAAAAAACACAACGCTAAAGACTTTTGATTGGTATGTTTTTTTTAACCTTACCTAGAACCCGTACGCATAGCCGACTTGCCATATTACAGTCGGTTCATTGTGCTTCATAAAGCAGTGTACCGGAATGGCAATGTACGAAAATACTCCGTAGATGTTTGCACGAACTTCTGCCGAAATGTCGAGCGATTCTTTGTAGTTGTACGAACGTACGTATTTTACTTTGTTTGCTCTATTCAGTGCTTTGTGGTATCCGTTCGGGGCCTTTGCAAATGCGTATCCGCTGCCGAATCCAGCGTCAATTGAAAAAGGCAGTTCGCGGAAAAACTTCCATGCAAAACTTCCTCGGAAACCGACCCAGTATTCATCCGGTTGCAAATGGAGTCCGCCTCCCATTGCCCTGAAAAAGAAGTTGTTGTATCCAACGCCTGCGTTTAACATGATAGGTGTCGGTCTGCCGGCCGAAATGCCGGCCTCGAACTGCCAGGGCGAACCTTGCGTGCTTTGGGCGGCGAACGCAATTCCTGCGAAAAAAGTAAAAATGAGGGCGAGGACTAGGCTTCTAGGTAACATGTTTATAATAATAGTAATCGAAAATTGACATGAACCCTTTTTTTTCCTAAAAAAATGTTATCTTTAAAGCAAACAACAGGTCTATGGGAAAGAAGGACCATAAACAAGGAAGGAATATGAAAAAATCGTTATTCGCAATCGTGAGCGCTGCTCTCATTTCCGCATCGACAGCTTTTGCAAATGGGGGTATGTTCGACAAGTGGCTTCCGGAAAACACGACCGCAGATGTGGTCGCAGCCATCAAGTTTACCCGTATGCAGTTCAGCAACTGGAAATTCGAAGACGGTACGTCCTCTTACACATGGCTCTTCACCTATGATGCTGACCTCAAGTCTCACTGGAAGGTCGCTGATTGGCGCAACAAGCTGAACCTTGCTCTTGGCTACACTTGGACGGACGGCCTTGGCAAGCGCAAGTCTTCAGATAAGATTTTCTACGAAACCATGGGTGACTTCAACGCTTCCGAAAAGATCAAGCCGTATGTCGGCGCTCGTTTCGAATCGCAGTTCACGAGAGGCTATGACTATAGCGAAGACGCTGATGGCAACGAAATCAAGACTACCGTTTCTCACTTCATGGCTCCGGGCTATGTGACGCAGATGGCCGGTGTGGGCTACTTCCCGAACGACAACTTCTCTACGCGTCTTGCTTTTGCAAACCGCATGACGATTACTGCCGATGGTTCCGATACTTATCTCTACTCTGACGATACGGATACGAGAAAGATTGAAAAGTTCAAAAACGAACCGGGTCTTGAAAGCATCACGGAATTCAAGTACGATTTTTCTGAAATCGTAACTTTCAAGAGCCGCTTGTGGGCTTTCATCAACTTCAAGGGTTTTGATGAAATCGATGGCAAGTGGGAAAACCTTCTCGCATTGTCGCTTTCTCCGCTTTTCGAATTCCAGGTCAGCTACGATATCGCTTACGACAAGGACTTGGACAAGGATTCTCAGCACAAGAACGTGATTCTCGTCGGCGTGACTTGGCGTTGGTTCTAATTTAGAATCAAATTCAAATTAATTATGAGAACCGCTTCGGCGGTTCTTTTTTCTATCTTTGCACGTGTAAAATTAAAGAGGTTTCTATGGCTATTACTGTTGTGGATTACAATGCGGGCAACTTGACTTCTGTGATGAATGCGCTCAAGTACATTGGTGTTGATGCCAAGGTGAGTCGCGATCCTGATGAAATCGCAAAGGCTACGCGTTTGATTTTCCCGGGTGTCGGTGCTGCCGCGTCTGCCATGGAAACGCTCACGAAGACTGGTATCGGTGAAGCAATCAAGGCTGTGGTGAAGGCTGGGAATCCGGTGCTTGGCATTTGCATCGGCTGCCAGATTATTCTTGAAGAAAGCGAAGAAGATGGCGGCGTAAAGACGCTTGGTCTTATTCCGGGTCGCGCCGTGCGTTTCAAGGATGAACCGGGTCTCAAGATTCCGCACATGGGCTGGAACCAGGTGAACTTCACTCGCGAACACCCGATTATGAAGGGTATCCGCAGCGGTTGCGATTTTTATTACGTGCACTCCTACTACCCGCAGGTGCCGGCTGAATACGCTTTTGCCGAAACGACTTACGGCACACAAACGTTCACCGGACTTATCGGTAAGGATAACTTAATTGCAAGCCAGTTCCATCAGGAAAAGAGCGGCGAGGTTGGACTTGCCATGCTCAAGAACTTCTGCGACTGGAACGTTTAAACAAATTCGCGGCAGTTCTGCAAGTTGCCGGTTTCGTTCTAAGTTGTTTCGAAAAAAAATAGTATCATAAAAATACGATTTTTGCGAAATTTGCTAAAAATGGCGTTATTTTGCGTGTAAATGGCGCTGGAGTATCATGGCCTATTGTTTTTCGGAATGAATTAATATATATTTACGGCCATGAAGCCGGTTACGGAATACGAAGATTATCGCGTTTATATGCAGGATTATTATACTGAGCGAAAAAGAGTCTCGTCTTTTTCGTGGCGTGAATTTACTCGTGCTTCGGGCTTCACTTCTCCGACTTATCTAAAATTGGTGTGTGAATGTAAGACCCGCCTTTCGCCTCAAGGGGCCGAAAAGGTGGGGATGGCAATGGAACTGGCCGGTTTTGAACTTGAGTATTTCAAGTCGATGGTCACTTATTGCCATGCCAAGACCGATCAGGAACGCAAGAGCGCTTACGAAACAATGCTCGAACTCGCGTCGAACAACAAGGTTAAAGTTGTCGATGGCGATGCGTTTAAGTATTTTGAATCGTGGGTGCATCCGGTTGTGCGTGAACTTGCGCCGGTGATGTCTGGGGCAACTCCTGGCGATATCGCCAAGCGCTGTTGTCAAGTTGTTTCTGCTGCCGAAATTCGTGAATCGCTTGATTTTATGGTCCGGATTGGGCTTTTGAAAAAGAATGGCGATAACTATGTGCAGGCGGACAAGCATTTGAAAGGTATGACTTCAGCCGTGTCTGTTGCTTTGCGCTATATGCACAGGGAAATGGCTCATTTCGCAGAAGAGGCAATTATCCGGTTTACGCCATCGGAACGAAACTTTACCGGGCTTACCATGGGAATTTCTGCAGAAGACTATAAAAAGATTTTGCAGGAACTCGATGTTTGCCGAAAGAAAGTCGCCCAAATTGCGCTGAACAGTCGTGGCACAGAAAGAGTTTATAGATTGAATTTACAGTTATTCCCATTGACGTGGAAAGAGGATAATTCCGATGTTAGGTAAAATTATTAATTTGTCTGCCTTTGCTCTTTTGCTAGGCGTCGTGGCATGTGACAAAAAAACATCCGGAATTACCGAAGAAGGCAATTCTGTCACCGCGTATGACTTGTGGAACGGCGCCGATGGTGCTGGCGGTTTTAAGTATGCTAACGTAGCTGCTCGCTGGTATAGCGTTGACGATGAAAACGATGGCGGAACGTCGTCAATTGTATTCCCGACCATCGAGGGTAACAACCTTACGTCCGAAAATATGGAATCGCTGGTCTCGTATTGCGGCGGCCTCTGCGGAACGGTTGAACTGGGCGAATCGTCTGCCCCGAGTGCTGGCGTGGGTATCGCACTTACAGAAAATGATTCTGCTATCGATATTTCTGAATGGGACGGCCTTTGCGTATCTTATGAATCTGCTCTGCAAATGAAGGGCGTGCTCGGCTACAAGGATGGCAGTACGCTGTCTGCAAACGATATGCCGACTGTTGAATTTGACAAGACCGAGAATGGGACTTATGCATCTCGTTGTGCAAAGTGGGCTGATTTTAGACAAAGTTCTCCGAACAACAATTCTGGTGTCGAAGCATCCAAGAAAGCAACGTCGCTTATTTTCAAGTTTGTCGGTAAAGCGAAGGAATCTGGGTTCTTCAATATCAAGGGAGTTAGCTCCTATAAGCATGGTGTTCAAAACTTGGATTCTATTGAATATGTAGAACCCATGAAAGTAGATACGAGTGCTTGCTTGTGGAACGGAACCTTAGATAATCCGGGTTCTATGGTGATGAACGATTTGGATGGAACTCGTGGCGGACTTTGGTATTCCTACAATGACCGTAACGATGGCGGTGCGTCTCTGTTGTATTGGTCTGCAGAAGCCCCGAATTACAAGAACGCATTTGAATGGTTGGCGGATGATGAACTCTTTAAAGGCGGGCTTTCGGCAAGTGTTTCTTTGGACAAAGGAAACGCACCTCAAGCTTATGCCGGTATAGGTTTTAGAATGGCTGTTCGCGATTCTGCAAATGCTGATTATTCTGCTAAGGCTACTGATATTAGCGGCTGGGGTGGAATTTGTGTGTACTACATGGCCGAAAAAGATATGCGCATGGTGCTTGCCTCTGATTCTCTTGAAAAAGATTATACTCTGGCGGCTTCTACGACTCCTGTTGAAAAATGCATCACTTGGGATGAAATGTCTACTGCAGGTTTAGAAAAATCCGCTAGCGATATTAAGTTCGAAGTTCGTTCGAGTGAAAATGTATTTAATCAAATCCGGTTCAATATCATTGCTGTAGGAAAGTACAAGGAAGGCGGTGCGTGCATTGCCGATGAATCTAAAGTAAATCCCTTCTCGTAAATTGTTGACTTCTTATTGTCTATAATTTATATTAAGCGGTAAAGTGTAGGAGGATACTTTCGTGTTCAGAAGGTTATTGAAGATTGCGGTGTTGCCCGCCGTATTGGGCATTTGTGCTTGTTCCGATGACAAAACAAGCGGAGTCTCTGTAGAAGATAACGTCATTACTGCAGGTGATGTTTATTCTTCTAGCGAAATGCTTTCTAGTTCAAGCATAGAAAGTTCTAGCCATGGTGTGCAATCGTCTTCGGACCGAGAAGTTGTCGAAGTTTGTAAAAACGACCTCTGGGATGGTGCTGCTGGAATTACCAAGGTAAAAACGGAAAGTGAAATTACCGGGTACTGGTACACTTGGGGGGATGATGGAGGCGCATCAAGGATTGTGTTCCCTGTTGAAATGGGGAATAGCTATTCGGATGATGCTTTAGATGCCGTTGTTGAACATTGCGGAGGCTTTTGCGGAACGATTAAGTTTGATTATTCCGATTCTTCGCCTGCAGTCGGTATTGGATTTTTAGTTGCGGAAGAAGGCAAAAGTACCGATATTTCGTCATGGGGTGGTATTTGCGTGACATACTCATCCGATGTGAGTTTCTGGCTTGGCATTGCATCGGAATATAGTGATGCGTCGAATGTTTTTTCGATGGTGGGAATTCGGTTCCCTAGTGTAGTGTCGGGTGATACTTCTTTGTGTGCCCGCTGGGAAAACTTCTCTCGTAATTCGCCTGCTGTAGCTCCTGAAGATCGACGTGGTGACGTGGATGCGAAAAAGGCTAAAGCAATTCTCTTTAGATTTTTAGGTGATGGTTCAGAATCGAGAGATTTCAATATCAAGGCCGTGGGCACATACGACGGAGATATGCCACAGGTGAGCCTGCGGTCAGAAGATGTGCAAAACGGAGAAAACGAAGCGAATGAAGATTCGGCGACTTGCGTGTGGAAGGGCTCGGCACATTGGGAGTATGAATCTCAAAACGGCGCTGGAACTTGGTTTGTTTATGCTGATGACAATGCATCGAAGTTGTATTTCCCGATTGATAATGGGGTTAATTATTCTTTCTGGAAATATGATCCAACACTGGATTACTGTGGTGGCTTCTGCGGAACGATGGTGTTGGACCGTCAAGATGGCGGTGAATCGTTCGTAGGTATTGGCTTAGCCATTGCTGGGTATAATATGACTTCGGATGTCTGTGATAGTGATGTGTGTTTTTTTGATGGTATTAAAACGAAAGACATTGAAGATTGGGGCGGAATTTGTATAACGTATCAGTCGCAAAAAGATGCCTATTTAAAGTTGGGTATTGGCTCGGCCGATGACGATTTGGAGTCTATGGATTTTCCAAATTTGCATCTCCCCAAATCGACGACAATAATCGAAAAATGTTATAAGTGGGATGAGTTTGACAAGTTGACTTCTGACCAATTAAAGAGTGTATCTGTGATTGCGTTTGAGGCTCGTAGCCAAACTCCACCGGAAAACGTTGAGTTCGGTGTGTATGCTGTTGGGAAATATTCTGCTCAGGGTGCATGTCGCCTAAAACCATACAATTAAGAAATTTGCTCCATTCATACTACGAATGGGGCTTCTTTTTTGCTTTGATTGTATCATGAAAATACATTGTATTTTTAAGATTTTAAATAAAAACTGCTTAAATTGCTAAAAATTGAATAAAAAGTATCATGAAATATTGCGGTTTTTAAAATAGAAGTGTATATTTGTTATTATGAAGCCGATTACGGAGTATCAGGATTATCGCTGCTACATGCAGGACTATTACGATGAACGGAAGCGTGTATCATCGTTTTCCTGGCGTGAATTTGCGCGTGCGGCCGGCTTTACATCGCCGACTTACCTGAAACTTGTCTGTGAAGGCAAAACGCGCCTTTCGTCTGTTGGGGCGGAAAAAGTCGGTGCCGCGATGCACTTGGCAGGTTACGAACTTGACTATTTCAAGTTGATGGTGGAATGTTGCCATGCTAAAACGGATGCCGATCGCAAAACCGTTTTTGAAGCGATGCTTAAACTTGCAAAAGAGAATGCGGTAAAAGTTGTCGATGGCGATGCGTATAAGTATTTTGAAACTTGGATACATCCGGTGGTGAGAGAGCTAGCGCCGGTGATGCCAGGAGCGACTCCGGGTGAAATTGCGAGGCGTTGTTGTTTGGAGGCCTCTGCGGGGGAGGTCCGCGAGTCGCTCGATTTTATGGTAGATGCAGGACTGTTGAAGAAAAACGGGGACGCCTACGAACAGGTCGATAGGCATCTGACGGGGTCTCCTGAAATTATGTCGGTGGCGATGCGTTCTTTGCATCATGAGATGATCCATTTTGCAGATGAAGCTCTTGAAAAATTCTCGTCGACGGAACGCAATTATTCTGGACTTACCATGGGAATTTCGGACGAGGATTACGAGAAAATTGTGCAAGAGATTAATGCTTGCCGCAAGCGTATTGCTCAAATTGCGTTGAACGGCCGTGGCGTCGGTCGTGTCTACAGGTTGAATTTACAGTTGTTCCCGCTGACGTGGGAGGAGGGGAAAAATCATGCTTAAGAATCTTCTTAACATATTGGCATGTGTTTCTGCATGTGCGTTCGCGTTCGGCTTTATGGCGTGCTCGGACGACAATACGGCGGGAGTCACGGAAGATGGCAATCCGATTGCCTATGGTGAAAGTAGCTCGTCTGTTTATGGCGAAAGCAGTTCGTCTGTTGTGAGCAGCTCCTCTGCTATCGAAAGTTCTTCTGCCGTCCAGTCCTCTAGCAGTGTAGAGGCGGTTCCGAAGTTTGACTTGTGGAATGGTAAAACGGACAACAAGATCAATACGTATAACGAAAATACGGGGTATTGGTTCAGCTTTAGCGATGATTATTATTCTCGTATAACTTGGCCTGTGGAAATGGGTAATGAATATACTGCAGATTTCTTGGATCCTGTTTTTGAATATTGTGAAGGCGTGTGTGGTACAGTTGAGTTGCATGGCTCGGAGACGATGCCTTGGGCGGGTATTGGCTTTACGCTTGCCGAAGAAGGTTCAACGGTGGATATCTCTGCATGGGGCGGTATCTGTGTAACGTATGCCTCTGAATACCCGGTGAGTGTCTATCTCAATGTGGATGTCGGTGGCATAGATACGATTAGCAATGTGTCTCCGTTTATGGCTTATCCGATGATAACACTTCCGAAAACGGTGACAAATGCACCGACGCTTAAGAATATGCTTGGTTCTGATGTCGCCATTACGCGTTGTGCCAAATGGAGCGACTTTAAAACGTCCAGTTGGGCGGAATACAATAAGGCAAAATTGAGCAAGATCTATTCAGGCGAAGAGGCTGCTAAAGAAGTCAAGGCAATCAACTTTGTATTTATGGGTAATTCCGATGGCTCGGGAGAATTCAATATCTTAGGTATCAGTACTTACGATGAAAATCTTCCGCAATGGAATCGCGATGGCGGTACGAATGAACGGGATTTAGGCCTGGTTACTACAAACGACGATTCCTTGACTTGCCTGTGGAAAGGTTTGGATGGGTCTGGCATTGTAAATACGGGCTATAATGATCGGGATGAATTTGTCGGGATGCTGTATGATTTCGATGTTTCTCCCGAGGGGGCGTATTCTAAAATAGAATTCCCTGCGTATAGGGAAATGGAGTATGAACCCTATATGTATGAGCCGATTATCGTTGAATGTAAAGGCTTTTGTGGAACGATGGAGTTTACTTTGGAAAACGCCGATTATGCCGCGTCTGGTGTAGGCTTCAATATTGCTGAAGATACATTGACTTCTTGTGAAGGCAATACTTGCTATGGAGAAGCTAAATTTGCCGATATCAAGGATTGGGGTGGCATTTGCATCACTTACTATTCCGAAAAGGATGCTTACCTAAATGTTGTTGTAAAAAACGTGCCGTATGAAAATTCACCGAAAGCGTCTCTCCCTGCTTCGGGGGCGCTTGTAGAAAAATGCTTTACTTGGAATGACCTTGCCCCGAATGATCCTAACATGGGGTCTGCGGTAAGTACGGTCCAGTTTATTGTGAAAAGTTCTGAAGACGGCGATAGAAATCAGTTTAATATAGCGGGTATCGGAAAGTATTCTGCTAATGGGGCTTGTTCTATCCCCAAAACCTCTTACACGCCGATAAGTTCTTCGAGCCGAACTCCGCGCAGTTCCAGCAGTAGCAAGGTGTATAAAGATGAGTGCTCTTTCAAGAATCTCAGTCCGGTTTGGTATGGTCCGGATGGTTATTTGGGTGTAAAAACGGGGTATTCGACAGCGACAAGCGAAGGCGGCCATTGGTATGCATTCAAGGATAATGACGAAGTCAATATGACTTATCCTGTACTAGCGAATAGCGAGTTAGGTCAGGATTCGTTGCAACCTGTTCTAAATTACTGTCAGGGACTTTGTGTAACGCATAAAGGCGCAGGGAATGCTGGCTTCGGATTTAACATTGCTGATAAAGATGGAAATGGCAAGTTGCAGGCGAAAAGTCTCAAATATTGGGGCGGCATGTGTGTTGTTTATGCATCGGAATATGATTTGCATATTGCTATAAATGATGCAGAGCAAAATGATTTTGCAAACGTATCTAAATTGCCGGGCGTGACGTTGCCACAGACTGATGGTTATGCCAAGATTGAATGTAAATCCTGGAATGAATTTGTTGACAGCGAAACAAGGGCACCTATCGATCCTTCCAAGATATCGTCAATTTTATTCTATGATTATGCCAAGAATAATGCCAGTAGTTCGTTCAATATCTTGGGAATTGCCCCGTATCAAGAACTGGATGGTACATCCTATTTAAAATGCCAGGAACCTGCCTACTTGAAATAATATATATTACTGGTTACAGATAAAATGAAGGATTGTTGTATGTTTAGGAGAATTCTTGGAGGCGTGATTTCTGCCTTGCTGCTTGGCGTTATCGCCTGTTCAGATGACAATCCTTCGGTTCCGTTTGTTGAACCTATCGCAGGTGAAAACAGCTCCTCTGCAGGAACGCATTTTAGTGATGACCGCGTAATAGGATCATCCTCGAGTGACGGCGGCGTAATAGAATCTTCTTCAAACGGAGCGTTGTCTTCAAGTGGTGCGGTAAAGGCCCGCCGCTATAATTTGTGGGACCCAGCTGTAGACTACAAGGTCAATACAGGAGACGATAGCACAGGCTTTTGGCGAACCTTTGGCGATGACTTGTTTGGCCAACAGGGTAAATCGAAGGTTGTTTTCCCTGTCGAACTTGAAAATTCATTGACTCCTTTGGCTTCTGTTTTTAAACATTGCGATGGTCTATGCGGATCGGTTGAATTCGATACTTCAATGTTTAAACCTTGGGCGGGTTTTGAAATCCAACTTGCCAGGGATGGCGCTACGGCGGATGTCTCGTCTTGGGATGGTATCTGTGTCACTTACGAATCTGATTATTGGATGTACGTCTATTTGAAGGTTAATATTGATGGAATTGATTCCAATAGCGAAATATTGCCGTTCGAAGCATATCCTGTGGGCATTCTAAATATAACGGCGAACGGAGGTTCTTTTGATCCTACACTTCGTGATTTGTATTGGATTAACGAGCCTAAAACTGTATGTGCAAAATGGAGCAATTTCGATATAACACATTGGAAATATTCCCAATATTCAATCAATCGCCAGGTATATACGGGAGAAGAGGCAGCAAAGGAAATCGTGTCCATCATGTTTAAGATTGATAGCCGTGGTGATGTTGATAAGAGAACTTTCAATATTAGGGGAATCAGTACTTACGAGCCGGACGAATCTTCGTATGATTGGGGTTTTGCTAATGATGGCGTCAATGTAGAATTTCCTTATGATGATTCCTTGACTTGCATGTGGAAAGGGGTTGACGGAACCCATGTGAAAACAGGCTATAACGACCGTAGCAGATACGCGGGATGGTTGGAACAATTTGATGAGTCTCCTGGTGACGCTTATGCTCATGTTGAATATCCGGTGGAACTGTCGGGGGAGTTTGAATATGAAGTGTATGGAGGTCTTATTGAGACATGTCTCGGTTTTTGTGGAACGATGGATTTTATCTTGAAAGGGGCCGAATACGCTATTGGCGGAGTCTCGTTTAATATTGCGGGCTTTAATGATGGCGATTACGTTTTTGAAGATATCCAAGACTGGGGTGGTGTTTGCGTCACTTACTATTCCGAAAAGGAGGCTTACCTGAACTTTGTTGTAAAAGATGTTCCTTACGAGAACTCACCTAAGGTCGCTTTGCCAAAGTCCAAAGGTCTTGTCGAAAAATGCTTTACCTGGAATGAAATTGCGCCGAATGATCCTGATATGGGGCGTGCGGTGGGTGCAATCCAGTTTGCTATAAAGGGTACTGCAGGTTATGAAAAATGCAGATTTAATTTGGCGGGTATAGGGAAATATTCCGTTAATGGCGCGTGCTCTTTTGAAACTCCAGCCATTTCTGGAAACTAGAATTTATAATTAAAAAATAAAGGAGTGCGTTATGTTTAGGAGAATTTCTGGTATTGCGGCAAGTGCCTTGTTGCTAGGCTTTGTCGCCTGTTCAGATGACAATCCATCGGGTGGCTTTGATGTTCCCGCTTACGGCGATAGCAGTTCGTCAGTGGAACCTGCTCCCAAAAGTAGTGACGATGTTGGCGGGAGTGCTGCGAATGTCGCATCGAGCAGTAGTCAAAATGTTGCAGAGTCATCAAGTAGCGTGATTGCGAATTCTTCAAGTAGCGCAAAAACGCCGAAGAATACGACTGCTTGTTTGTGGAATGCTAGCAAAGGTGACTATCTGGTGAATACGGGATTTGATCCTGATAGTACACGTGGTGCTGGGCTTTGGTATAATATTAGCGATGATCCTGATGGCGGTGTTACTGAGGTTTATAGCCCGGATGTGTGCGGTTTTGAAGCTCCCGAGTATGAATGTGCGGAAGCGCTTGTAGAATATTGTGGTAGTTATTGCGCTGAATATCGTTTTAGAAAAGGAACCTCTGCTGAAATTTTTGGGGGAATGGGATTCAATGTTGCGGGCATTGAAGATCCCCATGCCTCGCACGCCCTAAGGTATGGTGACATCAGCGATTGGGGCGGCGTCTGTGTGACGTACGCTGCGGATAGGGATGTGCTCTTGAGGCTTTATACAGACGATACCTTTTATCAGGCTGAATTTGGCAAATCAACTGAATTTGTAGAAAAATGTGTTACATGGGATGCTTTGAATGCGGCCGAGGC
The DNA here is from genome assembly GCF_900142485.1 of Fibrobacter sp. UWB12. Lineage (NCBI taxonomy): Bacteria > Pseudomonadati > Fibrobacterota > Fibrobacteria > Fibrobacterales > Fibrobacteraceae > Fibrobacter > Fibrobacter sp. UWB12. The sequence continues at coordinate 488,266 of NZ_FRAZ01000002.1, read as the reverse complement.
TTCAAAACATGTGTCTAGCATTCGTTTCATTATGCCGGGTACCGATGGAACAAAGGAACACCTCTCTATTGCCGCTGTCGGTAAATACGATGCGAATGGAGCTTGCGATGTCGATGGCTATGCCTATGTTTTGCCAAAGAGTAGTGTTGACGAAGGGATTATTGTATTGCGCAGTTCAAGTTCTAAACAAAGTAGTTTTGAACAAAGCTCTTCTAGCGGTATCACTGGGCCTTGTACGACTCCTGAGAGTGTCAGTGATTTATGGTATGGTCCGAGAAACGCCCGTAATGGTAACGACTTTGTAAATACTGGGCTCGATAACGGTTCTGAAACATCCGGATATTGGTTCAGTTTCAGTGATGAAAAGGGCGATGCATTTGTCTCGTGGCCCGTAATGCAATATGAATATGAAAATGTAATGAATTTGCTTATAGAAGTATGTGAGGGTATTTGCGGGACGTTCAAGTATAGAAGTGAGGGCGTTGTGGGTATCGGTTTTAATGTTGCCGGGGAAGCTTTGTCTGGAAAAAATGGAGCCCCGGACATAGCCGATGTTTCTGCTTGGGGCGGTTTGTGTGTGACTTATACCTCGGAATCGGACATGGATGTGGTAATGTCTAACGATACGGCATTTACCTATATCGAGAAAATTGCGTTATTGCCTAAGGTTACGTTGCCCAAGAGTGTTGAAGTCAAGACAGTGTGCTCGAAGTGGAGTGATTTTGTTTCCTATGCAGAAACCCCTAGTGACCCGACTCATGTCGCGTCAATTTTATTTGTAGTCTACGGAAATGCGGGCTCTGAGAGCAAGTTCAATGTGATTGGCATTGGTAAGTATGCCGATGTGCAAAACATCTGCAAATAGGGTGCAGAACCGTTTGTTGCCGGTACAAAATAGCCCGCGATCTTTGAATCGCGAGCTTATCCTTTCAACTTGTCATCCCGACCTTGTGCCGGGATCTAGAATGTAAAAGATGGCGGATCGAGTCCGCTATGACGTTGTCAAACGACAGTTGTGATGTTGTCATGCCCGACTTGATCGGGCATCTCCTTTTTACGGCAGTTCGCCGCCAATCAATTCCATCTGCTTCTTGTAGATTTCCTTGCAGGCATTTTCGCCGAGGTCGAGGAGCTTGTTGAGCATGGCGCGGTCAAAGCTGGCGTGTTCGCCCGTGCCCTGCACTTCAATGAAATTCTTGGCATCTTGCATGACGACGTTCATATCGACGTCGGCGGCAGAATCTTCGACGTAGCAGAGGTCGCAAAGCGGATTGCCATTCACTACGCCTACAGAAATAGCGGTGATGCCGTGTTTTAAAATCTGCTGCGTGATGCCAAGGCGTTCCTTGATTTTCTTCACTGCAATCGCAAGGGCCACGAAGCCGCCGATAATGCTTGCGGTACGTGTACCACCGTCGGCTTCGATCACGTCGCAGTCGACCACGATAGCGTTCTCGCCGAGGGCTGCAAGGTCGGCTGCGCCGCGCAGCGAGCGGCCTACCAAGCGCTGGATTTCTTGCGTACGGCCGCTCGCGCCCTTGCGCTCGCGTTCCACGCGCTTGCCCGTACTTTGCGGAAGCAAGCTGTATTCAGCCGTAATCCAGCCCGTGCCGCGACCGGCGAGCCAGTCCGGAACTTTCGGGAGGAGCGTTGCATTGCAGATGACGCGGGTGCGTCCCATTTCGATAAGGACGGAACCGTCGGCGCTAGAGATAAAGCCCGTGGTCATCTTGAGATTGCGATATTCTTCAGGTTTTCTATCAGTACGTTCGTATGCCATATAATCTCCTTGCGTTGTCTCCCCGGCCTCATCATTCTGATTTTGTCATCCTGGAGCCGAAGGCGATAGGATCAATTAATTTTTGTAATCACGTTTTTCGCATGTGGTGACCCCGGTACAGCGGCCGGGGTGACAATTGTGCTTAATAACTTAATTTCTCTGTTGTTCCTTCGCGGAAACTTCCGAGACGGTAGATAAAGTCTGTGTATTGCTGTAGTTCCTTGAGCGCTTCGACGACGTTCGGGTCCTTCGGGTTCCCTTCGAACGAAAGGTGGAAAATGTATTCCCACGGACGGTCTGGATGCGGGCGGCTCTCGATGCGTGTGAGGTTCAACTTGCGCTTGGCAAAGCAACCGAGCGCTTCGTACAAAGCACCAGATTTGCTAGAATCGCTCAACATGAACAAAAGCGTTGTTTTGATGGGAGGCTTGCTTGCATCGTTTGCCGAAAAATCCGGCAATTCAATCGCTGTCTTTTGGATTGCGTAAAAGCGCGTGAAGTTCACGCCCGGCAAGTTTTCGAGCCCTTGCTTTAAAATGTCAAGACCGTAGAACTTGGCGGCGTATGCGCTTGCGATTGCACCGATGTGCTTGTCGCCGCGCTTTGCGATTTCTTCGGCGCTGCCTGCGGTATCATAGAATGCCGTGCTCTTGATGTTCGGATGCTGTCCGAAAAAGCGGCTGCACTGGGCGAGACCCTGCGGGTGGCTCAACACTTCGGTAAGGTCTTCGAGCTTTGTGCCCGGCAATGCGCAAAGCGTATGTTCAATCTGCAACTTGACTTCGGCGACAATCGGATGACGCCACTTGTAAAGCAAGTCGTAGTTGTCGTAAATGGAACCCGCGGTCGAGTTTTCTATAGGGATGGCGCCTCCGTCAACGACACCTGTTTCAATGCCCTGGAAAATTTGTTCGAACGTGTCCATCGGCACGACTTCGATATCGTTTCCGAACAGGTGGTAGGCGGCACTTTCACTATAGGCCCCGCGACGGCCCTGGAATGCAATTTTCTTCATGATATGAAATATAAAAAGTAGGAAGTTAGAAGTAGGAAGTAGGAGGAAAAAAGAATATGGAATTTAGTAGTTGGTCATTAGTCAATAGTCATTGGTTGTTGGTTAATTGTTTCTAGTTATTGTAATCGCGCCATCGGCGCCTCATTTAAAACTAATGACTAAGAGCCATTGACTAAAAACTAACTCCTACTTAAACCGTCTTGCGCCTTTGTATTTGGACGACCAATAGTTATCGTCCATGGAAGTAATCACCACACCCTTACTCGTACTGGCGTGGATGAATCGGTTCCCTTTTAGGTAAATACCGACGTGACTGATTTTCCAGAAGTTCCCGAAAAATACGAGATCGCCTTCTTGCAATTTCGTACGCTTGATGGAATAGCCGCGACCGTCGTCATAAATGTGTTGAGCGTTGTGGTCGAGCGATATCCCGTAAAAACCTTTGTAGACTTGCATCACGTAGCCGGAGCAGTCTGTCTTCTTTTTGCTTGCCGCACCGTAAACGTATTTTGCACCAAGCCATTCCTTTGCGTACTTTTCAAGATTTGTGGGCTTGGCGGCTGGCTTTGTCTGTTTCTTCGCTGCCTTATCTGTCTTTTTTGCGCTCGCTTTGTCTGTAGTTTTTTCAGTTTGTTTTTCTACCGTTTTTGCGGTGGCGTTAACGGCAACTTTTGTAGTATCGCTATTTCGAACTTGTGTGCTGTCTTGCTTTTGCTTTTTGGCGACAGTTCCTTTGTTTGCGCTGGAATCGCTCAAGGCCAAACTGTCTGTTTGCGGGGTTACGTTTTTACCCGTAGAATCAAGCGTACTCGAGCCAACGGAATCAGATGCATTCGCTTGATTGTTCCCGGTGTTTTTAGAGGCCGCTGCAAGAATTTCTTCTTGCACCAATTCTTCTTGCGAGTCTATTGTTGTGGTGTCAGCTTCTACGACTTCTTTTTTGGGGACTCTGTAGCGCTTGTAGGAACCGCTTTTTCGATCGTATCCGGGGCGCACAGGAAAAGCGCAGTTTGATAGAACCAAACTGCACGCAATTGCAATTCCCATGATGAGGCGATTTCTAAAAGCCATCAAGTAAAATTTACATAATTACGGCTTTCAAGAAAAGTTTTAGTGTCTTTTAGCCAATAAATCCGTGCGGCTTGTATCCGAGTTCTTTCACGAGCTCGAAATCCTTGCTGCTGTTGGTGCCTGCGGTGGTGAGCATATCGTCAGTGATGGCTGCGTTTGCGCCGCTCTTGAATGCGCGCTTGCCGTCATCGCCCAAAACGCCACGGCCACCTGCGAGGCGGATGAATGCCTTCGGGTTGATGAATCGGTAAATCGCCACGATGCGGCAGAATTCATCGTTTGTGAGCTTCGGGAGATTTTCGTACGGCGTTCCAGGAATCGCGTTCAGCACGTTCACCGGAGTCGACTTGACGCCGAGTTTGCGCAAATCCAGACACATGTCGATGCGGTCTTCCATCGTTTCGCCAAGACCCATGATTCCGCCGCTGCAAATTTCGAGGCCAGCGGCAAGAGCGTTCTGGAGCGCGCCAATCTTATCGTCGTAAGTGTGCGTCGTGCAAACGTCCGGGAAATGACGGCGGTATGTTTCAAGATTGTTGTGGAAGCGGGTGAGGCCTGCTTCCTTGAGCTTGTCGAATTGTTCTTTGTTCAAAAGACCTGCCGAAAGGCAAATCGAAAGCTTAGTCTCTTTTTTCAGGCGACGGAGTGCTTCGCTAATTTGTTCTACATCGCAGTTCGAAAGTGTGCGGCCCGAAGTTACAATGGAATAACGTGGAATGCCTGCTGCTTCTTTCTTCTTTGCGTCTGCGACAATTTCGTCGGCGCTGAGCAACTTGTATTCGGGAGCGCCGGTGTGGTAGTAGCTGCTCTGGGCGCAGTACTTGCAGTTCTCGGAGCAGCGACCGCTGCGCGCGTTTACGATGGAACAAAAATCAAAGTCGTCGCCGTGGAACTTTTCGCGGATTTCGTCGGCGGCTTTCGTGAGTTCGTCGAGGTCTTCGCTTAAAAGTTTGATTGCCTCTTCGCGTGTAATTTCATAACCGTCATTTAAAATCTTGTTTTTCAATTCTTGAACGAAAGACATTTCTCTACTCCAGGTTGGGCTTTTTCGCGCGCAAATATAGAATATCTTGTTTTAATGAGAGAAGGGTGTTAATCATTGCAATGGAATTGATCGTTTTATCGTGGCGAGTTTTCTATCGCAAGGAGAACAATAAGGTTGTTGTTGTTGCCGTTGTTGATTCTAGGCGAGATTTAGAAGATGCTGTTTGGAATCGTATGATGTATCCGTTTATGTAAACATTTGCGTGATTGGGGGGGGGCGTTGCGGGGTGTCCCCCCCCTTTGGGTGGTAAAAAATTTTGACCACCTTTAAAGAATGCGGAATCAATATATATTTGCTTAGGGAAGTTTAAATGGCCTTGAATCGTTTTTTTATGAATATGTTTGCAAAAATATTGATTAGCGTTTTTAGTGCTTTCTCGCTTTCGGCTGCGTGCGATGCCGGGCTTTGGTTAAATGCTGCTGATTTGAGGAGAGACTCGACGATTGCCTCTCTTTTTAAAGCGGTTGATGATTCTTTATACGAAATAAGCAAAACGACTGAATGGAATGAATTGTCCGGTTTGTGCGGATGCGCCGGTGGTGGTATTTTCCTGCAATCGAGGCATGTTGATTTGATGGGTGCTGGTTGGCATTTGAATTGGTGCGGCAATCCTGATTCCGTTGTTTTTTATGCGGAAAAAGTACAATACGATACGAAGAATCTGATTTTAAAAACAAGTTCTGTTTTGTTTGGTCAGGTTCAATCATTGAAAAAGCTCATTGTGGAGAAGGGATGTGAAACTGATTCAGTCTATGAGTTTTCAAATAAAGAGCTGATTCCCGAAAATGTTAAAAAAGGAATTTATGTTGTAGATATTCCTGTTCCGAGCGAAAATGTCCTTGTGCCGCAGTCTGTCCGCCTTTTGAAAGCTTATTATCCTAACGGAAAGCTAGCTCGCGAAATTCAATTTTCGCAAGGGCTTAGGAATGGATATGACAAACGCTATTTCCCTTCGGGAAAAAAGTACATTGTTAATCATTACAAAAATGGTTTGATGGAAGGAATGCAAATTAAACATTTCCGTTCTGGGAAGAAGTCTCTTGAAGTGAAATACAAAAATGGAAAACATGTAGGAATTGTAAAATACTATTCAGAAGAAGATGGCTCGGTGACTATAAAAGAAATTGACGAATTAACAGGATTCGGGTGGTAATACCCAATATTTCTTTATTTTTTCACGATAAATTGAGCCAAAAACGCGTTTATAATTGTATTTTTCACGTGGTACCGAATGATACCTTTAAAAATGCACAATTGCAAAAAAGGTTAATACTATGCAAGTTGATTTGAATACTGTCGATTGGAAGACGCTCCCCTTCGGTTATTATGACACCGATTACAATGTTCGCTGCTACTACCGCAATGGTCAGTGGGGCAAGATCGAACTTTCTTCTTCCAAGGACATTAGCATCCACATGGCCGCTACTTGCTTGCATTACGGCCAGGAAGGTTTTGAAGGCCTCAAGGCTTACACGGGCAAGGACGGCAAGGTCCGTATTTTCCGCGTCGACGAAAACGCCAAGCGCATGCAGAACACGGCTAACCGCGTACTCATGGCTGTTCCGCCTATTGAATTGTTCCGCGAAATGGTCCACACTGTGGTGAAGGCCAACGCCCGCTTTGTGCCGCCGTATGGTTACGGAGCAACGCTTTACATCCGTCCGCTCCTCATCGGTATGAGCCCGGAAGTGGGTGTGAAGCCTGCTGATGAATATTTGCTCATGATGTTTGTGACTCCGGTGGGTCCGTACTTCAAGGATGGGTTCAAGCCGGTGGACATGATGATCAGCCGCAACTACGACCGCGCTGCTCCGCAGGGTACGGGTACGGTGAAGGTCGGCGGTAACTACGCTGCTAGCCTCCAGTCCCTCGCAGAAGCCAAGAAGCTCGGTTACTCCAGCACGATTTACCTCGATGCTAAGGAAAAGAAGTATATCGACGAATGCGGTCCGGCAAACTTCTTCGGCATCAAGGGCAAGACCTACGTGACCCCGAAGTCCGAATCCATCTTGCCGTCTATTACGAACAAGAGCTTGCAGCAGTTGGCTGAATACCTCGGCTACACCGTGGAACGTCGCCAGGTCCCGTTCGAAGAACTTGCTGAATTCAGCGAAACGGCTGAATGCGGTACCGCTGCCGTGATTACCCCGATCAAGAAGATTGTGGATCCGGTCGCTGGCAAGGAATTCACCTACGGTGACGGCAAGAATCCGGGCCCGGTTTGCACGGAACTTTTCAACAAGTACACTGCAATCCAGTTCGGTGAAGCTGAAGATCCGTTCGGCTGGACTGAAGTGGTCGACGTGTAATTAGGCCCTATCGCATTCGCTCCAGGGTGACATTTAATTGTTGTCATTCTGGAGGCCGAAGGCCGATAGAATCCAAAGATTTTCCCGTGGCGTGCGCTGCGGGATTTTTTGTTTTGTTAAATTATATGCTCCATTTTTAAAGGAGAAAATTATGCGTTTGTTCAGGTCAAAGAATGTCTTGCTTCTGTTGCTTTCGGTTCTGTTGTTTGTGTCTACTGCAAATGCCGGTAAGAAAGGTCTTGGTACTCTTATCGGTGCAGGCGTTGGTGCTGTTACGGGTGCTGTTGCCGAAAAGAAAATTAAAGAGGCTATGGAAAAGGATACCTATGCCGGAGAAGGTTTTGTTCTTACAGAACAGGGAATTCTTTTAAAGTATAAAGAAGGCGACGTTTTCTTGAATATAAAGAAAATGACGGATTTGGACATTCTGAAAGAAGTCGTTAAAACAACAAACCGTGTTGACGTGACCAAAAAAGCCGAATGGGGCAATCTTAAAGGTCGTGTCCCTGTTTGTGCCGATGATACGTCTTGCGCAACGATTATAGTTGATATTACTAAAGAAAAGATTCTTTCTGTTCAATTGGCATTTAGCGATGATCCTTCTGATACGTTTGACTTGATTGCCTATCAGGCTACAGAGCCGGGCTTTGGAACTTATGCTTGGAACTTTATCATAAATAACCCGATTCTTTTTGGTGTCATCTTGTTTGGCTTGATTGGCTTTATTTGGGATCATAGACCGAGTAAAAAGAAGAAAGCGGCTGAACAAAACGAAGCCGTTGCAGAAACTTCTGCTGAGGTGGAAAATAAGGACAATAACGAACAGGTCTAAAATCGTTTTTAGAATAACAACAAAGCCCGAGTTTATCTCGGGCTTTTTGCTTAGATGCTTGCGCGGACTACTTGAATTTCAAGAACTTGTAGAGCATTTTCGCGGAGGAAAGCGGTGTTTGCAAGAAGGCGCGCTTTTTGCAGCCGTGCTTTGCGAAGTTTTGGAGAACCTTGTAGAGCTCTGTCTGTTCGCTTTTGTTGACGTTCAGGAGGAACCTGCGGAACTTGTATTCAAAGTCGTGCATGCGACCAAAGTAATCGTAGCAGCGCTTTTCGTAAGTCTTGAGGAAAGCCTTGCTCAAGTTGCCACATTCGAGGCCCTCGTGGACGGTCTGTGCACAGAACCGTCCGGCGCGCATAGCGGCCGCGATGCCGCCTCCGGTAAGCGGGTTCGTATGATGCGCGGCATCGCCAACGAGGGCAAAACGGTCGAGCGTGTAATCTTTCAAAACGCTTGAAACCGGAATGGCTCCGCCCACAACGTGATTGATTTTTGCACCCGGGAACAGCTTGTAAAGCCATTCCATTGTGGTGTCCAAAACGTTTTGGCTGTGCTTGCCAGAAATCAGGAATCCTGCGCCGAAATTTGTGACGTTGGATTTGACTTTCGGGAAGCTCCAGATGTATCCGTCATTGATAAAGTCGTGGCCTTGCCAGAATGTAAGATAATCCGGCTTGGTCAGAAGTCCTTGAACCTGGATGTCGACGCCTGTGCAAGTGAATGCGGGCTTTTGTAAGCAATCGAGCCCGAGTTGCCTTCCGATGCGGCTTTCGACGCCATCTGCGGCGATGACCATCTTGGCGCGGACTTCTTCGGTCGTGGTACCGGCGCCTTCGCCGAGCTTTACGCGAACAAGGCGCATTCCATTTTCTACATCACCGACAAATTCTGCGCGGGCGAGCTTGACGAGTTCTACACCGTCGTTTTCGGCGAGGTGGGCTAGCCACGGGTCAAACTTTTCGCGGTTGAGCATGATGCCCGTGCCTTTTTGCGCGAGATCAATGTCCACACCGTTCGGACCGTAAATATAAAGTCCGTTGATAATAGTTTCGATACAGCTGTCGTCAATAGGGCCGTATGTCTGCAAGTCTGCAAGCTTGGTGCTCGCTTCTCCACAGCGCACCGGAATACCGACCTTCTCACGCTTTTCGAGGAGAAGAACCTTGTGCCCTGCGCGGGAAAGGTTCCTGGCTGCTACACTTCCGCCAGGGCCTGCGCCAATAACGACAACATCGTATTCTTTGTTACAGAACATCGTTCAACTCCTGGACCTTGAGGGCGCCTACGGGACATGCTTTTGCACAGAGTCCGCATTTGACACATTTATCCTGATCAATTTGCAAGTCGAGCCCATACATGTCGAGTGCCATCTTGGGGCACACGCCGACACAGCCGGCACATTCCAGGCATAAGCCTCTATTGTGAACGAGAACTTTCATGAACGAGAATATATAAAAATTGTTGTTAGTTATTAGTTACTAGTTACTAGAAAAAATCGTATTTCGATAAAAAAGGAGATGCCCGCGCGGAGGCGGGCATGACATAATGGGTCCTTCACGGCTTTCGCCGCTCAGGATGACGAAACACTAATTACTTCTGCAATAAGTAGTATGCGGAGAGCCAGGCTTGCAGGCGTTCCCAGCCTTCGTCGTCAGCTTGGGCAATCGCGGATTGCTTGAGCGAGAACACGGTCAAGTTTGTGAGCTTGTGGTTACCGATGGCGAAGCCTGGGAACATGATGAAGGCGTTTTTCATCTTGGTGTCTTCGACGGTCTTTCCGTCTATGGCGATAACAATATGGTTTGCCTTGATGTACATGACGTAGTGATGGCGGGTTCCATCCAAGACGTCATGGCAGTAAGAGTTTACGAGCACCGTGTCCGAATCCCGATACGTCGTGTCTTTTGAGACTCTTCTGTAGAAGTTGGCGCAGAGCTGTTCTGGGTTTTTGCCTGTTTCCAGACGGTATGTGACGTCGTTCTCCTTGGAATCAAGGATTGAAGAGTCTTTTTCGGCGATTTTGCTGCCGTCTTCTTCAATCCAGAAGCTGATGCCGAGGCTATTGCTTGTCGTATCCGTGATGAATGTATTCATGAAATCACCTTCGGTGACGGACAAACCTGATTTGGATTCGGCAAACACTCTGGAAATTTCCGAAGTCTTGTAAACGGATTCGCTTGATGTGACTGTGAATTTGTATGTGCCTGCGTCAATGCTTGGAATTGCCGTGAAGTAAAGCGACGAGTCCGCATCGTTTTCGGCTTTAAAGACTGCGAGCGAGTCTCCGTTGTTGTCAATGAGAACCGGGTTCTTGACCTTCGTGGGGATCGTTACCGGAACAATCATGGATTCGAGAGTCTTGTTGCCGTTCAGCTTCTTTGCGGCGCTCAAGGCTTCTTCCGGAACGGTGACCGTTACGAATTCTGAAGAGACTTCGAGCTTTTCGCCAGGGGTGAAGTCCCACTTGACGTTGCGCGTCGAGGTGTCGCGGCCGGCGCCTCGGATGAGGATGATGTTCGTGAATTCTGCAGGCGGAATTTCACTGAGCTTGACGGTTCCCGACTTGAGGTCGCTTTCGCTGACTGCGGTGCAGTTGAGCGTACCTGTGATGCAGAGCGTGTCGCCCTTGTCAAGATCGTACGTGCCGAGGTCAAGTTCGAGGCTTGCATTCTCTTCGAGCTTTGCTTCGGGGACGTTGAGCGTCTGCAGGTCGGTCTTGGAGTCTTTGACTGTGAGCATCTGGTATGCGGACTGCGTGTGATCCGTGTTGCTGATCTGCAAGGCGTAGTCACCGGCAGAAATACTGTCGATAGAATATTTACCGTCTTCGTCTGTGGTGGTCGTCTTGATAGGCGCCATGCGTGCGGCAATGTGAGTTGCCGAGATAAGGTTCACCTTTGCGCTTGCGACGGGTTCACCTTGTTCGTCTCTGACGATACTTGCAATTGTGGTTCCAGATTCGGTTTCCGTGAGGACACCGGCATGGTTTTCTTCGGTGCAAGCCGTAAAGAGCGATGTCGCAATTGCTGCGATTCCCGCAAATTTTAAAGTCTTAAACTGCATCATGCTTTAACCTCCGGATCGAGGTTAGAGAACAAGTGAAGGTTCATCTGGTAAACTCCGTTTGCCTTTTCGTTGTCCTCGCTGATGATTCGCCTTGCCTTCGCCTTGAATTCCTGGAGTTCAGATTCGAGTTTCTTGTAGGCATTATTAGAGATGCTGAACGTGAGAGTGCTCATGACGGTCGGCATCTTGGGGCGCGTGATAAGCGCCTGCTTGGAAAGTTCAAAACACTGCAACTGGTATTGCTTGATCAGTTCAGCGTTGTTGTACGGACCACTGGAGATGGATTCCTTGGTCGGCTTCCAAAAACCCGCTTCGTTCTTGCGTGCGAGTCCGAGTTTTTCCAAAAGAGACAACGAGTCCTTAATCTTTCCGAGTGGAATTTTCGGGAAGATTCTCTTTTGCACGGGTGTCAAGTCGTCAGTAACGTCCATAGCATCAAGAATAGCAAACATTGCGCTATGGTACCAATGATTATAGTATTCGTAGGTGTTAGAATCGAGGATATGCTGCGGATTGGGGTGCAAGTGCAACAGCTCTTCCATGGCTGCGCTGCGGGCCGTCTCTGTTTTGGCCTGGTCGAGCTGGACCATGGTCTCGAAGTATTTTGCGGCTTTTTTGTTGAGGCCCAGGACTTCGATGAATTTTGCCGTCATGCGGGGGCTAACTTTTTTTCCTCTGAGAACATCGGCAAAGTAACTGCGCGTCTTGGGCAGTCCGAGCATATTGCAAATCCCGGTACGTGTGAACTCAGGGTCGGACTGGACTCGTGCCGCCTGATATTCTTCCAGGTACTTGCGGAAGTGCGTAAATTGATAAATATCGATATAATTTTCCACGAACTTAATATAATATTTATGAGAACTATGGTGAGAACATTTTTTGAGAAAATACCCGAAATGTGATATTTGACAGAATCGTCCGGTGATTACATTTTTCTTACGCTGTTTTTGGCGTTGCGCATTGCCCATACCTTCACTGGATTCCCGCAGTCTTTCCGCTGCTTACTTTTTTATTGCATTTGAAAAATGGGCGAGGATTGGCGTTTTTCCTGCGTGTTGGCTTTGCGATTTTTGAGCGTCCGGTCACGAAAGTTTCTATCTTTTGGCCCGAAATTTATGAGGTAACTCCTATGGGTAATGAGGCAGAAAAGCCGAATATCATTACGTCCTCGCTTGACTTTTTGGTCAATTGGGGGCGATCTAACTCCTTGTGGCCGTTCCCTTACGGTACGGCTTGTTGTGCAATCGAATTCATGAGTACGGAAGTAGGTCGTTATGACCTTTCTCGTATCGGTTCTGAATACGTGCGTTTTACGCCGCGTCAGTCCGATGTGCTGCTTGTTGCAGGTACGATTACTTACAAACAGGCTCCGATTTTAAAGCGCATCTACGAACAGATGGCTGAACCCCGTTGGGTGATTGCTATGGGCGCATGCGCAAGCTCTGGCGGTTTCTATGACTGCTACTGCACGGTTCCCGGTATCGACCACATTATCCCGGTGGATGTCTATATCGGCGGATGCCCTCCGCGTCCGGAAGCCTTCTTCGATGCCATGTTTGACTTGCAGAAGAAGGTCAAGGATGAATCCTTCATGAAACAGCGCGCCGAAAGCGTCAAGGATCAGCTCGAAATGATCAAGGCCAAGACTGCCGAAGCGAAGTGCGAAGCCAAGACTGCTATTCACGAAAAGGTCGTGGATATCAAGGACTTCATGAAAGAGAAAGAACAGAATCTTGTAAAGAAAGCCCAATTCTGGAAGGAGTAGAAGAATGACTGTTGAAGAAATCTTCGCCGTCCTTGAAGAAAGGTATGGCGCAACGCGCGAAAAACAGGACAAGTGGGGCGTGACCGCTGTTATTTCTGCCTCCTATCTGCACAATGCAGTCCAGTTCCTCAAGAGCGAAGCCGGCATCAAGTTCGAAATGCTCGTGGACATTGCCGGTATCGACTATCTGACTTACCCGAACCACGAAGGTCCGCGCTTTGCTGTCGCTTATGCATTCAAGAGCATGTCCAAGCCGGGTAGCCGCATCCGTCTGAAGGTGCTGGTTTCCGAAGAAGACTTGAATGTTCCGACAATTACCGACCTTTATGCTAACGCTAACTGGTACGAACGCGAAGTTTACGACCAGTTCGGTATTGTGTTCAAGGGCCATCCGGACCTCCGCCGCCTGTTGAACCATGTCGAATTTGTTGGCCATCCGCTCCGCAAGGATTACCCTGCACAGAAGCGCCAGTGGCTCTCTACGAACGATTACTTGCTTCCGCAGCTTGAACAGCGCCTCGAAGAACTTGGCTACAAGGTCGTCCAGCGCTCTAAGGAAGTGGAAACGAACGACAACGAATTTTTGGAAGGGAGTATCAAAGAATGATCGTACTTGATCCGAATGGCGAAAAGCTGAATTTGATGCCTCTGAACGTAGGTCCTAGCCACCCGGCGACTCACGGATGCTTGCGCTTCTTGGCTGCAATGGATGGCGAAACCATCGTCGCTTCTGTCGAAGAAATCGGCTACCTCCACCGCGGGTTCGAAAAGATGGTCGAACGCGGCACATGGCAGCAAGTGGTTCCTTATACCGACCGTCTCAACTACTGCTCCGCAATCATGAACAACATTGCGTTCTGCCGTACCGTTGAAAACATGTTCGGTGTTGAAATTCCGGAACGTACCAAGGTTCTCCGCGTGATTGTGAACGAACTTAGCCGTATCAACGACCACTTTGTGTGCGTTGCTGCTGCGTTCCAGGACTTGGGCGGTACGACTCCGTTCATGTACGCTTTTAACCCGCGTGAAGAAATCATGTGCATCTGGGAAAAGCTCACAGGTGCTCGCCTTACGAACAGCTTTGCTCGCATTGGCGGCCTTTCTCGCGATAGCTATGAAGGCTTTGAACAAGATGTTCTTGCTGCCCTCAATTCTACCGAAAAGGCCTTGAAGGACTTGCACGCTTGCTTAGACCGTAACCGCATCTTCCTTGACCGTACGGTGGGCGTTGGCAAGATTTCTGCCGAAAAGGCTATCAGCTACGGCTGGACTGGCCCGTGCCTCCGTGCATCCGGTGTTGCTTCTGACCTCCGCAAGGATGAACCGTACTACGATTACGAAACCTATGACTGGGAAGTCGTGGTTGGCACTCAGGGCGACTGCAACGACCGTTTGCAGGTTCGTTTGGCCGAAATTGAAGAATCCGTGAAGATTGTGCGCCAGGCTTTGAAGCGCCTTGCTCCGGGCCCGGTCGATATCGTCGACCCGCGTATCCGCGTGCCGGCTCACAAGCTCGCTTACCAGGATATGGAAGGCCTTATCGGTCGCTTCAAGAGCGTTTACGAAGGCATTCGCGTACCGGAAGGCGAATACTACTCTGGTTCTGAATGTGCTAACGGTGAACTTGGTTTCACGATTATTTCTGACGGCTCTGGCCATCCGTACCGCATCAAGGTGCGTCCGCCTTGCCTTACGCAGTTTGCTGCATTCCATGAACTCGTCGAAGGCGGTCTCTTGGCTGACTCCATGGCCGTGCTTTCGGGTCTCAACATTATTGCTGGAGAACTTGACCGATGAGAGAACATATTACTGGCGCTGTCCAATTTGTCTCGAACAATCATTTGAAGTTCGACCGTCCGGCGCAGCCGATTGATGCTTTGCCGGATCCGGGCCAGAAGTTTGGCTATGTGAACAAGCCTGTGCCGCAGCCTCCTACGGCTGAAGTGCTCGCCAAGCTCAATACGCCTGAAATCAAGGAACGTTGTGCAGACCTCCTCAGCCGTTATCCGGTGGGGCAGGGCGCTCTCCTCGAAGTGCTTTGGCTTGTGCAGGGCGTGTTCGGTTGGGTGCCGCGCGAAGGTATCCGCTGGGCAGCAGGCGTTTGCGGTTGCGCTCCGGCTCATGCTCTTGGCGTTGCTACGTTCTATACGATGTACAACCACGCTCCGAAGGGCAAGTTCCTCTTGCAGTTCTGCCGTAACATCAGCTGCACCATCAAGGGCGCTCCGAGTTTAATCGCTTATGTGGAACATGCTTTGAACATCAAGACGGGCGAAACGACACCGGATGGTCTCTTTACGATCCTCCAGGTGGAATGCCTCGGTTCTTGCGGCAACGGCCCGATGATGCTCGTGAACGATGACTTTGCTACGGATGCCGATGGCGACGTGCTCACGATGAAGCCGGGTACAAAGCTTACGACTGACAGCATCGACCGCATTCTCAAGTGGTGCTATGCTCATGAAGACAACATCCCGAAGCACGACGTGCTCGGTGGTGTCGTGAAGGGCCATTGCGGTCATCCGGGTGCTCCGGGTGCAATTGCAAAGCCGCAGGTGGCTGACTATGCTCCTCCTTCTCCGGTCTTGAACGTCAAGGCTGAAGCTGACGAAACGGGTGCAACCCTCACTTGGAAGGGCGCTCCGGAATTCACGAAGCTTGTCGTTGAAAAGAAGAACGGTAACGACTGGGTCGCCGTGGGCGAGCCGGGCGTGAAGGACAAGAGCTTTGTTGATGCTAGTGGTAAGGTCGGCGACGAATACCGTATGATTGCGACCTCCGGTGAACGTGTTGCTAAACCCTCGGCTATTGCTGTTACGACGCAAAAGCCTGCACCGGAACAAAAGGCGGTTTAATTATGGCTGAATGTGTAAAAGTTTGTACGCAAAACTTTGGCAAGGGCGCCCAGGACATCGAAGTCTACAAGAAGCTGGGTGGCTACGCAAACATTTCGGAACGCTTGTTCAACATGAGCCAGTTCGAGCTCATCGATTACGTGCAACGTTCTAACCTCCGCGGTCGTGGTGGTGCAGGCTTCCCGACTGGCATGAAGTGGAGCTTTGTCCCGCGCAATTCCGGCAAGCCGGTTTACATTGTCGTAAACGCTGACGAAGGCGAAGGCGGTACGTTCAAGGACCACTTCCTCATGCTCGAAGATCCGCACCGCTTGATCGAAGGCCTTATTATTGCAGCTTGGGCTTTGGGCTCTCGCGCGGCCTACATCTACTGCCGTGGCGAATTCCTCCCGTGCATCGAAGCCTTGAACAAGGCTTTGAACCAAGCTTATGCCGCAGGTTACCTCGGCGAAAACATTTGCGGCACGAAGTTCAGCTTTGATATCTTTGTGCATCGCGGTGCTGGCGCCTACATTTGCGGTGAAGAAACTGCTCTTATTAACTCTCTCGAAGGCCAGAAGGGCCAGCCGCGCCTTAAGCCGCCGTTCCCGGCTGTTTGCGGTGCTTGGAAGTCTCCGACCTGCGTGAACAACGTCGAAACGATCATGTCGCTTCCGTGGATCTTGCAGCACGAACCGAGCGAATATGCCAAGATGGGTACACCGCGCGCCGGTGGTACGAAGGTGTTCTGCATTTCCGGTGACGTGAAGAATCCGGGCGTGTACGAAGCTCCTCTCGGAACTCCGATGATGACTATGATTAACGATTATGCTGGTGGCGTTGTCGGTGGCAAGCTCAAGGCTGTGCTTCCGGGCGGTTCCTCTTGCGCTCCCTTGACTGCAGAAGAAGCCGCTGTCGCTACGATGGACTACGAATGTCTCGCTTCGATGAAGACGATGTTCGGTTCTGGCGCCATGATCATTATCAATGATACGCACAACATGGTTGACCTCTTGAATTGCCTAGGCAACTTCTACAGCCATGAATCTTGCGGCCAGTGCACTCCGTGCCGTGAAGGTACAGGCCTCTTGCACCGCATCTTGAACCAGATGGTGGCCGGCAATGGTCATGATGGCGATGTGGAACTCATGCAGAGCCTTTCTAGCGGATTTGGTGGCGTGACGATTTGCCCGCTCTCCATTTCTTTGGGTGGCCCGGTCTCGAGCTACACTGCAAAGTTCCGTGCGGACTTTGACGAATATATCGCTAAGAACCCCGAACACGCAAAACCGCGTATTCAAGAAACAAGTCGTCCTGGAATTTTCTGGTAATAATATGAGTAACTACTACAATATGCCGAAACTCCCGACCGAAGCAAGCCCGAAGGTAGAAATCTTCGTGGATGACAAGGCCGTGATGGTTCCTGGCGATACCAACCTCCTCGAAGCCCTGAAGGCTGTCGGGATTGAAACTCCTCACGTATGTTATCATCCGTATTTGCCGGTGTCGGGTAACTGCCGTCAGTGCCTGGTAGAGCAGGAAGGCCCGCGCGGTCGCATGCTCGTGATTTCGTGCTATACTCCTGTGACTCCGGGTATGAAGATTTATACTCCGGCATCTAGCGCCCGCGTGAAGAACGCCCGCAAGGCCACACAGGAATTCATGCTGGTGAACCACCCGCTCGATTGCCCGATTTGCGACAAGGCTGGTGAATGCACCTTGCAGGAAAACTACATGGAAGCAGGCCAGAATGAAGGCCGCCTCCGTCCGGAATACGGCAAGAATTACCACGGCAATCCGGAACATCAGTTCATTGATGCGAAGGGTCAGCTCCGTGGCGGTAAGCATGTGGACATCGGTCCGCGCATTTTGCTCGACGAAGAACGTTGCGTGCAGTGCGACCGTTGCGTACGCTTTATGCGTAGCATCGCTAAGGACGAACAGCTCCAGCTTGCTGGCCGTGCCGACCATACTTACATTACTACCTTCCCGGGCGAAAAGCTCGACCACGAATACGACCTCTGTGTCACGGATGTATGCCCGACGGGCGCCATGACGGCAAAGTACTTCCGCTTCCAGAAGCGCGTTTGGCTCTTGAGCCACACGCCGACGATTTCGATGGACGACTCCCTCGGTGCAAACATTTGGCTTGATCACGCCGATGGCCGCATCTATCGCGTGATGCCGCGTTGCAACCCGGAAGTGAACCGTAGCTGGCTCTCCAATACGAGCCGTCTCGCTTTCCAGCAGTTTGACAAGAACCGCTTGCCGGCAATTGACGCTTCCGCTATCCAGATTAGCGGTGGCAAGGTCGCTCTCGTTGCAGGTGGCGCTTGCACGAACGAAGACCTCGCAGCCCTCAAGTTGCTCAAGGATGCTCTCGGTGACCGCGCTGAACTCTTCGGCGGCTCCCTCCTGAAGGTGGGTGCTCCGGATGGTATCGCAAAGAGCGGTGACCCGGTGGCAAATCGCGCAGGCATGCAGCTCATGGGCTTTGCAGACGTTGCAGAACTCCTCAAGCGCGCAGGCGAATTCAGCAACCTCATCACGGTGAACGCTGACCTCTACGGCGAAGACGCTTCTGCTGCTAAGGCTCTCGACAAGATTTCGAACCGCATTGCTCTTTCCGCTTTCGATGACGCTACCGCCAAGAAGGCCAAGGTTGCATTCGGTATCCGCCACTGGAGTGAAGTCCAGGGCACGATGGTCAACAGCCTCAACATCTTGCAGAAACTCTCTGCTGCTCCGACTTGCCCGGATGAAAAACTTGCCCCGGCTTACGAAGTGATTTCTGCACTCGCCGGAAACAAGTTCAATTCGGCTTGCGAAGCTTTCAAGAAGGCTCGTGAATTCGTGCCGGCCTTTGCCGACATTACCTATGATGCCATCAAGAGCACAGGAAAGCTCCTGGGAGGTAACACATAATGGATATTATTGAATCCAAAACCTGGATTGAATGGGCAATTACGATTGCAAAGTTCGCTTTCTGCTTCGTGCCTGTCCTTTACATCCTTCTTTTAATCCCGATGGAACGTCGTGGCGCTGGCTTTATGCAAGACCGTCAGGGCCCGAACCGCTCCTACATCAAGATTCCGTACTTCGGAAAGCTCCGTGCATTCGGCTATGTGCAGAACATGTGCGACGGTACAAAGCTCTTCTTCAAGGAAATGTTTGCTCCTGCTGGCGTAAACAAGCTCTTGTACTATGTGGCGCCTGCAATCCCGTTCGCTATCGTGTTCCTCTCTCCGTGTGTGATTCCGTGGTTTGGACCGATGATCTTTGACTGGGGTGGCGAAACGGTCAGCATTGCTGGTTCCATCATCGATTCCGATGTGGGCGTGCTCTTGCTCTTCGGCTTCTCCTCTATCTCGGCTTACGGTGCAATGCTCGCTGGTTGGGCTTCCAAGTCCAAGTACAGCTTCTTGGGCGCTCTCCGTACGAGCTCCATGACCATCAGCTATGAAGTCTGCCTTGGTCTTTCGCTCATGGGCATTTTGCTCCTCGCCGGTTCTTTCAACCTCACGGACATTGTGCAGTGGCAGGAAAATCACGTGTGGGGTATCGTTGCCCAGCCGGTCGCATTCTTCTGCTTCCTCATTGCAAGCATTGCTGAAACGGGTCGTGCTCCGTTCGACGTTGCTGAAGGTGAACCTGAACTCGTTGCCGGTTACCATACGGAATATGGCGCTATGCAGTTCGGTCTCTTCTACATGGGCGAATACTCGCACATCTGCATCAACAGCTTCCTTATTGCGACGCTGTTCCTCGGCGGTTATGCAGTTCCGTTCGTGACGACCGAAACGTTGCAGGAACACATGGGTGGCTCCCTTGCAGTTCTCTGCGGCGTGCTCGCATTCATCGCTCTTGCTTTCCTCCACATGATTTACCGCTATTCCCGCAAGCTCAAGGCGACGAACTTGACACACCGCTTTGAAGTTCTCCAGGAATACAAGCTTTACAAGATTGTGGCATGGGTTGCAACCGCAGCATTCATCGCTCTCGGTGTTGCTGCCTGGTTCTTCTACAATCCTGAAAACTTCGTGGTGAATGGCCTCGCTGTCGGTAGCTTTGCAACCGCAGTCGGTACGGCACTCATCCACTTGCTCGTTCTTGTGGCAAAGAGCCTCATCTTCTGCTGGGTCTGGATTTGGGTCCGCTGGACGCTCCCGCGCTTCCGCTATGACCACGTGATGCACCTCGGCTGGAAGATTATCTTGAACATCGCCCTCATCAACCTCGTTGTGACCGCAGTTGTCGCAAAACTCTTAGGGGGTAACTAATGCGCGTTATTAAGCAAAAACCGATGACCGTCATCGAACGCCTTTACATTTTCGAGGCGATTCGCGGTCTGTGGACAACTCTTAAGCATGCGGCTCGCGGTTTGTTCCGCTATGAAGAACTTCCGACGATTTCTTACCCGGAAGGTCAGCCCGAAGTTCGCAATACCTACCGTGCCAAGCATCGTTTGATGTTGCGCCCGGATGGTACGCCTCGCTGTGTCGCCTGCGGCATGTGCGCTGCGGCTTGCCCTGCTCACTGCATCTTCATCGAAGCAACGCAGAGCGATGACCCGCGTATCGAAAAGCGCGTGATGCGCTTTGACATCGACCACCTGACTTGCGTGTTCTGCGGCCTTTGCGCAGAAGCTTGCCCGGTCGATGCCCTCCGCATGGATACGAAGCAAATCATTTTCGAACACCGTTCCCGCGAAGACTTCGTGGCACATCTTTACGATCTCACCAACTGGGATCCGAAGGATTACCCGAATGACGAACAGAGCCAGATGGCTCCGGGCGGTACAAAGAATGCCGAGGCCCGCAAGGTCTGGGGCATGGAGGTCAAATAATGCTCGCATTGATTTATTTCATTGTCCTCGCAGTGATCGCAGTCGGCAGTGCCGTTTGCGTGCTCCTCTCTAGACACCCGCTTTATGGCGCCCTCTCGCTGGTTGCCTCGATGGTGTCTCTTGCCGGGATCTACGGCCTTCTCGGAAGCCCGTTCCTCGGCGTTGTGCAGATCATGGTCTACGCAGGAGCAATCATGATGCTCCTTACGTTCGTGATTATGGTGTTGAATGGTGCTCGCGACTCCCATACGCCGATGTTTGACAAGGTTTCGCTCTTTGTGATTCCTGCAGTCATCGTGCTTGCCGGTCTCGTGGGCTTTGCCCTTGTCCGCTCTCCGATTGCTTTCGATGCAGCAACGATTCGCGGTTCTGTGGCAATCACTTCCAAGACTCTTTTTGATGTAGCTCAGACGGGCCCGGGTTACTTCGTGCTTTTCGAAGTTCTCGGTGTTCTTCTGCTTTCTGCCATGGGTGCCGCAGTGCTTCTTGCCAAGAAGCGTCTGGGTTCTGTGGTTTCCGAAAAAAAGGAGGGTAATCACTAATGGAACTCCAAGCTATATATGTACAGATTTTGGCCTTGGTCATTTTTGCCATTGGCCTCATGGTCGCGGTTTCCCGCCGCAATGTGTTCTTTGTGCTGATGGGCGTTGAACTTGCCCTGAACGCCGTGAACCTTTCGTTCGTGGGCTTTGCTAAGACTCTGCCTGCGGATGCAAGCATTGTGGGCCAGATTGTTCCGCTGTTCTCCATCGCAGTCGCCGCTGCCGAAGCTTGCGTCGGCCTTGCAATGGTCATCCTCATTTTCCGCAACCGTGAAAGCATTGATGCCGACACGTATTCTAACATGAAGGGGTAATAAGCAATGATTTCTCTTGGTTTGATACCTCTTTTTCCGCTGTTGGGATGCATTATCCTCGGTGCTATTGCTGTTATTTCTTCGGGTAGCCGTAGAGGCCCTGCAGAAGGTTTCGTTGGAACGCTCGCAGTTCTTTTCCCGGCTCTCTCGTTTGCGGGTGTTGCTTTGCTCGCGCTCAACATGCCGGAAGCTGGCATTCGCGAAACGCTCTGCAACTGGATTGACATCCCGATGTTCCGCGTGGATATCGGATTCCTCTACGATGGTCTTTCCCGCATTATGCTCTTGTTCGTGACGGGCATCGGTACGCTCATCACGCTTTACTCGATTGGTTACATGCACGGCGACCGCGGCTTTGCCCGTTACTTCGCCTACATCAACCTCTTCTTGTTCAGCATGATCGTGCTTGTGCTTTCGGATAACTTGCTCCTTACATTCCTCGGTTGGGAAGGCGTGGGCCTCTGCTCTTACCTCCTCATCGGTTTCTGGAACAAGGATATCAAGAACTGCAAGGCTGCAAACAAGGCTTTCATCGTGAACCGCGTGGGCGATATCGGATTTTTGCTCGGTATGCTCTGCCTCGTGACGATTGGTGGTTCTGCTATCCTCAACTACGATGTGCTTTCGAACTTCATTAGCATGGTCATCAGTGGTAACCACGTTGAATTGGTTATTCCGGCTCTTTCTATCGCTGGCATTCTGTTCTTCGTCGGTTGCACGGGTAAGTCCGCTCAGATTCCGCTCCTCACTTGGCTCCCGGATGCTATGGCGGGTCCGACTCCGGTTTCTGCTTTGATCCATGCCGCAACGATGGTGACTTCTGGCGTTTATTTGCTCGCTCGTCTCGGTAGCATGTTTGCCCTCCTCCCGGTGGTGCTCGACATTATCGTGGTGGTCGGTATGCTCACTGCTTTCTGGGCTGCTGTTGCTGGACTTTTCCAGAACGATATCAAGAAGGTGCTTGCTTATTCTACCATCAGCCAGCTCGGTTACATGTTCATGGCTTCTGGTGTTTGCGCCTTTGACGCTTCTATCTTCCACGTGTTTACGCACGCCTTCTTCAAGGCAGCGCTCTTCCTCGGTGCAGGTGCCGTGATTCACGCCCTCGCCGGTGAACAGGACATGCGCAAGATGGGTGGCCTCTTGAAGAAGACTCCGGTGACCGCCTGCGTGATGATTTTTGCATTCCTCGCCATTGTCGGTTTCCCGGGCTTTGCCGGTTTCTGGTCCAAGGACTTGATTCTTGAACGCTTGTTCATGAACTGCTCGATGGTAATTCCGGGCTTTACGGTCTTCGGTCATGAAATCCCGACAATTCCGCTGAACGGTGTTGTTTATGCCATTGGCCTTGCAACTGCAGTGATTACTGCTGTGTACATGGGTCGCCTCATTATCCTTACGTTCTTCGGTAGCTACCGCGGTTCTAAGGAAAGTGAAGAGCACATCCACGAAGCTCCGGCTGTCATGCTTATTCCGATGGTGATTCTCGCTTTCGGTGCCGTATTTGCCGGTTACTTCTGGGCCGATTCTATTGGCATCAAGTTCTTTGCCGAAACGCTTGCTCCAGTTGTGGGTGCCGCTCAGGCTTACAACACTCCGGCTGTAATTGCTCATGTGAATCCGGTTATCTTTGCTGCTCTCGGTACGTTTGCGGCTCTTGCCGGTATGTTCATTGCATACAAGATTTATGCTAATGCTCGTATCCCGGCTGCCAAGGGCTCTTCTGCTCCGGAAGGTGGCAAGGCTACTTGGACGTTCCTGTTCGATTCCATTCACAAGTACGTTGGCATTATTCCGGTCAATGTGCTCGCATGGATTTGCGATGTGGTCGTCGACAAGATTCTTGCCGCAGCCCAGTGGACTGTCGGTGCGATTGCATCGATTATCGGTGACGGTGCTGCATCGTTCCAGGTTCGCAAGGTGCGTCTCCAGATTGCGCTTAGCATTTTGGGCTTGGCTGTGCTATTAATTGTAGTTCAAAGCGACGATCTTGCTCCTGTGCTTTCGAACTTGATTGAAAAGTACATAGAGCCTGTGTTCAATTTTGTGAAAAAAATTGTAGTGTTTATCGTAAAATATACTGTTTGGAGGGTAATCTAATGCTTTTACATCTCCTTGTCATCGCTCCTTTTGTTGCCGCCATCCTCATGGTGATGACATCCAAGGAAGATTCCAAGTCTTCTTCCCGCCTTGCAATTTTGATGGGAATCATCTTTGCTGCGATGTCTGTCGCTCTCGTTGCTAACGGTAGCATTACAACGGAACCTGTTGAATGGTTCCATATCCCTGGTTGCAAGGGACCTGTTTACTACTACTTGACGAGTCACGGACTTGCCTCATGGATGGTT
Organism: Fibrobacter sp. UWB12; assembly: GCF_900142485.1. Classification (NCBI taxonomy): domain Bacteria; kingdom Pseudomonadati; phylum Fibrobacterota; class Fibrobacteria; order Fibrobacterales; family Fibrobacteraceae; genus Fibrobacter; species Fibrobacter sp. UWB12. Next base: position 464,499 of record NZ_FRAZ01000002.1, on the reverse strand, counting down.
TTCCTTTCTTGTGGCCTTTCGCTCGTGGCTTTGATTTCTGCACGCAAGATTACTTGCAGAAGTTATCGCAACTTTGCAATCGGCATCTTCTCGTTGATGGGCGCCATGAACGGCACCTTCCTTGCTGCAGATGCTGTGCTCTTCTTCTTCTTCTTTGAAGCCATGGTGATTCCGGCTGCAATTTTGATTGCCGGTTACGGTGGCAAGGATAGAATGAAGGCTGCGATGACGTTTGCAATTTACACGTTGGTGGGCTCTGCTCCGATGATGGTTGCTCTTTGGTACATCTTGACGGTTGCAGAAAACTCGACGCTCATTTCTCTTGCTGTTGCTGTCCAGAGCCTTCCGGAAGGAACTCAGTTCAAGCTTCTCTTGTGCTTCTTGCTCGCTTTCCTCGTGAAGACTCCGATTTTCCCGTTCCACGGCTGGCAGGCGATTACATACGCTGAAGCTCCGGCTCCGCTTTCTGCAATCCTCACGGGTGCAATGAGTAAGGCTGGCGTGTTTGGCTTTATCGTCTGGATTCTCCCGATTTTCCCGCTTTCGATGGATAGGGTTGCATGCTTGATGTGGCTTGGCCTTTTCACGGCTGTTTATGGCGCTCTCATGGCTCTCCGCGCAACGGATGGCAAAAAGCTCCTCGCTTTCAGCTCCATGGGTCACCTTGGCCTTGCTGTGGCTGGTGTGTTTAGCCTTTCCGAAGCAATGCTTCCGGCTGTGCTTGTGTTGCTCGTCGCTCACGGCATTTCTGCTGGCGCTCAGTTCTTCCTCATGGGAATTGCAGAACGCATGGCCGGTACGCGCGAACTCGACAAGCTCGGTGGCCTTTCTTCTACGAATCCGGTATTCGGTACGTTGTTTGGCTTTGCTGGTGTGATGGCTCTCGCTGTTCCTGGAACGGCAGGCTTTGTCGGTGAATTCTCCGTGCTCCTTGCCCTTTGGGACATGGGCCCGCTCCCGGCTCTCGTGGCAGGCTTCACGCTGATTCTTTCCGCTGCTTACATGCTCCGCTTTATCCAGAAGGTTATCTTCGGTAAGGCCTCTAGCGAATACGATAATGAACGTCGCACGACTCTTCTCGAAGGTACTTCGATTGGCGTTATGCTTTTGCTCCTCCTCGTGTTCGGTTTCCATCCGGCATTTGTGTCTGATTCTCTTAATGAAACGGAATCGACCGAAGATCCGGCTGCAGTACAGGTGCTTAACGATGCCGCTCTCAATAATGGCGAAGCTCCGATGACCGCCGAAGAAATCCATCAGCTGGATTCGACTCTTGCAGCCGCCGGCTTCAAGGACGATGAACGCGCATCTATCATCGCCCAGATGAAGGGTGAAAACGGCTCTGAAGCTGCTGCAAAATCTGAAAATTCTGTAAAGGAGGCTTCCGATGCTGAATAATCTTGTTTACCTCTTGCCGGTTATCTTTGTGGTTCTGGGCGGCATGGTTGCTCTCGCTGCCGAACCGTTCTTTGATGACGAAAACAAGCACAAGGTGCTTCCGTGGGTTTCTGCGTTCTTCATTGCTTTGGGCGTTGTCGCTTTGTATTACGCCAAGACTGAAACGCTCTTGAGCCTCTACGCTATGGACCCGGTCCGCCGCGTGCTTTGCATGGCAATTCTCCTTTGCGCTTTCCTCGGCATTTCCGGGCTCCAGTGGACGCTTGGCCGTGAAAAGTTCAAGGGTGGTGAAGCTTATGGCCTCATGTTGCTTGCCACAAGCGGTGCCTTGCTTATGACGCAGGCAATTGACTTTGTCGCTCTCTTCATTGCTATGGAACTCACGAGTTTCCCGATTTACGCTCTCGTGGGCATTCGCCGCAAGGACATCAATGCAAATGAAGGTGTGTTCAAGTACTTTGTCTCGGGTGCTGTTTTCAGTGCAATTTTCCTCTACGGTGTTTCGCTGATTTACGGTGCAACCGGTTCTACGCATTTCTGCGGTCACGTGCTTAGCGGTCGTGAAGCTATCTATGGCGTGGGCATGCTCTTTGTGATTGCAGGCCTTCTTTTCAAAGCTGGCGCAGCTCCGCTCCACTTCTGGGTGGCTGACGTCTATACGGGCGCCTCTGTGGCTGTGACTGGCTTTATGGCCGCTGTCGTGAAGGTCGGTGCTCTTGCCGCTCTCGGTACAGTCTGGGTCAGCGTTCTCGTGACGCGCTCCGGTGCTGAAGCTGTTTGGAACCTCGCTGAAAAGGTGACTATCGCAAATCCGTCCAAGCCGCTTTTCTACGTGATTGTGGTTGTGGCGCTCCTTTCCATGGTGATTGGCGCCTTTAGCGGCCTTGCTCAAAAGTCTGTACGTCGCATCTTGGCATTCTCTGCTGTGATGAACGCTGGCTTTATCGTGATTGGTCTCTTGGTTCCGAATTACCTCGGCAAGGGCGAAATCCAGATGGGCCCGATGTTCTACTTCCTCATCACATACGCTATTGCTTCTGCAGGCGCATTGACAGGTATCGCTTACATGTCCGGTAGGGAAGATCACAAGGAAAATCTTGATGAACTCCAAGGTGCTGGTCGCCGCCGTCCGTTCGTGGCGCTTGGCGTTGCTGTGTGCTTGGCTTCTCTCGCTGGCCTTCCGCCGGTTGCTGGTTTCCTTGCCAAGTTCACGTTGTTCACCGAAGCATTCAATGCTGACCTCGGCTGGCTTGCCGCTATTGGCTTTGGCCTCTCCTTGGTGGCTGCGGTTTATTACCTCCGCATTGCCTATGTGCTCTTTGCTCCGAAGAAGGATGAAGGTGAATCGAAGTGCTGCTGCGGCGAAGGTAAGTGCTGTGGCCAGTTCGAAGCAACCTATGTTTATCTGCTCCGCTTTGCCGTGGCTGTTGCCGCAATCTCGCTCCTCGTGATTAGCGTCCGTCCGGCACTTGCTTTGATCGGATAGTGAAATTTGTCATTCCCGCTACCGAGCGGGAATCGCCTTTTGAAAAACGTCCCGGCTGAAAAAGTCGGGATGTTTTTTGTATTTTGTTTTTGAAAGGGAAGTAAAATGATTTGTCCGAAGTGTGGAGAAAAGTTCGATTATTACGAGCCTTGTTGCCCGTGGTGCGGGGCTTCGAAACCGGTTGAAGAACCGAAATCGGCTGGCAATGTTTCGCTCATGGAGGAATCTCAGGAAAAAGAGGACGAGTGCGTTACGTTTGAGTCTAAGAGAGAACATGACGGTCGTTTTGAAATTGTACGCCAGCACGTTTGTTCGATTCTGAGTCTTTGTCTTGGTCTTTTCTTATTTCGTACTGATGATATGTACTTTTTGGTTGCTTCATTACTTTTTTTGATAGGAGCTCCTTATTTATTTTTTGATACGCTTCATTCAATAAAAATTGTCCGTAAAGTCAAATGCTATAAGGATAGGTTTGTGCTGTGCTCATGTTTTGATGAACGGGCTTTTTCTTTTGATAAGGCGAATCGACCTGAAATGAAACTTAGTGTATTTGAAGGTGGCTACACAATTATTTTTCGGAACAGTCAATATCGAGAAACTTTCATTGTCTGCGAACGCGATTTCCCTGAAGTTGTGAAGGCGATGAAGAATGTTTACGGCATATCGGCTGAGTAAATTTTTTATTATTTAGATGAAATGGAGATGCCCGCTTCCTTCGATTGACGCTCAGGACAGGCTCCGGCGGGCATGACAAAATAAAAAAGCTGATCTTATTAATGCCTGCGGGCATGAAAAAGGAATTATTATGGACAAAATTTATCGTTCTGGTATTGGTTTTGACGTTCACAAGTTGGTGGAAGGCCGCAAGTGCATTATCGGCGGCGTGGATATCCCGTACGAAAAGGGCTTGCTCGGCCACAGCGATGCCGACGTGCTTTTGCATGCGATTAGCGATGCCTTGCTTGGGGCTGCTGGTCTCGGCGACATCGGCACGTATTTCCCGGATACGGATCCGGCATTCAAGGGTGCCGATAGCCTGGAACTCTTGCGTAAGGTCGGCGAAGAAGTCAAGAAGGCTGGCTACGAAATCATCAATATCGATAGCATCGTGATGTGCGAACGCCCGAAGGTGAATCCGCATAAGGAACAGATGAAGGCTAACATTGCCCGCGTTCTCGGCCTTGACGTAAAGCAGATTGGCATCAAGGGCACGACGACCGAAAAGCTCGGCTTTACGGGCCGCGGCGAAGGCATCGCCAGCCAGGCTGTCGCGATGGTGCGCTCTGTTTAATTGCTTCAAACGTCATTCTGAACGAGCGGAGCGAAGTGAAGAATCCTGTTAAATTAGACTGGATGGGGCGAAGCCCCTACTCTTTGGCTCGGTTATCTATGTTGTTCCCGGTTCAACGCGACCGGGGCTCTCTTGTTTTTAGGGGCTGATTTTACCTAGCTTTTTTCTATATTTTACACCGACTTTAAATACTTTACATTGGTTTTACGGAAAACAATTCACCGCCATGAGCCCGAACTAGCTGAAAGGCAGCGACGATGATCCGGTAGTGGCGCAACATAGGAAAAATACTATATGGCCTGGATGGCTCTTAAAATGTTGGGTTGCTTGGCGCTCCTCATGTTCGGCATGAAGTCGATGAGTGAAGCCTTGCAGAAAATGGCGGGTCCGCAGCTGAGACATGTTCTCGGCACGATGACCACGAACCGTTTTACGGGTATGCTCACCGGTATGTTTGTTACAGCCTCTGTACAGAGTTCGACCGCCACCACGTTGATGACTGTCTCTTTTGTTAATGCGGGGCTTTTGACTCTCATGCAGGCAATTTCGATTATCCTCGGCGCTCACATTGGTACGACGGTTACCGCATGGATCATGAGCCTTGGGTTCTCGTTCAACATCGCAAACTTTGTGTATCCGGCGTTCTTCATCGGCATTATCCTTGTTTACATGAACAAGAAACGTGTCGTGGGTGATTTCTTGTTCGGTGTGGGCTTCCTCTTCTTGGGCCTTACGACGCTCAAGGAAACGGGCTTTGCCGTGGTGAACGACCCGTCGGCAAGTGCTTCGATCAGTGCTTTCTTCGCTCACTTTAGCGACCCGAACTTCTTCAATTCGCTGTTCTTCCTTGTGATGGGTACGGTGCTTACTCTCTGCGTGCAGTCTTCGGCTGCCATCATGGCTATCACGATGATACTCTGCTCGACCGGTGTTTTGCATATTGACCAGGGCATTATGCTTGTGCTTGGCGAAAACATCGGTACGACGATTACGGCAAACATTGTGGCACTCTCGGCCAATACGCAGGCCCGCCGTGCCGCTCTCGCTCACTTCACGATTAACGTTATCGGTGTGATTTGGGTGGTGATTGTGCTCAAGTGGTTCCTCGGCGCCGTTTGCCATGTGGTCGGCTTTGATCTTGGCATCCGTCCGGGCGACGAAGGCTATGCCGCTAACCTCGCGAAGATTTCCGTGGTGCTCGCCACGTTCCACTCCGCATTCAACGTCTCTAACACGTTCCTCCAGATTTGGTTCATCAAGTACATCGAAAAGTTCGTGTGCCGCGTGATCAAGCCGAAGAATTCCGATGAAGAAGAAGACTCCCGCTTGCACTTCATTAGCTCTGGCTTGATGGGTACGCCTGAACTTTCGCTCCTCGAAGCCCGCAAGGAAATCAGCTTGTTTGCCGTGCGTACGCAGAAGATGTTCCACTTTGTGCCGGACCTTTTGGCCATGAAGAACGAGAACGATTTTGTGAAGCTCTTCGCCCGCATCGAAAAGTACGAAGGCATCAGCGACAACATGGAAATCGAAATTGGCGATTACCTGAACAAGGTGGGCGAGGGCCGCTTGAGCCCGGAAAGTAAGACCGCTTTGCAGTGCATGCTTAAGGAAATTTCTGAAATCGAGAGCATGGGCGACGCTTGCTACAACATGGCTCGTGCTATCAATCGCAAGTTCAGGTGCAAGGGCGAATTTACGCAAGACCAGCTCGAACACATCAAGCATTTGATGCAACTCTGCGACAACGCTATGACGCACATGATCGGCGTTTTGAACGATGTCCCGCAAATCGATGTGAACCGCACGCTGAATTTCGAGAACGAAATCAACGATTACCGCAAGCTCCTCAAGGAAAAGAACGTGGCGGATATTGAATCGCAGAAGTACAGCTACCAGATTGGAGTTCATTACATGGATATCGTGAACGACTGCGAAAAGCTGGGCGACTACATTGTGAACGTGGTCGAAGCCCACGCCAACAGAAGACTCTCTGTGTAATTGCGCTAGGTCCTCACCTTCGTGAGGATGACGAAGATGATTATCATGCCGACCTTAGTGCCGGCTTTTTCGTTGTCATGTCCGGCCTCGACTGGGCGTCTTCCGTTTGTAAAATCTGTGTAAAGTGCAAATAAAACCTTTGCGAAGTCTTTGCTTTTGCCATTGCATTCCTTCGATGGACTTTTTATCTTGATATTTGCTAAAATCGTATATTTTAGGTATGATATACATTGTAGAAGACGATCTTGAAATCCGCGAAATGGAAGCCTATGCACTTAGGAGCAGTGGCTTTGAAGTTAGTGCATTCGATTGTGCTAAAAAGCTGGATGAAGAGGTCAAAGTCTGCGTTCCGGATTTGTTCATTTTGGACATTATGCTCCCCGGCGAAGACGGTCTTAGCATTTTAAAGCGTCTCCGTGCTCAGGAAAGCACTAGGAACGTCCCGGTCATCATGCTGACGGCCAAGGGCTCCGAGCTGGACAAGGTCAAGGGCCTTGATTTGGGGGCCGATGACTATATTGCAAAACCCTTTGGCATTTTGGAGTTTGTTTCGCGTGTCAAGGCGTTGCTCCGTCGATCGAGTATAAATCTTGAAGCCGAAGAATCGAAAGTTATTTCGCTGGATGGCGTTACGCTCGATGAGGCAAAACACACCGTGGTGGCTGGCGGCGACAATGTGGAATTGACGTACAAGGAATACGAACTTCTGAAATTGCTCTTGTCGCACCCGGGGGTTGTTTATTCAAGGCAACAGATTTTGGAAAAAATCTGGGGTATCGATTTCAAGATGGACACGCGGACCGTCGATATGCACATTAAGACGCTCCGACAAAAACTGGGCGAGCAAGGGTCAATCATTCAAACTATACGTAACGTCGGGTATAAAGCGCAATGAAAGACCGTATACGATACAGCTTGATTTATATGGGTGTCATTGCCGCCCTCTTGGCTGTATTTTTTACGGTGCGAGTCTTCGAAGACGAAATGGCGGAACAACTCAAGGTCAACTTGCGCGAAAATCTGCGCTTGATTGAATCTGCTTACGAGGTTGAATCGCTTGAAAATATGCCGCAAAAACTGGCGCGATTTGCAGGCGAGGATTTGCGAATCACGCTGATTGATTCGACCGGTAAAATCATTTACGATAGCGATGCGAAGGCTGCCGAAATGGAAAACCATTACAATCGCGAAGAAGTTTCCGATGCGATGGAGAAAGGTTTTGGCGAAGATTTGCGGTATTCCTCTACATTGCAGGCGAAGGCGTTTTATTTTGCCAAGCGTTTGAATGATGGCAATGTATTGCGACTCGGGATGCGCCAAGCGAATTTGCAACAGGCGTATTCAAAGACGATGCCGTATCTGATTGCGTTGTTTGCGGCCATTGTCGCCGCTGCAATCTTGATTGCGATTGGGCTTAGCCGTGCGTTTATCAGCCCGCTGAAAAAGCTTGTGGACCAGCTCGGCACGCCTGAATGGATGAATATCGAGAACGTCTATAAGGAAATTGAACCGCTTGTCAATACGATTCGCAAGCAGGATCTTGAACTGCGCTTGACGATTGAACAGCTCTCGAATGAAAAACAAAAAATCTCGCATCTGAAAGATGAATTTACCGCGAACGCATCGCATGAACTGAAAACTCCGCTGACATCGATTTCGGGTTATGCGGAACTGATTGAAAGCGGGATGGCTAAACCCGAAGATGTTAAGGTCTTTGCGGGTAAAATCCACAAGGAAGCACGCCGCCTGCAGTCCATTGCAAACGATATCATTACACTTTCGAAACTGAACAATCGCGAGGCCGAACCGTATGACCTCAGTGAAAAAATCAACCTTTGGAACCTGGCACATGGCTGCATTGACGGACTCATGCTGAATGCGAACAAAAAATCAATTCAGCTTTCGCTAGATGGCGTTCGTAATGCCGAGATTTTAGGTAATTCGAAATTGCTCTATGAAATGATTTTCAACTTGGTCGATAATGCCATCCGCTATACAGAACAGGGTGGAAAAGTTGTCGTACTTGTTGAAGAAAATGCAATAGTCGTGAAGGATACGGGAATTGGCATCCCTGAAGAAAGCCTGTCCCGCATTTTTGAACGATTCTACCGCGTGGATAAAAGCCGTTCTAAGGAAACCGGCGGAACGGGCCTCGGACTTTCCATTGTCAAGCATATTGCGGAAGTCCACCACGCTTCAATTCGTTTAAAATCAACAGTCGGTTTTGGTACAGAAATAAGAATCGGATTTAAATTATGATACTTGCTATTTTAAAAATGATCGGTTGCCTTGCTCTCCTCATGTTTGGCATGAAGACGATGAGTGAAGGCTTGCAAAAGCTTACTGGTGGGCACCTCCGTACTGTTCTTGGAACTATGACCAAGCATAGGCTTGGTGGACTTCTTACGGGTACTGCCGTTACTGCTGCTGTGCAGTCTTCGACTGCGACTACCGTCATGACTGTTAGTTTTGTGAATGCTGGCTTGCTTACTCTTAGGCAGGCCATTCCTGTTATTATGGGCGCAAATATCGGTACGACGGCAACGGCTTGGCTCATGTCAATCTTCGGATTCCAGTTCAACATGAGCAGCGTGGTGTGGCCCTTCTTTGCGCTTGGCATTGTGCTTACTTACGTCCGCAAGAACAGTGTCAAGAGCTTTGGCGAATTCGTGTTCGGCTTCTCGTTTATGTTCCTCGGGCTCACGACGCTCCGCGAAAATGCAGTGGCGATGGACCTTTCGCATAACCAGACGATTATCAACTTCTTTGCATCGACGGGTGGCTGGGGCATTTTCAGTACGCTTTTGTTCCTCTTGCTCGGCGGCATCCTCACGATGTGCGTGCAGTCTTCGGCAGCCATCATGGCCATTACGCTTATCCTTTGCAGTAGCGGCGTGCTCCCGATTTACCAGGGCATTGCACTTGTGATGGGTGAAAACATCGGTACGACGGTGACTTCGAACTTGGCGGCTCTTTCGGCAAGTACGCAGGCTAGGCGCGCGGCTTTGGCTCACATGCTCTTTAACGTGTTCGGCGTGGTGTGGATTCTCATTGTATTTAACCCGTTCGTGAATATGGTTTGCCATGTGGTTGGCTTCGATCCGACATTTGTGCCGCAAACTCAAGAAGAAATCGCCCAGGCGAGCGTTCGTGTGACGTATGCGCTTTCCGGATTCCATACGGCATTCAACCTTTGCAACGTGCTCCTTTTGATTTGGTTCATCAAGCCGATGGAAAAGCTCATCTGCAAGATTATCAAGGACAAGGAAGACGGCGAAGATTTCCGTATCAAGTTTATCAGTGGCGGCCTCATGAGTACGGCCGAACTTTCGCTCTTTGAAGCTCGCAAGGAAATCAACGTCTTTGCAGAACGCACCCTTGAAATGTTCCGTTTCTTGCCGGACCTCCTCAAGATGAAAAATGAAGAGGACTTTGTAAAGCTGTTCGCCCGCATCGAAAAGTACGAAGGTATCAGCGACAGATTTGAAATTGAAATTGGTGAATACTTGAACAAGGTCAGCGGCGGTCGCTTGAGTATCGAAAGTAAGACGATGTTGCAGTGCATGCAGAAGGAAATTTCTGAAATCGAAAGTATCGGCGATGCCTGCTACAACATGGCTCGCGCCATCAACCGCAAGTTCCATCTTGAGGAAGATTTTACCGAGGAACAGTACAGCCGCATAGAAAACATGATGAAACTTTGCGACCAGGCGCTAGTGCAGATGGTGGATGTTATCGAGGACAAGCCGCATACGAAGGCTTCGAATACGATGGCGCTTGAATTTGAAATCAACGACTACCGCAAGATGCTCAAGGACTTGAATATCGAAGATATCAATGCGCAGCGCTACAGCTACCAGATTGGCGTGCATTACATGGATGTGGTGAACGACTGCGAAAAGCTGGGGGACTACGTGGTGAACGTCGTCGAAGCGCACGTGAACCACAGATTGCTCGGAAAGTAATCGGAATGGAGCCGCAGGGAATGCGGCTCTTTCAATATTTTTATATTTGCAATTTAGTAGGTGACCTTGGCCCTTTTTAGGGGCGAAAAATGGAGGGCTATATGAAAAAAATCATGGCGTTGGCTTTTGCCTTGTTCTTTGCGGTAGCAAATGCCGCTGAAACGTATGAGGCTTCGGAAAAAATCACGCAACAGGTTCTGTCAGGGGAACTTTCCCAGACCGTGTATGCTGGCGATGAAATTAAGCCGATTACGATTCTATATGAAAATACTGGCCTTGCCGAAAATGTTGTTCCAGAATATTCATCGACGAACTTTTTGGAAAATTATGGATTGTCGAAAAGGTGGGTGGGCTCTAGATGTGAAATTGCGGGAGAGATGAGAGATGATATTCCCGCTGGTACGTACACTGCATTTATCGTCGTCAAAGACGCTGATGGCAAGTTCGCCATGACTGAGTTCGAGTTCACTGTGCTGGAAAAAGAAGAAACGTTGTCTTTAAAATGGAATAAAAGTAGCGGTGACGTGAATCAGGAAGTCACTGCGGGTAAGTCTATTACACCTATCGTTTTCGATTACGAGGGATTAACAAGTTATAGCGTGAGTGGACTCCCGTCTGGACTTGTAAAGAATATTGATGAAAAAAAACATAAAATCATGATTGTCGGCTCTGTAAATAGCGATGTAATGTCTGGTGATTATGAATACAAAGTCACTGTTAAGAACGACCAAGGCGATGAAAAGAGCATGTCGGGAACGATTGTTGTGAAAAGTGGCAAGGCTCGCACATCAATAAAACTTGTTAGTGAAAAAGCAAGACAGGAAGTCCTGGCGGGCAATGAGATTGAGCCTGTCGTGTTCGAGTTTGCAAATGTTCATGTCGATGAAAGTTTATCTTCATTTAAGTTCGAAGGATCGTTAAAAGGATCGTTTGCGTATAGTGTAGAAGAAAATAAGCTCACGTGCAGTGGAACTGTCGATGAAAATTTGAAGGGTGGATTATACACGATAAGAATTATTGCAATTGGTGAAAATAACAATGATACCGCTTTTGCAAACGTTGATGTGATTCATAAGTCTGTAGAGACGAAGGTATATGTCATTGAAAATGAAACGCAGTCGCTGACTGCCGGCGATTCTATCAAGCCGATTGTTTTCAAGGTAGAACATGGCTCTAATCCTGAGCTTACGAATTTCCCGGGTGGTTACGAGCTTAAAAAAGATGGTAATACGGTGACTATTACAGGGCTGGTTGAAGAAAATGCTAAGGGCCCGTATACGGTCACGCTCACTGTAAAAGGTGCTGATAATGATGCTTCTGCTGAGGCTACTATTAATGTCACTCCTGTGGAACTGAAGTTTGAACTTGTCGAAGGTAGTGATGACCAAACGGTTGTTGCCGGTGAAGCGATTACCCCGATTGTCTATGCGTACGATCATGTGAAATCTATTAACGGTAAGGGTTTCCCTGCTGATTTGAAGGTGGAACAAGATAAAGAAAACAAGCTGATCAAGATTTCTGGTACGGTGAACTCCAAAGCGGCTGCCAAGGAATACGTTTATACGTTTGAACTGACGGATGTCTATTCTGAAAAGACGACGGTATCGGGAAAGATCAATGTCGTTGCATCTTCGAGCTCGGAGGTTGCTTCTTCAAGCTCTGCAGAGGTCCTGTCTTCTAGCAGTTCTGCAAAGCAGTCCAGCTCTAGCGTTGTGGCATCTTCGAGCTCGGAGGTTGCTTCTTCAAGCTCTGCAGAGGTTCAGTCTTCTAGCAGTTCTGCAAAGCAGTCCAGCTCTAGCGTTGTGGCATCTTCGAGCTCTGTGGTTTCCTCTTCAAGTTCTGAACCTTCTTCAAGTTCCGCAAAGTCCAGCTCTAGCGAAAAGGCCGAATCCTCTTCGAGTGAAAAGACTACTGGGATTGCGACGGTGGCGATGAACAGCGTGAAGTTTGGCTATGCAAACAATGCGCTGACGGTTGCTGTGCCCACATCTTCGATGGTGCGTGTGCAAGTGTTCGACTTGACTGGCCATCTTGTTGAATCTCATGAAGAAACTGTTGCTGGATTCAAGAGCATTAACTTCGCTCATTTGAACCGTGGCAATTATCTTGTGCGTGTCGAAAGCAACAGCATGGTTCGTACCGCAAGAATTGCCGTGAAATAAAGACTTGGCAATGCAAAAAAGGCTCCGCCACCGCGGAGCCTTTTTAATATGCAAGATTTGACTGGATTCTTCGCGGCTATTCGCCACTCAGAATGACGTAGAAGCCGAGAGTAGCGAGAATGCTTGCATTCTCATTACCGAGGCGCCCCAGTCAAGCCTTGAAAAGGAATGACGTAGAAGCCGAGAGTAGCGAGAATGCTCGCTTTCTCATTACCGAGGCGAACTAGTCAAGCATCGAGATGAATGACGTAGAAGCCGAGAGTAGCGAGACTATGTGCGTGCAGCGAGTTCCTCGGGCGTTCTCGAGAGAATGTCCCAGTCGCCACGCTTGATGATCTTGTAGGCATAGCCCTGTTCCGTGAGGAACAGCTGGCGGTTCATGGCGAATTCCTGTTCCTTGGAATCCTGCGTCACGATGCTGTAGAAGTGGGCGGCGCCGCCGTCGCTCTTGGGGCGCAACACGCGGCCGAGGCGCTGGGCTTCTTCCTGGCGGCTACCGAACGTTCCCGAAATCTGGATAAGCACGTTGGCGTCCGGCAAGTCGATAGCGAAGTTACCGACCTTCGAAACCATGAGGTTCTTCTGCGCACCGGAACGGAAGGCTCCGTAGAGCTTTTCGCGTTCCTTGTTCGGCGTCTTGCCGGTAATCAGCGGAATCTGCAAGTCTTCGGAGAGCGCTTCGAGCTGGTCGATGTACTGGCCGATGATGAGCACGCGGTCGTCCGGCTTGCTAAAGTACTTGAGCAAGCGTTCGACGATGTCCGTCTTTTCGGGGTTCGTGCTTGCGAGCGTGATCTTGTCGCGCACCGGAGCAAGAGCGTACTTCATCTTGAGTTCCGGATCCATCGGGATGCGGATTTCGTTACAGTCGGCGGTGGCAATCCAGCCCTGGGCTTCCAAGATGCGCCAAGGAATGTCGAACTTTTTCGGTCCGATCAAGCTGAATACTTCAGTTTCCTTGTGGTCTTCACGGACGAGCGTTGCCGTAAGGCCCAAACGGCGCGTTGCCTGCATTTCGGTACTCAAGCGGAACACCGGAGCCGGGAGCAAGTGGACTTCGTCGTAAATCATGAGGCCCCACTTTTCCTGGCTGAAAAGCGGGAAGTTTGCAAGTTCCTTCTTGACCTCTTCTTCGGTCATTTCTGGTTCCTTGCCTTCCTTGTTTTCGTCACCCTTCTTAGCGCGCTTGCGCTGCGTCAAGATTTGGTAGGTGGCAACTGTCACCGGGCCGATTTCCTTCACTTCGCCGGAGTATTCCTTGACTTGGTCGAGCGTGAGGTTCGTCTTGTCGCAGATTTCGCGAATCCACTGGCGGGAAGACGAAATGTTCGGTGTCAAAATCAAGGTCTTAGTTTGTACCAAAGCCATCGTGGCAAGGCCAATCACAGTCTTACCGGAACCGCAGGGGAGAACGATTACGCCGGAACCGCCCTTTTCGCTACCGCTCGCATAGAACACCTGTGCGGCATCCTTCTGGTAATCGCGGAGGTTGAACGGCTTGCCCGAAACGGTTGTTTCGCGGAGTCTAATCGGGAGTGGGTCGCCAACGGTGTAACCGGCCAAGTCTTCAACCGGGAAGCCCGAGTTTGTAAGGACCATCTTCAAGTGGCCGCGGCGTTCCGGGTCAACAACGACGTGCGTGTCATCGATGTATTCGATGATGAACGGCTCCACATCCCTCAACTTGCAAATTTCGAGGAACATTATTTTGTCGTCGGATTCCATCATCAAACGGCCGTCTTCTTTCTTTAAACGAAGGAGGCCGTAGCGGGCCATGTAATCTTCAATTTCGGTAACGACAGTCGGCGGTATGGGGTAGCGGCTTTGGCTCTCGAGTCTTTCGAGGACTTCGGGTGCGCGCAGCCCTGTTGCGGCAGCGTTCCACAAGCTCAAATGAGAAATCTTATAAGTGTGCAGGTGCTCCGGGCTTTTGACAAGCTCTGTAAAAGGGGCGATTGCATCACGTGCGGTGGTATAATTAGGATTGTCGACCTCGACCATGATTTCGAGGTTACTTTGTACAATGATTGCGCCATTCGGATTCATAGAGTGCCAAATTTAGTTATTTAGGGCGCATTTCGCAAGTCGTACGTTTTTGCTGAAAATCTTACTTTTTGGTTTTAGGGGTTAGGTATTAGGGATTAGGTAAATAATCGTGGCTTCGCTGCTTTTAAAAGGACGAGCGTAGCTCGTGATACTTTTTCCTAAAACCTAAAAACCTGTAACCTGATACCTAAAGAAAAACTCCCCGGATTTAAGTCCGAGGAGTCTTTCGAGCCGCCCAGCAGATTTGAACTGCCGACCTGCTGATTACGAATCAGCTGCTCTACCAGCTGAGCTAGAGCGGCGAAGCGAGAACAAAGATAGTAAATCGATTAATTCTTGTCAAGATTTACTGACAACCTTTATTTTTTTTTCTATGATTGGTCTACGAGAAATTTTTTAACATGGAAGCTTAAAATATGGCTAACGAATCTAATAATAACCAATCTGAACTTAAAGCATTCTTTGTCCAGCACGGTACGAAGATTGCTGTGGCATTCGTCGTTCTCTTTGCTCTTATCGCAGGCATTGTGCAGTATAAGGAAGCACGTAAGGTTGCTGCTGCTGAACAGAGCGAACTCATTGGTATGGGTCTTACTTACCTCTATGCTGGCGAAAAGGACAGTGCTCTCGTAGAATTCGAAGGTAAGATTGCTTCTGGCAAGCTCGAAGGCCTTGCTCTTGCTAAGGCAGCTCTCCTCGCTGGTAACATCAAGTACGAAAAGAAGGACTATGATGGTGCTGCATTCCACTTCCAGACCTCTCTCGACAATGCAGGCTCTGTTGCTCTCGTGCGTTCGGCTGCCATGCACGGTCTTGCCGCTGTGAAGATGGAAAAGGGTGACTTCTCTGCTGCAGCAAACTTCCTCGAAAAGTACATTGCTGAATTTGGCAAGCGCACTGGCGACAAGGAAGACCGCTACCAGAAGGACGAACCGGCTGACGAGGTCCCGATGGTTGCTGACGCTATGTGGAAGCTCACGCTCGTGTACCAGCAGCTCGGTGCAACTGACAAGGCTAAGGCTACCGCTGAAAAGTTGCTCCATGTATATGGTGACAACCGCGGTCTCGCTGACAAGGCTCGCAAGTTCCTCGCAGCTATCTAATTGCTGATTTTTTGGAAATTTAGGCTCGTCTCCTTAGCGGGGACGGGCTTTTTTATATATTGATTTTATTGTACAACATAATGGAGAAAATTCATGAAAAAAAATCTGATTTGCATAGTTGCCGCAATGCTTTTTGCTTGTGCCGGTAGCAAAAGTTCGTTGGAAAAAATGGCAGATGATATTTTTTATGTGAGCTTTATCTGTACTTCTAACGGAGAAGCCGAAAATTTGAAAACAGCGTGCCAAGAGTGGACTGAAAAAAAGAACAAATTGACTGATGAGGAACTGAAAGAAGTCACTAGAATTGGGACTGAAAAATATCAGATAATGGTGGAGAAGGCGGGCAAGTTTGTAGAGCAAAGAAAAGAAGAAGATGACGCCGGCATAAAATTTTTGGGTGAAGCTCCTGCTGTTTTACCAGCAGATTGTAATGATTGTAGTGAATTGTTGAAAAAAACAGTTGATTCAGTTCATGTCTTTGTGACAAATTGCGAAAATGACCAGCAATGGCCTGAAGAAGAGTGCTTAAAACTGGATAAACGCATTACTGAACTTAATGGCGAAATGAGTTTGGATGATGAGAAAAAAATTTTTGAAATTCAATATCAAAAACTCATGAAATATTAAAAGCGCTTTATAAAAATCAATTTACATCTACGTCAGTCTGTATAAGTTATATTGATAGCATACACAACCTAAAAATGGGAGGGTGGGGCCATGAAAAATATTTTCTTGGCACTTTTGGTGTCTATTCCAATTTCTCTGACCGCGTGTGGAGATTCCCCGGAAAAGTTTGTGAATGATGTCGTGGACAGCGGCATCAAGTGTGAAACGCATGAGTATGACCAGGCCAAGTGTAATCAGCTTGTTGCCGAATTCAAATCGCGTAATCGCAATTTTAGCGAAGAAGAACAAAATGAAATCCGTAAACAGGTTGTGGAAAGGTTCTATATAGAACTGAAAAAATTGGACAAAAAAGGTGTGAAAGTCGGGTCCGCGTTTTAATGGCGCGCTTAGAATGCTAACGCCCAGCCGATGGCGAACAACGCGTAATAGGCTAGAACCCAGAATATATCTGTGACTGCAGTTGGCGCTCCCCAGCGGAGCGTTTTCTTTTTGGGGATAAATCCGCAAAGGAGGCCTGCAATAAAACCATAAAGGTGGCCGAGAATGTCGGCGTTCTCGCCAAGGCCTAAGAATACAGCGAGGGAGGCGGCGCCACAGAGCGGCGCGAATCTGCGGAGCATGCCGTGCGTTTCGCGCGGCATGAGACGGAATTCAATGACGGCGAGGCAACCGATGGTTGCGAAAACGAAGCCGGAAAAGCCGAGCGAGCGGAAATTTGTCTGCACTGTAAGCGCCACAAAGAAATTTGCGACAGCGCTTGCGACCGCCAAGAATGGCACTAGTTTGGCGAGCGGGATGCGGTAATGGAGCAAGCTTAAGGCGAGGAACCCTGAGACGAGATTTGATGCGAGGTGGCGGCTGTCGCTGTGGAGCGTCATGGCGGTAATCGTGCGCCACCATTCCCCGCGTAGAATCTTGGAGGCATCGGCGATGCCTGCGTTGTGCATTTGGACGAACATGTCGGAGAAGTCGAATAGCGTACAAACGATGGGAATAGCAAGGACCCATAGCGGCTGGAGCGTGAACTTTAGCGGGAGAGGCGGATTTTCATCGCGAGGTGGATTTTCGCGGTGGTAAAGGCGAATTTGGAATTGTGCGGCACGGCGTTTTTCGGGCTCCACGAAAATCTGGAAAGGGCCTTCTTCGGAACGATCGATTCGGTGCGAGATTCCCTGTGATAAGAGTACAAGGCTTTCGTCGCGGATTTGCCTAAAACCTCCCTCGCTGATGCGCACGTCGGGCGGAGTCTGCGGCTCTTCTGATTGTGCGGTTTGTGAAAAATCGATACTTTGTTCAATTGTGGATGGCGCGGATTCTCGAGAATGCGTATCTTCGGCGGAAGGCCTGCGGCGAATCATGGGCGATATAAAGTGTGGCATGGTTACCTTCCTTCTGCGTCATTAGTAAATCGGATATTTTATTCTTGTTTTTGTTTAAAAGCAAACCGCGTGCCAAAAAGTGAAATTCGCCTCAAACATTTTAAAAAGATAAAATCCGCTCAAATAGACTCCTTGCTTATTCAAAAAATAACATGCAAACGTTTCAAAAGCAAATGTTTAAGGAATTTTTTGAAACGTCGTTATAACAATTGAGCTGCCGAAGTGAGGGCGAATTTGCCTGTTGCAGTTTCACATTCGGCGCGCACGTAGGCAAAGCCGAAGGTCGTGACGGGAATGTCGGCGTGATCGGGGGCCGCGACAAGGCTTCCGAGCATGATTTCTTCTGTGGGTGCGAGTTTGCCGTTGGGGAGTTCTCTGCGCCCGAAAATGCGGATATAGCGGAAACCGCCGCCCATTTCTTTGTTGCTGCGGGCGTGGAATGTGATTTCTTTGCCGGTGCGTTCCCACCAGAGTGCAGGACCGTCTGTGATGTAGCAATTGTCGGCGGCGAAGGCTGCGTTTATGTCGGCGAGGGTTGTCGAACCGCTCTTGTCTAATTTTACAACTGTGCGGACGTTTCCGAATGTATGGGCGCGGGTGTGCTTGAGCGAAAAGAGCGGTAGGCTTACAGCGGTCATGCCGTTCAAATCGCCATGGGCATCGTTTCCGCCGATAGGCAATAAATAATTACCCTTTCCTAATTCATTTATCCAAAATTCTCGGCCGAGCTTGAAACCTTCATCGCGGATACCGTTCCAGAATTGCAGCCCGCGAATGGGGTGCTTTCCTTTGATGTTCAAGTCTTCGGGTTTCCAATAACCGCGGCGGAATACAAATTTTTCCAAGAGTCCCATTTGCTGGAATGGGTGCGCTGCAAAGCAGTGCGCCTCGGTCATGTTTAAAATTTGTTTGATGCTGCGTGTGGGCCTGTTTTCGAGCCAGTAGCGGCCGCAATCGCCGAGGCCCGGGAGGTAACCTTCGGGGCCGAGGACGGTCATGTGCACGTTCTCGCCTTTGCTGTTGCCGGCAGAAACTTCTTCGCCAGCAATCATGAGCGGCATGTCGCCTCCGTTTTCATCTTTCTCTGGGAGCGCTGCGATTTCTTCGCTCAACTTTTGGAATCTTGGAACGGGCGAGACTGCTTCTTTCGTGTAGTCTTCTTGTGTGAAGGCGAAGTCGTAAGCGTGATCGGTACAGCTTACAAAATCGAGCCCGACTGCTTTTGCCGCTTGTTGCAAAACTTCGGGTGTAGCGCCATATTCCACATGGTCTGCGGAGTAATGCGTGTGGCAGTGCATTTCGCCCGCGGCGTAGCCGGGAGCGATGGGAGGCTTTTCGTTCAATACTTTGAAGCGGAGCGGAACGGGTTTTAAACGCGGTAAGTTCCAGCGCTCAAATGTTTGCGTTTTTCCGTCGCGTTCGACGGTCAGTTTGCAATGCGCTTCGTATGAGCCCGCAGGAATTTTCCCGAGCGCAAGCGGAATGAATCTCATCTGCTCTCGGACTTCAATATTCAATTCTTTGCAGATGGTGATTCTGGGTTTGTGCGCATCTTGAAACCGCGCATCTCGTGTCTGCGCTTCTTGTGCCCGCGCATTTTCAAAATACGTTCCGCAGCATTCGTCGACAGCGCTTTTTAAAACAATTTCTGCATTTTTTAGAGTTGTCGGGAAACGGTCGGCATCGCGTACCACAATCCATAACGTGGGTTCAACGCCTGGCACGAACTGGAACGGTGCATCGAAAATAATTTCGGGCCACGGCTTGTAAAGGAGCGACCAGGGTAGCTTGAACTTAAAATGCGTCTCGGCGTAACGCAATTTTTCCCCTGGTAAAAAGCTCATCAGTCACCTTTTGTTTTGATTTCTTCGGCGGGTACTGCCGGCGCTTTTTTTTCTGCCGGTGTTGCAGGTGTGACCGGATCTTTTGCCTGCGCAGTTCCAACAGAGTCTTTTGCTGTAGCTGCTGTGACTTTTGCACTGTCTATGGTTGCTTTTGCAGAATCCGCAGCGACACCTAACGAGTCTGCGACCTTTGCCGTGTCGGCAGTGACTTTCACAGAATCTTGCACCGTTTTCAACGAATCCGTAACGGAGGTGCTCGCGATTGTCGAATCCACTTTCGCGCTATCTGCAATTACATTTGTCGAGTCTTTTTTCGTATCGTCGATAATCATGACTTTTGGCTTTGCGTTTTCGCCATCGTCGTCATCATCGTCGTCATCGTCTTTTGGCTTTGGCTTATTCCACAGTCCAAAAGAACCCCTGATTTGCAATTGTAACCCACCAAGGTTCCACTTTGCTTTTTCGTTCGGACCGTTAGGCACAATGTCCGAGAATTTTTTGTTCGACTTCACGGAGATGGAATTGAATCCAATGTCGCCGTAAAGTTTAAAGCTTTTCCAAGTTGCAAAAAGATAACCCACGCTTACGCCAAAGCCTGCGCCAAGGAGTGGTGTTTCGGCTTCGAGTTTACCCCAGGTCGTGTAGATTTCGGTGCCCGGTAACGCCCAGTACCAACGTACGGCTAAACTGAAAAGTCCTCCCGTACTGAGAGTTATAAAATTCTTGGGCAAGGCAAATCGGTATTCCAAATACAATGGAATGCCTTGGAGCGTGTATTCGTAACTGTGAGTGCTGCTTTTGCGGTCGGTCAATACAACCGATTCGTTATCGTAAATAAACCCGATGCCCGCACTCAAAAAATGGTCTTCGGCAAATTGCCACTGGATTCCCGCTGTAATCGGAAAGCAAAAATTGACTTTCTGGAAATCCTGTTTTGCTACGTTCAAGGATTCGGCGCTATTGACTGCGTTTTCCTTGAATCCGTAATAGATGGTGTCGATGGCATTTTGGAAGTATTTGCGTTCTTCGAAGCTGATGAACGAAATTGATGGCTGCACAAAGACGGACAAAATGGAATTGTCGTGGTCCAGCTTTTCTTCGCTCGCGGCAAAGCCTGTTGCTGCAAGCAGCAATGTTGCAACGAACGAAAAAACGATATTTCTGGACTTAAACTTCATCCGTGCGCCTAGTTAGCCAAAGTCTTTTCTTCTTTCTGCATGCGCTTCTTTTCTGCTTCTTTCTTGAGGCGCTTTTCATAGGATTCTTCGGCCTTTGCAATCTTTTCTTCGGCCTTCTTCACGCGTTTTTGAATTTCCTTGTCTTCGCTAGATTCGTTCTGTGCAACAGCGAGGTATTCTCTTGCGGATTCGAACTGGTCAAGGTCCGTGTAGGCGTCTGCAATGAGGAAGAGCGTTTCTTGACGGCGCTTAGCCTTCGGGTATGTTTCCAAAAATTCCTTGAAGTAAATCACGGCGGCCTGCGGCTTTTCCATGCGCAAGTAAAGGCGGCCTGTCTGGAATTCCTTTTCGGCAACGCGGTCTACGAGCAAGTTATAGTAGTAATTGACCGAGTCGCGGAGCGGGGTATTTGGGTGGTTGGCGAGGTAACGTTCAAAGTCCTTCATGGCGGTTGTCGTGTTCGATTCGTCACGGTCAATCTTGTAATCCATGTTGAACGAAGAAACTGCCTTGCGGAATTCGGCGGTTTCTGCAAACGGAGAACCCGGGAAGTTCACGATAAAGCTTCCGTATTCGCCACGGGCTTCAATCCACTGCTCCAGGTTGAAATGGCTTTCGGCAAGCAAGAACTGAGCTTGTTCCATGTAGCCAGAACCTGCACAGGTAGAAAGAATTTCTTCGAGCTTTTCGACAGTGCGTCCGTACTTTTTAGCCTTGAAAAGTTCCTCTGCGTATTCATAGCGCTTTTTGCACCAGTCCGTGTGGGTGATTTTTTCATTTGTAGTAGAGGAACAACCCATCATGGTTGCCATATAAAGGAAAAGAGGAACGAACAGGGTACTCTTGAAAACTTTTTTCATTTTTTTTCTTTGGTTAATTCTAACTTTCATGCTGTAAAGTAGAAAAAAACGACTCTAGAGAAAAATGATTTTAGTCCGCTATGTCTTGAAAGAGCTGATAGGTCCTTTTTTGGCTTCGCTCTTTGGCATTACTTTTTTGTTTGTAGTTGACTTTTTGGTCAAAATCTTGGACAATGTGTTGTCCAAGGGCTTGCCTACATCTACAGTTCTTGAAATTTTTGCGCTCAACTTGGCTTGGATGCTTTCGCTTTCGATTCCGATGGCGGTTCTTGTAGCAAGTCTCATGACGTTTGGCCGTATGTCGGGCGACCAAGAGATTACGGCTGTCAAGGCTGCTGGCATTTCACCATTGTCGCTGATGCGTCCGGTGCTTCTTGTTGCCCTTTTGCTTTCGGTCTTGATGGTCGTGTTCAACAACTGGGTGCTCCCGGAGGCAAACCATCGTTCCGTGGAACTCATGAACGCCGTTTCTCGCAAAAAACCGCATGTGTTCATTGATGCCGGACGACTCATTACGCAGTTCCCGGGTGTGCAACTTTGGGTGAACCGCATTGACCCTGTTTCGGGCACGCTCTATGGAATCCAAATTTTTGAAATGGAAAAGAAGGGCGCTCCGCGAATTGTGTATGCCGACAGCGCCTCGATGGATTATGTGGATAACGGGGCTACGCTTATGCTCCGCCTCCGTAGTGGCGAAACGCATCTCGTCGATCCTGATGATGCGGATAACTATTTCCGTATCCGATTCTTCTCGCAAGATTTGGCCATGCAAAACGTAGATGACCGCCTGGAACGCCGTAGCAGGAGTTACAGGAGCGACCGCGAAATGCCTGTCGAAATGATGTGGGATGTGGTGACGGATGCTCGAGCCAAGTACGATACGGCTGCAGTGCAGGCGAGAGCTCGTCGTTTACCGACTCTTGTCCGCATTCGCGATTTGGCCGTAGGTGATAGCATTCTCCCAGCAGATGCAAGTGGTGTGCCGATGAGCGATTCCTTGCAGTTTGTGCAGGGGCTTCGCAAAATCCGCGTGCAGGAAACCGCCTCGCTCCGCGCTACAGAGCGTGTTTGGGGCCGCATGGAAGGTGAACTTAAACGTTCTGCGCAGTACATGGTCGAAATCCATAAAAAGTTCAGTACCGCTTTTGCATGCTTCATTTTCGTGTTGATTGGAGCTCCTTTGGGAATCATGGCGCGCAAGGGTGGTATTGGTACGGGTATTCTCTATAGCCTTGCTTTCTTTGTCATTTACTGGATTTGCCTTATTGGTGGCGAAAACTTGGCTGACCGTCTGATTGTCTCTCCGGAACTTGCCATGTGGGTTTCGAATATCATCATCGGTGTGTTCGGAATTCTCCTTACGCGAGCAATGATTCGCGACCGTTTCTCGGGCGAATCTAGATTAAAGCCTTCTGTAATCTTTAAGGCTATTGGTCGATTCTTCCTTAAAGTCGTGAGGCATGTCTGATGAAGTTCTCTCGATATCTTATCTGGAATTTCTTGAAGATGTTCCTCATCGTGGTGTGCGGAGCAATTCTCATCTTTGTTGTAATTGACTTTGTTGGTAACATCAAGACCTGGCTTGCTCGCGACATGAAAGCTGTCAGCGATTATTACTTGAGTTATCTCCCGTATATTTTGTACTTAATCACCCCGGTTGCTTTGTTTATTGCGGTTCTCGCCTCGGTAGGTAACATGGCTCGTCATCTCGAAATGAGTGCCATGCAGAGCTCCGGTCAAAGTCCGTTCAAAACGCTTCTCCCCATATTTTTCTTGGGCATTCTCATGTCGATTGGTTCGTACGAAATGAGCGAACACTGGCTCCCGGATGCAAACCACAAGCGCTTTGAAATCATGGAAACGAATGCGCAAAAACGCAAAAATCCGCGCATCAAGGAAAAACAGGACTTTACGTTTATCGATAGCGAAAAAAACAGTTGGTTCTTTAAACATTACTCCGGCAAAAACAGACAAGGACGCGATGTGGTGCTGCTTGTGCGCGATCGTGGGCGTTTGGTCGAACGTTACGACGTTCGTGCTATCCGCTGGATTGAAAAGGATTCGGTTACCAAGGCTGGGTTCTGGCGTTTTGAAAATGGATACCATCGTGTGTTCAAGAAAGACGGCTCTGTTGAGGTTTCCCAAGTCCGCGCCGAAAGCATGAAGGGCAAGGTGAATACGCACCCCAATGACCTTATCAACGAACGGCAACTCGCTGACGAAATGGATTCCAAGATGGTCAAGGAGCGCATCAATGTGCTAAGACGTTCAGGCGAAGATACCCGAGCTATGGAGACTGCTCTGCAGTTCAAGTATTCGGCGCACTGGATGAACTTGATTGTTCTTTTGATTGGGGCGGCGCTTTGCCACCGGTATAGCCGTTCTGGGGGCCTTTCCCAGAAATTCGGTGTTGGTCTGTTGCTCGTTTTTAGCTATTATATTCTAGAGAGAATAGGGCTTAAAATGGGTGAAAACGGGGCTCTGTCGCCGTTCTGGGCGGCGTGGAACAGTCACTTCATTTATGCTGGTCTCGCGTTTGTCATGTTATACCGATCATTTCGCTTGTAGAGGGTTTTAAATGTCCGTGTCTGAAATTTTATTTGTGGTCGCTGGAGCGTTGCTAGGTCTTGCTTTTCAGGGGGGGATGTTCCTGTTCCTTATCCCGTTTGCTGTTGTTGCGTTTTCGCTTGCCTGCATGAACCGCCCGAATGTTCCGCCGAACACGTCCGTGCTCCCGGTCATCAAGAGCAATAAGCGTTCGACGGCGCTTACGCCGGTTGTCTCTCCGGACCTCCGCAATGAATTTACGAACAATGTCAAGATGGATACGAACGAACCCAACTCTTCGCTCCGTGTCAATCAAGTTTGGGCCCGTGCAAATTCGGATGTGGACAAAGCTTTTGGCGATATGTTGCGTTGCCTCAAGGTTCTTATGCCGCAGGCAAATACGCTTACCATCTTTACGAATGGCGGTAGTGCAAATGAATTGCGCTTGAGAACGTTCCAGAGCGATATCCCGAATATCATCGATACCGGTGCAAAGATTACGGATAATATGGGTATCTTGAGCCAGCTCTTGCGCCCGGAAGTGTCCCGCATTTTGGAAGGCGATTTGCTTGTCGGAAAGCGCCTCACGTATTACATCGAAAACCGCATGATCCGCTCGTTGGTGGGTGTTCCGCTGCTCGACCGCGATGAACGCCGCCTCGGTGTTTTGCTTGTGGACTCCTTGCACCCGAATGCGTTTACGGCTGCCGAAGCGCAGGCGCTTTCGTTCATTGCTCACGCCATGTACATGGTGAGCTTCAAGAGCTATATCTCGGCGCAGAACTACATTGAACAGCAACAGTTCAGTACGCTTTACCATTACCAACGCAAGTTCTTCCAGACCATGTCTGTGAAGGATATTTACAAGCAAATGTTCGAGTACGTCAAGGAAAACATGCCGTTTGACCGCTTGACGATTCTTTTGCTAGACAAGCCCAAAGAAGGTGCTGGCCGCGTGATTTACTGCGTGGGTATGGATTCCGAACAGTTTGTCGATAAGCAATTTACCTTGTCTGATAAGGGTATTTTTGTTCTAGCCCTTATGAGAAACCGCCCGGTATTCCGTTCGTTCAATTCGGGCTATGCCGATTATGTGCCGCGTTTGAACGATTCCGAAAAGCGCAATATGGAACTTCGTCAGTTGTTTGTAATGCCGGTTTCGTCGGAACCGGATTCCAAGACTGCAGAACTTGCCATTTGCCTTGAAAGCCGCTATAACAACCGCTATCAGGATCACGAAAAGAAATTGCTCAAGGCTTTTGCTGGCGTTGCAGGCTTTGCTTACGCTCGTGCATGCCAGTTCGAAAAGGGCAAGGATCTTGCAACACGTGATGGCCTTACGGGCCTCATGAACCACCGCTCCTTGCAAGAAGCGCTCCGCACGGAGAAAGTTCGCGCTGACCGTAAGAAGTATAACATCGGCGTGTTGATGATGGACATTGACCACTTCAAGAGCGTGAACGATACGTACGGTCACCCGGTCGGTGACGAAGTGATTAAGGGTATTGCAACGGCTATTAGCGGTGAAATCCGCAAGGAAATAGACGTTGTGGCACGTTACGGCGGTGAAGAATTTGTCGTGGCGCTCATTGATACAACGTCCGAGGGCATGGTCGAAACTGCAGAACGCATCCGCAAGGCTGTAGGCAAGTTGGAATTCAACGTGCACAAGACGGATCCGCTCCGCGTGACGGTTAGCATTGGTGCTTTCCTTGTGGAACCGGAATTCTCGGACATGAAAAAGGCCGTGAACAATGCTGACCAGGCTCTCTACAAGGCGAAGGATGGTGGCCGCAACCAGGTCGTACGCTTTGAAACTATAGAAACTGAAGCGGTGGGAGATTAGAACTTAGATGAAATGTCATCTTAAGCTGTCATCCAGAGCGAAGTCGAAAGACAACTTGGAAGGCGAGTGTTGCGACCATGCTTGCATGGGCATAACCGAGCCGAAGAGTTGGGGCTTTAGCCCCATCCAGTAAAATTGTTCGCTAGAAATAACTGGATTCTTCGTCCCAAAGGACTCAGAATGACGTTATTGTTAAAACCTACAACTTAATATCTAAAAATGTTCACAGCGCTTGATTGGTTTGTCTTATTCGCTTACTTGCTCCTCTCGCTTGCCATTGGTTTGTGGGTTTCTCGCGGCAACAAAAATCTCAAGGAATATATGTTCGGCGGCGGCTCGATGCCGTGGGTGGCTGTGGGCATTAGCCTCATTGCGACTTCCGTGAGTGCAACGACTTTCCTTGGCGCGCCTGCTGATGTGTTCGGCGACGACATGACGTTTTTGATGTTCCAGATTGGCGCGTTGCTTAGCATCGTGGTCGTTGGCTTTGTGTTTATCCCGAGGTTTCGCACATCGGGCATTTCGAGCGCTTATGAACTTTTCGAAGTGCGTTTTGGTAGCCGCTCGGTGCGCCGTTTGGCTGCTGTCTTTTACTGCTTGCATTTGCTCCTCCGCACGGGAATTTTACTTTATGCGCCTTCGCTAGTGCTTGCTCAGATTTTGCACATCGACTTGAAACTTGCGATTATTGTCTCGGCGGCGATTGCAATTTTCTACACGTGGTTTGGCGGAATCAAGGCGGTCATCTGGACTGACGTGATGCAGTTCTGCGTGTTCTTTGGCGGCGGCGTTCTCGTGCTTTTGATTATTGCAAATCAAGTGGGCGGCTTGGGCGAAATGGCAACACTTGCAAGCGATGCGGGCAAGACGCGTTGGTGGAATGCTTCGATGGATGTCTCGAATGCGCGTACGCTTATTTCGGCAGGCTTTGCATACGCGATTCTTGAAATTGCCATTCGCGGTTGTGACCAACAGTTCGTGCAGCGTTACCTCAGCTGCAAGGACGTGAAGGCCGCGAACCGTTCAAGCGTACTTTCGATGGTGCTTGGTTGCGCCGTTTCGATTCTCTTTTACTGGGTGGGTGCAGCGCTCTTTGTCTTTTACAAGAAAGCTCAAGTCGCAATGCTTCCGGAAGGTCTCGGACAGAATGACGTGTTCCCGTACTTTATCGTAAATGCGTTGCCGTCTGGCGTGACTGGCTTGATTGTTGCTGCTATTTGTGCGGCGGCGATGAGCAGTCTTTCGGGCGCCATCAATTCGCTTAGCAATACGTCCGAACGCGATTTCCTTGGTTGGGACGAATCAACGGGAATGGGCGGGCTCAAACGCGCAAAAATTTGGACGGCTGTTTGGGGCGTTCTCGGCGTGTTCTTTGCTCTCTTTGCGGCAACGCAGCAGGGAAGCCTCCTTAAGAATGCTCTCTTCTTTACAGGACTTTTCACGGGCCCGCTTCTTGGTATGTTCCTCCTCGCTTTCTTTGCAGACAAAATTTTTGGAACTGCTGAAAAAGCTTTACGTGCTTGGGTTGTGATTGTCGCTGTGCTTTGCGGTATGGCAAGCCTCGTCTTGATCCAGGGAATCCCCGCCTTTGGCGTGCCTGCACTTCTCGGCAACACCTTTAGCTGGCCGTGGATGCCCTTCATCAGCATGACCACGACAATTGTGGTGGCACTTGTCGTGAACTTTGTGGCGAATCTTGTTTGCGCAAAACGCGTATAAGAATGGATTAATCGCGTCATCCTGAGCTGAGCGAAGGATCCAGTAATTATGTTGAATTTCCTCAGCAAAGCGTTTATTTGCCATTTTTTTATTCGGAATGTGATTTACATAGCTAATAATTCTAAAATAGAATTAGGTGTAAATGAAATAAACTAATTTATAAGCAAAATTATTCAATTTCTACATTAACCTGTACAACCTTCAAACAGAGGTTTAGCTTAGATGTCCACTGTTTATTCTCATAAAACATTTTATGCAATTGGCCAAGGAGGCTTTTTTTCAGAAGAACTTATACACAACGATGAAAAAAAAGTAATTGTTTATGATTGTGGTACTCTCAGTCCAAAAGCGCGAATTAAATCAGAAATAAGCCACTTCCCTTACAAGGATATCGACTATCTCGTTATCAGCCATCTTGATGCTGACCATATCAACTGCATTGATTCCTTGGCTCAAGGAAGAAATATAAAGAAAATCATTCTACCTCATACAAGTCCAATAGATTTGTTGTTCTTCTTCCTTAACTGCAATGATCAAGACACCTTAAATTCTTTCTTCAACACAATTCAAAGGCATCAACGCATTGAAGTAAATGCTGATGAAGTAAGCCATGATGTCCCGGAATATATCAACGATGATGAAAACGTACCTATTCTTCCAATGAGCCATAATCAATCGTTGGGGATTTTTTCAAATAATCCTTCCGGGTATCCATTATGGACCATAAAGTTTTATGTTGATGCTACACTCTATTCACCCAATGCACGGAATGTTTTGTCTCAAACGGATGAGGCTTTTATCAAGGGCGTTTCAAGTGTTGCAGATTTTAATAATAAAAAAGTACAATTGGATGCCATATATTCCAAAATCAGCAAAATTCGCAATGACTCCTCTATGGCGATGATTTCCGCGCCAAATCCCAAGCGTATAAGATGTCTTGCTTGTTTAAATGAATATTTTGGAACTTGGATGAATGGCGATATCGTTTTAAAAACCTCCTCAGAAATTGTTCAAATAGAGAATCACTTTCAAGATTATTCAATATTTAATTTTGACTACCAATTGCAACATCATGGAAGTCACGAAAATTTTTGTCGCGAAATTCGTAACTTCAGGCACATGTGCATATACATTTATTACGGATACAATAATAAGCATGGACATCCCAGTGGAACTGTACTTAGAAAGCTCAAAGATGCTGGGCTAAAAATTTGTGATTTGACAGAAAATGATTGCAATTTTGACAGAACCACCTCGTGGCACGTCATCTAGAGATTAGATTAAAGGATTAAGAATGTATATAGAAAAAGACAAACTAAATAGAATGAATTTTGTCGTTAATTTGAAAAAAATTATCGACAAGAAAATTGAAGACAATACTGGTTTTTCTTTTGCCATTGATGGCACATGGGGAAGTGGGAAAACTTTTATAGTAAACATGCTTGATGAAATAGTAAAAGATCAGTATCTTGTTGTAAAATATAACTGTTGGAAATATGATTATTATGAAGAACCTGTTGTTGCAATAATGTCTGTAATTGCAGAAACCCTGAACAAAATTGTTGCAGAAGAAAACCCTCCCTCATTTGTTAACAAGGCCACCTTTAAAAACCTTGCCGAATTCTTAATTGGGACAACTGCAGAACTTATCAAGGCTGCTACTAGAATTGATATTAGTAAAATTATTGAACTAGGCAAAGATGTAGTTTCAAAAGAATATAAGGAAGCCTTTTCAAAAGATTTTGATTCGAAAGATACTATAAGCAAAGCTATTAAAATCATCCAATTTGCTCTAATTCTTGCTAATGCTGACAGAAAAGTTTTATTCATTGTAGACGAGTTGGACCGTTGTCTTCCTGAATACGCAATTAAGGTTCTTGAACGCTTACATCATGTTAACGAAAATACACCTTTTGTCACATTGCTATCTATAAACAAGAAGGAACTTGCAGGCTCTATAGCAAAAGTATTTGGGCATGAGGGTGAAAGTGAGCCTTTTACAGATTACTATCTACAAAAATTCATAAATATTATTATTCCAGTCCCTTCAAATGACCCGCAACCGTCACTATTAGATTCTTTTGCTCTGTCAAAAAATTTATTTGATTTGAGCAAAGCCTCATCAGATGATGACTTTAAAAACTTCATTCAATCCGTATTAGGCTGTTTAAATATGCGTACTGTTGAAACAATCGATAAACAGATTGCCGCAGTCTTTGCTTTAATGGGTCCTCAAGTCTCTGCAACGCAACAACCATCAATACCATGCTTTTGTTATGCTGTATTAATGGTTGCTGAATCTTTTATTTTCAAAAAGGCAATTTCAATTGATCTTTCCAAATTAGGAAAAGACGTAGCCACTTGTTTATCTTTCTCCGCTAATGGTCATCGTTCGGATTACATAAAGTGCTCAGAGAAACTAAAACAATGGAGTTTAACTCCATGTGAGCCCATTATAGGTTTTAATGGTATTCTCAATGGATATCTGATTGTTTATGGCAACTTGCAAGATTATGTAAAGTCTATGGGCTTTCATGCCAATGAAAAAATTTCATCCAAGTTAAGGATTGCTCCAGCTGATTTTTCCTTTGCAAAAGAGTTTTCCCGCTGTTGTAAATTATTGTCTCCTGTTCAATAATGTTTGTCATATTAGGTGTTTCCTGAATCAGTATATTTATATAATAGATTTGTTGTCAGAATCTATGATGGCTTCTGTTGATGAACTGTCTCAACAACAAATGTATTATGCCAAGTTTACTTCAACATCTGTAAGCGCAGCAACTACGGCTTCATCTGCATACATCTCTGTTCGTTGCCTAATGGATTAACTATCATATTTTTTGAATTATTGTTGTAGTTAGATAGGGCAATTTCAGTTGGAGTTGCCTTTTGTTGTTTTGGTGTAAAACTTTTTCCTGCGTTGGTCTTTCGCTTGGAAAATGACTATTTTAAATCCATAACATTAAAAAGAGGGCTTAACGATGATCTCAAAATTGCTCAATATCATCTATCTCGTACTGCTGATCGTCTGCGTGTGCGTTCTCATTCGCGTCGTGAAGGCGGAACCGGCTGCTGTTCCTGTGGCCGCGTCTAACGGAGCAGTTGCATACGAAGTGCCGCGCATCGAAGTTTCGGCATCTGAAACCAAGAAGTTTGCTGCCGACAAGTTCGAGATGGGCTTTAGCCTTGAAATCCGCGGCAAGGACAAGGATGCGGTCTTTAAACGCATTGCCGAACGACGTTCCGTGATTCTGGAAAATGTCAAGCAGCTCGATATTCCGCAGTCCGATGTGGAGCAGAACAGCGTGGATATCCGCAAGGAATGGACTTACCGCAACAACAAACGCGAACTTGTCGGTTACGTGGCAACGCAGAGTTTTGTGATTACGGTGAACAGAAAGATTGATGCTGCTGCACTTGTGCAGGCGCTTTCTCCGGAACCGGATGTTGAAATCCATCGCACGTCGGCTGGGCTCAAGGATGAAAACGCCGTTCAGTCGAAGGTTGTCAAGGCTGTGGGCGAAAAAGCTAAGGCAAAAGCTAAAGATTACGCCGATGGCGTAGGCGCAACGCTTGGTCGCGTGTTGCAAATCAACGGCGAAGGTGGCGGTATTTACTACAGGCCGATTCGCCTCCGCACGAATGGTCTCATGATGGCAAAATCTGCTATGCTTGATGGCGCTGTCGCAGAATCGGCCCCCGACGAAAGTGCCATTGCAGATTCCGTCGAGGTGAGCGCTTCTGTCCGCGTCGTCTTTGAACTAAAGTAGTTCTAACAAACTTTCTTCATATTCCTGGGCCGCCTTATCAAGGGTGGCTTTTGTCGTATCCGGGCTGCAACCGTAGAATCCGAGCGGTTTAAACCACTTCATGCCGGCGGCGTTTGCAGTCATTTCGAACGGGATGAGCATTTCTTCGGCGGTGTAGCGGTTAAGCCCTTCGTGCGTGTAGTGCTCTGCGGCGGCGCCTGCGGTAAATACGACGCGTACGGGCATGCCCTTCAAGAAGTTGTCCGCGCTGTAGACTATCGGGCTCATGACTTGGTCTTGCCAGTCGCGCAAACTGGCGGGGGAGTTATACCAATATATAGGGAACTGCCAAACAATCGCCTTGGACTCCTTCAACAATTTTTTTTCGGCTTCCAGGTCGAAGTAGCCATTAACTCGATTTTTGTCAAGGTGGTGAAACACAAAATTGGGATTTTTTCTGTTGATATCCACTAAGTGTTTGTTGAACATGGAGTTAGAAATGTTCGGATGCGATAGAAGAATTGTGATTTGATTGTTCATTATTTTTTTTCTGTTGATAAGTTGAGGAAATATTATAAAAAAATTACATCTTACGTGCAAAAAATCTTCCAAAATGTTCTGTTATTTATTATACTTGTAGTGGGTTGACCTACATCTTGTGGGTGTGGTCCGAACTCCAACACAAGATATAGTAAAATTGAATGGATTTGACTATATTTGAGGAAACGGGATATTAAGGTTATTTTTAGATGATTTTTACTGTCAAAAAGCGCGACGGCCGCGAGATGCCGTTCAACATCGAAAAGATTGCAGACGCTGTAATCAAGGCGTTTAGAGCCTCTGGCGAATTGGATGAACAGATAAAGGCTTCCCAAGCTCAGATGAATTTGCTCGGAAGCGATGACCTTCTGACAAACGTTGCTCTTAAGGTTGCTGCCGAAGCCGTTGGCCATCTCGAATCCGAAAACAAGACGAAGCCGGATATCGAAGAAATCCAGGACGCCGTCGAAAAGGCTTTGACCGAAGGTGGTTACGCCGATACCGCCAAGAGCTATATCTTGTACCGTGCCGAACGTACGCGCGTGCGTGAAGTGAACACTCGCCTCATGCAGACGCTTCACGACATTACGTTCAGCTCGGCCAAGGAATCCGACCTCAAGCGCGAAAACGCCAATATCGACGGCGATACCGCTATGGGCACCATGCTCAAGTACGGTTCCGAATCCGCTAAGCACTTCTACACGATGATGATGCTCAAGCCGGAACACAGCCGCGCCCACATGGATGGTGATATCCATATTCATGACCTTGATTTCTATTCTCTCACCATGACTTGCTGCCAGATCGACTTGATTAAGTTGTTCAAGAATGGCTTCAATACGGGTCATGGCCACTTGCGCGAACCGAAGGATATCCGCAGCTACGCCGCTTTGGCTGCTATCGCCATTCAGAGTAATCAGAACGATCAGCATGGTGGACAGTCCGTGCCGAACTTTGATTACGCCATGGCAAACGGTGTGCGCATCACGTACCGCAAGGCTTACCTTTCGAACATGGTCAAGGCGCTCATGCTTTTGACGGGCAAGACCGAAGAAGAAATCCAGCCGGTGGTGAAAAAGCTCCACGGCGAAATGGCTGAAATGGGTATGGTGGCAACGCTCGTGCCGAATGAAAAGTTCCAGACAACTGAAGTCCACGAACTTTCCAAAACTTATGACGCCGAAACGGTAAAGAACGCCCAGAAGTTTGCCGAAAAGATGGCTTACGAAGAAACCGACAAGGCAACGTTCCAGGCCATGGAAGCTTTTGTCCACAACTTGAACTCCATGCACAGCCGCGCTGGTGCCCAGACTCCGTTCTCTAGCATCAACTATGGTATGTGCACGGAACCGGAAGCCCGCATGGTCATGAAGAACTTGCTCCTCACGACCGAAGAAGGCCTCGGTGGTGGCGAAACGGCTATCTTCCCGATTCAGATTTTCCGCGTCAAGGACGGCATCAACCTCAATCCGGGCGAACCGAACTACGATTTGTTCAAGCTCGCTTGCCGCGTGAGTGCAAAGCGCTTGTTCCCGAACTTTAGCTTCCAGGACGCTCCGTATAACCTGCAATACTACAAACCGGGTCATCCGGAAACCGAAATTTCGTACATGGGCTGCCGTACCCGCGTGATTGGCAACCACTACGACCCGAGCCGCGAAATCTCTTATGGCCGTGGCAACTTGAGCTTTACCTCGATTAACCTCCCGCGTATCGCTATCAAGATGAAGTCTGTGGACTTGTTCTTCAAGGAACTCGACCGCATGATGCAACTCGTGAGCGACCAGCTCATGGAACGTTTTGCCGTGCAGAGCCGCCGCAAGGTCAAGAACTTCCCGTTCCTCATGGGACAGGGCGTGTGGATTGATTCCGATAAACTCGGCTGGGAAGATACCGTGGGCGAAGTCATCAAGCATGGTACGCTCTCGATTGGCTTTATCGGCCTTGCCGAAACCTTGGTAATGCTTACGGGCAAGCATCATGGCGAATCCGAAGCTTCTCAGGAACTCGGTCTCAAGATTATCGGCCACATGCGCGAATTCTGCGACAAGGAATCCGAACGTTTGGGCCTCAACTTCAGCTTGCTTGCTACGCCTGCAGAAGGCCTTTCGGGCCGCTTTGTGCGTATGGACAAGAAGAAGTTTGGCATTATCCCGGGCGTTACCGACCGCGATTACTACACTAACTCTTTCCACGTGCCGGTTTACTACAGAATCTCGGCTTTCAAGAAGCTCTCGCTCGAAGCTCCGTACCACGCGCTCACCAACGCTGGCCACATCAGCTACATCGAACTCGATGGCGACCCGACGCAGAACTTGGATGCTTTCGAAAAGATTGTGAAGCACATGGCAAAGGTGGGTATCGGTTATGGTTCCATCAACCATCCGGTGGACCGCGACCCGGTTTGCGGCTTCGTGGGTGTGATTGGCGATGTTTGCCCGCGTTGCGGACGTAGCGAAGGCCATGCGATTTCTTGCGAAAAGCTCGAAGAACTTAGAAAGAAATTCCCTGGAATGCCCGCATTCAGAGGAATCAGATAATTTTACAAGGAGTGCAAAAAATGTCAGAAAAAGAAATGTCTCAGTATGGTGAAGGAATCGGATTCGAACGCATCCGCCGCATTACTGGTTACCTCGTCGGTACAGTCGACCGCTTCAACAACGCCAAGCGCGCTGAAGTCAACGATCGCGTAAAGCACGGCGTATAAGATGGATGAATATCCTCCACTGCGGATTGCAGGGATTGAGCCCGAATCATTCGTGGACGGTCCCGGAATCCGCTTGACTGTGTTTACTCAGGGCTGTCACCACAACTGCCCGGGTTGCCAGAATCCGCAGACGCACGATTTTGAGGGCGGACACTTTATCGAGCGCGAAGCGATCATCACGATGATCAAGGAAAATCCGTTGCTCGATGGCGTGACGTTTAGCGGAGGCGATCCGATGGACCAGGCGGCGGCACTTGTTCCGCTTGCACGCGAAATCAAGGAACGCGGTCTCAATCTCGTGATTTTCACGGGGTACACGTACGAACAGCTGATGAAGCTTACGCCCGAAAAACCGGAGCTCTTTGAATTGCTCTCGTTTGCGGACATCCTCATCGACGGTCCGTTTATCATGGCGAAAAAATCGCTGGACATTAAGTTCAGAGGTTCTTGGAACCAGCGCATTATCGATGTGCAAAAGAGTCTTGTCGAAGGCCACGTGGTCATCCACCAGATTCAATTGGACGAGATGGCGGAACACCCCGACAGGGAATACAATACGTAAGCAAAAAGGACGAGATTGAACTCGTCCTTTTTTTCATTAGTCTTGCAAACGGTTGTTGGCAAAATGCAGGGCCCGACAAGCGACCCCTTGTTTTTGAAAATTGAACATTTTATATTATAGACACCACCGTAGAAGTGTGTTGCCGGGTTTCACCTGTCTAGTGATGCTCCATAGTTAATATATCCGTTACTTATATGAAATAAACAAAGGACAAAGCTATGGCCAGACCCATTCGTGAAACTCCTATACTCTTTGGTGAGGATGCCCGCCGTTTTCTTGCAGCAATGAAGGAACGTCGTCCCGAACCTCCAGAAATTCGTGCCCGCCGCTTGCGGAACTACGAATTTATGAAAAAGGCTTATGAACTGGGCATGGCCGAAAAGCGTGCTCGCGAAGAAGCCAATGGAGGTATTGATCCGTGGTTCAACAATACATAGAAAAGACAAAAATAAGATTTATTCGGTTAAATCCTGCAAATTCCGTTAAAGACTTTCGCTGTGGCGACCCCGATTTAGATGACTTTATTCAAAATCGTGCGTCGGGATTCCAAAAGCATTTGCTAGCCGTGAGTTATGCCTGTGCTGATGCCGAAACTGGGCGCATGCTGGCCTATTGCAGTTTGGCAAATGACAAAGTGGCCGTCGGAGATTTTAAGGATAAAACGGAGTTTAACCGTTTTCGCAAAAAGCAGGGATTCCCCAATGAAAAACGCTTGAAAAGCTATCCTGCGGTAAAGCTATGCCGTTTGGGCGTTGATGAATCTGCCAAAGGTCAACAAATTGGTACGACGGTCTTGGATTACATCAAGTCCATGTTCGTTTTTGAGAACAAGACTGGATGCCGGTTCCTGACGGTTGACGCATATTTGGAGGCTATTCCCTTTTACGAGAAAAATGGATTCCGCTTCATGAACGTAGAAGACCATGACCCGCATACACGTCTTATGTATTATGACCTGATGAATCTGTGTGCGTAGGTGAGTTATGAGTTGGGTGTTAAGGGTGCCGTGGGCATCCTTTTTTTATTAAATTGAAATAGGATCGTTTTTATAAATTGCTTTATATGTCTAGATTTTATCCGACTATTCTTTTTGCTATGATTTTGTTTTTTGTCAAACCTATGTTCGCGTATTATAGTGAATATAATGAAGTTGACGAACAGAAAGAGTCTAAGCTTTTGTATCACTCTGTTACGGATTCGGTACCTCCGTCATTAAATTACTATGCAAATTTATTCGTGTTTTCCGATGCTTTAACAGTTTTTCTTTGGCCTTGTAGTCTTGGATTTTGACATAGAGAAAGAGAATAGCTATCGTGGTTCTATGATGTTTAATTTTTCGTCGATTTTCAGATTTTATGATTTTCAAGACGAATGGGAAGGCTTTAAAAGTATTTGGAGTGTTGGGGTTGGCTATAGACAATATTTGGAAACGAATCTTTTCAGGGATGTTGTTTTTTTTCGAAAGTTCACGTAAAACATCGCAATGTTCCCTATAATAGCATGTCTATTTTTGTTCAAGTAATGGCATCTCCGTCTTTGTTGTATGATAATTATAGAGGAATAGAAGTGGATCTTGGAAAACATAGAAGTTTTGGTTGGGGAGGCAATGCAATTGGAAAATTAGGTGTGGTATGGAATTTGGGAAATTTTCTATGGGAAATAGGATTTTTTGGTGGATATCAATATTGGAATGGTGTTACAAGTTCGGTTTACGATAATGATGGAATTGCTTTTGTCGATGTGACCCCATCAAAAGGCCGTTGCTTTGGATTTGAGACAAAATTTGGGTTTTAGAATCGTTATATTTATCACATGGTTATGAATATGTTTGGGAAGATTGTTTTGGCTGCGGTTGCTGTGTCGTCAGCAATGGTGGTGTCGGCGTTTGCGGCGGGCAAGGTCGCTTGCGTTGGCAATAGCATCACGTTTGGTTATGGGATTGAGTCCTGGCCGGATCAGACGAGTTATCCGCATCATTTGCAGGGGTTGCTGCGTGATGGCGGTGCAATGGCGGATACGGTCGAGAATTTCGGCGTGAGCGGGCTTACGGTCCGCAAGGACGATCAGGCTTCGTATTGGAAGGGTTACCGCTTTGCGCCGGCGATTGAATTTGCGGCGGATACGGTTATCATTGAACTGGGTACGAATGATTCGAAATCGTACACGACTTGGAATACTCCGGCGCAGGATGCTGCGGTGGACTCTGCGATTACGGCGGATTTTGAGGCGTTGATTGACACGTTTCAGGTGAAATCGAAACCGCATATTTTTATTTGCTTGGCACCTTATGTGAACAACGTAGAATGGAATATTCTTGATACGGCGGTCGTGAATCGCGTGAACCCTGCGATTTTGCGTGCTGGGCTCGAAAAGGGCGTGAACGTGATTGACTTGCATTCTCGTTTTAGCGCACTTGAAAATCCGAGCTGGTATTTGGAAGATATGGTGCATCCGTCTGTTGAGGGCGCAAAGCACTTGGCCGAAATTGTGTATGCCCATTTGCAGATGGATACGTTGCATGTAACGCAGGATGGCTCGACGCTCAAGGCTCCGAAGGGCTTTGGTTACCAGTGGTACAAAGACGGAAAACTCCTCGAAGGTGAAACTCTTGAAACGCTTGTGGTTACGGGCGAGGGCGAGTATAAGGTCTCTGTGAGGTTGTCCGCGAATGCACATTCAAGGATTGTGACTGCTCCGTTGAAAGTCGAAAAGACGACTGCCTTGAAGCCGGGGGCTCGTGTCGTTCGCGAAAATTCGGCGGCAACTGCGAACATGGCTAAATCGGCGCTACGCTTTGATGCTCAAGGCCGTGTTCTGAATACTCGCGGACCATCGCATCAAAAGGTCTATCGGAAACGGTAGTTTCTGATAAGGAAAGGTGATCCCGGCACAAGGCCGGGATGACAAAAAGGTCGGCATGACATGCTGAAAAGGGAACGACCGGAGTCGTTCCCTATATGTTTGAGAGATGGACCTGTTCCCGTAGCATCGCTAGAGCTTGTTTTGGTGTGGGGCTTTTATAGCTCAATCCGATGCTAGAGCAAAATTCCTTTTTTTATAAAGATAGATGCGGATGCCCTAAATGTCGAGGGAAAACAGGTGCCTCGGGAACAAAGCGTCCTCGGTAGACAACGATTTTGATGCTGTTTTTGGGGCTTTTTTACCGAATATCGGCTTTACAATATATTTTTAGAGTATGAAATCCAGTGCAGAAAAATCGCAGCCTGAAGAACGTCTCGGTTCTATCCCTCCGAAGCGCATGTCGGTTTTTGAATTTGATGATTACCGCGCTTATTTGCGGCACTATTTTGAGTGTGCGCAAGCCTTGAACCGCCGTTATTCGCTGCGGAGTTTCTCGGACAAGCTGGGATTTTCGTCCAAGGATTTTATTTCGCGTGTGATGAAGGGCGAAAAGAGCCTCACTCCGGCAAGCAT
This sequence comes from Fibrobacter sp. UWB12, assembly GCF_900142485.1. Classification (NCBI taxonomy): domain Bacteria; kingdom Pseudomonadati; phylum Fibrobacterota; class Fibrobacteria; order Fibrobacterales; family Fibrobacteraceae; genus Fibrobacter; species Fibrobacter sp. UWB12. The sequence continues at coordinate 426,054 of NZ_FRAZ01000002.1, read as the reverse complement.
TGCAAAAATAGTCGGTGGCTTGCAATTCGATGAAAGCGAGGCCGCGTATTTCGAGGCTATGGTGCTGTTCTGCCAGGCGTCCAACGACGATGAGCGTGAAAACTACAAGAAGCGCATGGAAGAAATCACGGCGACTTACCGTTTTACGCAGCAGATGCTTTTGACTCGTGCGTACCAGTATGAAGTTTATTCGCACTGGTACTATTCTGCAATTCGTTCAATTATCGGGATGATTGGTTTTGATGGCGATTACGATGCTCTCGGGGCGCGCTTGATGCCGCCGATTTCTGGAGAGCAGGCGCGGCAGGCGGTGGATTTGCTGGAACGCGTCGGGCTGATCAAGAAGGACGCCAAGGGCAACTGGATTTTGAACAATCCGGCGATTAGCACAGGCGACAAGGTCATCCAGCAGGCGTTTATCAATTACCACAAGGAATTTATTGATCTCGCAAAGGAGTCCATTACCAATGTTCCTTCGACCGAAAGGAACGTGAGCAGTGTGACTCTCGGCATTTCGGAGGCATCTTACAAGAAGATTGTCAAGTGCATCAATGAATTCCGCAAAAAAATTTCTATGATTGCTAATGAGGACGAGGATGGTGGCCGCGTTTTCCAGATGAATATCCAGATTTTCCCGTTGTCCAAGTGAGGATGCCATGAAACGAAATACTCGATTGGCTAAATCGGCGGTTTCTGCATTGTTCGTGTTGCAGGCGTTGCTTGCAATGGTTTTCCTCGTATCTTGCTCCGACAATAAGGTGGCGGGCGGAAACAGCTCTGAAGTCGGTTCCCCGGAATTGATGGGTACGCTTGCGTACGATGATGGAACTAGCAATCCGATTTATCTTAGACGTGCTGCTTATGCTCGTGTTTACTGTGTTCCGCTAGATTACGATCCGGCAAAAGATGATAGCACGGCCTACTATTCTACGACTGCGGATTCCATGGGGCATTATGAATTCGACCATGTTCCCGATGGCTTGTATAACATAGAAGCGTTCTACGAAGATTCGGAAAAGTCGTTTGCGCTCCGTGAATCGGGTGTCAAAATTGCGAACGAATCGACTTTGTCCATGAATCTCGACATTCCTAAAAGCCATGAAATTAGAGTCCGTTTTAAAGATGTTAAAGACTCGGTGGCGAATCTTTCTATAGTCGGGTCCACTTACAAGTCGACTGCAAAAATTGAAACTGATGATTTGGGGACGTATGCCTCTTTTGTTGGGGTGCCTGCTTCGTACTACGATTCTTTGCAGATTAGCATGAGTAGCGGTTCTAAAAGCATCAATGCGGTTTTTGTCGACAAATACTATGCGTTCCAGGATGTTTTCTACGATGATACGGTTCACACTTTAGAAATCCCGCTGAACACGACGGCGAAGGGCGCTGACTTGCACGATACTATCGAGGGCTTTCCGCTTTATGTGCGCTTGAGCGACTTGAATGCAAAAGACCGGGAATCGCTTGTTAGGAATCTTTATTCGCTTGAAGTTTATTTGGAACCGGCTTCGGACTGGACTACTTATCAAACGGTTTCCGATGAGATTGAGGGGACTGTTGGGCTGTGGGTTCGCCTGACGACGCTTTACCCGCAAAGGGAAATGCAAAAGCTTGTTTTTCGCTGGACAGAAAATAGCGAAGTTCTAAACAAGACGAATGCACCTAGCAAAGTGAATGCGCCGATGTACTTGAAGCGTGCTGACGATCCGTTCTCGTTCTCGGAAGGCTTTGTGGTTGCATGGAATTTCGACGAAACCGAATTCCCGGAATCGACTATTACAGATGTTGGCGATTTTACGTTCCAAGGGCATGTGACGGATGTTGCTACGGGCGATGGGATTATTGGCGGGGCGTTCTACTTTAACGGAAAAACTTCGTTTATTGAAGTTGAAGAATCCGCAGACCATTGGGCCTTTGCGTTAACGGATACTTCCAACTTTACCGCTTCGTTCTGGGTGAATGCTGAAGATACTTCGACATCGCGGTTTATTTGGGGCAAGTCCGAATCGGAATACCACTTCAAGTACCAGGCTGGCGATAGCGACCGTTCTAGCTGGATGTACAAGGAACTCGACGAATCGGATTTGGATCATTGGTATGAGGCGAGCATCGCGATTGCGCCGGAAACTGATTACAAGCAATGGGTTCACTTTATGGTGGTGAAGTCCGGCGATTCGACTGCAATTTACAGGAATGGCGTTCTCGAAGATGTTCAAGTGGGGCGCAACCATACGGATGACAAGAGATTTGCTGATGGTCCGTTTGTCATTGGCGCCCGCAAGCAGTCCAGCGGAAAGGTGGACCGCGTTTTCAAGGGCTGGATTGATGAACTGTATTTCTTGAATGCTGCAAAAAGTAGCGAATGGGCAAGACTCATTTACTTGAACCAAAAGCCCTCCGGCTACTGGCCGAAATAAATTTGGTCGTTAGTCATTAGTTATTAGTCAATAATGATGAAAATCGTCGCATGCCTGTGCTGAAATGCCCGCGCATTTTGCGACTCGTCATCCTCTGAGCTAACCCAGTTTTTCGGTGAGTCTCGTGTAGCGGCGGGTGCTGCGGTTGTTGCGCACGGCTTGATAGAACGCTCCCGGTGCAGACAAAATCCACACATGGCCTTTCGCACGCGTGATGGCGGTGTAGATGAGGTTCCTTTGCAGCATGATGCTGTGGCTTGAATCTAGCACGACGATGACGGCGGGGTATTCGCTACCCTGGCTCTTGTGAATGGTGCAGGCGTACGCAAGGATAAGTTCATCGGCTTCGTCGGGCTCGTAATCGACAGTCTTGTCATCGTAAAAGACGGTGATTTTTTTCGTGTCTTTCCCGATTTTGTAGATGATACCGACGTCTCCGTTAAACACGTTCTTGTCGTAGTTGTTGCGGATTTGCATCACGCGGTCGCCGGTACTCCAGTTGCCGCTCGCGATTTTAATGCGTTCCTTGCCGGGGTTCAAGAGGTCTTGCAAGAAGTTGTTTAGCTCGTAAATGCCGAGCGGTCCTTTGCGCATCGGCGTGAGGAGCTGCATCTCTTGCGTATCGATGTCGATTTTTTCCTTGATGCCGCGCGTGACGAGGCGGGCGATGATGTCTTTAGCTTCATCGGCCGACTCGTAAGGCAAAAAGTGGAAGTTCGTGCCTTCGATGGGCGAGGGGCTAATGCCCTGATTGATTTTCGATGCTTTGTCGGCGATGTCGTTTCCGCCGGCCTGGCGGAAAATGTGCTGAAGGCGGGTGCTCGGAATCTTGGGGCAACGCAACAAGTCGTTCAGCACATTGCCAGCTCCCACGCTGGGGAGCTGGTCGGCATCGCCTACGAGAACAATTCGCGCGTTGAGTGGCGTCGCTTCGAGGAGCGAGGCGGCAAGCCACGTATCGACCATACTGAATTCATCGACAATGAGCAAATTGCATTGGAGCTTGTTGTCGCCATCGCGGTGGAACTTGCCCGAAATCGGGTCCACTTCGAGCAATCGGTGAATTGTGCGGGCTTTCTCGCCGCAGCATTCGCCCATGCGTTTGGCAGCGCGCCCTGTCGGGGCCGTGAGGCTTACACATTCTTCCATTTGGCGGGCGAGGTACAAAATTCCCTTAAGGATTGTCGTCTTGCCTGTGCCGGGTCCACCCGTGATGATGGAAATCTTTCGCGAGAGCGCCATCTGGATGGCTCGCCTTTGAATGGGATCAAAGCTGAACTTGTGTTCGCGTTCCCACTGCGCAAGGTTGTTTTCAAAGTTGTCTATTGGCAGTTCGTTGTATCGCAAACGGAGCTTGATGTTGTCTGCGATGCGCTGCTCCGCGTTATACAGCGGCGGGAAATAGCAATCGTCGCCTTCGCGCTTGATACGCCCAATTTCACTTGCTTTTTCAAATTCGTCGAGGAGCGTGTTGATGGGACTGTCGTCGTCAGGTTGCAAACGCAAATTGCGGAACGTGCGTTCCAGGAGTACGTTCTTTGGCAAAAACACATGCCCGTCGCTGACGGACGCTTCTTGCAATGTGTAAAGCAATGCCGCTTGAAAACGCTCGGGACTGTCTTTCGGGAATCCGACTTTCTGTGCGATTTCGTCGGCCTTCAAGAATCCGATGCCCCAGACTTCTTCGCAGAGCATGTACGGGTTCTGTGTGATGCGTTCAATTGTCGCTTGCCCGAACTTGTTCCAAAGACGCTTCGCTACACTGCCGACAATTTCGTGCTTGTACAAGAACAGCATCGTTTCGCGGCTGTGACGCGCTTCTTGCCAACGTGCCAAAAAAGCTTCCACCTTGCGGGCGGGGAAACCTTTGATTTTCACTGCGCGAAACTTGTCCGGATTGTTGTCGAGAATGTCGGCGGTATCATCGCCAAAAGCTTCCACAATGCGTTCGGCAATCTTTTGTCCCACGCCTGGGAATTGTCCGCTCGCCAAGTATTCAAGGATATCGTTATCGTCTGTGGCGAGGTATTCAAAAGAAGTCGCCTGGAACTGCTTTCCGTATTTCGGATGCGAACCCCAGTCGCCTTCTACAGAGATTGTTTCGCCAGGTTGCAAAGCGGGGAAAGTTCCCGTGACGACAACGACTTTCTTGCTTTCTATATCGTTCAGACGCATCACGGTAAAGCCATTTTGCTGGCTATGGAACGTGATGCTTTTGATTGAACCTTTTACTTGCACGAATCTTGCGACGTTTATTTTTGCGGCGCTAGTTTAGTTTGCGAATCTCGATTTTACTGAGCCTTCGGAATTTTACCTTCGTCCAGTTCCGGTCTCCAAACATCGGCATCGAAACCAGGCATCTTGGTAAGCTCCTTGCCGCGAACGCAGAGGAAGAATCCGAGAATAGCAGCGTCATGGAGTGCAATCACGAGGGCCGTCTTGTAGTCGAGACCAAATCCGAGAGGAGCGCCCTTGAGGTTTTCCGGGCTCACCCAAAGGATGTAATCGGTTGTAATGAACGTCATGAACATGCACGGAATCAGCGCAATCCAGAAGTTTTTCTTTTTACTGCGGAGGTAAACAGTTGCCACGCAGAGACTGCAAACGGCCATGAGCTGGTTGCTCCAGCTGAAGTAATTCCACAAGATGTTGAAACCTTCGGGGTTCAAGTTGCTCCAGAAGATAATCACGGCGCAGAGGGCGAACATCGGAACCGTGAGGATCAAACGGTTACGTACTGAGGTCTGTTCAAGGCCCGTAAGTTCAGCAATCGTAAGGCGGAGGCTACGGAGGCTGGTGTCGCCACTTGTAATGGCAAGGATAATCACTCCCACAACCACGAGAATCGAAATTGGAGCCCACGGAATCACGGTCGAAACGAGAACGCTCAAGACCTTCACGCCCGAAGCGCCTGTCAAAAGTTCCGGCATCTGGTGGTAAATGAACATGCCACCTGCAGCCCAAATCATACCAATCAAACCTTCAATAATCATCATGCCGTAGAATGTCTGGCGACCGGTCTTTTCGGTGACTTCAGTGCGTGCAACGAGCGGGCTTTGCGTGCTGTGGAAGCCGCTGATGATGCCGCAAGCAATCGTTACGAAGAGCATCGGGATGATCGGCTGGCCTGCCGGATGCTTGTGGAAGTTGCTCATGATGTCTGCAAAGCAGAATTCATCGAGGACGTTCAAGTTCGGGATGATGCCCACGAAAATAGCGAGGGAGGCGAGAATCAAGAGGGCGCCAAAAACCGGGTAGATGCGGCCGATAATCTTGTCAATCGGGAAGAAGGTGCTGATGAAGTAGTAGGCAAAAATGACGGCGACGGCAATCCAGAAAAGAGTCGGCGAAACGTGGCTGCCTGCGAGAATCGGCGTATTCACGAGTGCTGCCGGAGTGTTGGTGAACACGGCGCCAACGAGAATGAGCGCGACCGAGATAAGTGTCATCACAAGCTTTGCCGGACCCTTGCCCAAGAACTTACGGGAGAGTGCCGGAACGTTGTAACCGTTGTTGCGCATGCTAATCATGCCACTGAAGTAGTCGTGCACTGCGCCGCCGAGGACGTTTCCGAGTGGGAGCAAGATGAACACGATGGCGCCAAACTTGATGCCAAGAATCACGCCAATCACAGGGCCAATGCCTGCAATGTTCAAAAGTTGAATGAGAACGTTTTTCCAGTGCGGCATCGGGACGCGGTCAACGCCATCCGGGTTTGCGAGCGCGGGTGTCTTGCGGTCATCGGGACCGAACACGCGTTCGACGAACTTGCCGTAGGTGAAATATCCAAGGATGAGGATTGCAACACCAATTAGGAATGTTATCATTTTTTGTGCCTTCTTTTTTTATTTAGAACTGTACCATTGCATTGATAGATACAGCTATGTATGTTTGCCAAATATAGTTTTTGATATCTACGGTACCACTGTTCTTTGTGTTGACCGCTTTATACCAGGTTTCGAAAACTCGTAATGATGGCATGAGTCCGAAATTTTCTGTCAGGTAGTAACGCATGTTTGTGACAATGGCAACTCCGGAACCCATGAAGTTCGTATCGAAAAATCCTTTGACGCTAGTGGTATTCTTTTCGATTTTAAGATTGGTATAGGAATATCCAAGACCTACGCCCACCTGGAACCTTTCAGGGTAGAAAAAGTTATAAGTGAATTCTGCACCGATACGCATGTAGCGCATATCCTGTTCTTTGGGAAGGTCCTTAATGGCAGTTTCTTCGGTCCAATATTGAAAAGACAAAGCAAGAGTAAATTCGCGGATGTTCACGCCGATGTTATAGTCGGGAGAAAGGAGAATTTTTGCGGTTGGCATATTGACGGTTTCTGTGTAATTGTCTTCGTCTTGAATTGTTATATGACGATGGTGTAAACCGCCACGATTAGCAATGACGTTGAAACCGAGGCTTGCGTAATAAGAACGCTCCCATTGTGCGAAGTCGCTATCGCTAGGTTGTGCCCAAACAATCCCTGCCAAAAAAGCAATTGCCAATAGAAATTTTTTCATCTCAATCCTCCCTTAAAAAAATTGCACCCTTAATTTAGAAATTTAAGGGTGCCTTGGTATAATTTGTAATGGGTTATGGTGCTTTATTCGGCATATTTGAACATGGCGTCGATGCACTTCTTGGCCTTCACGCGCACGCCTTCGTCGAGCGAGATGTGTTCTGCCTTTTCGGGATGGCGGAGAGCTTCCAAGATGTTTTCGAGCGAGTTCGACTTCATGTACTTGCACATGCAGCAGCTACCGATAAAGTTCATGTCCGGATGTTCGTAGTGCATACGGGCATTGAGACCGCATTCCGTGAGGAGCAAAATGCAGCTGTCTTTGGGCTGCTGGTTGATGTAACTTACCATCTGGCCGGTACTTCCGACGTAGTCACTGAGCATGGCAACGGACGGGTTGCATTCCGGGTGGCTAATCACCTTGAGATTCGGGTTTTGGCTACGGAAGAACTGGATCAAATCCGGGTCGTAGTTTTCGTGAACGTAGCAGCAGCCGTTATAGAGCTTGATGTCCTTCTTGACACCGCGACGCTTCATTTCGTCGATGATGTTCTGGCCCATGAGAGCATCCGGAACAAAGAAAATCTTGTCGGATGGAATCGTTTCGACGATGTGCATCACGTTACCGCTAGTCACGCAGACGTCGCAGGCGGCCTTCACGTCGGCGGTCGTGTTGATGTAGCAGACAAACGTGTAGTCCGGATTCTGCTTGCGGAGTTCTTCGACGTCCTTGCCGGTAATGGAATCGGCGAGGCTACAACCCGTGAGCGGGCCCGGGATAATCACGTCCTTCTGCGGGTTCAAAATCTTGGCGGTTTCGCCCATGAAACGCACTGCAGAGAAGAGAATCGTCTTTTGCTGGACGGTTGTGGCGTCCTTGCTGAGCTTAAAGCTATCGCCAGTGAAGTCGGCAACGCCCAAAAGAATTTCAGGAGCGCAGTAGCTGTGGGCGAGGATAACGGTATCCTGCTGCTTCTTGAGTTCGTTGATTTCGTTGATGAGCGGGAGCATCTTTTCCACCTTTTCCATGGTATAGGTGCAAAGGGCTGCGCCCGGCTTGACGGACTTGAGACGATTGTAAAGTTCTTCTGCTGTCATTGTGTTACCTAGATTATTGCCTAGTTAAAAGATAGTAAATTAATACCCGGCCCATTCAGCGCTGATGGAGGGGCTAGCCTTGCGGATGTTCGATTCTTCGGGAGTCTCTTCCTTGCAGGCGATGTCGCCGCTTGCAATTCGTTCCTTGATTTCATCGAACGTCTTGGGCGGCACAGAATCGGGAGTGTTGTCGCCGAGCACTTTGCAGGGGGCGGCTTCGGATTCTTTTGCCTTGTCCTTGACGGGCGTGTATTCGCGGAGTGCGGGGATGCTGTAGAACTTGTCTTCTTCGGGGCACCAGGCGGTGAGAGCCTTGCCGTAAACGCAACCGGAATCGAGACCGATAAATCCAGGAATGTTCACGAAGCCCATTTTGGCCCAATGTCCAAAGATGACGAGCTTGTTCCACTTAACCTGTTCAAACCAGGGCTTGTCATTCCAGTAGCGGATGGAAAGGAGCACTTCGGGGCTCATGTCTTCGAGGCGAGTTTTGCCCGGTTCAAGTCCAGCGTGCACGAGCAATGCGTGCGGTGTGTCGCGCCAGAGCGGCCAGTTTTTTACGGTATCGCGGATGTAAACCCATTCATCGAGCGAGAGCGCTTTGAAGCGCTTCTTCTGCTTTTCGGTCCAGTTGCTCTTGGGCGTTTCCATCATGCGGATGAGATGTTCTTCGTGGTTTCCGCGGACGGTTAGAATACCTACTTCTTCGACGATTCGCATGGCGCGCATCATGTCGGGACCTTTGTTGATGATATCGCCGGTTTGGTAAATGGTATCGCTACCGCGCACAAAGCCGAATTGGTCTAGAATCGCAGAGAGTTCGTCTGCGCAACCATGAACATCACCGATATAGAGTGTACGTTTCATTGATCGCCTACAAATGCACTGCCTGTCGCAATTTGTTCAATTCGTTGGGCGTGAGTTCACGGAATTCGCCAGCGGGTAAGTCACCGAGCTGGATTTGGCAATAGCTTACGCGCTTAAGGTCGCGGATTTCATAGCCGACGGCACGCATCATGCGGCGGATTTCGCGGTTCTTGCCTTCGATAAGCACAAGTTCTGCAAATCCGTTTTCGAGATAAACGTCTGTTGCAAATGCGATTTCTTCCTGGGCATCCGGATCTTCCGGGTCGCGAATGTCAACACCTTCGACCAAGCGCTGGGCTGCTGATTCACTGAGCTGGCGCGTTGTCCACACGTAATAGCTGCGCGGTACTTCAAAACTCGGGTGCGTGAGGCGGTAAAGCAATTCGCCATCGTCAGTGAAAAGCAAGAGACCGCGGCTCTGCAAGTCGAGTCGTCCGACGTACTTGAAATTATGGTATCCCGGCGGCAAGTAATCGTAAACCGTGCGGCGGCCCTGCGGGTCGTCCTTGGTGCAAACGCAGCCGGCAGGCTTGTGGAACATGATGACCTTGGTCTTTTTGTTTGTGGGAACCTTTATGATTTTCCCATCAATCATCACCTGGTCCTTGAATTCATCCACTTGATGACCGAGGTCAGAGATTGTTTCTCCGTTCACCTGTACGCGACCGCCTGCGACGAGTTCGTCTGCGGCGCGGCGGCTAGCAAAACCACTGAGAGAAATGTACTTGTTTATACGCATAATCTTTTTGCTCTGTCATCCTGGAGCCTCGTAGAGGCGATTGGATCCATCAAGCATCTCCTTTATTTGTCAATGGTCATTAGTCATTGGTCTATGGTCAATAGCTATCGCAAACAACAAACAACTAATAACTAATGACTAACAACTAGCTTTTTAAAAATGCCGGGCGCTTCTTTGGCTTGGGTTCCGGTTCTTTTTCAGGCGGGTAGAGTAAACCGAAGCGGAGTCCTGCCGTACTGATCTTGAACGTTTCTACACGGAGCTTTTCGAGGAGCGAACGCAACCAGAACAAACCGCAAATGATGACTTCATGGCGGCCGTTTCCAAGTCCCGGGAGCATCGCGCGGAGTTCTTTCGAAAGGTTCGTGATGCGCGTGGTAACCGCTTCAAGGTCGGCGAGGCTCATTTCGAGACCTTCGATAGCCTTGTAGTCAAACGTTTGGCTGTTCAAGAAAACCATCGCAAGTGCGGTGCCTGTTCCACCGATAAGGTAGACGGGTTTTTTCGTCATGCCCTTGAAGGACAAGTCCTTGAACGTTTCCTTGATAAACTTCTTGTATTCCGGGCCGGGAATTGGGCCCATCGCCTTGAACATCTTGAGTGCGCCAACGGGAATCGAGAATGTAGTTTCGCCGTTGCTGAGTTCTGTAGAACCGCCACCGATGTCAATCGTGACGTTTCCTTCGCCGTGCCATTCCTTGACGGAGCGGTAGGTGAGCTTGCCTTCTTCTTCACCGGTGATGACGCGCGGCTTGACCCACACAGCTTTTTCAACTGCTTCAATCACTTCGTCCGGATTTGTTGCCTTGCGCATCGCTTCGGTCATTGCGACTGCTTTGAGGTCTGCGCCGAGGGCGTGCAAGTCCATGCGGAACTTGGTCATGATGTTGACGAGTTCCTGGATGCGTTCGGGTGTGATTTTCCCGTGTTCGTAAATGTCTTCGCCGAGGCGGCAGACTTCGACCTTCTGGAGTTTCGGCACGAGAATCTTGCGCGGAGCTACCGGCGTGTCGCTTGATGCGTCGGGAGTCTCGGAATTGGCGGGCGTTTCAGGTGCCGTCGGAGCTGCGGCGGGTGCGTCTTCGAACGCTGCGATTAGCAAAATGCAGCTGTGACTCCCGATGTCAATGGTTGCCTGGAGTTTATTTTCCACTTTCGGCCTCGTCCGTTTTTTCTTCTTGCTGATTCATCTTTTTCAGCATGATGTTCTTCATCTTTTCGGCGAGGGCGCCTGGATTTGTGAGGAACTGCTTGGCGTGAGCGATTGCTTCTTCGACGACGGATTCCGGGTACTTGGAACTCCATGCGGCGACGATGTCGCCAGTCGTGCTGCCGAGCGGTTTCTTTTCGCGAATTTCCTGGCCCATCTTGAGAGCGAGCAAAAGTCCGAGTTCAAATGCTTTCGGTTCTGCTTCGGCTTCAATCATCTTTTCGATGCGGGCGATGCGTTCTTCAAAGGGAATGTTCTGCGAATTGGTCAAATCTTTTTCTGAAATCATGCTAACAAAAATAGTAAACGTGGGGCGGAGCGCCAAAGGATATTATTGTTACAAAGGGTTTTGCTTGAATAGATTTAAAAAAGAACTTTATGCGGGCGGGGCCCCAGCTCGGAGTTGACGCCTACGGCGTCAGCGGCTTCACTTGGTCATGTGCGCCTGCAAGCAGTCGCCCGCGACTCTCGTTTTGCACGCTACTGCGAAGACAATACCTTGGCCGACGCTTTTGTCTTCTGACGTTGAGGTGTTATCTAAATGAGAGCTTTTGGCTCGCTTTTGTTGTCGAGATGCTTGTAATTGTTGTTATGGAATTTTTTTTGATAGACGAAGTAGTAAACGTGGGGCGGAGCGCCAATATAAAAAAAGACCCGCAGAGGTCTGCGGGTCAAAATCGTTGGGTCAAAAAGAAGATTACTTCTTGGCGGCCGGCTTCTTAGCGGCAGTCGGCTTCTTAGCAGCAGCCGGCTTCTTAGCAGCGGTCGGCTTCTTAGCAGCGGCCGGCTTCTTAGCAGCGGCCGGCTTCTTAGCAGCAGCGGGCTTCTTAGCAGCAGTCGGCTTTTTAGCAGCGGCCGGCTTCTTAGCAGCAGTCGGCTTCTTAGCGGCAGCGGGCTTCTTAGCAGCAGCCGGCTTCTTAGCGGCGGCGGGCTTCTTAGCAGCGGCCGGCTTCTTAGCGGCAGCGGGCTTCTTAGCGGCAGCGGGCTTCTTAGCAGCAGCGGGTTTCTTTGCAACAGTTTTTGTAGCCATTTTTTTTCTTCCTTTTTTGTTATTTATTTGTTGATACCTGAAAAATAACTTCTTTTTCACAAATAATCAACACATAATTTAAAAAAAAGTGATTTTTTTTTGAAAAAATTTTGTTATAGAAATCGCTTGATAGAAAAATGTTATCGTTAACTATTTTGAGTAAAATAAAATCGACCTCGCAAGAGATCGATTGTTGAAAAGAAAGTGTTTAATTTGTTTGAAATTTTGAATGTAACTAAGGCTCAACTACATTCTTGCCTTGACACTTTCGATGTATTTCTTAACTCCTTGAACACCAACGGAATACATGTCTGCAAACTTTGTCGCGAACGGTGGAATCTTGTTCGGGTGCATGCCAAGGGCATCGTGCATCACGAGAACATGACCGTCTGTGAACTTGCCACCACCAATGCCAATTGTCGGAATGCTGAGTTCGTCGGTGATTTTTTTGCCGAGTTCTTCGGGTATGTGCTCGAGAACGGTTTCGAAGCAAAGTCCTTCAACAAACTTGGCCGCTTCTTCAATGGCGCGAGCTTCTTCTTCGGTGCGGCCTTTCTGCTTGAAGTTTTCTGCGGTCTGCGGTAAAAGTCCAAGATGCCCGCAGACGGGAATTCCTTTTTCGTGCAAGAACTCAAGAACGCCAGCGGGTGTGCCTTCAATTTTTACGCTAGAGGCTCCCACATCCATGAGACGGCGGGCGTTGTCGTAAGCGGTTTGCGGATCTTTGTCGCTCAAGTAGGGCATGTCGGCGACTACGTGAGTGTTTGGGGCGCCACGGCAGACGGCTGCTGTGAAGATGAGCATTTCGGTCATGCCGATTTCACGCGTGCTCTTGTAACCGAGCATGGTGTTGGCGAGGCTATCGCCTACGAGAATCTGGTCAATTCCGGCGGCTTCTGCAATGTTTGCGAAAGCGAAGTCGTAGGCGGTGATCATGGAAATCATTTCGTGCTTGGATTTTTTTGCTTTGATATCTTCTGGTGTTAACATGATGACCTCTTCACTTAAACTTTTTAACTAGGGGCAAATATACAAATAGTGTAAAGTTATGGCTATTTAGTAGCTAGTTGTTGGTTGTTAGTCATTGGTTATGGTTAATCGCTAATGACCATTGACTATTGGCTACTGACCAAACAGCTTTCTTGTTTCGTTTAGGAATTTTATGGAATGGATTTCTTTCAGAAATCCGATGTGGTGGCGCAGGTAGGTGAGGAGCGCATTTTCCGTAAATTCCGGATGCTCAATTTGTTGCCCGCGGTGAAGTGCCCAAAGACCGTTTAGCGTTTCCGCTTTTGCACGGGGCGTGTCGACACCGAGACAATGCTCGCAAATGAATCCGCCTGTTTCGGGGAAAAAGTCTGCGGCGGGTTTGTCGAGCGTTTTACCGCAACGACTGCAAGTTTCAAGATCGAGATTGTAGCCCCACATGTCGCAAGTGTCTAAAAGCCAACGTGCGAAAATATTTGATTTGTGGGCGGACGTCGCGGAATTTGTCGAAGGCGATTCTGCCGATGTTGCAGCATTGGGCGTGTTTGCGAAACTGCAGCATTCGTTGAATTCGCTGAGGGATTGTTCTAGCCGCTCGAATTCTTCTTGGAGCGGAACCCCTTGCGGGGCATAGCGCAAAATCATCTCGGTGATGACCTGCGCTTTCGCAAGGCTCAACAAGTCGTTTCGCAAGTCCTTGTGCCAATCGAGAAGCGTCGCTTCCTTGATGAACTGCAATTCGGTATTTGGATTTTGCCGAAAGACAACTTCGCTCAACGAGAGCGGATCCAGAGCCCCGCGGAACGGGGATTCCTTTTTCTTGCCGCCCTTGACGATGAACGAAACAATCCCGCATTCTTCCGTCAGGACTTTAACGATAAAGCTGGAGTCGCTGTACGGAAAACGATGCAGGACAATGGCACGAGTTTTGATCATAGGTTCGCGGCTTTTATGCCGTGATTATTTTGCCGGGAACGGAGGCCAACCCATTTCCTGTCCGCCGACGACGTGCAGGTGGATGTGGAACACGGTCTGACCGGCATCAGCCTTGCAGTTGAACACAAAGCGGGCGCCGCCTTCTTCAAGGCCGAGGTCCTTGGCGATAAGCTGTGCGCGGTAGAGCATCTTGCCCACGAGTTCGCAATCTTCCGGTTTCATGTCCATGATGGTTGCAATGTGGCGCTTCGGCACGACCAAAAAGTGTACCGGTGCCTGCGGGGCGATGTCGTAGAAGGCGAACACATCGTCGTCTTCGTAGATTTTCTTGGAAGGGATTTCACCCTTGATGATTTTGCAGAAAAGGCAGTTTTCACTCATAGTATTATAATAGTAGTAAAAGAGGGTTAAGAAATTTCGCGTTGCTTTAAGATTTCTTCGACTTTGCGGTTCACTAAGTCATCGAATCGTTTGATTTGCATTAAGCGTCCGTTTTCTATGATGGCTTTCATGATTTTTATGTATAAGGCGCAAATCATAGAGGCCAATATAATTAGGACGATTCTTCCGGGGAGGTATATAACCGTTATAAAAGTGGACATTATGAGAAAAGAAAGGACCAGGGTGGCGGTGAATGTCCATTCCGGTAAAGCTGCTGGCTTAAGGCCGTGATTCTCGAGAATCGCGTTTTGCTTATGGAACAGGTCCTTGAAAATAAATGCATCAATGAAAGGCCCTATCACGCAACCGAGTAAAACTGCTTTTGTCGGAGTGAGCTCGGTAGAGGTGAATTGATTCTGTTCTTTTACGGCATAGTAAATCCATATACTGAACTTGTAGATGTATACAAGAAGGATTATGGAATAGACTGCTATAAAGAATAGAGATATGCAAAGAGCAAAGGATTCCGTAGTTGTCATTGACCCTTTTGTGTAGCTCGTGAATATCTGGATTAAAACTTCAATAGAAATCCAGGCAAGTATTGTGAACACCAGGGATACGAAAGTCCATATAATGGCGCTTTTGCCACGTAGGGCGTTCGCAGGCTCGTTTAGGAAGAATTCACTTTGCTGCGTGTTATTGTTGCAAATCATAAAAACCTCTCATGAACAATTTAGAAATAAAAGGTACATTCAGAGTACAACATTATCGTTATTGTTTGTTCGATTTTCGTATCTTTAAACTGAAATGTCTTTTATGGGTAAAATGTTGGCGGTGGTTTTTGCGCGGGTGGCTTACTCTGTGCTTAATCTTGCTGGTTGGAAAAAGAAAACGGTGCTTGCAAATGCAAAGCACGTGACCGTCGCAGTCCCGGATTATGATACCCTTTTAAAGAATTTGACTAAACATGTTGGCGAACTGTTGTTTTGCTTTGGAACGTTCAAAAGGTTGCCACATGATTTTTCTGCTTACCCGTGTCGCGTGGACGGCTGGAATTTTTCGCTTGACGAGGCTGCCATTCCTGTGCTTGAAAAAATGCGCAAGGGTGGAATTTTTTTGACCGCGCACTATGGCAACTACGAGGCGATGGGACCGTGGCTTTGCCGCCTTGGAATTCCGCTAGTGGCAAGCTACATTCCCGTGAAACCGAAGTGGCTCAACAACATTCTCGAACGTAAAATTCGTGCGGTCGATGGCCGGAGTTATTCTGTGGACGCCCGGACGCCTCGCGACTTTTTGCGGATTTTAGACGAAGGCAATCTTTTCTGCCTGCTTGATGATCAGGACTCTCGTATTCCGAGCGCCATTGAAGGAACTTTGCTGGGGCAACCGGTAAATGTGAATCCGCTGCCGGACTTTTTGCTAGAACATCGTCCGCAGACTCCTGTATTTATTTGCTGGATGGATGAGGTCGGCGCATCTTCGGAAAAGGTCCGCGTACTTCATGCGATAGAGGTTGCATCTCCGGCGCATTTCGCGCAGTCCAAAGTCAACAATCAATTCAACAAGTGGCTTGAACAGCGCATCCTCGAAAATCCGAATCTTTGGTACAGTTTCACACACCGTCGCTTTTACAGCCGTTCGCCAGAAATCTACGGAGAGTAATATGACTTGGACTCCACATAAAAAGAAACCGTTGCTTGTCAGATTTTTAGATTCGCTGAACGAACCGGATGAATGGCCCGCTTGGGTGCAGTTCTTTTTGCTGCCCAAGCCGCTTGGTCGCGAGAACTTTTTTGCGGTGCGTGTTGTTCTGCTTATTGCCATGGCGTTCTTTTCGTTGCAGGCGTTTTTCGGCGGTTATCAGTCGTGGATAGTCCAGTTCCTGCACAACCTAAACCTTCCTGTTCATGAAACCGGCCACATCGTTTTTAGAATCTTCGGGAGCGAGTTGATTACGTCTTTGGGAGGTTCTCTGTTCCAGACCATCATGCCGCTAGTATTCTGCTTTGCGCTGTGGATTAAGCCTCGCGACCTGTTCGGTGCCTCCATAGCTCTTTGGTGGGCGTTCGAAAACTTGATTGACGTGGCCCCTTACATCGAAGACGCTCTCCCCATGAAACTTATGCTCATCAGCGGTGGCACCGGCGCCGAAGCCCCTTACGGATTCCACGATTGGAATTTTATCTTGTCCGAAACGGGCTTGCTTTTAAAATGCGACGCCATTGCGTCTGTCGTTTATGCGATTGGTTATATAGGAATGTCGCTTTGCGTTTTGTGGGGCGCTTGGAACCTGCTCTATTACTTTATTTACCAGCGGAAAACAGATATACTTATATAAGATTTGTTTCGACGAGGAATCGGTAAAAGCAGAGTACCGCAACCCCTAAAATGAATACCGTCACAATCACGAATTGCACAGGGTGCTCGTGAAAATCGTAATCCGCCTTGCCATAAGAAAAATTGCCACGCACAATGGCACTGATGAAAAAAGCAAAGAATAAAATGGCAAGTAAAAGAGACATTGGTGAAAAATTAGAAAAATCACCGTAAATTGATGTTTTTTTTGACCCTTTTAAATGCGAAAATAAAAAAAATAAAGGTATATTGATTTATATCTATCAGGGGACATTTTGTCAAGGTATTCATTATGAACACATCTAATCTTGCAAGAGTTAGGAGCATTGCGGTTCTTGTACTGGCGGCGGTACTGCTTGAAGCGACTACTGCTTTCCAGTATATATCTACGCGACGTGCAATTACGGCTCAGATTAAGGAAATGGCCCAGCAAGATTTGACGTCTGCTAACCGTACTTTTGAAATCAAGGAAATTACGGAGGCTGTCATTGCGGGTGCGTTACCGGAGGTCGAACGATTAGCGACTCTTGGTCAAAATGATTCTTTGCACAAAGTCTTGCAGCATTTGATAGCGGTTACTCCGGAAATTGTTGGAATTGATTTTGCTTATCGCGTGGGGGATGATGGCGTTCGCAACGGGTACTTTACTTTTAGGGATGAAAAAACAAATGAAATTAAAGATACGGTTATAGGATTCGATTATACAGAGCGCACTTGGTATCGCGAAGGGTTGCAGGGAAATGGCTTTTGGAGTGAACCCTACATGAGCCGTTATTATGTGGCGCTTATGTCGACTTTCTCGCGCCCGGTGCGTGACAACCACGGCAAGACAATTGCCGTTATTGGTGCTGATCTTCCGATGCGTAATCTTTCTGCGATGGCTGTGCAGTTGTACAACAACCAGCAGCGTTCTCTGTTTATGGTTATCGTTTTGCAAGTCCTTGGAATACTTGTTCTCGGTTTTATTATATATCGCAGTATTGTCAGTGTCCGTAAACTGAACAAGGTTAGCGCCGAAAAAGACCTGATGAATAGGGAACTTGGCATTGCTAATAGAATCCAGACTGCGATGTTACCGCCTCCGATGCCTGCAAACGATTTCGTGGATATCGTCGGCAGTCAGGTCCCCGCAAAGCAAGTGGGTGGCGATTTCTATGATTATTTTATCCGTGACGGAAAGCTATTCTTTAATATTGGCGATGTTTGCGGTAAGGGAATTCCAGCTGCACTTATTATGTCGATGACGCAGGCCGTGTTCCGTACGGTTGCTTCTAAGGAAGATAATCCTGCGCAAATTGTTCACGACATGAATGTGATGGCTAGTCGAGGGAATACGACCGGCATGTTTGCTACGCTGTTTGTGGGCGTGCTCGACTTGGCAACAGGGCGTTTACGTTATAGCAATGCGGGCCACGAAAAGCCTATTATCGTGACGGGGCGAAAAATGCGCTATCTCGATGTTGTTGCCAATATTCCCATAGGTGTTGACGAAGATAAAGAATTTAATTCGCAGGAATCGGACATTGACACCGATGATATCATTTTACTTTATACCGATGGCCTTACCGAGGCTATGAACGCGGGCGAGGAACTGTTTGGCTTGAAACGGGTTGAAAGTACGGTAAGCGGAGAAGGTGATGGTGCCGAGAACCGCGATTTACCATCGTTCGATAAGTCACAACAATTACTTGATACGATGTCTCGGGCTGTGTCTGGGTTTGTGAATGGTGCCGAACAAAGCGACGACCTCACGATGCTGGTGATAAAGTTTGTAAAAAAGCAGATAAATTAATTAATTCGATTATAACATTCCTGCATAGATGTATTTATTTCTTTACGTTTCTGCGGGCACGAAATATAAAATCTGATGTTGTGCAAGGCTCAACGGATTTTTCGTGCAAACAGGCCTGTTAGAAGGAATAGAATCTATATTACAATAAAATACAGGAGTGTTCGATGCAAATCAAAAAGTTACCAGTGATAGCTGTTTCTGCAGTTTTGAGCTTTGTGGCTTGTTCTGATGTTTCCAATCCAATGGAGGCGGCCGGCAATGGATATGGTGGCGGCGTTTCCAGTTCTAGCAATGATTTTCTAGGCTTTGATTTATCAAGCTCTAGCGCATTATTTCCTGGTAATGAACTTTCTAGTTCAAGTCTCGTTATTCCGGGCAACGAATTTTCTAGTTCTAGCGCCGTGAATCCTGGTAATAGACTGTCGAGCTCTAGCGTTTTTATCCCCGGTAACCATTCAAGTTCCAGCGTGGTAATTCCAGGCTTTGGAAAGTCCAGTTCTAGCATTTCTAAGCCAAATAACGGAACTTCTAGTTCCAGTACGTTCAATCCCGGCAATAGTGGTTCTGGCGATGACGAAAACGATAATGAAGATGCTCGTACCTTGAACGGCTCGCAGATACTCCTGAAAGTGTCGGGTACTACGGCAACGGTGGAAAACAACAATGGATGCGTTACTGTCGAAGACAAGAGCGCAACGATTACTTGCCCGGGCGCCTATTACGTGACCGGCGAATCCTCCGATTTCCAGGTTGTGGTGAATACTCCAGGTACCGACAAAGAAGGCAATACCGGCATTTACCTCCATAACGCGACCTTGAAAAGCTCCAATTCCCCGATTCTTGTGAAGAATGCCGACAAGGCTGTTATTCATTTGGTCAAGGGTACGACTAACGTAATAGAAGATGGCAAGGGAAACCATGTATTTACTACGGTCAATGGCAAACAGGATACCGCAAAGGCAGCCATCTATTCCAAGGATGACATGAATATCAAGGGTGCTGGCAAGTTGACGGTTACGGCAAACTTTAAGAACGGTATCCAATCCAGCAACGATCTTAAAATCAAGAACGGTGACATTACCGTGGTTGCAAGCGAAGACGGTATCAAGGGCAAGGGCAGCCTCGAAATTTCGGGCGGTACCTTGAACATTACCGCCAAGGCAGGCGATGGTCTCGAAAGTGATGAATGCATCGAGAATAATGGCGCTTTCAAGGATACTGTCGCAGGCAAGGGCTATGTCGAGATTTCTGGTGGCAACATCACCATCAAGGGTCATAAGAGCGGCATCAAGGCGGCCAACTACATTCTCGTGAGCGATTCCACCGAAGCATCGACAATCAAGATTGAATCCCCAAACAAGGGCATCTCTGCCGAAAAGTACATCTATGTCAACGGTGGTACCATCGACGTGAAATCAGATTCTTCGGCGATTCGTACCAACTGGCAGGTTTACATGAACGGCGGTGACGTGACCATCTCGACAAAGAAGAAGGGCATTCACGCAGATTCCGCCCTGTACTTGAAAGGTTCCACGATTAACGTTGTTACATCTCTCGAAGCTATCGAGGCTTACCAAATTTTTGCCGAGGGCGGCGTGACCTCCGTTTTTGCAACTAACGATGGCTGGAATGGTGGTGGTGGCCCCAAGAACCAGAATAGTTCCATGGCCATGTTCAGTGAGAGCAGCGGCTATATCACCATCAGTGGCGGTTACCATTACATCAGCGTGAAGGGCAACATGGTCGACGGGCTAGATGCTAATGGTACTGGAAAAATGACCGGCGGTGTGGTGATTGTTGAAATTACCGGCCAGAGCTACGAAAATGGTGGCGGCATGGGCGGCGGTATGGGCGGTGGCTTCAATTTCGGCGGTGGCTGGGGCTTCCCGGGCATGGGTGGTCAGCAAGGTGGAAGTGATTGCGGCGCCTACAACTTTGCTGGGGGTCTCATTGATACCGATGACGGATTTACAGTTAGCGGAGGCGTTCTCCTCGCGTTTGGCAACTACACGATGGATGTTCCCGGATGCACCGCTTTGACCTACAATAGTAGCAGCTACTATGGTTCCGACAAGGCTGCATTTAAGCCGACTTATCAAGGCAATTATATTCTTTATGGAGGCGAAGTAAAGTCCGTGGCTCAGGTGCAAACTGGCGGCATGAAGGAAATCAAGTTCCCCAACGGCTTAAGCTACATGTACAAATAGAGTTGTTTAGATAAAATCGATTGAATGTTTAATACGGGCTGCATCGTGCGATGTGGCCTGTTTTTTTGCAAAAAAATGTCGTTTGACTATTTAAATTCCGAGAGCCTTGATCCAATCGACATCCGGAGTCACTGTAAGTGTTTGTAGTCCGCAATTAGCTGCAGCAGCGGTGTTGACGGGGCTGTCGTCGAGGAATATCGTTTCGGCAGGGGAGGCTCCGAGTTCGCGAATGGCGGTATTGAATATCTCGGAGTCGGGCTTTTGCAAATGGAGTTCCTGGCTCAAGAAAATCTTGTCGAAAAAGTCCTCGAGGCGGTTCCCGTTTGCGTTGATCCAGTTCTTGCAGCAACATTCCCAGTGCAATTCGTTGGTGTTGCTCAATAGCGAAACGCTAGCAACGCCTTCGGTTTTGCGTAAACGACGGAGCGCTTCTAATTTGCGTTCTGCGACGTCCAAGCAAATGGAATTCCATGCATGCTCAATATCGATGGGCTTTGTTCCTGCGGAACATTTAGCCGCGACTAGCTTGCAAAAATCCTGTGTGCTGACCCAGCCGAGTTGGTAATTCTCCATGAGCTTGTTGATTTTTGCGCCTTGCTCAAGTTCTGCTGGCGGTAATCCTAGTGCGGCAAAGCGTTCGTAAGCGTTTTGGATGCGAATGTCCAAAAGGACTCCGCCCAAATCAAAAATGTAATTCTGGAGCTTGGATTTTTGCGTCATGGCTATAAATATAGAAAGCAGCGCTAAGGCTGCTTTTCTGTATTATGCTTCAGTTGCTTCGATTACTTCTGGTTCGTTTGGTACTTGCTGTTCTGCGTTTTCTTGCTGTTCAGTTTTTTCCTTTAACTGCAAGTAGAATTCGCAGCAGGCTGTTGACATGTAGGGAACCACCCAAATTAAAGCAATGCCCAGAGTGATAAGCGATAAAAGGAGCCATGGAATAAATCTCAGTTCGAGGATGAATAATTCCATGCGGTGTCCGTACATCATTTCTTTACTCTTCTTGATGGCTTCCAAAGGTGAATATTCGGGATGGTCAATGAGAATGTATAAAGACATTGAATAAGAGAACGCTCTCATGATGCCGGGGATAATCAAGAGAAAAGCCCAGAGCACAACGAATATGCTCATTAAAAGCTGCGTGCAGAACGCATTGACGGCGTAAATGAAACCATGAGTAAAACCGCTAAATATGCGCTTGTAATATAAAGGTCTGTTACAGACAATGTCATAATAGAATGCGAGAATACCAATGTCCAAAACCCATGTTAAAGCCCATTCTATAGGTCCCCAAATGCCGTTGTATAAAGCTTGGCCTACGGTACCATCTTCGAAGAATAAAGACGGAAGATCAAGTGCGATTGAGATGATGAAGAATAATAGGAATCCGAGGCAAGCTTGTGTCCACTTGCCACTTAATTTCTTCCATGCGGTCTGTTTGATTTGTTCGGTATCAAGAGCGTTCATATTGTCTCCATCTTATAAAAAGTTTTTGTATGTATAAATATATAATTTAATTGGAATGTTCTTTTAGAGTAAGTTGCGAAATTGTTGCTGCAACGGTCGAAACGCCGCCGATGAACGAGGCGATAAACGCTCCGCAGAACAGGTAAAGCGGTAATGAATAGATTGCGCCATTCGTAAAAGCAATGAATTTTAGTTTGTGAGTTTCTTGACGGCTTTCTTTGGGCGGTAAACGCCAACGTTCGTAGGTGTAGTCCATGAAACCGTATCCGAAATAGTACGCGTTGATAATGAAAATCAAGATAATAGAGGCTACGCTTCCGACAACGGGTATAAAATTCAGCAGAAGGCAAAGTACAGTGAGCAAAAGTTGCTTTGCGGTATTGCGAATGGCGATGCGAATGGCTCGCCAGATGTCGTGAATAGTTTGTTTCATGTCAAACGGAAATTCCTTCCCGGTGAGGATTGTTTCTGTCTTTTCCGAAAGGAACGTGTAAATAGGCGACATCAATATGTTGACAATCGTTCCGCCGATAAAGATAAACAGCGCAAAGAAAATAATCGGTAGAATAATCTTGATGGCTATCATGCCTGCGTGAATCCAACCGTTCATGTTTTCAACGCTGCGCTCGATGATGCCGTTGATCCAGTCGCCAATGCTCATGCCCGAAAATACAAGAGCCACAACGACGATAATGTTCAAAAGAACCGGAATCAGCAAATATCTAACGAGATTGTTTGCCCAAATAAGGCGCAATGCCTTGGTGTAAGAGGTAAGGCCGAGCTTGAACTGGCTTGATTTTGAAAGAACTTTTTTTTGCATTGTGAAATAATAATAAAAAAGAAAAAGGCGGTATGCATGACCGCCTTTTGGAGTTTAGGTGTGGTTTATGATTGATATTGAAACTTTTTTATTTGATGACTACGCTTTTCATGGAGCTTTCTTGCTTGACCATGTAAACGCCTGCATTGTGAACCTTGTTCTTAATAGCTTTGCTTAAGTTCATGCTTTGCGTGGTACTGATGGTTCCGAGGAATTGACCCTGCATGTCGAATATTTCCAAATTTTGTTCGTTAAATGCTTTTAACTTCGGTGCATGCAATGCTGTGCTTGCTTCACCGGTGTAGACTTTAGCGTAGGCGAAATCGATAGTGCCAGAGGCGTTTCCGTTTTCGGGGTATTGGCCGGCTTCGCCAAGGACCTTCGCTTCGTACATGGAGTTGCCGAGTTCAAGGCCCAAGCTCTTCCAACCGTCAAAGTGGGCTGTGATGTCGATGGTCCCGCAAGAACGTTTGCTCTTACGCACGCTGAAATATTGTGTGAACGGAGTGTTGTCACCTTCGATAGAACCGCGCTGGACTTTGTCGACATAGACTTCATAGGTGGCGCCGTCTACGTTAATGGAACCGCGCAGACCACATTCGTCGCAGCCTTCGGTGGATTTGCCAATCCAGTTCGGTCGATACGGACTCCAGTTGTCGACGATGTACCATTCGATGAGCGGGTCTTGCGACCAGCCGTAAACGCCGATGTAGGAGTAGGTCACGTTGGAATAACTTGAAAATTTGGGATCGGTCAGCTTGAAGTCAGCGTAAAGGTGTCCGAGGTCGGTGTACTTGAGCCCGCTGTTCATGCCGTAGCGGATGCCTTCGCGGCAGAGGTAATCGTTCACGTTGTTGAATTCGCAGGAGAAAGAGCCGTCGGTGTAGAACGTGGCGGAGTTGTCGCCGATGTCTGCCCAAAGTTCGTAATTATAGTTACCGATATCGTTGATGTCGTTGGAGGTGACGACCGTGCTTTCGCCGCTGTGGGTTGCTGTGTTGCAAAAATCCTGGGTGTAGGCTTCTGTGGTAAATGCAACGGCAAGACTAAAAACGAAAAATCTTGAATTGAGCTTTTTCATAAAACATCCCTTTTTTATACTCCAAAGGTAACTTTTAATGGGGTGGTTGGGATACCATTAGTGAACTAGAATTTTAAAAGTGTTGCATGTGTTTTGATGCGTCTCGGCCGCTTTTCTGCTGTTCCCGGACGGCTTTTTTGAGCCTTGCCCCCATGTGTCGAAAATTTGACACTTTCTTTTGCTATATTCAACAGACCCCCGAACGGGGTGTCTGGCAGCGGTGGTTGCCAGGCTTGTGTCACCGAGGGCCGTGCGGGCTGTGCTATCCAATGAGGGGTGTATGGCTCGGTGGACCCCAAATCCGGAAACGGAATCTACAAGTAGGAATCTCAAATGGATTTTTCTGCGATTATTGCTGAAGAGCTGAATCTTGAAGTGTGGCGCGTATCTAAGGCGCTCGAACTTATGGACCAAGGGGGCACGATCCCCTTTATCGCCCGTTACCGTAAGGACCAGACGGGTACATTGAACGAAATTGAACTCCGCGACATTAGCCACCGTCGCGACTACCTCCAGGAACTTGTGGACCGCAAGGAAACGATCCTCAAGAGCATCGAGGAACAGGGCAAGCTCACGCCGGAACTCAAGGCTCAGATCGAAGCTTGCAAGGACAAGACTCTTCTCGAAGATATTTACGCTCCGTTCAAGCCGAAGAAGCGTACTCGCGCAACTATCGCAAAGGAACTTGGCTTGGAACCGCTCGCTCGCTTGATGTGGGCTCAGGAAAATACCGGAAACACGGCCGAAGAAATCGCACGCATTTATTTGTCCGAAGAAAAGGGCCTTGCAGACCCGCGTGCAGCCCTCAAGGGTGCTGCAGACATCCTCGCCGAAGAAGTTGCAGACAACGCAGAATTCCGTCAGTATCTCCGCAATAAGGTCGAAAAGACTGGCGTCATGGTTTCCAAGGTCAAGAAGGATTTCGAAAAGCAAGAAACCAAGTTCAAGGATTACTACGACTTTAGCGAACCGGTCGGCAAGATTCCGAGCCATCGTATGCTCGCTCTCCGTCGTGGCGAAAAGGAAAAGGTGCTCCGCCTCTCCATCGAAGTCCCGAACGAAGAAATGATCGGTTATCTCCAGAATCAGGTCATCAAGCACGACTCTGTCTGGAAGCCGTACCTCGAAGATATGTGCAAGGACGCTTGGGAACGCTTGCTCCAGCCGAGCATGGAAAGCGAAGTGCGCCTCCTCCTCAAGGACGCCGCCGAAGAAGAAGCTTTCAAGGTGTTCTCCAAGAACCTCCAGGATGTTTTGCTCGCCGCTCCGGCAGGCCACAAGGCTGTGCTCGCTCTTGACCCGGGTTTCCGTACGGGTTGCAAGGTCGCTGTGCTCGACAAGAACGGCAAGTTCATGGATCATGGCATCATCAAGCCGCATGAACCGTGGAACGACAAGGCCGGTGCCGCAGTTTATCTGATGAGCCTCATCGACAAGTATCAGATTGACCTCATCGCTATCGGTAACGGTACGGCTAGCCGCGAAACGGACGCTTTCTGTGGTGAAATGGCTCTCAAGTTCAAGGGCAAGGTTCCGCCGCGCGTTATCGTCTCCGAAGCCGGTGCATCTGTCTATAGCGCAAGCATGATCGCTATCGCCGAATTCCCGAAGGAAGACGTGACGACTCGTGGCGCTATTTCCATTGGCCGCCGTTTGCAGGACCCGCTCGCTGAACTTGTCAAGGTTGATCCGCAGTCCATTGGCGTGGGTCAGTACCAGCATGACGTGAACCAGCGCGAACTCAAGAAGCGCTTGGACGAAGTTGTGGAAAGCTGCGTGAACATGGTCGGTGTCGACGTGAACAGCGCTTCTGCTCCGCTCCTCTCTCACGTGGCAGGCCTCAGCAACACGCTTTCTGAAGCTATTGTGAAGTACCGCGAAGAAAACGGCGCTTATGCAAGCCGTGAAGATTTGAAGAAGGTCAAGGGCTTTGGCCCGAAGGCATTCGAACAGGCCGCAGGCTTTATGCGTATCCCGGGTGCTGAAAATCCGCTCGACGATTCCGCCGTGCATCCTGAAAACTACGCTCTCGTCGAAAAGATGGCTGAAAAGGTCGGCGTTCCGGTCAAGGAAATGGTTGGTAATGCCGAAGCCGTCAAGGGCATCAAGCTCGATGAATTCCTCTCCGACGAAGTCGGTCGTGCTACCTTGGAAGATATCGTGAAGGAACTCCAGAAGCCGAGCCGCGACCCGCGTAAGGAATTCCGTTATGCTAAGTTCGATGACCGCATCAAGACCATCAACGACCTTGTGACGGGTAGCTGGATGGAAGGTGTCGTGACCAACGTTGCTAACTTCGGTGCTTTCGTGGACATCGGTGTGCATCAGGACGGTCTCGTTCACATTTCAGAAATCAGCGACAAGTATGTGACGGACGCCAAGGACGTGCTTACGGTCGGTGACGTGGTGAAGGTCCGCGTGGTTGCTGTCGATGCTAACCAGAAGCGCATCAGCCTTTCCATGAAGCAGGAACAGACGGACGGTGTTGCCGGTGCTGGCGCAAACGGTCCTCGCGGTCAGCGCGTGGGAGGCCCGCGTGGTGTTGGTCACCGCGACGGTGGTGCTCGTCCCCAGGGCGGCATCCAGGGCCATGCAACGATTGCCGACCTCAAGAACAAGATTGCCGGTAAGGAACGCCCGGGCTTTGCTCAGAAGAAGCCGCAGGCCGCCCAGCCCGCCAAGCTGAACGCCCTCCTCAAGTCGATGAAAAAGGGATTTTAGCCGAGTGTCGCGGCAACCGGGCTTGCTCGAGTTGCCATGACCGAGGCGTACTTTTTGCGCTACGTAAGTAGCGCAACAAAGGCTTCTAAGATTTGACAGCGCAGACGTGCTTGCACGTCTGCATTGGCAAATCGCCGAGCCTTGCACAACGAAGTTGTGCAACGGTTTCTAGCCGGTAAAGATGTCACCCCGGCCTTTGTGCCGGGGTCACCTTTTCGGCATCCCCTTTCAAAACAAACGAAAACAGCACTCGATAGAATCGAGTGCTGTTTTTGTGTTAAGTCTCACAAGATAAGCAAAGCTTCGTTACATCGCGGATTCCGCGACAACTTTGCCTAAATGCTCGAAATTACGAGAACTTGATGACGCCAGCCGGGCAGCTTTCTGCAGCGTCCTTGATTTCGTTTTCGTAAGCGGAGAAGTCTACGCCTTCCTTAACGACCATCTTTTCCGGAACGGAGAAGACTGCATCGCAAGTTGCTTCGCAAGCGCCGCAGGAGACGCATTCGTCGCTGGATTCATCGAGCCAAACTTTTGTAATTGCCATAAAATACCTCTTATATTGGTTAGGTTTTCCCAAAAGATATAAAAAAATTACGCTCGCAGGGTGAAAAAAGTAAAGGAAAATGGAAAAAAATGGGGTTTGGCCATTAGTCAATGGTCAATAGTCATTGGCAATAACCAACAACTAATAACTAGTATCTCCTAACTCCTAACCAACAACATGTTTTTATATATTCTCATTCAAATGCGTAAATTTGTCTGCCTTATAATCCTATTTTGCTCGTTCTCTTTTGCTTCACCTTCTGGTGGGTGGTCAGGCTGGATGCGTGATTTGGTCTCGTCAGAGGGGACTATTTTGCCGCTCAGTTTTAGTATCAATAAAGACGATTATAATTTGGGGTTGTGGGGCGGCGTAAAAATTGCCGACGGATTGTATTTGAATGGTCAGTCGTTTAATTTTCATTTGGTTAATGACACTAAAGATTCTGTCACAAGAATTGGTGCTGCCTTTCTCTTGCATACGATTGCTATACCGATTGCGATCTATGATTTCTTTGATCCATCTAGTCATGAACTCCGTGTATATTATGCTATGGCGGTGCTATTAAATCCCACATTGGAATTCTATGTCGTGCGTGAATATGTCCCTATTTCGGTCGGAATCGGTTATAATACAGATTGGTTTGCTTTTAAGCCTAATCAGAAATTTTATTTCCGTGTGCATGGTGATGTAAACATCGAAATTCCTTTTTTTGTTAGAGTGACGGCTTCTTATTCCTATTCGTTTTTGGACACCTACGATTTGAAAAAAGGTTTCAGGCTTTATTTTGGAGTTGCCTTGTTCCATTTTCCTGTGTCAAAGCGTTGGTGGTAGAAATCATAAAAAATACAGAATAATCTCTGCCTACAGCCTACCGTCTACTTCCTACTATTTCTACATTTGCTTTAAATTTTTCGGGCTAATCCGGGCAATGGTGCTCGCCTTTCGCCTGAAAATGAAGAGGACATCGTAAACGATGAAAAAAGTGGTTGTAAAAATTGGTGGCAGCTTGGCAATCGACGAAGCCAAGTTGGCCGATTTTGTGGCGGCAGTCAGCAAGCTTCCGGCTATGGGCTGCCAAGTGGCCGTGGTGCACGGCGGTGGCAAGGACATCAACGAGAACATCTCCTTGCTCCGAGAACAACCCACCTTTATCGACGGTCTCCGAGTCACGACGCCTTCTATCATGAAGATGGTCGAAATGACGCTCTCGGGACACGTCAACAAGAAGCTCGTGCGAATGCTCCTCGAAAACAATTGTAGCGCTGTCGGCCTCAGTGGTGTCGATGGCAAGTTGTTTGAAGTGGTCAAGAAGCAGGGCAAGGTGGATCTTGGCCTCGTGGGTGAAGTCAAGAAGGTCAATCCGAAGATTGTGGAAACGCTTTGGTCCGCTGGCTTTGTTCCTGTCGTAAGCCCGATTTCCATCGGTCCTGACGAAAACGGCAAGGCTGTGAGCTGGAACGTGAATGCCGATACCGCCGCAAGCGAACTGGCTGTGGCGCTCCATGCTGACCAGTTCGTGCTGGTGAGCGATGTTCCGGGAGTGATGGACGATACCAAGACTGTCATTCCTGAACTCACGGAGGAAGCAAGCGAATCCCTCATTGCTTCTGGCGTTATTAACGGCGGTATGATTCCGAAGGTCCGCGAAAGTTTCAAGAGCATTTCTCGCGGTCTCAAGAGCATTCACATTGTCGGCTGGAAGGATGCCGACCACTTTGTAAAACAAATTAATGGAGAACTGAACTATGGCACAATCCTTGGCTAATTCCGTTTTTGAAGAAGACAAGCAGTTTATCGCCCCGCTTTATGGCAAGGCCAATATTGAATTTGTCCGTGGCGAAGGTTCTTACTTGTTCGACAAGAACGGCAAGAAGTATCTTGACTTTGTCGCTGGCATCGCCGTGAACGCTCTCGGCCACCAGAACGCAGCTATCAAGAAGGCTGTCGAAGAACAGATGGACAGCTTCTTCCACATTTCGAACCTTTATCCGAACTACCCGCAGGTGAACCTCGCTAAGGCTCTACTCGCTGCAACGGGTTTCGACAAGGCATTCTTCTGCAACTCCGGTACCGAAGCTAACGAAGGTTGCATCAAGTTTGCACGTAAGTATTTCGATCGCAAGGGTGAAAAGAACCGCCAGAAGATCGTGACGTTCATCAACAGCTTCCACGGTCGTACGTTTGCAGCCCTTTCTGCAACGGGTCAGCCGGCCATCCGCGAAGGCTTCGGTTCCATGCCGGGTGACTTTGTTCACGTTCCTTGGAACGATGTCGCAGCCCTCAAGGCCGAAGTCAACAGCGACACTTGCGCTATCATGCTCGAATCTCTCGCTGCCGAAGGCGGCGTGATGACCGTGTCCGATGAAATGGTCGCTGCAATCAACAGCCTCAAGAAAGAATTCGGCTGCCTCGTGATTGTCGACGAAGTCCAGGCAGGTATGGGCCGTCTCGGCACATTCCTTGGCCTCCAGAAGCATGGCATTGACGCTGACCTCGTGTCGCTTGCCAAGGCTCTTGGCGGCGGTCTCCCGCTCGGTGCTGTGCTCCTCCGCCAGAAGGTTGCTGATCAGCTCAAGGCAGGCGATCATGGCACGACGTTTGGCGGTAACCCGGTTGCTTGCGCAGTGGGTCTCGCTGTCGTGAACCAGATTGCAAAGCCGGAATTCCTCGCCAATGTCGAAGCTCGCTCCGCTCAGCTCAAGGCTGGCCTCGAAGCGATTGCTGCTAAGTTCTCGGCAGTGAAGGGCGTGCGTGGTGAAGGTCTTATTCTCGGCCTCGCTCTCGACGAATCGCTCCCGGTCGGCAACGTGATTGCTGCCGCTCGCGACGAAGGCATGATGGTTCTCAGCGCTAAGGGCAACGTGCTCCGTTTGCTCCCGCCGCTGAACGTCTCTGCCGCTGAATGCGACGAAGCTTTGACGAAGCTTGAAAAGGCCTTCGCCAAAGTTGCGAAGTAGGCTTGTCATGCCCGCGAAGGCGGGCATCTCCTTTAAAAACGCCTATGGACAAACTCCATAGGCTATTTTTTTTCCATCGGCGCGTTAATTTATGTAGTTTATACTACGATGAAGCTGTCTCCGAAATTCATAAGCGCTTTTGCCGCAATCCTTTTTGCCGTCCTTTTTGTTTCCTGTTCAAAAACGAACGAGGATCCTGTTGCCCACTCAAAATCAAATGAATTTCCCGTTGCTGCAAAGAACTATTATGTTACGAATGCTTTTCGTTTAGCTTTGCCTAAAGGGTATTCCGTGGACAGTTTTCCTGATTATGAGTTTTGTCACATTAGAACTCCTTTAGGGGATACGCTCATGACTTTTACCCCATCGTGGTTTTGGCATGATTGGTATCCGGTAAAGTTTTCGCATCCTGAAAATCCGAATGAATTTAGTGAGATCGGAAGACATGATGCCGTAAGGGTTATTGATGGCGTAAAAACCAAAGTTCGCTCTGTTTATATTTGGTCTGAACGGAGCTGTTTGAAGAAAAGTGGCTCATGGTGTTTCCCTGTATCAATAGAATTCATTTATTATCCCGATCAAGTAGATACCACAATTTGCGAAAACATAATCCGTTCTGCAAAAATCCACAGCTATAACAAAAATTATTTGTGCAGCATTTATACGCCTGATAATGATTCTTTGGGAGGCGTAACAATGTCTAAGTTGCGCAACTTGCATATAAAGGATATTCAAACGTTAGTAAAAGATATCGAACTTTTGCCTGCTGTGTCAGCGGACCAAGACTTCTTTGAAAAAAACGGAAAATACCTGTTTCTTGCCGATTGCTTTATGGGTGATGAATACAAAGGCTCATTTCACATCGACGAATCTTGTGAAATCGGATGGAATGGAAAATATGCTGAAAAAACAGATGTCGTTGATTTGTTAATGGCTATGGAAGATAAACCGTTTAAAGAAAGACTTTTGAAAAAATGTCAGATGGAACAGCCTCCAAGACCGCCTCATAATTGTTCGAAACTATACAAATTAAATATTCATTACAGTAAAAACGATGTTCCGCAAGCGTTTGATTTTACTTATCATTCGCGTTCAAAATATCTAGAAGACGAATTTGTGATTTCTCCAATCCAGGCTGCAATTGATTATGATGGATTTGTTCAATTGAGGGTTGATGGCAAAATTAGCGAGTTCCCCATTTCTTATGTGAATCCCGGCGAAGAAAAGAAGCTAGATGAATCGAAAATAAAGAATGTGAAATCGCTTTTGGGAAAAACCGAAACTACGACTGTCAATAATTTGTGGGGAACTGGGAGCTTGTTTACGAGAAGCAATCTTTTCAAAGGGAAATGGCAGGAAATGCGCATTTTGACGCCTCTTTTAAGTGATTTCCAAGGAATGCATGTTTCAGGTTATGCTTGTTCTGATTGGCAGCCGTTGCGCGAAGTTACTGAACCCAAATGCAAAGGGCAAACGGCAAAATCCAAAGTCGTAAAATCAAAAACGCCGGAACAATTGCCTGCGGATAGCCTTATGAAACGCATTAATCGCGATATTGATGCTGTGCTTGATTGTACCGAAGAGGAATTTTAAACAATGAAAAATATTCTTCTCCTTTTATTTGCATTTGCTGTCCTTTTGATTTCCTGTTCCAATTCGAACGAGGATCCTGTTGCTGATGGCAAAAATGTGTATCGCGCTTCTTATTACCAGCTCGAACTGCCCGAAGGCTATTCTGTCGATGATGAACCGTCTGAATCCAATAGCGGATGGAACGTTCGTTATATCAAGGATTCTTTTGACAATCGCATTATGTCGTTTTATGATGGCGAGTCCACAAATCACGGCAAACCGACCAATAAAAAATGCAAAGAGAAAGGCTTTATGACGTTCGCCCGCCTCGATTCTATGAGTATATTCCATGGTGCTATATCAGTTCATCGAACCGTTGTTATTCATGCTAACCGTTCTACTTCAATATTCAGCAAGCCTATTCCTTTGTTTGTAGAATTTAATTATCGCCCCGATTTAGTTGATTCTGCGGTTTGTGAAAAAATAATCCGTTCTGCGAAAGTTCGTCATTAAATATTCTTTGTTAATTTCTGCCTCCAATTTTAACATGGAGGCTTTATGCGTTTTATAGACTATGCATTGGATTATTTGAACAAAAGTTCCGATGAATTGGCGCCGCTCACGGTACGCACGTATTACTGGAATTTGAAGAAAATTGAATATTTTTGCCCTGGGCTGGAGTGCAAAGATTTAACGCCGGATTTTGTGCGGGACTTTAAACAACATCTGGAATCCTTGCGGAACAAGGAGGCTACTGTTGTCAAGGCGCTTTCGGTACTTCGCGTTTTTTGCAATAAGATGAAGGCGGATGGAGTCATCAATTGCGACACGTTTGAAAAAGTGAAAATTAGGCGTGCGTATTCGCATCGTGGATTTTTAACGCTGCGTGAGCTGAAACATCTTTATTTGAGTTACATGGAGTCGCATGTCGCTTTGACGCGGGCAGAAGATGACGTGATGCGCGTGTTCTTGTTCAGCTGTTTTACTGGGCTCCGTTACGGGGACTTGCGTACGCTTGATGCCTCGGAAATTTTCGACTGGAAAATTCGAAAGCAAATGCATAAGACAGGGGAGGCCGTGTACATCCCGATTCCTGTGCAGGCACGGTTATTGCTTTCGAATCCGCTAACGTCTGGGCGCATTTTCCATGTCATTGATAATGCGTCTTTCAATCGCACGCTTCGCAAGGCGGCTAAAAAGCTAGGATATTACAAGCATATCCATTGCCACTTGGCGCGACATACATTTGCAACAACGTGCATTACCATTGGCATTCCGCTCCCAGCGACAAGCAAATTGCTGGGCCACCGCAATCTCGACACAACGCTCATTTATGCCAAGTACGTCGATACTTTTTTGGACAAAGAAATGAAAAAGTTCAATCGGCTGAAGTAAAGTGTGGGCGTTGTTTCGCTCTGCTTTGTGTAAAAAAAATGGCCCGCTTTAGGGCGGGTCACTCTCGAATTTTAGAGAATCTTTTAAGTTTGCTCTGTGTTCTGCTGATTTACATCGCGCTGGGCAATGATCTCTTCAACTTTTTTGTTGATGCGATTGTTCTCCAGCTGGTCGTGTACGGCCTGCTCGTTTGCAGTTGCGACTCTGATGAGCTTGATGTATAAAATGGTAAGGATAAACCACAAAACCGTACTGATAAATAGGACGGGGGTATTGAAGTTCCTTAAACAGATATAATTAAAAATAGGTGTTGCGATGTTGAATAATAAAAACCACGTAAGCAATTTGTTTGGAACAGCTTGGGCTTTTATACCCATTGATTTCATGGTGTCATATTGATTATCTATTAGTGTTTTAAAGATAAAGTAATTTGCAATGGGCAGGTAGTAGCAGATGGTTGCTCCCCACGGAGAAAATTGTGTCTCTGAGAATTTGTTTTGTTCTTTATGAGCATGATAAATCCAAAGCAAATTTTTGCCGATGAAAACGCAAAAGGGAATTGCGCTGGCCATAAAAAATACGATTAAGGTCCATACAGCAAGATTGACTTCTCTTGGTATAGGGGCATTTACTTTATAGCTTCCATAAAATGCCGCAATTGCGCCGAATGTCTTTACTTCTACGAAAAAGAAAATGACGTTTAGAACCATTTGGAACTTTGTCCACGAGATGGCGCTCTTTCCGCGTCGTACGTTGTCGTCGAAAGCTCGTTCAAGTTCTGGGTCGACGAGTTCTTTGAGCGATTCCTTGTAGGCTTCTTCTTGCGCTTCGGAATCTGCGGATGAGGTCTCACATTCGTCTTGCGAAGACAAACTTTCGTTTGGCGCATCGCACCATAGGCATTGGGGCATGTCGTCTTCGTATTCTCTTCCGCATTTTTTGCAAATCATAAGGCCTCTGTTACGGGAAAATTTGTTTGTGAAAAAAATAACAAAAATGTGTACAAGAATCTCGCAAAAAAAACGACCCGCATTATTGCGAGTCGTTTTAAAATCGTCGGCAGTTCCTTTTACGTTTCGTCGGCGTTTTTTCGCATTCTAGTGACTGCGGCGACGCCGCACTATTCCTTAATTGTCGGAGCTTGTCTCGCGACTGGGGCGAGCTCGCCATGCTTTCTGAACAAGTGCTTCACAAGCGTGCCGAATCCACGGAGAACGCGGTAACGTTCACGCGGGTTCTTGATGGCCATGATGCCCTGATGGAAGATGTAGCTTGGACGCAGGTAGAATTCACGGCGGGCCTTGTCGCAGAAGTCCACGAGAGCTTGGCTCGTGAGTTCGCCTCGCTGGATCGTGGTACGGTGGAATCCGTCCTTGTCGAGCCACTGGCTGTAATCCTTCGACTTCAAAGCGCCACTGGCGAGAGCTTCCTTGTAAGCTTCGGTGCCAGGGTATGCCATGATGGGGTAGAACTGGGCTGTGTTCGGGTTCAGCTTCTTGGCGTAGTCGAGCGTCATGCGGAGCGTTTCCGGCGTGTCGCCCGGGTTACCGACCATGAAGCATCCGTGAACGAGGAGTCCTGCCTTGCGGGCATTCTTCGTAAATTCAATTGCCTTGTCCGTGTTCTTCACGCCCTTGTGGATCTTTTCGAGAACCTCGGGGGAGGCACTTTCAAAGCCTACGCACATTTCGCGGCCACCGGCCTTCTTCATGAGCTTGAGCAAATCGAGCGGTACATCGGCGCGGGCGTTGCAGCTCCAAGTAATCTTGAGACCACGTTCAAGAATCAAGTTGCAAATCTGGCGCACGTGTTCGTGGCTTGCCGTAAACGTATCGTCTTCAAAGAAAACTTCGCCTAAATCTTCAAAGTTTTCCTTGATGTACTGGAGTTCGTCGACAACGTCCTTCGGATCGCGGCGGCGGAACTTGTGGCCGTTGAGCGTCTGCGGAATCACGCAGTAGCTGCAGTGGTTCGGGCAGCCACGGCCAGACAAAATCACGATAAGCGGGTTCAGGTTTGCACCATAGAAATACTTCTTGTAGCAGCTGTAAAGGTGCTTGCGGTAGACCTTCGAGACCCACGGAATTTCGTTCAGGTTTTCAATCTTCGGGCCTTCGGGTTGGAAGTCCACCTTGCCTTCGGCAGTGCGGTAAGCAAGACCAGCGAACTGACCGACCGGAGCGCCATCGCCACGGAGGGCACGGACAAGGTTCCTACAGGTGTAGTCGGCTTCACCAATCACCACATAGTCCAAAGACGGTTCCATTTCCATGGATTCGAGCGGCTCGGCGGTCGCGTGCGTACCCATGATGGCCACCTTCACGTTCGGCATTTCCTGCTTGATGGCGTGGACAACCTTGAGGTCATTCAAAATACTCGGGGTGCTAGTGCTGCAAATAACGAGTTCCGGGCCGAACTTCTTGATGCCTTCGAGCGTCTGCGCGAGGTCAAGTTCCATGGCGGGGCTGTCAATCAGCTGGATTTCGTTACCGTCGGCCTCACAAACGCCGGCAGCATAGCTCAAAAACATTGGCCAGTAAAGCGTACTGGACTTCGTAACACACGGGGATCTAGATTCCCGACTGAACATCGGGTGGAAGGGGGGATTTAAAAAAGTAACGTTCATGACGCTCACAAAATACATAATCTGAATTGATTATGCTACATTATAATGTAATGAAAACGCTTTTTTTCGCTATTTTTACGAGTTTTGTGATATGTGGCACTGCAATGGCGGCGCCTCAAACTGCTACACCTGCTTTAGATACCGTTCGCACGACGTATGAAGACGGCCGAATATCGCGAATTTACACGGTTTTGAAGGGTACCGACGTGCGCGAGGGCGTATCGCTATCTTACCACAAGAATGGAACATTGGCGATTGAAGTCCCTTACAGGAATGGCAAGATTGATGGGGTTATGCGTTCGTACGACGAAAATGGAAAACTCCATGAAACCATAGGCTATCTGGAAGGTGAAGAAGAAGGTTACAGCACCATCTATTACCCAAACGGAAAAAAGAAAAACCGCGAGTCGTATCGTCGCGGCATTTTGAATGGCGTTTCGGAAACATGGGACGAAAATGGAAAGCTTCGTCGCCAGATTCCTTACGAAAACGGGCAGATTCACGGTGTCTTTAAAGCGTTCGATGAAATGGGCTTGATTCAAGAGGACATGAGCTTTGTTCATGGCATCCGCAATGGTGCATACCGCCGCTACAGCTTTGGCAAACTTGTTTTCGAAGCCGAATTTAGAGACAACCGCTGCGTCAAAAATTGCAATTTTTAGTCATTGGTTATTGGTCGTTAGTCATTAGTTATATAGGTGCGCTGAAAGCGCCGAACTTAAAGCTGATGACTAATAACTAACTACTAAAGACTGCCCTCACTTTTTCTTTGGCTTCATGGCGTTCCAAACCATGTAACCGATGAAGAGCACTCCGAAACCGAGCAATGCGATGGCAAGTTCGGAGTTGTACTTTTCGATGATGTCTTTTTGTCCGTGGGCAAAATAGCCGAGCAGTGCTAAGACGCAGTTCCAGATGGCTGCACCGAGGAACGTATAAAGCGTGAACGGTGCAAGTTTCATCTTGGCAAGACCTGCCGGAATAGAAATCAGCTGGCGGATTACGGTAATGAGGCGTCCGACGAACGTCGAAATGGCGCCATGTTCACGGAAGTAGTTTTCTGCCTTTTCGACCTTTTCGACGTCGAGCAACAAGAAGTGTCCGAGACGGCTGTCGGCGAATTTGTAGATGATGGGGCGTCCGAGAATCTTGGCGAGATAGTAGTTGATATAAGCGCCAATCAATGCACCGAGAGTCGCAAAGAACACAATGAGTGCAATGTTGAGTTCAGAACCCGGTTGGAGTGCTTTATAAGCGGCTGGCGGCACAACAAGCTCTGACGGGAACGGAATAAAAGAACTTTCGATGGCCATCAAAAGCGTAATCGTTCCATAGTTCAGGTTGTCGTTATACCAGTCAATAATTTGGTTGTAGATACCTGTCGATTTCGCGGTGTCGGCTGCAACTGCTGCCGTGTCGGCGGAAACTACATCAGAAGCGAATGTAAAAGCGGTAAAAAGAAAAGCTAAAGCAATAGTTGTTTTAAGGACTGTGTTTTTCATTGGGGCAAATTTAGAAAAATTAGAAATAGAAGTAAAGGCCGACGCCGAGGAGTGCTGCTGCTGTTCCTAGTAAAATTCCTCCTGCTATGGCTTTGTTGTCTCCTTGATCGACTAACTTCTTGTTCTTCTTGACTTTGTTCTGGTAGTTTGTTCCCTTGACCGCTCCAGGAACCCTGAGTTCCTTCTTGATGTCATCAGCATCGTTGTAGTCCAAGTGGGCAAAGTACATGAGCAGGCCGCCAATAAGGGCTGTTCCTGCAGCTCCGCCAATAAATGCTTCACCGATGGTTTGCATTTTCTTTTCGTGCAACCACTTGTTCTGTTTTTCGATTTCGTCAAAGTCTGTTAATTTCTCCAAATCGATGCTCAAGTCAATTTGCGAAACAGGAGCCGCAAAAAAGCTGACAAGCGTATCTCTGTAGCCCGCTTTGCGGATAAAGAGACTGTCTATTCCCATGTTGTAAACGGGAATTTTTTCGGGGGTCTTGGCGATTGCCTTGGAACGCTTGGTTATGGGCGCATTTGCCTTATAGACGGTTGCACCTTCGGGGAATGTCAAAATGCGAATTTCGGGAGCGACTCGCTTGAGTTTAAGTGAAACGTGGACAGTGTCACCTGGAAGTGGCGTGATATTTGTGTTAGCTCCCCAAAGGTGCCTGTCGACATCCCAGTATGCATAAATTGTGAATTTGCTTGTATCTGAAGTGACAAAAGTGCAAGGCGATTTGCAAATAGCATCTTTTTCAGAACGAGAAATTGTTGCTCCATCGGGATCGGTTTCGATATGAATGTACGAACGGTTCTTTTTCGTTTTAATCGTTTCTTTGCCCTGAGCGTCTAAAAGTTGGTTCTTTAATTTGTTGTTGGTGATGGCGTCGCTGAAGGCCGCTTTCCTTGAAATATTTACACTAGCCTTGTGCAACATCGGGAGCGAATCTTCGTAGAATGCATGGGTGAGGTTTAGCGTTAAACTGTCCGTCTTGATATTTTGGACGATGTCGCCAAAGTATATAGACCTATAACCATAAGAAGAAAGTTCGTTCTGAATGCAAATGTTATCGTCGCAGTTCTTGATGTCGCTCTTGCGGATGACTTGTGGATTTTCACCGGCTTCCATCAGTAATCGCGCGGTAAGGCCTGTGAATTGGTCAACGACGGATTGATTAATTCCTTCTCCGCTGTAGGCGACAAGAACTGTTTTTACGGGTTTTGGTGCAGATTTTGAACTCGAAGAACTAACACTTGAAGAACTTGCTACGGTTGCTTTTTCGCTAGAGTAATTGGATTTCTTTGTGCTGGAGGAACTTTCGCTTTGCTGTTTGGCGCTTGACGATACTGTAGTAGAAGAACTTGAAATGCTTACGGAACTTGATGAAACTGCGGAGCTCGACAACTTGGCAGAACTTACAGCAGACGAACTTACTGCAGCGGAACTTACGGCAATAGAACTTGAACTTGGTTCGGTCTTTGCAACACTTGTTTTTACTTGCGTTGATTCATCCAAAAGATTGTTCCCTTTTTCGTCGACAATTCTCTTGAATTGCTTCTTCGCGATCTTTACAATTGTGAATTTGTTTTGGATGTAGCCGCCGAGGCTTACGGTGTCGTTCTCGATGCCCATGAGTTTAGCACGCTGGCGAGTGCCCGATAAAAGTTCTACATCGACGAAGATACCTTCGGGGTCTGCGAATGTGGCGGTTAATGCCATTGCGATGAGTAAGAAAATCTTTTTCATATTCTACCTAAAATGAAAGAACGAATCCTGCAGCGAGGAATGCTATACCTGTTGCGAAGAAAACTCCTGAAACCGTTTTGGCTGTTTGGGCGCTACTTCGATGGTCATTAAAATCACGCATGTGCTTGTCGTACCGTTCGTTCACGAAACGCGTATTTTCCATAGCTTTTTTGTGATTGTTCGCTTTGCTGATATTGTAAAGCGAGACTATCGCCGAAATTCCACTAATGGCAAAGGGTGCTATGGAGGCCCACTTGAGTAATCCTCCGAACATGCGCCTGTTTCTATGCTTTAAAATATCCTGGTTCATTGCAATTTCTTCGTCATCGTTAGATTGACGGAGTGCAACGATAATGAATGAAGTATCTTTTGGTGAAAGAGCAATGTTGATTGTTGTGTCCGCGTAATTCGGATGGAAAAATGAAACGATGATGCTGTCTTGTCCATCGGGTACGGGGATAAACGCGGGGGATACGTAATCGGGTTTGTTTGCAAAATCGGGCTGGATCAAGCCGGTGTAAAGATCGACTGTAGATGGGTTTGTCGAAATTTGCAAATAGCGAGTCTTTGCAAAAACATTCCCGTAAAGAGCGAATAGTAAAACAAAAATGGCAATGGGGGCGATTCTGATATTAATCATTTGTCGTCCTCCGGTTTTGCAAATGGCCCGGAAATTTTAGTCTCTGAACCATTGACTTTAATTTTCCAATAGACATTAGGTACTTTATTGCGTGCGTAGTCTTCGGCATTTATAACAAGCGTACATTCCTTGTGGCAAGTGTTCGTAATCGATACGACGTTACTTTCGTATTTTGTTTGAACCGTGTCTGCGTTTATAGTTGCTAAAACCTTTGTGCCGTTAACGCCTGAGCCGTTGTCGAGAATTACGAACTTGATGGGGGCCGTTGTCGGAAGGTCTGTGTAGACTGGTGTCAAGTTGGGCTTGACTTTGTCTCGCAAATATAGTGTATCTGTTATCGTCTTGGTATTGGGTGCCAAATTGATGGTCATGGAATCGCAACCGTATTCTGTACGAATTGCATCGCAGATTACAATTTTAATGTTGGATTGGGGACTCAGTGTTTTTTGAATATTTGTGGTTGATTTGTCTTCTGCAATTTTTGAAAGTGTATCTCCGGCTGCCGAAAGAATGGCGCCTGTCAACTTTGATTTTTCCGGGAAGGGATTGAATTGACTTACGACAGGAATTTCTACAATGGCTGCTCCGTCGTTTTTCAACTTTGTTGAAAAGTTGAAAACATCACTATACGTTTGTTCGAATAGCCCCGTTTCGTTTTTGATGGTTGCTCGCACGCCCCAATAAATGGTAGATGTCTCTATGCTGTGGTTGATGGTATCGCCTTTTTCAGTTACATCGGCGTTTAATTCTCCAATCAGATTGACGCTGTTTGTACATTCAACGTTTCCGAGCGGGGAATCCCAAATTTTTTTCTCGTTGTAGCTTGCGTAAAGGGTGCAGTATGAGTTTTCCCAAGGGTCAATTCCAGAAATCCCCCATGAAAGTTCAATGCCGTCTTCATTATCGCCATCGGCTTGATTGTAATTGTTGGCGGGCGATTGTAATGTAATTGTTGTTGGCG
Organism: Fibrobacter sp. UWB12; assembly: GCF_900142485.1. Classification (NCBI taxonomy): domain Bacteria; kingdom Pseudomonadati; phylum Fibrobacterota; class Fibrobacteria; order Fibrobacterales; family Fibrobacteraceae; genus Fibrobacter; species Fibrobacter sp. UWB12. The sequence goes on along the minus strand of NZ_FRAZ01000002.1, from coordinate 385,491 downwards.
TATTTACGTAAATAGTCGCTTTTGTTTGTAATGTGTCGCCAAGATGGTCTATGGTCTCAAACGTTACTTCGTGAACGCCAGCTTTGTCAAAACTGTAATAAATCGAAGAGGCGCTAGCTTCGTTGTTGTCTATATTCCATTTGTGCGTGATGTAATAGGGAATAGCCTTGTCTGTCGAGACATATTCTCCGTTAATCGCATAAATTCCGCAAATACGGATTTTCTCATTGATGTTGACATAGAACTTATCCGAAGACGCGTAACGCTTGTCATTGTAAGGGTCACCGTAATAGCCTTCGGGAACAACGAAAATCGATTGCGTAAGTTCGGGGACATCCGAAGCGTGAATTTCAGAATCGGAACAAGAAATGAGCGGGAGCGTAATCGCGGTACAAAACGCTATTGAAAGAGGAAAAATTTTGTAATTCATTAGAATCCCCCCTTCTTAACATAGAGATTCCATTTCTTGCTTTGACGTAGACCATTCTTGTAAATGACAATGGATTTTAAGGTCTGCTGTTCTTCGAAAAGGGAGGCTTCGAGTTCTGCGGAGAATGAGTTTGTATTTACGTTAGGAACTGAAATAAGGAACTTGTTTTTCGTTACATTAAAGATTTGCATGGTGTCAACAGCAAAACCGAAAGGATTGCTTTCTCGGATGAAAATGTTTATGAGTCCATTGCTCGAGATTGTCGTATCGTTGTTCGTCGTGAACCAAAGTATGCTTGGCATAATGTAGAATGACTTGTTGAATACATTCTTGCTTCCATCAGTTGCTGAAATGGAAAGAATTCGGTATGCCCAGCTTTTATCGGTTTCTTTGAGCACGACCGTTAGAATACTGTCTTTGTAGAATCTGTCAAAGATTAATTCATTTTCGAGGTGCACACTGATGTTCTGGGCTGAAATTGCGCCGCTTCCGTCTTTGACAATGAATTGTAAGGTGTCTGCAAAGTCCAGTGAATCTTGCATTGTTGTAGAAACGATTGTCGGAGCGATAGAATCAACAAGTTTTAGATCTTTTGCAATTGTGACAAATCCTTCGTTTATCTTGACTTCTTTTTCGATAGTTCCAAAATCAGAATAATCAGAACGTAGAGTCAACTGGTATGTTCCTGCAGAAACGATGCCTAACGAAATTTCGTTATTTATTGATGTAAGCCTGAAGTCGAAATCAAAATGCTTGTTGGAATCGTCTTTGTCTTGCAACAATAAATGCATGGGGACGGATATTGCCTGCCCGATATCTACCGTTGCTTGCAAAGAACCTTCGCCGGGGAATCCTTTGGTGTAAAAGGAACTTTCAATCTTTTGCGATGAAGCAAAATTGTATTCGTTGAAGGCTTGAACCGACCAGTTGTATTTCTTGAATTGATTTAACTTGTTGTGAAATGTAAAATTGGGCTCGTATAGAATAGTATCGATTTTTTCGAACTTAGAATCCGTGTTTGCAAAGTCTTGTTCGCTTAATGTAAAGCGGTAGTGATGGTTGAGCTTTATTCCTTCTGTTTTTGCACTCCAAGTAAAGTAAATCGCTTCGAACGGATCTATGGCTTGTGTACCATTGGCAGGCGTGAATACGCTATCGTTCAAAATGGGATTGTCTGCGACCCATACATCAAGTGAATCGTAGTGCATGTCGCCAAAGTGGTCTTTTAGAACAAACGTGAATTTGTGATGGCCAGGTTCGGTGAGCTGTTTCTTGAAATTATATTCCGAAGAACAGTAATTGCCGTCCATGAGCCAATGGTAATCTTGAACTTTGATGATTTTGTTTGGGCTGATTGTCGTGATGAAATAGACAGTGTCATTGACATGGAACGTATCAGCCTTGACACCCGATGTTACTTCCGTTATGTTTTTTGCAAGGGATGCGTCTATCTTTATATCGATAGCTTCGGCTTCATCAAAAATGTGGTCATCAGAATTAAAGCAAGACTGGAGTAAACTTGCAAATGTGGCAAATGCATAAATTCTAAAAATTTTCATTTTGCCTCCAATGTATCGATAACATAGAACTTCTTAAGCGCCAGTGAGTCTGCATCGCCATAAAGGTCACGAACGATAATGCGGAAACTGTGTTCGCCAGCCTTGAATCCAGACTGCTTGACTTGCGAAAGTGTACCGACATCGTATTGCGTTCCGTCAATTTCGAGAATATGGAACAGCGTGTCGTTGTTTGCTAAATCCATATCGCCGCTATACCATTCAAACAAGAACGCGGAGTTGACGGATCCGTAAAGTGTATCACCGTTGGCGGGAATTGTAGTCTTTGCAATTTCAGGTGGAGTATTTATTACAATTGTGAATTCGTAAGTTTTTTTGTTTCCTTCTTTATCGGAGACTGTAAGCTTGTTGGGTAGGCCTTCGCCGGATCTGTTCGGGTAGAACGAGTAGGTTCTTCCGCTCATGAGCAGGCTGTCTTTGTTGTTGCTCGAATAGAACCAATTGAATGAAATATCGTCTTGGATTTTTTCTGGAGTAGCTTTTGCTGTGATTGTCGCGGAATCGGATGGGTGTACCTTAAGCACCGTCGAGAAAGAATCGTTGTTCTGCTTGACCATGATGCTAATCGATTCAACAATTTGCGGTTCACTAGGGGCGTTGGGTGCATCAAGACATCCGGCAAGAAAAGCACCGAACAATGTGAAAAACACTAAAATGGGTAATATGGAACGATAGGACAAATTCATTTGAATTAAATCTAACTATATTCGTGAACATGAGTGAGCAAAATTTTGAATATAAAAACGCAATGGCGCGTTTAGAAGAAATTCTCTCGAAAATCGACAATTCCGAGATGGAAATTGATGAACTTGCTCTGGAGGTTCAAGAGGCTACGCAGCTTTTGCGCAAGTGTCGTCAAATTTTGATTGCGACCGAAAAGAACGTTCAGGATGCTCTTGCCGAGTTGGACTCTTGATGAATATCGAAAAATTTGATAGTAATGTCCCTGCCATCGAGGTAAACGGGCTTACGGTACGGTTCCCGATTCGTGGTGGTGTTTTTAGCAAAGTCAAGGACTATTTTACCGCAGTTGACAATGTGTCTTTTATGCTTCCGCAGGGGAAAATTCTTTCTATTGTGGGGGAATCGGGCTGTGGAAAATCGACTCTCGTAAAATCTTTAGTAGGGCTTGTGCCCGTTGCTAAGGGTAGTGTTAATTTGTTCGGACTGCCGGTGAATGGCGGAAAAGTGGGCTCGGCTAAGGATGCTGTCCGAGTTTCGGACTTGGTGCAGATGATTTTTCAGGATCCGTTCAGTAGCTTGAACCCGCGTCAGACGGTAACGGAAATTTTGACCGCTCCCGTTATTGCTCGAGGAGTCTCGTTCGATGAAGCCTGCAAGCGTGCTCGGGAACTTTTGGAACGTGTTTCGCTCCCGGCTGGTGCAATGGACAAGTTCCCGCATGAGTTTTCGGGCGGCCAGCGCCAGCGCCTTTGCATTGCGCGTAGCTTGATGGTGCGCCCGAAGGTGTTGCTCTGTGACGAAGTGACGAGCGCATTGGACGTGTCCGTGCAGGCTCAAATTTTGCATTTGCTCGACGATTTGCGTAATGAACTAGGACTCTCCATCCTATTTATCAGTCACGATATGCAAGTGGTTCGCGCTTTGAGCGACGAAGTCTTGGTGATGTATTTTGGCCACGCCGTAGAACACGGCCCCGCCGATGAAGTCCTCACGAACCCGCAAAACGATTACACGAAAAAATTGCTAGCCAGCGTACCCACGATACATAGAGGGTAAGTCTGGAAAAATGGAAAATACAATGAAAACAAATAAAATAAGCGAATTCTTAATTCGAATAACTCTTGCTGTCTTTGTGGGGGTTACTCTGGGTATATGTGATCAAGGCAATGGAAAATTGTCGAATCTTGAAATAATGGCCGGTGGACTGAAATATGATGGCGATGGTTTTACGCTTTATCCGTCTCGGTTTGTTGTGCATTATGAAAGTGGGGATTTTACTTATAAGATCCAAGCAGATGATAAAAACGTTGTTGAACAATTGATCAGGACTATAAAGAATGTTGAAAAAACGCAGTTGCCAGAATGGCCGACTATTCAGCGTAAAATAATGCTTTGTAATGGTGATGAATGTAATGATACTTTGATCTTGAACGTTCAGAAAGACGATACTCTTTCTGTAGTTGCTGCTATAGGTGGGGAACACTTTGATTTAGTTCAATATTTTGCAGATAATTCCATAACATTAACTCGGATTATACTAATTGTGGTTTCTACATGTTCTGTATGGGGCGGCATTTTAGTTGGATTGACTGGCTTTATAATGCAACGCAAAAAAAGAAAAAAGCAAAAGGATATTCCTGTCTATTCTGCATCTAGAAATAGTGAAGAGGGGGTGTAAAATGTCGTTTGATCTTGAAAAAGAAACCGCAAAGTATCGTGAGCAAAGAAAAAAGATTTTCACTAAAGAAAATAACGATGAAAATTCCATGACCGAAACAACACCGGTGGAACAGGAATCAAATGCTTACTATCCGTATTCTGATATGTTTATGTGGTCTGCGTTTTTTGGAGGACCGATTGTTTGTTATTTGGCTCATTTATCGGATTTAAAAAATACAAGTAAATCGTTCTTTTGGTATGTTTTTGGTGTCTGTTTTATACCACGTGGTGCCTTTAAGTTTGCGGATAAGTTTATTGAACAATCTATGGCAGGCTTTACAGTAAATGCTTCGTATATAGAATCTAGGTTTTATTTGTATTGCCTTGCGGAATTGGCTCTTGTTCTCTTTTATAATCTTTTTGTCGCGTTGATTGCGGCAAGTCGATTTAAACAAGTATGCCCTTACTGTGATATTGATAAATATGATGAGCATGAAAAGAAAGGCGTCATTGCAGGATGTATTCTTTGGCTCCTCATGAATGTAATTATGATCTTTTTTATTAAGTAAAAACATTGCAAAAAAAATGGCGGGCAATGCCCGCCTTTTTCTATGACGTAAAAGTCACTTCACATTTGCAATATTCGAAAGTGCGTCCTGCATGTACTTGGCGTAAAGCTTCGAGAGCGCTTCGGCGGCAGAATGCGCGTCGCGCTTGTTCATGCTTTGGCGTTCGTCGTAGCGCTTTTCCCACAGCGGAGTATCTTCACCGACCTTACGGAATGTGAGCTGCACAGCGAGGTGAGCGTCTTGCGAGCTGCCTTCGTCAATTTCTTCAATCGCATCGACATTGCCCAAGAGTTCAAAATTCGGCTTGCCCATCGGCTTTAAATCAACGGACTTGAAGAGGTTGCTCTTGACTAAATATTCGCCTGTCACTTGCGTGAGCATTTGCTCAGGGCGCGTTGCCCACAAATCCAGATCGTAGAACATAAAGTCATAAGGCGATTCGCGATAGACAATGTTGCTGCGCTGGTAAGCCGGATCAATCGTAAACTTGCGGACGTGAATGCGGGTGTCACTTGTAGTACCCGATGTCGAAATCGATTCTGCAGAAATAGTGTAATAGCGGGACGGTTCCGTCGATCCTCCGAGGCAACCCGTGAGCGTGAATGCCGAAAGGAGGGCGGCGACAGCCAACAAACGATTTGCTTTCATAATCAATTCTCCTTCTTAACGACCGCTCTTGCCTTCGGTGCGGATGAGTGCGGACGGGTTATTCTTAATCTTCTGGGTAAATTCTTCGAGGTTTTCAAGAATCGTATTGAGTTCTTCCACTGCGTTCCCGACCTGGTCTTCGTTCTTGTAAACCATGGCGTCAACACGCTGTGTGAGTTTGTTCATGGATTCTGCCGTCTGCATTAGGTTCTCGTTCAAACCCTTGGTGTCGATGGCTTCGAGCTTTTCCCTAAGCACAGTGAGGTTTGTGTCGGCCTTGGCGGCGAGTTTTGCCTCTTCGATTTCGGCAAGAATCTTTTGCAAAGAAACGGCAGACTTGCTCATGGTGTTGAGCGGCTTTCTAATATCGGCGGTCAAGTTGCTCAAGTTTTCGGTCGTCTTTTCGAGGTTCTTGAGCGTGCGCGAAATGCTTTCTGCGTTTTCCGGATTCAGCACACGGGCAAGTCCGTCTACAATCGGATTCGCCTTGTTAAAAATGTCGCCCATCTGTCCTGTAATTTGGTCGAACATCGAAGCTGCTGCTGGAACGTAACCGCCTTCGGGAACGTTAGGTTCGCTGAAGGTGCCGCCAGAAAGAATGACTTGCTTTTCACCGGTAAGGTTCATGCCTGCGGTTAGCCCTGCTCGAGTTCCTTTCTTGATAGGCGTTCCTTGTGTGACCTTGAATGCAACGACAACTTGATTCAAGTTTTGTTCGTTAATCGTGATGCTTGTGACGCTACCGACGGAGATACCGTTCAACTTCACCTTGGCGTCGACGAAAAGTCCATTTACGTCCGTGTCGAAAATGGTGTAGTAGTTGTCGAACTGCTCGCTCAGGTAACGCTTGAGCACATAGCCTAGGAATATGCAAATCAATACTCCGCAAAAGAGCATGAATGCGCCTAGTTTAATTCTTTCGGATCGGGTGGTTTCCATATATCTTCAACTCAATCAATAAATTCAAAGTTGTAAAAGTCCGTGGCATTGTTTTCTTTGGGACATTGCCTGTTAAAGAAATGCCTGAGAATCGGGTCGTCTGATTCCATGCCTTCTTTGAGCGTCGCATCCTTCAAAACGTATCCGTCCTTGAGGTAAACGAATCGGTCGCAGACGATTTTAATGCTTTCCAGTTCGTGGCTCACAATCACCATCGAAACGCCGAGCGTGTCGCGCAGTTCGAGGAGCAGCTCGTCGAGCGAACGGGCGGTCACCGGGTCGAGGCCTGTGGACGGTTCATCGCAGAACAGGAGTTCTGGCTTGAGAGCTATCGCGCGGGCAAGGGCTGCACGCTTCTTCATACCGCCAGAAATTTCGCCGGGGTACTTGTGGAACGCGTGGAGCAAGTGAACTTTTTCAAGACGGTCGGCGACAATCGCTTCCATCTGGCTCTTGGGCATGTAGGGCATGCTACGCTTGAGCGGGAGCATCGCGTTTTCGGCAACGGTCAAGTCCGCAAGTAGTGCGCCACTCTGGAACAAGACTCCAGTACGCATGCGGGTATCGCTGTCGAGACCATCCTTGGGACCAAATGACTTTCCGAAGTACGTAATCGTGCCTTCGTCCGACTTGATGAACTTGAGCACGTTGTTTAGGAGCGTCGATTTGCCGCAACCGGAACTGCCGAGCACCATGCGAATTTCGCCCTTCTTGACGCCGAACGAAATATCCTTGAGGATTGTTTCGTTCCCGTAGCTCGCTTTCAAATGGTCAACTTTTAGAATTTCGTCCATATTGACCTCTAGTAGAAAATGAAGGCGAAAAGGGTGTCAGAAATCACGATGGTACAAATGGCTGCCACAACGCTTGACGTAGTCGCTTTACCGACTGCTTCTGCGCCGCCATGGGCGTTCAAGCCCTTGTTGCAAGCGATGAGCGTTACAATCCAGCCAAACACGAGTGCCTTGATGGTGCTCTTGAGGAAGGTCATCGGGTCGATGCCGTCGCGGAGCCCCATCATGTAATTCGAGAAGGAAATATCGCAGAAGAAATACGCAATGAGGAATCCGGCAAAACTACCGACGATGGATGCGCTAAACGAGAGGATCGGTGTCGTGACACTTAACGCAATGAATCGCGGGACAACAAGGTACTGCACCGGTGGGATGGCCATGGACTTTAACGCCTTGACTTCTTCGCAAACGCTCATGTTTGCAATTTCTGCCGCCATGGCACTGCCGGAACGCCCGGCCAAAATAATCGTTGTAAGGAGCGGGCCGATTTCTGCAAAAATAAGGAACCCAAGCCCCGAAGCGAGGTAAGAACCGCCGCCCACAGCATTCAACATCACTGAACTCTGCAAGGCCATCGTAAGGCAGATAAGCCCCACGAACAAGAAGCAAATTCCCATGGCTTCGCTGCCCGACTTGAACATCTGCTTGGTAATCCCGCCAAAGTGGATTTTACCCTTGTCAAACGGACCGATAACCGTCCAGTAAATGGACATGAACAGGAGCTTGAGAACTTCGAACGTTTCTCGGATGAGCATGAACCCGATGTTACCCATCATTTCGAGAACATTATTTGTCTCGCGTTGAGGTCTTTCGGGCGGCTCCATCTTGCGGAGGTTCTGCAAGTGTTGCTTGATTTCCGGGGAAAAGTGGGCGAGGACAAGCTTGTTGCCCGTCTTTTCGGAAAGTTCCGCTAAAAGTGCAAAAAAGGCATCGGCGCTGTAGTCCATAGAGGTCAGGCTTGATCCGTCAAGATAAAGCTCCCCTTTGGAGAGAGCACTCCTGCAATTAGAGAGCAGCCTTTTGCTGTTCGCCGCAGTCAGTGCGCTAGGCAAAACTATCGATGTCGTTTCCATTGGGCGACAATTTAGAAAATTTTAAAACATGGCTGTGCTAAATCAACCCCGTTTTCTTTCAGGAATGTTGAAATTTCGGCTAAAAACGCAAAAATCGGAGATGAATGGATGTGCTCGTTAAACATTTTCTATTTTTACATTCATGGCAGATTTCCGCAGAAACAACCGCTTTAAGGGCAATGGTAGCTCGTTTAAAGGCCCGCGCTTGAACCGCAATAATGACCGCCGAGATTTTAGTCGAGAACCACGTGGTGGTGAATGTTTGACACTGCGCATCGAAAAGATGGTGCAGGGCGGTGAAGGCATGGCGCGTTTGGATGACGGTCGAGTGTGCTTTGTGGCGGGGGCGCTCCCGGGTGAACTCTGCAAAGTGCAACTCACATTCCAAAAGAAAGATTTTACCAAAGGCCGCGTTGTCGAAGTTCTGGAAGCTAGTCCTGATCGTGTGAAGCCGCGTTGTCCGCTGTACGGCAAGTGTGGCGGTTGTAGCCTGCAACATCTAGCCTCCGAAAAGCAAGCGGAGTATCTGGAAATGGTCGAACGCGAAAATTTTAAGCGCCTCGCTCATGCGGAATTGCCCGAAGATTTTGTCATCCATACGGGGAACGCCTGGGGTTATAGGAACCGTGCTCGAGTTGTATTTTGCGGTGGTTCTAATCGCGGCGCAGTCCCAGAAAATCGCGGCGCAAGTTCGTCGAATCGTGAAGGTTCTGCAAAACGAGCTGTCTTTGGATTCCGTGGCGAAGAAAGCAACAACATTGTCCCGTTCGAAAATTGCCCTGTGCTCACGGACGGTTTGAATAAATTTTTACGTGGACCTGCCGCGGCACTTCTTGCGGGCGATTCCAAACGCAATTCCGGCGATTCTTTCATTCGCAATCCGAGCGGTCGTCGCGATATCGATGTGAACATTTTCGATAACGGTGCGGGCGAGGTTTCGTTTTACTACCCCGGAATGCACAAGTCCGAATTCGACGCTCATGCCATAAGCATCGTTGAAATTGGCGGCCGCAAAATCGAAGCGGATGCCTCCGTGTTTTTCCAAAGCAACTTGGGCCTTTTGCCGAAGCTTGTCGATGCGGTGCGCAAGGCGGTCGATGAAGGTCTTGCAAGCGGTAAGGCAACGAACGATTGGCTAATTGACTTGTTTAGCGGTGTCGGATTCTTTGCTTGCATTTTGCAGGACAAGTTCAAAAAGATTACGACCGTCGAACGTGAAGATGGTTGCTTAAAACATGCAAAGGTTAATTTGTCTGTTACAGCGGCGTCCTCCAAAGATCCTGCGGCATCTCGTGCCTCTGAAATTGAAAATGTCTCGGCCCCTGCCGAAGATTGGCTCGTTGAAAACGTTGTAGACATGCCTGCAACCCTCATCGTGGACCCTCCGCGAACGGGACTCCCCAAAGAAGCCCTTTCTGCCATCGTCAAAAGCTCCGTGAACCGCCTGATTTACGTTTCTTGCGACCCCGTGACCCTTGCTCGTGACTATGCCAAGTTCGCCGAGGCCGGTTTTACGCTTTCCCATGCCGAAGGCTTCGCTTTTTACCCTCAAACACCCCATCTTGAAATGATGTTTGTACTTGACAGATAGTTTTTTGCTATTTTAAAAAGTGCTGTTGGGAAAAAATAGAGGGATACAATGAAAAACTCAAAAAAAGTCATGATGCTTGCAACACTTGCATTGGGTGCGATGTTTGCTGGCTGTTCTAAACCTGAACCCGTCATCGCTTGCGGCCGTGAGTGGAATCCGGCTGTGAATATTGTTGCGGATACCGGTAGCGTGTTCCGCATGGCCGACGAGCTCATCGTTCAAGTTCGTTATGGTACAGGATTTGACTTTAATGAACTGAAAATTGCGTTCTACGAAGGTACGCTTCAAAACAAGGGGCCGCAAATTTGGGAACACAAGGCTCGAGTTACAAGCAGGCTTGATTCCTACACGCTCGAAGGGCGTTCTCGTCGCGGAGGCTATGCAACAGCTCGCGAAATGACGAAACTCAAGGCTCCTGGAACGGTTGTGATTGAAGTCTCGTCCGAAAACGGCCTGATTGCTACAAAACAGCTTTCTATTGTCAATCAATAATTGGTTAATTTGATGAATAAAATAAAATTCTTGAGTGGAATGTTTGTCGCTGCAATGCTTACCGCTTGCGGTGAATCTGAAGTTACTGTTGATTATAAATTAAGCTCTCCAGTTACATTGGAACTGTATACCGAAAGTTATTATGCGACTTTGGACCTGAAGGGCGAAGAAAAAATGGGAACGATTACGGCAACGTATGCGGACTTGAATTACTCATCCAAGGGCGATACGATGCTTGTCAAGCGTAACTATGTAATCGACAAGTCTCGTGGATATCTCAAGAATTTTATGCCCACAGAACTTGCTTGGCGCATCAAGGAAGTAAATCTTTCGGCTGTTGACCGCAATGTGACGAATCTCACAGGGATTGACGACGGCTACGATACATTGCTTGCCCATATCCCGATGCCTTCTCGTTGGCGTGACCAGCTGTTGAATCCCGAGTACAAGCCGCATCTCAAGCGCTTGGAAAAGCACCGTTGGGAAATGGACCATTTGCTCAAGGGTGTGGTACCGGTCAAGGGTAATGTAACTGAACTCCTTAAGCAGCAGGGACGCCTCAATTTCGCGCTCATCAAGATTGACTCCGTGGTGACAAAGGGCTTTACGAACCGCGACCACCGCAAGTGCTTGGACTACGTAGTCTACTTGCAAGAAAGCGAAAGCTTCCCGTATTTCGTTTGGGAACAGCATGTGGGTAGTAAGATTGTTCCTGATAAGTTCAAGTCTTACACTGCTGGTCTCAAGGGCGATTATCGCACCGAGTTCGAAGTCATGATTGAACCAGAAACGGGACTTCCTTGTCAGGAACGTGAAGTCAAGGTCGGAACGCACACGATGATACATCCTGAAACAAAGGATTCTGTCACGTTTACGAGCCATGTGACGCACGAAAGACTTTACAACATCAAGCGTGAAGTGGCCGAACCCGCCGAGTAAATTTTTGTACTTTGAATAGCATGCGAATTTACCCTCTATTGCTTCTTCCCTTAGCCTGCAATTTCATTGGCTGCGCAACTCATGTGTCGTCTCAACAGACGATGGCCGATGACCGTAATCTTGTTTACGAGGATACGTACAAAGCGTATCGCGAGGCCGAAGAAAAATATTTGAACTTATTGTTCAATATCGAACGCATGCCCGAAGAAGAAGAACTTTGGGTTCTCAAGCGAGAACGGATGCTGGAACTCATGCAGCTTAAGGAATTGATGCTGAACGCTCGTGTAGAACTCGATGGTGCGATCCAAGAATGGGAGCGTCATTTGCTCGATGTTCAGGCCGAAGTCAAGTCGCGTGAAATCAAAAAGCTCAATCCGAATTTCAAAGGTCGAGATGCCGAACGCACAAGCCCCGGCCAACTCCTCCCCGGCGAAGCCAAGAAAACCCCAAGCTTCAACTACTAAACATTAAAAAAGGCGGCCTCAGCCGCCTTTCGCTTATAGAAGTCTAGAATTGCATACACAGTTATAATTGCAGATACGTTTTATAATGCAATAAGCGTCGGCCAAGGTATTTCCTTCGCAGTAGCGTGCAAAACGAGTGTTGCGACGGGCTGCTTGCAGACCGGCATAACCGAGTGAAGCCGCTGACGCCGTTAGGCGTCAACTCTGAGCTGGGGCCCCGCCCGCATGAAGTACTATTTTGATTTATAATTGGCAATTTTTTATTGCCATGAGTTCAAAAATCCCATCCCAATGGAAAACTTGATTCTTGTCGGGCGGAGCACCTTGGGCAAGAACGTCAAGTGAATCGGATCCAACTTCCATCCGCCATGCAAATCGCTGTCTTCGCCAATGCGGTCAAGCCCGCGGGCAAACGTGAGCGAAATATCCATAGGAATACTTCCCCAAATCTTGTTGCTCATGCGGAAACTTAAACCCACAGAACGGTCCCAGAATCCATGCTTTGTAAACTTGTCTGTAAAGAAGTCTCCATTCCAAGCGGCACCGATTTGCGAGAACACATCAACATAAAGACTATGCGTTGTGAATATCCAAAGATTGTGCCTCCAGTCATCGTAAATGGGGTAGAGGTAATGGAGTTCGGCAATTGCCGTTTTGGTTCCGGATAGAGCGTAGTCTTCGTTACTGCGCAAGTAGGGGTAACCATCGAGGAATACCGTCGTATAGAAGTACGAATCTAATGTGTCACTTACATCGTCCGTATTCCAGTTGATGATGCTTGAAATTTTTCCGCCAGCGGCAAGGCGTGCACCCAAGAGCGGAGTCTGCAAACTTCCGTACAAGTTAAGTCCAACTTGATGAGTCGTGAAGTTTCTGTAATGAGTTTTGATTTGACCTTCTGGTGTAACATAGAGGGCGCCTGGTCGGCTGAGGTCGCTGTTGGCGTATTGGTAATAAACGAGTAGTCCGTTTCCTTGCCCCGAAATTCCAGAGCCTCCTTCGCCTTCGTGGTCTCCGAAAAGTCCGAATCCGACTGTGGCGCTGAATCGTTTGTTGTATGTCCATTCAATGGTGTCGTCGTAAAAGTTTACGTTCGACCAATCGTAACTGATGGCGGCTTGCAGTGTGTCGATGCTCTTGAAAATGCTATAGCCTGCGGTTCCTGTAACGGCTTGCGTTGCAAAGGCATAATTGCTCGTTTTGATGCTGTCGCCTTTGTTTGCACCAACATCTTCGACACGGATTGTATCCTTGTTGGTGTAGTTTGCATAGCTGTAAGAAAGTCCAAGATCAATAGGTGTGCTGCGGTTGTCCCATGCAATAAAGAATTCCTTTTCTTGTCGGGGATTGAGCCCATCACCATTGATGTAGTCAAGACCTTTCCCGAGTTCGAGTAATAATCCCAATTGCACGGTGTTTTTCTTGAGTGCATCGCTAATGACAACGGCAAGCCCAATTTTTGCTTTGACTTCACCATCGCCGAAAACGGTCAAACTAGGAGCGTTTTCGCTAAAGCTTAATATAGGGACGAATAGCGGAATGTTGGGGATTGGTTTGTAGTTGCGTTCGGCACCTGCAAATTCGCGGTCGACCAGCTCGAGTTCCTTGTGAATCTTTTGCGGGAGCGTTCCGTGCAATATGATTTCGCGTTGCGTTGTATCTATGACGGCAACTTTGATGGTATCGCGAACTTCAATCTGTTTCACGTCTTTGAGCAGAACAATTTTGGGAACGGTGCAACTTGCGGAATCTGATGTATTTGCTGTTGCTACGGGTTTTGTTGTATCTGCGATATTCGCCGTATCGGAACATGCGACTTGAACGGTGTCGATAGTTTGTATAACACTATCGCGAGTCGAGACAACTATACTATCGCGGTAAACAGGTTCAGCTTCTTTCTTGTAGGGCAACTTGTAAAGCGAGAAACCGTCCTTGTCGTACTGCGTAAAGAAAATCGTGTCGCCAGAGAGTGTCGGTGTGAATGCGCCACCAACGACGTTTGTCAAGGCGCGTTCCTTGCCTGTGTTCAAGTCTTTTTCGATCAAGTTGAAAATGCTGTTTCTGTTGCTTGCGAAAATGATTTTGTCGTTATCGAGCCATGCCACATCACGTTCATCATAACCTGTTGTGCTTACGATTTTGTAGTTCGCACCGTTCGTGTCGATAACCGCAATTCCGCGCTGTGCATCATCAAAGAAACTGAACGCAATGCGCTTTCCGTCTGGGCTGAACTTGGGACTGTAAATGTTGTAGTAAAGGCGCGAAGAATCGGGCTTGAAAATATCAATGGGTTCTTCGGAGGTGATGTTTTTCAAGTCGCTCTTAAACGGAACTTTGCTCAATACAAATCTTGTGCTGAATGGTTCTCGTCTAACGAATACAATCTCCGTTCCTTGCTTGTTGAAAGACGGGTAGACTGCATCGGCGAGATAGGTGAGTGTTGCTAGATTCTTGTTCGTGTCGCTTAACGCGATGTCAAAGTGTGCGTGGCCATCCTTATCGCGATTCTGGTAGCTGATGTAGGCGAGGATGGGGCCGTGCGTACTGTCGTCGAAAACGTCAATACCCTTGTCGAACCAAGGCTTTTTCGCTTTGAATCCGGACTTTGCAAAATCTCCGATGTTGATGAGGCTGCTGTCTGCTCCTTCGACTTCGATATCGCCAATCTCGACCTTCGAGGAATCTTGAGTCTTGTTGACCTTCGTGGAATCCGCGACTTTCGCAGTATCCTCACTCGTCTTCAGCGTGTCTTCCAGCGGAATTTTAAAAACGCTTCCGTCAAACCACGGGCCGCCAAAATTCGATACACCATAAATGTTCTTGCCGCTCACGACAGGAAAATCTTGCCAGAATGCATCCTTTGTAATTTTGATACCTTCGACTAATGTACCAAGAGAATCTTTTTGTGCTTTGTAATGTTCTGTGATTTCCTTTTTCCAGGCGTCATAAAGTTGCTGTTCAGAAATGCCTAAAACCTTCTTGATTGCGCCATTGAGCGTGGCGCGGTACGGCTTTCCGAGTTCTTTCCAAATATTCGGGATGGCTTCGTCACCATAGTGCTTTGCGATGTAGAGCACGAGCGAAAAACCTTGCGTGTAGGGCCCGAGTTCGGCAAGGAGCGAGTTGTCCGAAAATTCGTGCATGTAGGGGAGCGTCAATAGGCTATCGTTCAGTGCTGCTGTGCGGAGGAGCATGTCACGGTGCGTATCCCAAGCATCAAATCCCATGCGGGATGATTCGTATTGTGCGGTTCCTTCTGCAAACCAAAGCGGCTGCAACGTGAACGGAATCATGGAAATAAAGTCTGTTCGCGTGCGTTCGTTATAGTAGTCCGAAAAACCGAATTGAATGCCGTAAAGGTTCGGAAATGTTTTGCTTCCGCTTTCGATGCTCACGAGATGGCTAAATTCATGCGTGACCACATCCGAAATCCAGCCGTGGCTGCTGCGAATTTTAAAGTCCCAGTTGGTGAGCCAAAGATTGATGGCGTTTTCGCTCGGGATGGCACTGCCGTTGCTGTAAAGGGCGTTGTTCAAAACTGCGCTCACGCGGCCCGGAAGTGCTTTGTGATAACGGCATGTTACGGAATCGTAAACGGCTTCGGCGTAGGCAGAAACCTTTGCGGCGTGCGTGGAATATTCCATCGGGTAGATGAACTGGAAATGTTCCGTGCCGGCGGTTTTCCATTTAATATCGCTTTGATTGCCGTAAAATCCAGCTGCGTTTGCTGTTCCCGCTAAAAACAATGCGGAACAGACTGCCCAAATGCTCTTAATCTTAAACTTCATAATGGTAATTTAGAAAATGACGCATAAATAAAAAACCGCATGATTGCTCATGCGGCTTAATTTGGAGGAGATGAGGATTGTTATTGTTGTTCTATAAAAATACGTAATATAGTTCTCCCAACGATTTCGTAAAAACTGGGTTTGTGTGCATGACTGTATCAACCGTACTTATTTTGCATATGTTTTTGTTACAAAAAGTTATGCAGTCTACTTATAATTTTTTGCCTTGACCTTTAATTCAAAATTGTTAATTCTGAATTACAAAAAAAAGCTGCGCATTGCTGCGCAGCTTTGAGCTTGTTGGGGTTTAAGGAGGAAATTTATTTTCCGACGCCGAGAGCCTTATCGAGACCTTCGATCAACTTGCCGTTTTCAATCACGGAGAAGTTGCCGGTGTAGCCCCAGTGCGTCCAAGGAATCTGGAGCGTATCGCAGATTTCGCGCATGGCCGTGAGGTAGTTGAGGCGAGATTCTGCAGTAGAGCGGAGGTTCAATGCGCCGAATTCGTTGATAATCACCGGTACGTTGTTGGTGGCGGCCCACTTCTTGGCCTTGAGAATCTGTTCCAAAATGGCTTCCTTGCTGCCGGTCTTGTAGTAGTTCTTGATGTTGGTCTTCACGTAGGACTTTGTGCTCTTGTTGACACCGAAGTCGCCAGAAACCGTAGACCACTTTGCCGGATCGTAGGGGAACGGAAGGTCGTGAATCGTGGCGTAGTCGGTCCAAGAACCACCCTGATGCGTGAAGGCGAACGGTTCGTAGGTGTGGATTACGTAGATGATGTTGTCATCGGTGAACGGAGTGCGCTTGGCAAGGAGCGTGATGGAGTACCACTGGGCATCACCGAAGAGGATGGTGTGCTTCGTGTCAACCGTGCGGATGGCGTCAATCATGGCCTGGGCTGCAACGGTCCACTGGGCTGCGGTAACCTTTCCATTGCTCATGTCCGGTTCGTTCAAAAGTTCAAAGAACAAGTCTTCGCGAGTATTTTCAGCATAGTGGGCGGCCACATGCTTCCACGTTTCTGCCATCATCTTGATATAGTTCGTGTCCTTGGCGCTTGTGGTGTTGTAGCTATTGTCATATTCGTGATAATCAATTACGAAAGACATGTTGTGCTTGGCGGTCCATTCTACGAAGGAGTCGAGGACCATGAACAATGTGTCGTCATCGAATTTGAGTTCTGCATCGGTGCCTTTTACGAATGCATCGCGGTTCGTGGCGTACAGGTCGAGGTCAATCGGCAAGCGGAGGCTCTTGAAGCCGTTTTCGGCAAGAATCTGAACGTCTTTTTCGCCCAATTCAAAAGACTTGAACTTGCCATCGGCATTTTCGAGCCAGTTGGTAAAGTTGACGCCCTTGTTGAGGTACTTCATAGCTTTGGCTTGGAGCGGGTTTGTCACCGTAATTTCAGCTTCTGTGAAGGTTACGTTCGGAATGACTGGATCCTTGATTTCCATATCCGGCTGATCTTTTTCAACTTCAGTAGAATCTTGCAAGTAAATGTTGTCTATAAAGAGAGAGTCTGTAACAGCCTTGGTCTTGTTGCCTTTAGCCTGGAAGCTGATGGCGCTGATGTGCTTTGCGTCAAATGCCACTTCTTTGCCCCAGCCGCCTTGGACTAAGTCTTTGAAGCGGATGACGGCTTGTTTCCAAGTTCTAGAAGCTGCGACTTTAGCGAGATGCACGTCGTAGTCTTTGACATCGGAAATTTCAATGTGGACTTCGTGGGCGCCGCCCTTGTACCAGTATGTAATCCCGCCAAAGCGTCCGTTGGCACTGTCCGGTGCGACCTGAACGCCCCAGCCCACATACGGCTCGTATTCGTATTCGCCCCTGTCAAGCGTGTAGTTGACTTGCAATGCGAAATTGGAACCGTTGTTGACACGGCCCGGGATGATATTTTCTTCGGTGTTGAGCGGGGTTGTAATGATGGATGCGCCGCCGTTGTCGTTATCGTTGTAAGTGTACCAGTAATCGAAAATACTCAGGTTGTCGCCGTCTTCAAAGTCATCGACCAAGACGCCGAGCCCTTGCGGGAGTGTGATGGGGCCTTCGGCAGGGAGTGTTGACGGATCAACCACCGTGGCAGAACTGGATGTCGGGTCAATTACGGCATCGCTAGAGGTTGGATCGATGGTGCTGCTGGAACCCGGAACCGGGTTTTCCGTGCCTGCGCCCGGGTTATTCGCGAACTGCATGTTGGAGTTGTCGTCGCTGCAGGCGGTTAGTGCCATTGCTGTTGCGATTCCGAGAACACTTAATGATGTGGAAAATTTCTTGAACTGCATAAAGCCTCTTGAGGGTTTTCATTTTCTTCATAAAAAAATATAAAGGACATATAACTATATAAAAGAGAAAAACGGAGATGGCAAAAATAACTGTATTAAGTGTTTTGCCTAAAATTCCTTTTTTTTGTACAAAATACGTTGGAAAAACTTTCATTTAACTGACATGGTTCGCTTGACATGTAATAAACTTTTTATCTTTTGGCCGGATGCGCTATTTCTCAGAAATTTATCACGAATCGACTCAGTACATTCCTCATGGAAGTGGGGATCCGGTCATAATGCACTGGGAAAAACAAGCGTATGCTGATAAACGTTATGATGGGTGCATGAGGTACCCTCTCACGGCTGGATTTATGCCTCTTTTGGCACCGATTTCGGCAGATTATTTGGATCCTGTTGGTGTTTATGCCATAACGCATAATACAGAAGTTCCCGATGGCGTCTATTATGTTGATCGCGATGATTCCAAACTTGTAAAACTGGGTGGTGAGGATGTTCGTAAGGCTATCCTTTCTGCGTTCCCAGAACAAGAGTTTGTAACTGAAGCACAAACGATTTTTCTTTATACGGGGATTCTTGAACGGGCTGTTTGGCGTTTCCGCGAAGCCGCGTACCGGCAAGTGCAAATGGATGTTGGCTCGGCATGTGCGAATACGATTCTTCTTGCAAAGTCGAGAGGGCAAAAGGTATTCACACTTGGTGGCTTTGTCGATGATTCTATAGCGGTTGCGCTCAAGTTTGGTGCTACGGAAATGCCGATGGCGGCTATTGCCATTTTCCCTGAAAAAAGCATGGTTGCTTTCAATTCCGTCGATGATGGTGTCGGTGAATTAGCTTATTCGAACCATGCCGAAATGAATGCCTACGTGGGCGAAGGCGAAAATAGTGTCGATATCTCGCGCTATCCGTCGCGATTCTTGTTGCAGAATCATCTCGAAAATATTGATGATTTGAACCTTTGTATGAAGGTGCGCCGCTTGAATGCTCAAGCGTTGCCCGGTGATGAATTTCCGCTTACGCCTTCGAAATTCACGAACGAATACTATTTGCGCGAACTTTGGTATTTGCGTGCTGACCGTAAAATAAAGGCCCCGTTTGCTCACGGAACACTTGATTTGGACGATTTCTCTTCGCTGTTACGTTGGTTGGAACTGGCTCAAATCAATGCTTTTGGCGCAGGGCTTATCAAAATTTGGGTTGTCGTTTTTGATGTGATGTTCGTGTATGCGGGCGTGTACCGCTATATTCCGGTACGCAAGTCCATTTATATGCAAAATGGTTCTGCAAATCCGAAAAGATTTGTCAAGTGCTTTGCTGTTCCCGAACAAGTTCAAAATGCCATGTTTGCGGTGGTGCTGACTTCTAACTTGAACGAGTCTTGCAATGTGCTTGGCAACCGAGGCTACCGCTACATGAACTTGAATGCTGGCGTACTTACGGAATCGCTATACGTTTCAGCGCGCTTGCTTAACAAGACTGCTCGTGAAGAACATTTCTTTTACCATGACGAATTGAAAAAGCTTCTAGATATTCCAGAAGCTGAAAGCATAATCTCGACTGTCCTAATCGGAAAAAATCAAGTGAAATAGCTGCTTTGAATCGCCCGCGCTTCGTCATCCTGAGGAGCGAAGCGACGATATAGAATTGTTGGCAATTTATTGCCTTACAATTCTTAGGTTCGAAGGAACAGGATCCATTATTTCTCGCTTTTACATTGTCACCCCGGACAAGTGCCGGGGCACCATCTTGTTTTACCCGAACACTTTAAGCAGTACAGGTGTCACGAATACGGTCATCACACCCGCCACACCAATTGATAAACTGCTCATTGCTCCTTGAACTTCTCCGATTTCCATTGCTTTGGTCGTTCCGAGTGCATGGCTTGCAGTTCCAATGGCAACGCCTTGTGCCACAGGATTTTTGATACGGAAAAATCTGCAAACGAGCGGTGCCGTGACAGCTCCCGTGATTCCTGTAATGACAATCGAAACAATCGTAATGGACGGAATACCGCCAATTTGCTCGGATACAACGGAACCCATCGGAATGGTTATTGATTTTGGAATGAGCGAAAGCATCAACGTTTTGCTCAAGTTGAAAACCTTGGCGCAGGCAATAACGCAAACGATGCTCGTGATGCAACCCACGAAAATCCCCGCTAAAATCGGCAACCAATTGCTCTTTAGCGCCTGAATGTGTCTGTACAAAGGAACAGCAAGTAAAACCGTTACAGGTCCGAGGAAAAACGAAATATAATCACCACCGACTTTGTATGTATCATAGCTGATGCCCGTGATGGTCAAAAATCCGATAATGAGAATTGTTGCAATCAGAATGGGATTAAGGAGTGGGTTTCGCCATTTGTTGCGGATGGAAACCCCGATTTCATAAGCGATAATGGTAAGAATGATGCCGAACATAAACTAGTCTTTATTTTTTGATTTTTTGTTCAACAGTTGTACGGTCCAGCCTGTTGCAGCCATAGTGATGACCGTAATGGCTATGCAGAGAAATAACAGCAACGGCCACTCACTTTTAACGTCGTCGCCAACGAGCATCAATCCAATTGC
This sequence comes from Fibrobacter sp. UWB12, assembly GCF_900142485.1. NCBI lineage: Bacteria > Pseudomonadati > Fibrobacterota > Fibrobacteria > Fibrobacterales > Fibrobacteraceae > Fibrobacter > Fibrobacter sp. UWB12. The sequence goes on along the minus strand of NZ_FRAZ01000002.1, from coordinate 364,983 downwards.
TGGCGGTAAAAAGAAGAATGCAAGCCGCTTTAAAAAGAAATCGCTAATCTCGCGAATTTGCTCCAATTTGACAATCTTTAGGCAAAGCAAAAGAAGTAGGATGAGCATCCCGAGAATGTTGCCGGGCACGGGAATTCCCGTGAAATCGTGAATTAAGTCGCCTGCGTAGCAAATCCCTAAAATCAGGGCGAGTTGTAAAAGAATTCGCATGCGCGCAAAGATAGAAAATAAGGGCTCACGCCAAAGGTGTTTTTTTTAATGCAAAAAGTAGATTATGCGGGCGGGGCCCCAGCTCGGAGTTGCGAAGGCCGCACGGGCCCCTCCCTGCACCCTCCCCATCCTTGGCCGACGCTTTTATTCTCTCAACGATTTGTTTCTGTTTCTATAGTTATTTAAACTTCTCGCTTATACTAGAGCAAGTGCTTTTTATATAAGACTTGAAATGCTTTCTAATAGTTATATTTTACGATATGAAAATTGTATTTATGGGAACGCCGGAATTTGCGGCTCATTTCTTGGAGCATTTAATTGCTTCCGATAACGAAGTTTTAGCGGTTGTCACACAACCAGATCGTCCTGCAGGCCGTGGCCGTGTGCTCACGCCTCCACCTGTCAAGGTAACTGCCTTGAACCATAATTTGCCGGTGTTACAGCCGACCGATTTGAAGTCCCCCGAATTTGAAGCGGATCTCCGCAAGTACGATGCCGATTTGTATGTCGTCGTGGCGTATTCCATCTTGCCCAAGAACATTCTGGGCATCACGAAGTTTGGTGCCGTGAACGTTCACGGCAGTTTGCTCCCGAAGTACCGCGGCGCTGCTCCGGTGCAGCGTGCCATTGCCGATGGCCTCGAGGAAACGGGTGTGACCGTTTTCCGCCTGGACGAAAAGATGGATCATGGTCCAATCCTTGCCCAACGCACTGTTGTAATTGACCATCAGGATACGACCGCGAGCTTGCTCGACAAGATGGTTGTTCCGGGCTGCGATGCTTTGGACGATGCTATTAGTCAACTCAAGAATGGCTGCGAAAAGGATTTGACGCAAGATCATGCTCAGGCTAGTGGAGCTCCGAAAATCAAGAAAGAAGAAGGTTTGATTGACTTCAATCTTCCGGCTCTCACGATTCACAACCGCATTCGTGCGTTCAACCCGTGGCCGGGTGGATATGGAAAGCTCGGTGGCCGCATGGTGTATCTCCGCCAGACGGATACTCCTGAAAATGGTCCGAAGCTTGCGCCGGGCGTTGTTGAGTTTAAGGACAACCGCCTCTTCGTCGGAACGGGCGATGGCGTTCTTGAAGTGCTTGAAATTCAGGCCGAAGGTAAAAAGCCTATGCCTGTAGCAGACTTTATGCGTGGAATCCAAAAGCGCGAGGGACTTCAATTTTGCTAACAGAACGTGAAGATGCCTTTCGAGTCCTTTTGCTTTGGCAAAAAGACGGCTCGTTTATCAAGGAAAGTGGACTTTCTCCATTTGCGATGGAACTTGCTTTAGGCGTTTGCCGCAGGCATTTGTACCTCGAATATTTTGTAAAGTCGCTTACGAAGAAAATGCCGTCGCGTGAAGCCTGCGTGATTCTTGAAATGGGCCTCTTCCAGATGTTCTTTATGGATGTGCCGGATTATGCGGCCATCAATGCTAGTGTGGAACTGGCGAAGTCTGCAAATCTTGGCGAAAGCACGGCGCGACTCGTGAATGCTGTGCTTCGCACGGCTCGCCGTCAAGGCGTGCCCACGCTGCCTCCGCAGCGTGTCCGCCGCGTAAGCGTCGAAAATTCTGTTCCCGAATGGCTTGTACGTCGCTGGTTCGACGTTTACGGCGGCGACCATGCCGAAGCGTTGGCTAAAGCAACGCTTGAACGTCCAACCGAATGGATTCGCGTGAACTTGCAAAAGACGAGCGCTCCGGTGCTTGCCGAAAAACTCGGTATCACGGGTTCTTCGATTCTGTACGATCGCTACATCGAAGTTCCGCGAGATGTTGGCGTTAAGTTGTTGCTTGCAACGCCTGAATTTGTGAACGGTCTTTTCTCGTTCCAGAATCCGTCTGCTTTTGAAGTCGTGAAACTCTTGGACTTGAAGCCGGGATTGAAAGTGTGGGATGCTTGTGCCGCTCCTGGCGGCAAGACCGCTCTCATGGCTGAAATGGATGGCTCGCTTGAAATTCTCGCGAGCGATTCGTCCGCTTCGCGTCTCGAAAAAATGCAAGACCTGATGACCCGCTTAGGCCTTACGAACATCAAAACCGAAACCATTGATCTCGACGCAGTCCCGCAAGCCCCCATGGCTTCTCGTCTCTCATCTGAGGCGAAGTTTGACCGCATCCTTCTCGATGTTCCTTGTAGCAACATGGGCGTTATCGCTCGTCGTCCGGAATCCGTTTATCGCATAACTCCTGAATCCATCAACGAAATTGCTGAATTGCAATTCAAGATTCTAGAAAATGCGTCTACCGCACTCGCATCTGGCGGTCGCCTTGTGTATGCCACGTGCAGCCCCGATCCGACGGAAACAACACGCGTTATCGCACGTTTCCTAAAAGCGCATCCTGAATTTGTAAAAGTGGGTGAATCTGTTTTGCCTGGTCTCAAAGATTCTCGTTTAGATGGCTTTTTTGCGCAAGCTTTGGAATACAAAAAATGAAAAAACTCATTACGATTCTAGCATTAGGACTGGCGTCGATTTTGCATGCAGGGGAGGACTCGTTCGCGTTTAGAAACGATTCTCTTGCTGTTGCAAACGATATCTCGTTTTCACATTTGTCCGTATTTCTCGAAGGCGGCGAAATTTACCCGATGGGCGATTTGATGGACGCTGTCAAAAATACGTTATATGGTGGAGTCGGAATTCACTACACTTATTGGGAAAACGTTGATGGAATTGTGATGTTCCAATACGCCTATTTCAAACCGAGAACGGATATTTATTACTATGGCGTTCATCAGTTTATGGGCCGCGTTGGTGCTGATTGGAAGTGGAAAACTATCCAGCCGGTAGTTCTTGGTGCAGGATTTTCTTGCAGTTGGACACGTGCCGATGCCGAAGAAACCTTTGCAAATAAGCGCGGAGGAACGTTGACGGATAATGAAACTGAGTTCGGTTGGTATGCAAGAATAAGTTTGCCTGTATTCAAGTATAAAGAATACCGCGCCGGATTCCACGTTATGTGGGAACAGCTTTGGACTCTTCCCAAACGTTCTAATATGCTTTACGCTGGCCTCACTTTTGAAAGGAGTATTTGGTAATGAACTCCTTATTGAATAAAATAATATCTGTATTTGCCGTTTCTGCAGGTGTTGCTTTTGCTTCAATCGATCCAGAAATGGAAGGTATGGAAGTTGTCTCTCGTGACGATGGAACGTTTTTGGTAGGCTCTCCGACGTTCTATTTTGATCGTGCTCTTGGTGCTGGCGGTATTCATTCCGAAAGTGAAATTTGGACACCCCGTAAATTGCGTTATCGCCAACTTTTTAATCGTTTGTCTATTTTGCCAAGCTGGGATCCTATTGAAACTCCTTCTGTTTGGATGAAAACCGGTAATGAAGTGGGTGATTTAATTTATCAGGATTTCTTGACGGAGCCAAGTGAACGACCCGGCAATAGAACTCCGATTTTGGAAGCCGGCGTGCGAACACCGCTGTGGCATGGTCTTTGGGCAACATTCCGCTTGTTCCAAGATGATCATTACAGTACCAGAATGGTTGATTATCGAAGAAGTTCTGTCGATGGAACGTTCTCGTTCTTTGGTGAAAACTGGCCCATGTTCAGTTCTGCTTACGGTGGACTTGGGTTTACGAACGATTTTATAAATGCTTCTGTGCTTGCCGGAATGGAGTACATTTGGCTCTTTACAGAAAGTTCCAGATGGATTCCTGTGCATTATAAGCCGCGTGTCGAATCTCGTGCCGATTTTTGGAATTTCTCTACAACGTTTGTTTTTGAAAATGCAGAATATCAGGATAAACGCAAAAAAGAATCTGGTGAACGCCATGAGGTAAATGGCTCTATTCTTTACAATTGTGGTGAAAACTGCAAACGTGGAATGCTTCAGCTTTCTGCTGGTTTGGCCTTCCGTTTTCTTGATGATGATGGCGTTGTATATACAGGGCTGATGGATAATCGCGTACTGTGGCCGTTCCTCGAAATGCGCGTTCGCCCGATGGATCAACTCAAGTTTGATGTAATGTTTGGTGTCAATGATAGAGATTGGCTTGTGCAAGACAGTGTTGAATATCGCGTGCCCGTTCTTGAAAAAATGCATGTGACTGTCGGTGGAAAAAATATTGCAGGTACGCGCCTCAATCCGCTTGCCGATACTTATGAGTATTTTGATGGCGATACAATTTCGCTTACTGCAAGTGGCCGAATGAATTTGTTGCAGGCTTATGTTGGCGTTGAAGATTCTCTTACGGATTTCTTTGGCGTTGGATTCCGTGGCAGTTTTTGGGCTGAATATGGTGCAGAAACATTTGATACAAAGGAATATGTGGAAGACGGCCGTTATACGTTCCGCCATGGCGATGTTGCTCGAATCAATTCCTGGATTAAGGGCGTAACGGGTGAGTTTTGGCTGAAACTTTGGTACAAGGACTTGCTTAAGTTTACAACGCTTACGGGCTTTGAACGCATTGATGGTAAAGAAAAACGTTTCGAAGTGAATCCGTCTGAATTTTTTGTTTCATTTAATGCTGATTGGCTTATTAAAAAGACTTTCCGTATTTCCCATTCACTACGCTATAGGAGCGATGCCGAGTGGAACCTTCGTTCTGTAGACCCGTTTATTGTAAAAGGGGACTGGTATTGGGACGTTACGTTTGAACAGCGTTTCCCGAAATGGGGAATTACTTTAGCTGGCTCGATTATTCAGGCTATTGGTGATGAAGTTGTCGAAACACCTAATGGCAATTATAGCCGAGTTCGTTTCTTCTGCACTGCAAAGAAAGCGTTTTAATTAAATATTTTCTTCAAAGCTTTTAAGCTAAAGCTATTCGCGAAGGTCTCAAAGGCTTTCGCTTTTTCTATCCATTCAAATGCAACTGGCTTGTTGCTATTCGCATTCAATTTCGGTAAATGCGCTGCTTTTGCTGTTGTTGAAAGTTGCACATGCAATACATCACATTCGATTTTGTGAACTGTGATGTTGTGGCGGAATGTTCCGCAATGTTTTAGCGATTTGACTTCATCGGCGTTGATGTATTCTTCTGCTTTAGCGGGGAGTGCAACAGTTGCGTGGCGAGCGCTTTCAAAATGGGGGAGTGCAAGTTGACCATCTAAGAACTTTTGGCCACCATTTACGGCGAGGATTTTTTCATCGGCGCTTTCAACGATGAGTACGGTCCCGTGCCAACTTTTTTCGGTGCGCTTTTTGGCGGGCGGAAATTCTGCGGCTCGTCCATCAGCAAACGCTTTACATTCCTTGTTAATCGGGCATTTATCGCAAAGCGGGGATTTTATTTTGCAAATGGTTCGCCCCAGTTCCATTAGCGCTTCGTTGTGCATATACGCCTTTGGTGAATCTGCTACCTCCCGCGCATATTCCCAATAAATCTCTGCGCAGTTTTTTTCTGTCGGCAAAAAATCAAGCTCATAAAGCCTGCTAAAAATCCTAACGAGATTCCCGTCTAAAATCGCTTCACGCTTGTGATATGCAAGGCTTAGAATTGCCCCTGCAGTGTATGCGCCAATGCCCGGCAACGCTTCAAGTTCCTTGCGAGTCTCCGGCAATTGAACGATGAACTCGTTTTCTACGTCATTGCGAGATCCCTTACAGGGGGCGTGGCAATCTCTATGTGTGTTAACAACAATTTTTGCGGTTTTCAGTATATTCCTTGCACGACTGTAATATCCAAGTCCTTGCCAGTACTTGAATACCTCGGCTTCATCTGCTTTTGCAAGAGTTTCTATATCCGGGAATCGTTTCATCCAGCGGATAAAATAATCCTTGACTGTCGAAACTTGCGTTTGCTGGAGCATCGTTTCGCTGATCCATACGGCATACGCATCACGCGGCGCATCCAAATCTGCAAGCCTCCACGGCAATTCTGCCGCGTTTGCCCTGAACCACTCGCGCAAACGTTTCAAAGAATCTGGAGTCATTAGTTGTTAGTCAATGGTCTTTAGTCAATAGTCAATAGTGGGTTTGTGCATTTCAAAAAATAAGTTAAGAGCTCTGAGTTATTAGAGAATTTTATATTAAGATATTCTAATAACTACTGACTATTAACTAGTAACTGCGCCTCCGGCGCTCAAATCCCGTACACTTCTTGCTTGAGCTTCCTGAAAAATTCGAACTGCGTTTTCGTCGAACTTTCAAGTGTGTACTGCTCGCTGCGCTTGTGACTGTCGATTCGCATCTGTTCGTAAACTTCAGGCTTTTCAAGCTTGATGCTGCGACATTCTTCCAATGTTTCAAGCCACTTCGTTTCGTCAATCGGCAAAATGCGTCCGCACTTGTTGTCGTCTTGCACAATGCTTCTCGGACCGCCGTAATTGCTTACGATAGCGGGTGTGCCTGTAGACATGGCTTCTACGACCACATTGCCGAAAGTATCCGTTGTGCTTGGGAACAAGAAAAAGTCTGCATCTGCATAAAGGCTTGCGAGCATCTCGCCGCCCTGTTCGCCTGCAAAGCAAACGCTCGGATTGTCCTTAAACAGTTCCTTGATTTCTTCAAGGTACCAGCCGTAACCCACGTACATGAGTTCGACGTCATCATACTTGGCAGAGAATTTTTTCCAAACGGAATTCAAAAATTCCAGATTCTTTTCTTTTGAAATTCTGCCGATAAAAGCAAAGCGCACCTTTCTCTGAGAACGGGCATTTCCGAATTTTTCCCAAGCGCCCTTGCCGCGTAAATCGGGCGAGAACTTTTCTAAGGGGAGTCCGCGGGGGAGAATTTGCACTTGATTTGCCGGAACCTTCAAGTCCTTTTTCAGAATGTCCGCATAGTCTTCGCATGGGCTAATGACTGGGCGTGCCATCCAGTAGAAAATGCGCATGAGCCAAAGCACGTAAGTGTGCATCCACTTTGCCTTCACAAGCGTCTTGGCGTATGTAGGCACATCGGTGCGGTAATGGCTGAACACTTTGATTCCTGCAATCCATGCGCATAGGCAAACGACCCAAGCGCCTGGGCTCGGCGTTTCCAGCTCAATCATGTCAATCGGGTAACGCTTGATTAAACGGAGTGCTGGCGAAATGCGCGGAATGGCAAGTTCGCTGTTGGCATATCCGAGCTGTTCCATGCTGAACAAGCGTGGCAACAAAACACAATAGCCGTTTTCAATAACACCGCACGGGCGAGTGTTGAATGCGCTTCCGGCGAGGTAAGCCTTCATGCCGTGTGCGCGCATGTACGGAATCACGTTTCTCAAGTTATTGGCGATGCCATTTGTCTCGTCCAGATTGTCCGAGTAAAACAGAATACGTACATCGTTTGAATCTCTATGTTTGCGTTCTTTTTTCAAGTAAGAACGTAACTTCAAGAGCTTCGGTAAATTCAAAATCGGCGTCAGCGCCACCAGTGGTGGAATCCAGCAGGTACGAATATTTCCAGGAGGTCTGTGGTCAAACGAGAACATCTTGCGGAAGGTACTTGTGACCTTTCGACCAAAAATTGCCGGACGTGAATCGAGCTTGTCGCTAGCCTTGAGCTTTGTTGAATTTGACGCAGTCGTCATACTTCACTCCTTTGCCACCGAACAAGTCTAAAGCGCTACCAATGGTGAGGTCAATCTTTCCGTTAGAAATTTCCTTGCAGTGCATCAAGTCTTCGAGCGACTTTGCACCACCTGCGTAAGTCACAGGTATTGGGCTGTTTTCGGCAAGGAAACGAATTAGGTCATCGTCCATGCCCTGTTGCTTGCCTTCGACATCTGCCGCATGAACTAAAAATTCATCGCAGCTCTTGGCGAGGTCTTCGAGCGTTTCCTTTGTAATTTCGATATCGATAATCGTCTGCCAACGGTTCGTTGCAATCTTCCACTGGGGCTTGCCGTCTACGATTCCTGTACGCTTGCAGCTCAAGTCCAGAATCAAATGTTCCTTGCCGACCGTCTTTACAAGTTCGTCAAGGCGCGAACGATCAAGTTTGCCGTCCGGGAAAATCCAGCTTGTCACAATCACATGCGAAGCACCCGCATCGATGTACTCCATCGCGTTCTGGGCGTTTATTCCGCCGCCGACTTGGAGCCCCCCTGGATACGCCGAAAGCGCGTCCTTAGCCGCGCTCTCGTTTCCCTTCCCGAGCATAATCACATGCCCGCCTTTAATTCCGTCTTTCTTGTAGAGTTCTGCAAACCAGACCGATGATCGGTCAGTTTCAAAATTCGTTTTGAGTCCCGCTCCGCTATCGGAAAGAGAACTTCCGACGATTTGCTTGACCTTGCCGTCGTGCAGGTCAATGCATGGCCTGAATTTCGTCATTAGTCCTTGACCCCTGTAATAGCCCAGTCGATATTCTTGCCGAGACCGTTCTTGCTTCTGCCGCGGTAGAACAACACTTCGCCGCCTGCGGCAATCTTCATGGCCTTCTTTGCAAACCAGCCATCAATCTTGTCCAAAAGCGATGCCTTCTGCAAAACCTTGTTCACGGGGAACACCATAGCCGGGACACCATTCTTCCATTCAAAGGACAGCGTTGTTTTCGGGAACTTCTTGCCGTTATAATCGGAACCGCCTTCCTTGATTTTTGTCGGGATGGCGACCTTCATGCCCTGCGGACCGTTGTACAAGGCGTAGCCCATGAGTTGGCCGTCCGTTGTGAGCGTAATGCGTCCGGCGTGCATCGGCGATTTGTCGCTTGTGCTAAAGTTGATGGTGCGCGATGCAATCTCGGTTGCCTGTGAAGTTTGCCATGTCTGGTCCATATAGGCATAGCCCTTGACGGTCAAAGTGTCTTCGTTGTAGGCAATCTTGCCTGTTACACGACCGTACGGAATATGGATATACTGGGCAAATTTTTCCTTGCCGAATGTCCAGATGCCGTTACCCGGAACCATGCCTTGGACGGCGCTTTCGAAAGTCACGTCCAAAAGGAACTTGCCACCTTTATCGGCGCTATAAAGAACATGGTGGCCCTTGCCCGGCTTGTTCTGGAGCAAGTATTCGCCCTTGATGTCAATCGTTGCCTTTTCCTTGCTTGCGACAAGGCGTTCAGGCGGATACTGGCGACCGACAGAGTAAGTTTTTCCCTTGAAGTTCCAGAAACTCAAGTCGCAACCGATTTTACGACCCGATCCTGGCACGTGAAGCACGGAATAGTTCACAAAGGCGCGGGTGCCGTTGTCGAATACGAACTGGTAACTCCAAGTTTCGTTAAATTCCTTGGTGAGAGGATTGTGCGGCATAAAGTCAGAGACGGTAAGGGCTCGATCGGCTCCGGTCGGTCCCGTAACTTCTGCGGCGTGGGTTGTCGCAGAAATAGCAAGCAGGGTGCAAATCCCCAAAACAATATTTCTTATTTGTAATCTCATACTTGAAAAAATAAAAAAAAGCAGCTCTTGTGGAACCGCTTTATCGTAAATTTCTGCTGAACTGCGATTATTATGGATAAACCGCAAGTGGCTGGCTTAAATTACAGGCGCAAGTCGCGTCCCATGCCCATTTTCAGCTCTACACGGCGGCGGACAACCATCTCGTTGAACAAATCCGAGAGGCAGTCTTCCATGCAAATCATGGGCTTCCAGCCGAGTGCCATAATCTTTGTGGGGTCGCCAATCAATAGCGGAATGTCGTTACTGCGGTCGTAACCCGGATCAAATCTGAAGTCCACGCTCACACCGGAGATGTCCACGAGCATTTCCACAAGTTCGCGGAATGTGTAGGACTTTCCGCAGCAAATGTTGAATGCTTCACCGGATTCAGCTGTGTTCAAAATCTGGATAGCGGCGCGAGCAACGTCACGTACGTCAACAACATCGCGGCTTACATCGAGGCTTCCCGAATAAATGACCGGTTCAGCACCGTAATACTTTATCTTCACCAACTGGTATGCGATGGAAGGAATCACAAAACGGCGGCTGTGGTGTGGCCCTGTAAAGTGGAACGGACGAGCGAATACAACGTGAAGCCCGTTTGCATTGCGGAACTGGTTTCCCAAAATTTCCATGCAAGCCTTGGATGTGGCATACGGAGTTAGCGGATTTGGGGGGTCCGTTTCTTTGTGCAAATAGGTCAGTTGCTGTTCCGTACGGCCGTAGATTTCGCTACTGCTGAGGAGCAAAACCTTTGCCTTGGGCACAACCTGTCGCACCGCTTCAAGAAGTGTCTGCGTACCCAACAGGTTAATGTTGAGCGTTTCATAAGGCTTCTTGTAGCTAAGCCCCACAGAGGACTGGCTTGCCAAATGGTAAATGTGCGTTGGGGAAACTTTCTGAATCATTTCCAGCACATTCCTGAAGTCCAGCAAATCACCGGTCAGGTACTGTACTCCTTCGACCTTTTGCCACGGTTGCGGAAGTTCATCACTGAAGCTATATAGCTCGTGATTGGTGCCGCTTAAGTTAGATAGAATACTGTACCCAAGTGATCCCGTACCCCCGGTAACCAATATACTCATCTAAACCTCACTCGCCTGGATGGCTTTCCAGGATTCTGCAATAATACCCTTATCAATATTACAAACTTTTTCGACCTTTCCAATCTTTGTAGGCAAAATATAAACTCTAGTGCCCTTTTCGGCCTTCTTATCGACAGCCATTGCTGCCCATGCTGCTTCGACATCCGTGTTGTATGTTTTCGGGAATCCAAGAGCGTCAAGCAACTTGTTTTGGCGCAGTTCGTCTTCCTTCGAAAGTTTTCCGAGGAGCACTGCGGCGCGTGCAGCTACTCGCATGCCCAAAGAAACGGCAATCCCGTGGCTGAACAGTTCGTAATGCGTGAGCTTTTCAATCGCATGCCCGAACGTGTGACCGTAATTGAGGATGGCGCGGAGGCCTGCTTCCTTTTCGTCGATGCCCACGACTTCGGCCTTGATTTGGCAACTGCGGAAAATCATGTGCTTCAACACGTCAAAGTCATGAGCCTTGATTTTTTCAACGTTATTTTCAAGGTAGGTGAAGAATTCTTCATCGTAAATCACACCGTACTTGACGATTTCGGCAAGACCCGCAAGGTATTCGGTTGGGGGGAGCGTGTTCAGCACAGAAATGTCGCAGACAACCGCTTTCGGCTGGTAGAATGCGCCGATCATGTTCTTGCCTTCGGCATGGTTCACAGCGACTTTGCCGCCAACGGAACTATCGACCATTGACAAGAGTGTTGTCGGGAACTGCACAAACGGAATGCCGCGTTGGTAAGTGGCGGCACCAAAGCCTGCCATATCGCCAACAACGCCACCGCTGAATTGCAAAAGGCAGCTCTTGCGGGTGTAACCGCGGTGCAACATAAAGCTGTAAAGCTGGTTCAAGTTGTGGAGCGTCTTGTGGCCTTCGCCTGCCTGGAACTTGAAAATCGGGCAACGGCCTGCTTGGCCGCGGAGTTCCGAAAGTTTGATGCTCTGTTCCTTGGCAATTGTCGTGTCAGTGCAAATCAAGAATTCATAAGTCGGTGCAAGGCGTAAGCCTTCAAGCATGATCGCTGCATCCGGCACAATGTTTTTGCCGATGAAAATCGGGTAGCGGCCGCCTTCGCTCGGGTGCACGTCTAGCGCATGGCTTTCCCAGAACTTGAGCATGTGCATAATACGTTCTGTCACATGCGTTTCGGAATAGTCATTTGAACTTTCGACACTAAAGTCCGCATTGGCGTAATTCTTTTCACGTTCCTTGAGCATGACCTTGATTTTTTCAAGGCGTTCTTCGTCGGTAAGATTTGCAAGGAGCGGGCGCGTATTTTTGCGGCCAATGCGTTCCGAAAGCACTTCGGGTTTTGCCCACAGGCGGATGATTGTTCCGTTTTCGCGGATGACCTTCAAGTTTTCTGCTTGCGTGAGGGCGCCACCGCCAAGAGAAACTACGAGCGGTTTTTCGCTCTGTGCGATTTCGGCAATCACGTCGCGTTCCATCTTGCGGAATGCCGCTTCGCCGTCTTGTTCAAAAATTTCGTTGATGGATTTCCCGGCACGTTCTACAATGACGTTGTCTGTGTCGACAAACGGGCGTCCGAGTCGGTCTGCGAGGGCGCGACCCGTGCGGCTTTTGCCACTGGCCATAAATCCTGTAAAGTAGAGATGCTTCTTCATATTAGCCCTGCATTCCTTTGCGCATAATAGCGACAAGTTCTTCGTTTGTTTTGTTTTCGGTTTCCTTCGGGAACCATTTTTTAAAGCTTTCGAGCCCCTGGTGCACAAGCATGCCTTCGCCTGTTACAATCTTGCAACCGTTTGCTTCTGCCATTTGCAAGAGCTTGGTGCGTGGGGGAGTGTAGACAATGTCGCAGACGACCTGACCCTTGTGCAGACATTCGCTGGTAAGCGGAGAGTCGTTTACGTTTGGGCTCATGCCGACCGAAGTCGCATTGATGATAATGTCGAAATTTGCGGATATATTCGCGAATTCACCAAATGTCGTGACCTGTACAGTCTTGAAATTCTTGTTGCCTGCATTGCCGGACTGGAAAAACTTGTTCAGTGAACCGGCGAGTGTTTCGCCTTTTTCCTTTGAGCGGCAAACAATTGTAAGCTCGTTTTCTTGTTCCACAAGCGTAAAAGCAATCGACTGGGCGGCGCCACCGTTTCCAAGTAGCGCAATTTTCTTGTTAGATGGACTCACGCCATTTTCTTCAAGATTTCTTACGCATCCGTACGGGTCTGTCGTCGTTCCGCAAAGAGTCCCGCCGACAATCCCGTCCTTCCAGTATAGCGTGTTGACGCTTCCTGTGAACTTCGAAATTTCAGAAAGTTCATCCACCAGGCGGGCCGTTCCGTCTGCATTGAAAAATTCTGTCTTGTAAGGGATGGTAACGTTTGCGCCACGAAACTTCATTGCCTTAAAGCCTTCAATGGCTTTGGCGAAATTTTCTGGTTCAGGAGCGTAGGGGAGATATGTCGCATTGATGCCGAGTGCTTTAAACAATGCGTTGTGCATGGCGGGCGATTTGCTATGTGCAACCGGATGCCCGAAAATGCAAAGAGTTTCCGTCTTTCCGTTTATGGAAGCCAAAATAACCTCACTATGTCCTTCCCACCTGTGGGGAAAAACTCTAAATAAATACATTACAAAGATATATTATTCTTGCGAGAAAGAATGAAAAAAGATGTTTGTTATTGGTTGTTAGTCATTGGTCATTAGTCGCTGGTCTTTAGTCTAAACGCCCCCTAGACACAATTTCTATATTTGTGCCCGATGAAATTACCTATCGTTTGCATAATTGGACGTCCGAACGTCGGAAAGTCCTCCCTCTTCAACCGCATTCTTGGCCGCCGTGCTGCCGTGGTGAGCGACCGCGATGGTGTTACCCGCGACCGTCATTACCAGAATGCGATTTACAAGGGTCACGAATTTACAGTCGTCGATACGGGTGGATTCTTGCCCGATGATTCTATCGACGTCTTGGCGGACAGCGTCCGCGCCCAGATTTTTAACGCCGTGAACGAAGCCGACCTCGTGCTCTTCATGGTCGATATCCGCGTGGGTATCACCAAGCTCGATCAGCAGTTTGCACGCCTCATCCGCAAGCTCGACAAAAAGGTCATCCTCGTCGCAAACAAGAGCGAATTGCAGGGCGACCGTCAGGAAAGCTACGAATTTTTGAAGCTTGGCTTTGGACAGCCGCGTACAATTAGTGCTTTGACCGGCTATGCTTGCCTCTCGCTTTTGGACGAAGTGGTCTCCGTGCTCCCGACTCCGGTTCGTGGCGAACGCCGCGAAGAACGTCCGGTGCGCTTTGCCATTCTTGGCCGCCCGAACGCAGGCAAGAGTACGCTCCTCAACCGCCTGTTGAACGAAGATCGCGCTGTTGTTTCGGACATTCCGGGTACGACCCGCGATTCCATTGACTGTGACTTTGTCGTTGACGGACAAAAGTTTGTCGTTACCGATACCGCAGGCCTCCGCAAAAAGGCTCGCGTCGAAGACGAAGTGGAAGTATTCAGCAACATGCGTACGCTCGAAAGTATTCGCCGTTCTGATTTGTCCGTGCTCGTCGTTGATTGCACGCGCGGCATGGAAATTCAGGACTACCGCATCATCACGGAAATCCGCAAGGCGGGCAAGGGTCTCGTCGTCGTGCTGAACAAGTGGGACATCCTCCCGAACAAGAACGACAAGTCCTTCGACCACATGGTCAAGGAACTCCTCGAACGCGAACCGATGCTTGAATTTGTTCCGATTCTTTCAATCAGTGCCAAGGAAGGCCAACGTGTGGGGCGCGTGATTCAGGCTATTCAGACCGTCTATGCCAACTGCCGTCGCGTGCTTGGCCGTGACCGCGTTGCCGAAAGTTTTGCGAACTTCTTGCAGGAGAAAGCTCCTCCGAGCCACAATGGTCGTGTCGTTATGCTTACCCGCGCCTGCCAAATCATGGTGGAACCGCCGGTCATTGACATCGAAACTCGCACGCCGGAACTTGTCGACGAATCGTACAAGCGTTACTTGCTCAAAAAGTTCTACGACGTGTTCCAATTGCAGGGCGCTCCGCTCCGCTTGAATTTTGATAGAAAGTTAACCCTTAGAAAGGATGAAGAACTTGAACAGTTTACTGAGTCTTCCAATAGCGTACTTGCTGGGGTCGATCCCCAGCGCCATATGGATCGCAAAACTCGCGAAAGGTAAGGACTTTGACATTCGTGATTACGGCTCCAAGAATGCGGGCCTCACGAATACATTCCGCGTGCTCGGCTGGAAGCCTGCGCTCCCGGTCGTGTTCATGGATTTGCTCAAGGGTTTCTTTGGACCGTTTATCGCTCAGAAAATGTGCGAAGCTCAGGTCGCCGCTGGCGGCGCCGATTACAGCGCATGGGTACCGCTCGTCGCTGGCCTCCTCGTGATTCTCGGCCACAGCTTCACTTGCTTTGCTGGTTTCCGCGGTGGTAAGGGCGTGCTCGCTGCCCTCGGCGTGTTCCTTGCAATTTCTCCCTTGACTGTCCTTTGCGCATTTGCCCTCTGGATTCTTCTCACGGTCACTACGAAATATGTGTCTGTCGGTAGCATTTTCGGTTGCGGGCTTCTCGGCGCTCTTTCTGTGTTTGGCTATGTTTGCCCGGAATACTACTTCGAAAGCATCAACCTTGGCCAGATGATTCTCGCTGTGATTGTCGCTGTGTTTGTCATCGTGAAGCACAAGTCGAACATCAAGCGCCTCCTCAACGGCACCGAGAACGGCTTCGGCTCCAAGCGCAAAACAAATGCGTAGGTTGAGTGTCGCGGCCAAGCTTGCTTGGACATGACCGAGACCAGCATTTGGGACTAGAGCGTAGCGATAGTCCCAGTAAGGATTTGTCATTCTCGCTGAATCTTGTCATTCCCCTAAAGGGGCCTGACATGTTCGCCTCGGATATAGAAACATGCAAGCATGTTTCTGCATCGCTCGGCTCCATTGTCATTCCACTTCGTGGAATCTCCCTTACATTTTATGAATATTGATGGCTGCAAGTCCATAAAATATTGTAGATTATATGCGGCAATGATTTTTGGCAATGTTAACCATTGGCAAATGACTATAGACTATTAACTAGGAATCATATTATGAAAGTTACAGTTTTAGGTACCGGTGGCTGGGGTTTGACCCTCGGTCAAGTTGTTTACGAAAACAAGAACGAACTCACTTTTTGGACCAATTCCCAAGCAGAAGTAGACCTTCTCTCCACCGAACACCAGTACAAGGACAAGCTTCCTGGCGTTATTTTCCCGGCTGATTTTAAATATACGACCGACATGCATGCCGCATTGAACGGTTGCGACATGGTTCTTATTGTTGTTC
Organism: Fibrobacter sp. UWB12; assembly: GCF_900142485.1. Lineage (NCBI taxonomy): Bacteria > Pseudomonadati > Fibrobacterota > Fibrobacteria > Fibrobacterales > Fibrobacteraceae > Fibrobacter > Fibrobacter sp. UWB12. The sequence continues at coordinate 349,124 of NZ_FRAZ01000002.1, read as the reverse complement.
CGTCTCAGTTTATGGCAAGCGTTGCCGCAAATCTTGGCTCCTGGACTCCGGAAAAGGGCAAGGAACCGATTGTTGTCTGCGCTACGAAGGGTATTCTCGAAGGCACGGACCAGCTCATGAGCGAAGTCATCCTCGAAAAGGTTCCTTGGCTGACCGAAGATAAGATGGTTGCCTTTAGCGGTCCGTCTCATGCCGAAGAAGTGAGCCGCCACGTGCTTACCGCTATTGTCGCTGCTTGCGTGAACGAAGACTCTGCAAAGGTTGTGCAGCAGGCTATGAGTTGCTCTTACCTCCGCGTCTATACTTCGACCGACATCGTTGGTGTGGAACTCTGCGGTTCCGTGAAGAATGTGATTGCTATTGCTTCCGGTGTGCTTTATGGCCTCGAAGCGGGCGGCAAGTTCAAGATTGGTGACAATACCCGCGCCGCAATCCTCACTCGTGGTCAGGCTGAAATGTGCCGCTTGGGCAAGGCTCTTGGTGCAAAGCCCGAAACGTTTGCTGGCCTCGCCGGCATGGGCGACCTCATCGTGACTTGCCTTTCCCAGCACAGCCGTAACCGCTATGTGGGCGAACACATTGGTAAGGGCGAAACGCTCGACCAGGTACTTGCTGGCATGAAGATGATTGCCGAAGGTGTGCCGACTTGCCGTAGCACGCGCGCTCTCGCCAAGAAGCTTGGCGTTGAAATGCCTATTGTCGAAGCGGTCTATCAGATGTTGTTCGAAAACCGCAAGGTCGAAGATGTGGTCAAGGAAATCTGGGGCCGCGAACTTAAGGCCGAAAACTGGGCTTAATTCTTCACGTAAACTTATCTTTAATTTTTAATACAAACTTTGCCCGCCTTGTGCGGGCCTTTTTTTATCCCGTTGTCCAGAGCGTTTTTCATTGTGTCATCCTGAGTGCAAAAACCTTATGGATTCAGTAAAATCACGAAAAAAACAGGGTAAAAACAATAAAATTCCTCAAAAAAACATTTTGTAAACTTTGTTTTACAACTATAAAGATGAATGATTCCATGCTATTTTGTTTGGATTTCCGTTTCCACCGAAATTGCCCAAATTGAATTAAAAACGCCAATTATTTAAAAATATTTACATTTTAAATTGTATTCTTTTTGTAATAAAAACGTGTTAAAAAGAAAACTTTATTCCAAGTTGGTATAATTTTTGTAAGCAGTTTTTAACATTTTGCGAAAAATTAATGTAAACTTTGATTTGTGAAAGTTTTTCACAAAGAATGGAGAAAATTAACAAGGGAGCATATTATGCAGTACACAAAACTTAGTGTTGCGGGTTGTGCCGCACTCATGTTTGGCCTCCTCGCTTGTTCTGGCGAAGATGGAAAAGATGGCATTAATGGTGTCAACGGCCTTAACGGTGCCGATGGCGCTAGCTGCGAAGTCAAGTCGTTGAAAGACGGATCTGGCTATAAAATCCTTTGCGGCGGTGACTCTGTTGGTGTCTTGCTGAATGGTAAGAATGGTGCTACCGGTAAGCAAGGTATTACAGGTGCCACTGGTGCCAAGGGTGATACTGGTAAAACAGGTGCTAAGGGCGATAAGGGTGACAAGGGTGATGGTTGCTCTGTTGCTGCTTTGTCCGATAACTCCGGTTACGATGTCTATTGTGGCGCTAACAAGGTTGGTGTCATCAAGAACGGAACCGATGGTAAGGATGGCGATGCTTGTACGACGCAAGCTGCTGATGACGGTATCGTAATTAACTGTGGTGGCACACTTACCAAACTTATGAATGGTATTGGCTGCTCTGGCACAACCATTAACAAGGATGGCCGAACTGGTATCGAAGTTGCGTGCGGTGGCACCTTGGTCGATACGTTGTGGAATGGTTCCAATGGTAGCGATGGTTCATCTGCTACGGGTTCCTGCACAAGCGTAGATGATGGCAAGGGCGTTGTTACTGTGACTTGCGGATCTGACGCTCCGATGAAGATGTTCAAGGCCGTGTGCGGTGCTGAACCGTTTGATCCAGAAAAGAAATTCTGCGTTCTTGGCAAGACCTATGACCTGTGTGATGGCAAGGCCTATGTCGTGAACAGAGAATTCTGTAACGATGGCGTTGTTGCTGAATTGTGTTCTGAATTCAAGTTCAACAAAACTAAGACAACCGCTCAATTTGTTACTTATCGTGCAACGACCAAGGATGAATTCTGCTGGAATGGTATCGTGACTCCGAAGTGCGGAGGCAAGGAATTCGACGAGAATGAGTACTGCGGCAAGGCTTACGATGGCGTAACAGACTCTATCTATAAATACTGTGACAAACCCTCCAAACTTGAGGATATTTATGATGTCATCGGTCTGGGCTCGGTTGTTGCTGAACCGGAAGAAGGCGCAGAAGAAGGTGATGCCGTTGCCCCGAGTTCTTCTAGTCAGAGCTTCTTTGGAAACCTGATTGGAAAGCCGCTTACTCACTATAATGAAGAAAAGTTGGTTGAATTCTTTACAAAACTTGGTAACATTCAGAGTGGTGTAACCGAGTGTGGTATCGAAACTCCGGAAAAGTGCGGTAGCAAGGTCTATAACGCGAAAAAGCAGTTCTGCGATATTCGTGATGAACGTCTCTATAAGTTCGTGACCATTGATGGTCGCAGATGGATGGCTGAAAACCTTGCGTTTGAATACAAGCTGCCTCAAATTGACTCTTCTGAAGGTAGTGATCCGGCGCTTTGGTCTGTTGTTCAAGTTGGTGGTAAGGTCCAATATGAAAAGGATGCCTTCGAAAGCTTCGAAAAGAATGGAACCCGTTACTATACTTGGAATGCTGCAATGGGCAATGGTGACGTGAGAAAGATAATGAGTGAAGATGCAATCGCTGCTCTTAAACTTAATCCTAAGGATGAAGTTGTTGGAGCCTGTCCGGATGGCTGGAGACTGCCGAATAGTGATGAACTCAACGCTCTCAGTCGTATGGCCAACGCTGCAGAACACGGATTTGAGGATCTTGACGATGCAGAAGATGTAACGGTAAACTTCAATGTTGAATTCTTGGGATACTATAATGTCAATACTAAGGATGTTGTTGATGCTAATGAAGCCGCATACTTCTGGTCTGAAACTCCGGTTGAAGAAGATGAAAGACAAGCAGTTGACTTGCTCGTTACTGGAAAAGACCAAAGTGTTGTTAATACCTCTAACAAGGTGTTCGCATTCACAATCCGCTGCATTGAAATTCCGAATGAAAATGAACCTGAAGGCGGTGAAGGCGGTGAAGGCGGCCTAGAACCTTAACATTCACTAATAACTCTCACATAATACAGCTCCAAGGCACCTGGCTCTCCACCAGGTGCCTTTTTCCGTGTGTTGTCGTAAATGCTTGAAACAAAAGCGGCCCGCTTTCGCGAGCCGCTTTCTGCATAAAAGTCAATTGCGTTTTGCTTATAGAGACAGCTGAATGCATCTAGCGAATTGCTATCTGCACATTCAGCTGACTAGATTTCTACTTACTTCTTGAATACGCGCTGTGCGTTGTTCTTTGTCTTCAAGATGTAGGCGCCTTGGCGGATGCTCGGCTTGAGGGTACCGTTTTCGTTGAGCGCTTCGCTCTTGAGACCCTTCCACACGAGGTTTCCGTTCAAGTCGAAAATCATGGCTTGCGTCTTGCTGTCGTTGAAGGCTACTCTGCGGTTCATCTTGATGGAGCTGGAGCCTGTGCAGCCTGTGGCAACAATCTTTGCAATGTAGATGCCGGCAGATTCGCTGTTGAAGGTGAGTGCGGTAGAACCGTTTTCGCCTTCTTTCTTGAGAGAAACCTTGGTTTCGCTCCACTTGGAGCCGGCAGCGAGTTTGCCATATTCGTAATCGACCCAGCTGCCGCCTGCAGCACCGCCCACGTTCACGTAAGCATCAGAAGTGCCCTGGCTGCGCATGGTGATGACGAGGTTAGAGCAAGAGGCGAGTGCCTTGGCGCCTTCTTCGCTGATGTTCAAGAGCTGGTTCTGGTAGCCGCAGGTTTCTTCGGACTGGTCGCAGCCGGCGAGCGGAACGCTTGCGTAGCCAGCGATGCCATCGATTGCCGTTGTGCCGTAGGTGACAGCGGAGAGCTTGTCATCCATGGCTTGCCAGGTCGTAACGTCGGTTGTTGCCGTGTAATCGACAATGACAACGTCTGCTGTCGGAACGATAATCGGTTCGACGTAGCTGGAGTCGCTTGTTTCGTCCTTGCATGTTGCGACTGTGGAAGCGGCTGCGCCCTTCTTGTAAACGAGTGTCGTGATGGAACGGGCCGGGAGAACGGTGCATGCTGCAACAGAAATGTTCTTGCTCTTGAGGCCGTTTTCCTTGGACTGCACGGCGGTAATGAGGCCGTAGCCTGCGATTGCCGGATTGTCGAGCTGGATTGCGGTGCTACCCGTATTGATGATAACTGTAGAAATTGAGTCGCCGTTTGCGCTGAGGAAAGCTACCGTCTTGAGGTTTGCTTCTGCAGTTGCGGTGGCAATGACGCTTGCACCTGGATTCACGAACTTGGAGAAGTGGCGCATGGCGTGGTATTCCGGGAAAATCTTGAAACCGGCTTCGTCACAGACGTATCTGCCGCTGCCATCCAAGTCCCAACCTGCGCCCGGGCAAACACCGATCATCTGGGAGTGGTAACCCCAGAAAAGCTGCCAGGCGATATAGCCGGAAAGGCGGCCGTCGGTAAAGCCAATCTGCATGATTTGGGCGAGGCCGAGCATGTCCTTTTCGCGCGGTTCGTCGAGCATCGGGCAGAATTCCGTCATGATGATGGGCTTGTCGCCCTTGCCGTACACGTCTGCAATAGCCTTCATCGGCTTGCGGAAGTTTTCCGGATTGAGATAGTTGTTGCCGGAGTTGTCGTTTCCGTCACCGGCGTGGTAAAGGTGGTAAGCGTATCCGTCGAGTTTGTTTGCGTCGAGTTCCTTGGCGTACTTTTCGAAGTTGCTGTAGCCAATGCCGAGCGGTTCAGGTCCGAGAAGCTTGGTTTGTCCCTTCACGGCATCGTAGACGGCGTTTAAAGCTTCCTTGTAACCGGCGATTTCATTAGTTTCGGTCGGTTCGAAGAGGGTTTCTTCGTAATCGGCTTCCATGTCCGGTTCGTTTTGGAGAGAAATGTAATCCGGAGAGATTCCGGCAGCCTTGTAGGCTTCGAGGCTCTTTTTCCACCAGTTGGCGAAATCGCTGTAGACGTATTTGCCGTACGGATCGCTGTTCGATGTCTTGAGCGTGTTTTGGCTCTTGATCTTTTGGCCGTTCACTTTACCGTTCAAGTCGCCACTCGGTTTGAGCTTTGCCGGAGCGGACCAACTGGACATCTGGATTTTCATGTGGTCGCCGAGACGCGTCTTTGCAGCCTTGACGATGTCGATGTCGTCTTGCAATTTAGAAGCATCTTCGTCCTGATACCAGTTACCTACGCGGAGCAGGGAAATGTTGAGTCCTGTGAATGCGGTGTCAAAAAGGGCTTCCTGGTCTGCTGCCGGGAGATTCTTGATCCAGCTTTGGTAGTAAACGCTTGCGCCACCGAAGCCTGTCACTTTTTGGGCGGTTGTGCTCGGATCGACTGTAACGCTTGCTGCGAAAGCGCTAGCGGCGAGCAATGCCGTAGAAATCAAATATTTTTTCATTTTTCACTCCTAAATTACACCGGATATATCCCTACACCGGTTCTACCATACACCGAGAGGGAAAGATACTAAATGTAGCTCGGAGTTCCAAGTTCCGAGTTACTAGAAATTGAACATGCCGCGGAATTATTCCTGTGGTATTCGGTCAATTTTATTACAAAAAATAACTGGATGCTTCGTTCTTCGAACTCAGCATGACGAATTAAAAATCCGAATTTCTAACTCCTAATCCCTAATTGACTAATACGCTCCGTCGCCTTTGAATACGACCTTGAACGTCTTGAGGATGAGTTTGATGTCTTCGCTAAGTTTTCCATCACGACGGATGTAGTCGTTATCGAGACGCATCTGCCCTTCGAATGAAATGTTGCTACGACCACTGACCTGCCAAATGCAAGTGAGGCCCGGCGTTACAGAAAGGCGCATACGGTGCCACGGTTCGTATTCGGCCACTTCGGACGGAATAGGTGGGCGAGGTCCGACAATGGACATGTCGCCTTTAAGAATGTTGATGAGCTGCGGCAATTCATCGAGGCTGAACTTGCGGAGAACATGGCCGAACGGATAAATACGCGGATCGTTCTTCATTTTGAACGTCTTTCCGCCCGTTTCGTTGAGAGCCATAAGTTCTTTTTTGCGTTCTTCTGCATCAACGTACATGCTGCGGAACTTGTACATTGTAAACAGAGCGCCGTTTTTACCTACGCGAGTCTGCTTGAATATAATGGGGCCTTTCGGGTCGCTAATTTTAACTGCCAGGGCGCAGAACAAGAGTAGCGGTGAAAGTGCAACAAGCGCAATAGATGTGCAGGTGACGTCGACCACTCTTTTGATGATGTGTCTAAAGCGGATTTTGTGCGGATGCACCCAAATATCCGAAAGGTTAAGCCTGTTGAGCGTGAAGAAGCTTCCGTTGGTGCTATTGAATTCCTTCAATTTAGCATCCATTTCGAGGTTGTCCTTTTCCTGGTAGCCGGTGTAAAGGTAGGCCTGGAAAATCGGAGCCTTTGGCTTGTGGCGGAGAGCCTGGATGAGACCTGCATCGTTGAGCTTGTGGAGGATTTCCTTGCGGATTCCTTCGAGCGTGCTCATGTCCGAATTCAAAAGGATGATTCCGATACCGCTATTGTCGGAGAGGTAGCCTAGCACGTCGATAAAACGCAAGTGCGAAAACATCGTAAGAACGCTGATTTTCCACGTATTTTCGACAATTTTTGACGGGCGGCCCCAACCGAGCACATCGAACTGGTGGGAATAAATCTTTATAAACAGGAAGGGCTTGCGGGTACGGTTCGCGCGGAGAAATTCCTCGTTTAACCTAGCCTTGAAGAGTCGGGCTGGGTACACGATATTCTTTATCTTTTGCTTGTTAAGTATCGAACCAATAGCTGGGTTTACGGCTTCCTGTTCCATGTTGTTAAATATAGTAAACAATTGGAATTTAGAACTTAGGACTTAGTCGTTGGATATTGATCAATTGTCATTAATATTTTATGAATGTACCGGAGGTCACAAAAACCTAGTTCCTAGCTACTGACCACTAACTACTAATTACTATATTTACCGCGTAAAATTTAAAATGGAGACGCTATATGTTGCGTATTGGTTTAATTGGCACGGGTACCGTTGGTGGTGGTGTCATTCAGATTCTTGAACAGAAGATTGCAGAATACAAGGAAAAATTGGGTGTAGAACTCGAACTCTCCTGCATTTGCGCCAAGTCCGAAGAAGAAGTTGCCCCGTATAAGGCTAAGGGCTATAAGGTCTCGACCAACGCCGACGAAATGATCGCCGGTAACGATATCGACGTGCTCGTGGAACTCGCCGGTGGCTACAACATGCCGCGCAAGTGGATTCTCGCTGCTCTCGAAAGCGGTAAGCATGTGGTGACTGCAAACAAGGCTCTCCTCGCCAAGTATGGCCACGAAATTTTCCCGCTTGCTGCAAGCAAGGGTCTGCATGTGCTGTTCGAAGCTGCTGTTGGCGGTGGCATTCCTATCATCCGCAGCCTTCAGGAAGGCTTGCTCGGCTCTACGGTCGAAAGCTTGAGCTGCATTATCAACGGTACTTGCAACTACATCCTTAGCCGCATGGCCGAAGAAGGTCTCGACTTTGATGTCGTCTTGAAGGACGCCCAGAGACTCGGTTTTGCCGAAGCTGACCCGACCTTCGATATCGAAGGCATCGACTCCGCCCACAAGACGGCTCTCCTCGCTAGCCTCTGCAGCGGACACCGTGTGGACTTCGAAAAGATTTTCGTTTCCGGTATCTCTAAGATTACCGCTCAGGATATCGCTATTGCCAAGGAACTAGGTTGCTGCGTGAAGCTCCTCGGTATCTACCGTCGTGACGGTGAACGCGTGGACGCCCGTGTCCATCCGTGCTTTGTACCGCTCAATCACCAGCTCGCTAGCGTGAACCGCGTCTTGAACGCTGTTTACCTCCAGTGCGACAACCTCGGCGAAACGCTCCAGACCGGTGCCGGTGCTGGCCGTCTCCCGACTGCATCTGCTGTTGTGGCTGACCTCGTGTCCCTCGCTCGTTCTACCGATATGGGTTCCCGCAAGGCTCTCCCGATGGGCTGGTTCAACGTCGAAAATTCTGCAACGCTCGTTCCTATCTCTGAAACCAGCGCTCGCTACTACCTCCGCTTCACGTCCCGTGACGCTTGCGGTGTGCTCGCCAAGATTACGAAGATACTCGCTGACAACAACATCTCTATCGAAACGATTATCCAGAAGGATGTCAACGATCCGGGTAAGGTCTCTATCGTTGTCATTACGGAAAAGACTCTCGATAGCAAGCTTACTAAGGCTGTTGATGCAGTGAATGCTCTTCCGGAAATCGTCGAGAAGAGCCAGGTCATCCGCTTCCTCGCTTAATTTAAAGGTCGTATATGATTCGCGCAACTACTATGGAACGAATACTCTTAATCCTTTCGGATTTTGTAGCTTTGTCGATTTGCTTCGCCCTAGCATTTTGGGTTCAGTTCCATAGTGGTTGGATTATAGACAAGTTTGATCCGACCAAGACGTTCGATAGCTACTGGCATTACGGACTTGTCTTGAATATCGGCTGGCTTGGCTTGTTTGCCTTTGCCGGATTGTATCGATCATGGCTGTTGCTTTCAAGAACACACCAGGTGTTGCGCGTCCTTCGGGCTGTCGTGATTGGTGTGGTCTTGATTATTGTTTGTCTTTTTGGTGCAGAATTCATGGGGAAGGTTTTTGCAAACCAACCTCTGAATGAAGGCTACCTCTATGGCTCCAGGTTCCCGTGGATATTTATCTATGGTGGCCTTGCTATTTTGCTTGTAGGCCTGTTCCGCATGTCCATTTATGTATTCTTGCGGGCTTTGCTCCGTAAGGGGTATGGGGCGAACAACATTCTTGTCCTCGGTGCTACGGATGCAGGTCGAAAGATTGCTGAAGATCTTGCTAAAACTCCGGCTCGTGGTCAACGGGTCGTTGGCTTTGTGGATGAACGTTATCAGGTTTTACCGAAAGAGTTTGCAAACGTTCCTGTTCTTGGAAAGTATTCCGACTTGCCTGCGCTTGTTAAAAAGTACAAGGTAAGTGGCATTATCATTGCACACGAGAGTACATCTCCGCAAGAGATTATGCGTGTGCTGGTGTGGGTTTGCGAACTCCCGATTCATATTTACATTGTTCCGGAACTTTACAGCGTCGTGAATGGTCGTTTCAAGGCTAACCTTGTTTATGGCTTTGAATTGCAGGAACTTTTTGCTTTTACCATGCCGCCTTGGCAGGTGCAAGTCAAGCGTATTATCGATATCGCTTTTGGCTTGTTCCTTGGGCTTATTTCTCTGCCGGTTTGCTTGTTTGCAGCCATCGCTATCAAACTTGATGACCATGGTCCAGTATTTTATTCGCAGGAACGCATTGGTCTTTATGGCAAGCCGTTTACGGTTTATAAGTTTCGCACCATGCGTACCGATGCCGAAAAGTATGGCGCTCAGTGGGCAACCAAGAAAGACCCGCGCATTACGCGAATTGGTCATTTCTTGCGTAAAACTCGCATTGATGAACTTCCGCAGATTCTTTGTGTTTTGAAAGGCGATATGAGCATGGTGGGCCCGCGTCCGGAACGCGCCGTGTTTATCGGAAAGCTCCGCGAACAGATCCCGTTCTACATCAGCCGCTTAAAGATGAAGCCTGGTCTTACGGGCTGGGCTCAGGTTTGCCACCACTACGATACGAGTATCGAAGATGTGCAAATCAAACTCCAGTATGATATGTATTACTATGAGAACATGAGCCTTCTATTGGATTTCCAGATTCTCGTACGAACAGTTTATGTTGTTTTAACCGGAAAAGGCGCACAGTAATGTACGGCGATAATTCTACTCCAGTATTCCCAACCGAAGATGCTTTGACCATGATCCGCCTCGCTTTGGCGGAAGACGTTCGCACAGGCGACGTGACGAGCGAATGGACTATCCCTGCGGACCAGAAACAGCATGCCCGCCTCATCGCCAAAGAAGATGGCGTGCTCGCCGGCCTCCCGATTATTGAACTCGTGTTTCAGGAACTCAAGGCAAACGCCAAGGTGACGCTCCACAAGAAAGATGGTGACGTGGTGAAGAAGGGCGACCTGATTGCCGAACTCGACGGAACAACGCACGAACTTTTGACGGGCGAACGTACGCTTTTGAACTTCATTCAGCAGCTCTCCGGCGTGGCAACGGTTGCTCACACGTTCCAGGAAGCTTTGAAGGGCGGCAAGACCAAGGTTCTCGATACCCGAAAGACGATTCCGGGTTTCCGCACGTTGCAGAAGTACGCCGTTCGCGTCGGTGGTGGTTCCAACCACCGCATGGGTCTCTTTGATATGGTGCTTGTGAAGGACAATCACATTGCTGCTGCTGGCGGCGTGCTCGAAGCTCTTGAAGTCGTCAAGAAGAACAATAAGCAAGGCTTGATGGTCGAAATGGAAGTCGAAAACTTTGATCAGCTCCGTGCTCTCCTCAACAAAGGTGTCGATGTCATCATGCTCGACAACATGAGCAACGAAATGATGGCCGAAGCCTTGAAAATCATCAAGGACAGTGGTGACAAGGTGCTTGTGGAAGGTTCTGGCAACATGACGCTCGAACGCGCTAAGCAGATTGCAACGCTCGGTCTTGACTTCATCTCTGTCGGAGCACTCACGCATAGCGTCAAGGCTCTCGACATCTCGATGAGAATTTAATTCGAAGTTTACCATGGCGGGCGTTGCCCCGTCATTTAGCTGTCATGCCCGATGCTGAATTGTCATGCCCGCCACCGAGCGGGCATCTCCTTTATTATTCTCCTTTACTATATTTCTTACATATTGACGTTTTATGGGAGTTTTTTATGCGTTGCTTAGTTACTGGTGGTGCTGGATTCTTAGGAAGTCACCTTTGCGAAAGACTTTTGAATGACGGTCACGAAGTCATTTGCTTGGACAATTACTTCACAGGCCGTATGGCTAACGTTGCCCACCTGCGCGACAACCGCAATTTTGAACTCATCCGTCACGATGTGACCGAGCCGATTCTTTTGGAAGTGGATCGCATTTTCAACTTGGCATGCCCGGCAAGCCCGATCCATTACCAGTTCAACCCGGTAAAGACCATCAAGACAAGCGTCATGGGTGCCATCAACATGCTCGGCCTTGCCAAACGCGTAAAGGCCCGCATCTTGCAGGCTTCTACAAGTGAAGTTTACGGCGACCCGGCTGTACATCCGCAGACCGAAGACTACTGGGGAAACGTGAATCCCATCGGCATCCGCAGTTGCTATGACGAAGGCAAGCGCGTCGCCGAAACGCTCTTTATGGATTACCACCGTCAGAACAAGGTCGATATCCGCATCGTCCGCATTTTCAATACGTACGGCCCGCGCATGCTCCCGAACGACGGTCGCGTCGTTTCGAACTTTATCGTCCAGGCGCTCAATGGCGAAGACCTTACCATTTACGGTGACGGCAGCCAAACCCGCAGCTTCTGCTACGTGGACGATCTCATCGAAGGCTTTGTCCGCATGATGAATCAGGACAAGATTATCGGACCGGTCAATATCGGCAATCCTGGCGAATTTACGATGCTTGAACTTGCAAAGGAAGTTCTTGAACTCACGGGTTCCAAGAGCAAGATTGTCTACAAGCCGCTCCCGGGTGATGATCCCAAGATGCGCCGCCCGAATATCGATTTGGCCAAGAGCGCTCTCAATTGGGAACCGACAATTCCTTTACGTCAGGGCCTCGAAAAGACAATCGTTTATTTCGACAATTTGCTCAAGACGAAGTAACCATTCATCTTAAAAATTTGTCGTTCATTCTCTGTTTTAGGGGAGTCGTCGAGACTCCTCTTTAATTTTTTCAGTAAAGTTTTAGCTTTAAAAGAAAAGAGAGAAATATGATCCGCAAATTGTTGATGGTACTTTTGTTTTGTTCGTTCTGTACGTGGGGGGAGGAATTTCCGAACGTTCCGAATACCGAAATTGTAAATCCTGTGCCGCATGGCGTTGTTCCTTTGTTTACCATTGCCCCGCAGGAGACCCCTTACGATTCCGTCAATATCGGATACACTATTACCAACACTACTTTTGCAGATACTGTCGAAAATGATGCTTTGAACAAGCCCAAGGAAGTTTATCCGTTGATTGTCTTGGGCGAGGTTTTTGGTTTTAATGGATTTGTCTGGGCATGGGACCGTTATGTGTTGGATAAAGGATATGCGCGCACGGGGCCGAAATACTGGAAACGCAATTTAAAGGAAGGATGGCAATGGGATCACAACCATTGGGCAATTAACTTTTATGGCCATCCGTATCAGGGCGCGACTTATTACAATTTTGCTCGCGGTGCGGGTTACGGATTCTATGGAAGCCTTCTGTTTGCAGCTTTGGGTAGCTACACTTGGGAAATGTTTGCCGAGACGGAATACCCCTCCATTAATGATTTGATAGCCACCTCAATTGGCGGCGCTGTTTATGGGGAAGTTCTCTACAGACTTTCGCGTAAACTTTATGGAGTTGATGAATCTGCCTGGTACAATCAAGTTGGCGCTTTTGGTATTGCTCATTCCGCTTACTTACAAAGGAAAATTTTTGGTAATCGCGATGGCATTACGGGAAATACCCCGATGGATTTGTCCGTATTTTTAGGCTCTGGTTCGCATTTTGGAAATATTTATCGCTATGGTGGCCGCAATGAAGACGATTTGGACCAGCGTTGGGATGATAAGCATTTTATGTATGGTGCCGAGATTGAATATGGTAAACCCTTCAGGAAAGTCAAGCGTCCATTTGATTATTTTACTTTGTTAACGCATGGCGAAGTTGGCCCTGATGGAACGTTATTCCAACTCGATGTAACCGGAAAACTTTCGAATGCAGGCGTACATGGGCGAGGGCATTGGGTTGATTTTGCGACGTATCTCGACTATTGCACGTTCTACGGTGACTTCGCAACGGTCGGCACCATTTCTGTTGGCACGGGTATCGATTTTTCGCTTTGGCTTTTGCCGTCTCTCAGGTTCCGCATGTATCATCAGATTTACTTTATATTGCTTGGCACAACGGACATGGGTTATGATGATTTGATTCAGGCTGTGCATCCGGAGTATGAATCGGACATGGACAATTATCAGTACAATATGGGTGCAAAATATGTCTTGGGTGTTGAAGTTTCGATTGGGAAAAAGTTCCGCCTCAAGAATAAGATGGTTGTTGATGCGTTGCATACAATTCCGGGCTCGTTACCTCACTATGGCGCCGATGGCTGGGACGTGTTACTTATGAATTATACCTCTGCGGAATATGATTTGACGAATAAAATTGCTATGGGCGGGCGCCTTGATGCTTATGCCAAGATAGCTGCTTACTCTTCTGAATTCTTTGAACCCATGAGCCGCGGCATCTTTGCGTACACCCTGTACTTCAGCTATAAACTGTTTTAATGGAGTTATTAGTCCTTAGTTACTAGTTATTAGAAATGTCATCCTCGACCGTTAGGGAGGGGATCCATTGACATTCATTAAACATTTTACTAAGATGTTTATATAATGACTAACTTCCAATTGCATAAGAACGGAAATATTCGTACTGCGGATTTTTCGATGCTGAATTATCTGCAACAGGTAAATGTTTTGCCCGACAAGATTGCTATGTTCTCCAATCTCAAGGAGTTTGGGCTCGAAAATTATGTGAAGGTGCAGGCTGCAGTGTTGCTTCTTGTGAGGCGCGGTTCTGTTGAAGTCGAACTGGACCTCAAAACCTATAAACTCGAAGCAGGCTCGTTGTTTATCGTATTTCCGGATCAGGTTCTGAAAGCCAAGAAGGCATCCGATGATTTTGATCCAATTTGCATCGCAAGTTCCAAGAACATGATTGAGGAACTGATTATTCGCTTTGATGATAATACGCGATTGATTTTGAAATACCGTGAAAGCCCCTTGCGTCAATTGAATAAAGATGAATTTGAACAATTGAATGCAAGTTTTGAATTCCTGAAGAAAAAATTTGAAACGACAGAAAATAATACGTGTCGTCTGCAAGTCCTGAAAAATCATTTGATTGCGCTATTGTACGAGTGCATTGGAATGATTAATAATCCGATAACCGTTGATGTCGTCAAGAGTCGTGGTCAAGTGCTGTTTTCGCAGTTTATTGACCTCGTTGTCGAACACCATCGCGAGCAACATTCCGTGAAATTCTACGCCGATGAACTTGGGATTACGCCGAAGTACCTCTCCGCTGTTGCCGAAGAGCAGACTGGCAAGAATGCCAAGCGCTGGATTGATGAGCATATCGCGCTCGATGCGAAAGTTCTGTTGCGCTCGTCTTCCAGAGACATCCAGAAAGTCTCTAAGATTCTGAACTTCCCGGACGTTTCTTTCTTTGGAAAGTTCTTCAAGCGCCTCGTCGGAGTCTCGCCCAAAGCATACCGCAAAACCGCAGAATAAGTTCGTTAAACCAATGTTGTCATGCCCGGCCTCGACCGGGCATCTCCTTTATTTACGATAATTTAACAGATTGTCTATAATCAATCTCCTTCGTATGTTGTAATTTGCAGGAAGAATAATTTTAAATTGCGCTCTGCTTATGAAATTCCGAAAAGTCATCTTATTCACATTGCTTTTTGCTTCACTTTTCTTCTTCGTCGCCTGCGACAAAGAAGTTTTCTCGCGTAAAGAATATTACGATAGTGGTGAAATAGAGTCTATAACAACATTAGATCAGAATGGCAATGAGGATAAGTTTATCTCGTATTACAAAAGTGGGAAAATAAAACAAAAAGGACAATATAAAGCTGGTCGAAAAGAAGGCCCTTGGAAAACATGGCACGAAAATGGAAAATTAAAATTAGATGAATACTATAAAATTGGTCTTATAGAGGGACCATTGAAAAAATGGTTTGCAAATGGACAATTGCAATTAGAGTGTATGTATAAAAGCGGTATTTTGGATGGCGCTTGGAATGAATGGTATGATAGTGGAGTGAAGGCTATAGAAGGGGCTTATGATGATGGAAAAAGGAAAGGAACTTGGAAAACGTGGTATGGCGATGGTACATTGATTGATGAAAAGTTATATGAAGAAAAAGAAAGGTTAGGATTTTGGAAATCATGGTTTCCAAATGGCCAAATCATGTTCGAAAAATATTATGCAAATGGTCTGATGGATAGTGTTTGGAAAGAATGGAATAGTAATGGACAACTGTTGTCAGAAAAGAAATATAAAGCTGGAACATGTGATGGTGAATGGAAAAAGTGGTTTGAAAATGGTCAGTTGAAAACGGCAGAGTATTATAAATCGGGTGAGCCTAATGGCGTGTGGAAAGTATGGTATAAAAATGGTCAATTGGCGTCTGAAATAAATTACAAATTCGGTAACATGGATGGCGTATGGAAATCTTGGTATGAAAACGGGAAAATGGAACTTGTCGAATATTATAAATCAGGTGAACCTAATGGCGTATGGCAATCTTGGTATCCAAATGGACGATTGAAATCTGAGGCATATTACAAGCACGGAAACAAGGAAGGTTCTTGGAAAGAATTGTATGAAAATGGACGATTAAAAGAGCTTACGTCGTATAAATCCGATATGAAAAATGGTGTATTCAAATCTTGGTCTAGAGATGGACAATTGGAATGGATCAAAAATTATAAAGCAGATATGCTTGATGGTGTTTCGAAACAGTTCCGTTCAAATGGAAAAGTGGCGTATGAGACTACTTATAAATTAGACAAACTCGATGGTCTCTGGAGAGAATTCTATGAAAGCGGAGAGTTGAAGAAAGAAGGTAACTATGAATTGGGATCGTTGGATGGCGCTTGGAAGGAATATTATAAAAATGGACAAGTTTCGCTGATCGGACAATATTTATTTGGTAGGAAGGCTGGTATATGGAAAGAATTTTATGAAAGCGGACAATTGAAAAGAGAAGGTAAATACGTAGCGGGTGAGTTAAATGGCGTTTGGAAGGGTTGGCGCCCAGATGGAAAAATTGCTTTTGAAGGATCTTATACTTCTGACGGTAAAGATGGTTTGTGGCGCGTATGGTATAAAAGCGGAGGAGTTGCTATCGAAGGGTTTTATAAATCGCACGCCAAAGATGGCCTTTGGAAAGTCTATCATGAAAATGGTCAATTGGCGTTTGAAGGCTCTTACGAAAATGGCAAACCCAAAGGAATTTGGAAAGAATGGCTTAAAAATGGACAACTGAAAAGAGAGCTTGATTTTGATGCGGTAAAGAGAAATTTTGGAAACGAAAGATTTGCAAATATTCAATCGAAAACCGCAAAACATCAAATAGAAAATAATCAAATGGTGATGCCTTTATTTTATCGAAATGAAAAAATGATTAAGCCTCGTCCGATGCGAAAAAAAATAATGAGTAATAAACCAATGGGCTCAAAGGAACGTAGGACAAAAGATAAATTAATGAATGTTTTACCATGGAACTTTTACCCATCCACCTTATTCAAATTAGAAGAATGAGTGTCTTTAAATTGCGGTCTAATTATGAAACTTCGAAAAATTACCTTATTCACCTTACTTCTTGCTTTACTTTTCCTCTTCATCGCCTGCGACAAAGACGTCGCTTGTGACAATGGCTCCGAGGAGCGCAAAGAATATTACGATAGTGGAACGCTTAAATCCATCACGACATATCGCGATAGTGTAAAAGACGGCAAATACATCTCGTTTTATGAGAATGGAAACAAGGAAGAAGAAGGACAATATAAAGATGGTAAAAAAGATGGCGCTTGGAAGGAATGGTCAAAACATGGATCGTTGATAACGGAGCAAAATTGCAACGCTCTAGAAGATGAAACATGTTTTATAAAATCATGGTATAGAAAAAATCGATTGGAAGGAAAATACAAAGGGGGGCTGCCTGAAGGCGTATGGAAATGGTGGCATGAAAATGGCCAAATAAAAGAGGAGAAATTTTATAAAGGTGGAAAATTATTTTCCTATAAATACTTTGATGAAAAAGGTAATCTAATAGAAGAAAAAGAGTCCTCAGGTGGATGGGATGAACGTTGCCGAACGGTGCTGGGGCGTGATAAATGGACTTTGCGGAATATTTGTGATACTTTTTTTGTTGGAAATGGCTTTGAAAAAAAATGGTATGAAAATGGTCAATTGAAATCCGAAGAGTATTACAAAGAAAGCAAGAGGGATGGCGTATGGAAAACATGGTATGAAAACGGACAATTGCGTTCAGAGCAAATTTATAAATCTGATAAATTGGATGGAACATACAAATTGTGGTATAGAGATGGATCGTTGAAAGTAGAAACTTTTTATAAGGAGGGAAAAGAAGATAGCACTTGGAGAGAATGGTTTTCCAATGGACAATTGAAATCAATCCGTTTTTATAAATCAGGCATGGAAAAAGGCTCTTGGAAAGAATGGTATGAAAGTGGCAAATTGAAATCGGTTCGTTTTTATAAAAATGGCTTGGAAGAAGGTTCATGGAAAGAATGGCAAGAAAATGGTAAATTGAAAAAATTGGAAAATTATAAGGCTGGTAAGTTGAATGGCGTTCAGAAAGAGTGGAATAATGATGGCTTGTTGATAGAAGAAAGAAATTATAAAAATGGAAAACTTGATGGCTATTCGAAATGGTGGGGTGAAAATGAAAAATTGAAGGAATACGAAACTTTTAAAGATGATGAACCGGACGGCATTTATAAAGAATGGGATGATGAAGGTCGATTGTATGAAGAAAAAAATTATAAAGCCGGAGAACTTGATGGCCCCCGAAAAACATGGTATAAAAACGGAAAGTTAAAAGCTGTTGAATATTATAAAGCGGGTCACGAAGTTGGCGTTGGGAAATGGTGGAATGAAAATGGTAAATTGGAAGAAATCAGAAAATGCAAAGATGAAGGTAAGGTCTGTAATTGGAAAAAGTGGGATGAAAATGGAAAATTGATTGCTGAGGAAGAATGCAGATTGGGTATGGATGGATGTGTACGGAAAGAATTTTTTGAAAGCGGTAAATTGAAATGGAAAGGTCTTTTCGAATCTGATAAACGAGAAGGAATTTGGAAATTATGGCATGAAAGTGGACGATTGGCTGCTGAAGGGGATTATAAGGGCGGTAAGCGCGATGGCTTATGGAAATGGTGGCATGAAAATGGACGGTTGGCAAGTGAAGGAAATTATAAGGGCGGTAAGCGCGATGGCATTTGGAAATGGTGGCATGAAAATGGCCAATTGGCAGAAGAAGGTGCTTATAAACTCTACGATAAAAAGTACCGAAATTACGAATGGCATGAATGTCGTTTGGACCGCTTGAAGTGTAAAACAGACAAGAAAGATGGAAAATGGAATGGTTGGTATGCAAATGGACAATTACGATATGAAGGTTTTTACAAAAAAGGCTCTGAAGTTGGTGTATGGAAGGAATGGTATGAAAGTGGAGAATTGAAAATAGAAAAGCGATGGGTGTTGCTTAATGTTTGGGAATGGAAAGCGTTGTATGAAAATGGTCAATTATGGTATGAAGGTTCTTATGATAAAGACAGAAAGAATGGTGTATGGAAAGTGTACCATAAAAATGGCAAGTTGGCGTTTGAAGGCGCATATACATTAGACGAACCCGTCGGCATCTGGAAAGAATGGGATGAAAATGGGAATCTGACAAGAGAAGTTCCTTACAAATCAAATGAACAAGCCTGGAAAAAATGGGAAGAAATCGGAATACCTAAACATCGTCATCCTGAGCCCATTCGACAAGCTCAGGATAAACTCCGTCGAAGGGACTGGGACCCTTATCGTATCAGAAAAGTCCTGAAGGATCTAATCCACCATATCTATAATGAATAATGTAATTTACAATAAATGATTATTTTTATGAACTTAAAGACCTTCATTCGCTTTACATTCCTCTTTTCCTTTATCCTTTTCTTCCTCGCCGCTTGCGACAAAGAAGAACGCAAAGAATATTACAATAGCGGACCGTTAAAATCCATTACGACATATCGCGATAGTGTAAAAGATGGCAAATACATCTCGTATTACGAGGATGGAAAAGTATGGAAAAAGGGGCAATATAAAAATGACGAGAAAGATGGGGCTTGGAATACATATCGCGAAAATGGAAAAATCGCAGAAGAAGTAAATTATAAATCGGGTCAAGTAGATGGAGAATGGAAAACTTGGTATGAAAAAGGAAAATTACGTAGTGTAAAATATTACAAAGAGAATTTGGAAGATGGCTCTTGGAAAGAATGGTTTGAAAACGGTCAACAGAAAACTGAAGTGAAATACGAAGCTGGTGTTTGTGACGCATGTTTTTGCAAATATAAAGCCGATTATGATAAAGTTTGTTTTGAAAAAGAATGGTATGAAAATGGACAATTGAAGGAATGGCGTTATAAAACTGAAAATGAGGAAAAATGCGTTGTGAAAATATGGTATATGAATGGACAATTAAAAGAGGTTCTTGATTATAAAGATGGTAAAATATTTACTTATAAATGTTGGTATGTAAATGGTAATCTGCAAGAAGAAATAGTATCATCTAAAGGGTTTGATGATGGAAAATGGCGCACTTGTGTTGAAGAATATGGATCTCGTAAGTTACTTGCAGAGTCTTTTAGTGAAGAAGGATTTTTTAAGGAATGGTTTGAAAACTGGAAATGGAAAAATATTGAGAACATCAAAAAAGGGTGGAAAAATGGTGCTACGTCTATTCGGAATGCTATTCGAAAAGAATGGTATGATGATGGAAAATTACGAAGAGAAAGATATTACAAAGATGGACGTGATAGTCTTTGGAAATCATGGCATGAAAATGGTCGTTTGCAATCGGAATGTTCATATAAATTAGGCAAACAAGACGGAAAATGCCAGGAATGGCATGAAAATGGGAAAATACGAAGTGTACAATATTACAAAGAGGGTTTGGAAGAAGGCTCTTGGAAGGAATGGTTCGAGAACGGGAAATTGAAAAATATCGAGAGCTACAAGGATGGATGGAAAAATGGTGTTTGGAGAGAATGGCTCGAAAATGGTCGTTTACAATCGGAATGTTCATATAAATTAGGTAAGAAAACTGGAAAATGTAGGGAATGGTATGAAAACGGGAAAATACGAAGTGTAAAATATTACAAAGATGATTTTGAAGATGGTTTTTGGGAGGAATGGTTCGAAAACGGGAAATTGAAAAATATCGAGAGCTACAAAGAAGGGAATAAAAATGGCGTTTGGAAAACTTGGTACGAAAATGGTCAATTGAAAGTGGAAGAAAACTATAAAGCTGGGTTGCTTGATGGTGTTAGGAAGGAATGGTATGAAAATGGTAAAATATGGATAAAAGAATATTATAAAGAAGGTAAACTTGATGGAGTTTACAAAGAATGGTATGATAATGGAAGGCTGTCTGAAAAACAGGAATTTAAAAAAGGTTTGTTTACTGGCTTATGGCGTTCATGGTACAAAAATGGAATCGTAGCAACAGAAATAAACTACAATAATTGTCAAGAGGATTGTATTGAGAAGCGTTGGCTTGAAAATGGAGAGTTTTTTAGGGAATATCATATTCCTTCAAGTAATGTTTTTTCTAAATAAATGATATTTTGCAATAAACGAGTTTGATTATGAAACTGAGAAATGTCGTCTTATTCACGCTGCTTTTTGCTTCTGTTTTGCTCCTTGCTGCTTGTGACAAAGAAGAACGCAAAGAATATCACGGTAATGGAGTATTAAAATCCGTTACAACATATTGCAAAAATATCAAAGAGGGCAAATACATCTCTTATTATTGGGGTGGAGAAGTAAATGAGATGGGTTTTTATAAAAATGACAAACCAGAAGGTGCTTGGAAAAAGTGGCACGAAAATGGACTACTAGCATTTGAAGGCTTTTATTATGATGGTATGCGGGATAGTGTTTGGAGATGGTGGCATAGCAATGGACAATTGTCGAAAGAAGAATTTTATAAAGGTAAAATGTATAGTTACTGGATTCAGAATTGTCGTCGAATTTCGGATTGTAAAGATGAATTTATTCGAGATGGCGTAAGTAGAGAATGGTATGCGAATGGAAAAATAGAATCAGAAGAACATTATAAGAACGGAGTGCGAGATGGGTCTAGTAAACGTTGGTTTGATGATGGTCAATTGCGATCTGAAAAGTTTTATAAGTCAGGAAAAATTGATGGCATCTGGAAAATTTGGCATAACACTGGGCGAGTGTTTGGGGAATATAGTTACAGATTGGGTCAAAAAGAAGGTGTGTCAAGAAATTGGCATATAAATGGTCTTTTGTCACACGAAGGAATGTACAAGTCTGATAAAAAAGAAGGGACTTGGAAATCTTGGTATTGGAATGGACAATTGCAGGAAGAATCTTTTTATGTATCTGGTATAATAGATGGTGTCAGAAAAAAATGGTATCAAGATGGCAAATTGAAAGAAATGGTTTCGTATAAGTTAGGGAAATTTGATGGAGCTTGGAAAGCGTGGCACGAAAATGGACAATTGAAAGAAGAACGGTTCTATAAGAATGGCGAGTATGAAGGTACCTGGACAGAATGGCATAGAAATGGTCGCCTGAAATCGAAGGTCATTTACAAAGATGGTAAACGTTATGGAACTTGGAAATGGTGGTATGATAACGGCAAAATGCAATGGGAAGATAATTATGTATTAGACAGAGCTCATGGAGTATGGAAAAGATGGTATAAAAATGGAAAATTGAAATCCTTATTTTATTATAAAGATGGTCATTTAGAAGGCGCTCGGAAAAAGTGGTTTGAAGATGGAAAAATTGCTGAAGAAGAATATTATAACGATGGAAAGCTCGACGGCGTTAGAAAAACGTGGTTTGAAAATGGACGTTTAAAGGCTGAAGAATACTATGAGTTTGACAAGCCCATTGGTGTATGGAAAAAATGGAATGAAAACGGAGAACTGATAGAGGAAGAAACCTATAAAGACGGATTTAAGACATCCGTCCTTGATAAACCTGTTAGTCGCGATGATGGCCAATATAAAAAGAAACGGAGACGAAAGTCTGTACCAACAATGAGTGTAATTGGGAGACTAAGAAGTTATAATATTGATGATTCTTTAAAAGCTCGGCAGTCTATTACTGACGAGCCAATTTGGAAACGGAAGCTCGATTGATCCGCCATCTCGTTAAACTTTCATCGCATCGACTTGATTGACGATTGCAGTCACGGCTTCGATGTACTTGTTGATGTTTGACACAATCACGTTGTTGTCATTGGTCATATTAGGGATACGCACGCCCGGGAACATTTCGTAAACTTGTTCGTGATTTTCGGGATAATTGCCTGTTGCAAGGTAATAGACCCCGTAAAGCAAGGGAAGGAGCGTTATTGTTGAACGTACGTAAATCTCGTGCGGATTGCGGTATTCCTTGAGGTAAAGAAAAAATTGGCGTAAATGCACGAGCAGTCCGCGCAGTTCGCGTTCGCATTCGATTCGCAGTTCCGCGAGGTTCGGGCTGAAGTCTGCAAGCGGCGTCTCGCCACAGATCGTCACATTTCGGCTCTTGATATGCAAAAATTCCAGCGGGAACACGTCCTGCGAAGACTTGATTTCAAAACGGCTGAACACGTGGTTGAACACGATATTTTCGCGTTTTGCTTTTGCTGTGAGCTTTTGCAACGGAAGCAAGTCTTCGACGGAATTGGACTTTAGAATAAAGCTGACGGTCCACGTGGATTCCAGCGCAGAAAACCCTTCCATAAGGCAGTCGCCGTGAACGAACGCCGAAATGAGATTGTCGCCGAGCGCTTCTTGAAAGAGCTTTGGCCATTCTGAATTTTGAAATTCTGCTATGCTTAAAATCTTTTTCATAGTTTACCATCCTCCGCCGGAGCCGCCACCGCCAAAGTGACCTCCACCAAATCCACCGCCGAAACCGCCTCCAAAGCCGCCTCGGCCTCCGCCAAATCCACCGCTGAAACCGCCGCGGTGGTGGCCGCGACTGCTGTTGCCAAGTGCATTCCCTAGCAAGAACCAGAGGCATCCGTTGCCGCGTCCGCCGCCATTCTTCGAGGCGAGCAGGAACAGAATCACGAAAATCACGAGAACGAGTCCAAATGGGCTGTTTTCTTCTTCTTGCGGTAACTGGTCTGTGTCGACCTCAAGCGAAATGCCTTTTTCCTTGGCGACGACTTGCGCAATTTCCCATGCGAGCTGCATCACGCCTTGGCCGTATTTTTCGATTCTGAATGCAGGCACAATTGTCTTTTGCTGGAGTCGTTCTACGAGCACGTCAGGCAAGTAACCTTCGGCTCCATAGCCGACTTCAACGCTTCGCTTGTGTTGCTTCATCGCCGCAAAAATCAGGACGCCTTCGTTTGATTTGCCGCCAACGCCCCAGCTTTCGGCAATGTTCAATGCGTAATCTCTAAAGTCCGCAAAGCCGATGTCATGAACGAGCGCGACCGCAAGTCCGACTCCAGCTTTTTTGTAAAGCTGTTCGGCGAGCTCGTTTACAAATTGCACTTCTTGCTTTGTGAGCAAACGGTCTTCATCAAGCACATAGCTATTCTGCGGGCGCTTGGGAAGCCCCGCCTTGTTCACCTTAAAACCTGCCGCAACTGGGATTGCGAGCAACAGAATGAACAGTATCGATAAAATTCTTTTTGGCATAGAAAAAAGCCGCCTCGTAGCGGCTTTGCAAAGATAACATTTATAAATTATCTAAAATTGCTTCTATTGGTTTTGTGACCACGTGAAAGTGTGCTTTGCCAACTCCTTCCATTGCAACTTCAGCAGCTTTATCAACTACTGCATCACCAACTTGTTCTAGCAAGCTACTTTCAGAAGATGTTTCTGTATTTGTGGCTTGCTGATTATTTTGTGCAGTTGGCATCGAGGATTCCATCAATTATTTGCAAAGAGGCTTCAACTGCTTCTGGAGCGGTGCGAAGTCCGTCTTCTTGATGGCGCTGATTGTTGCTGCGGCTTCATTCTTTCCAACGCCTTTACCTGTCGTAAAGAAGTTGATCATGTCACCCTTGATGGCAATGGTGAAATCGAAGGACGAAATAAATCCGAGCCTGCCTCTGAATGTATTTTCAATTTCAACGCTCAGTTCGGGGGCGGTTGATTCTTCGTCATCCGTTACAAAGATCGACTTCTTGGAAAGTGCGTTTTCGAGAGCGCTGCAAGCATTTGATGCCAAATCGCATGCAAGTTTGATTTCGCAACGGGAAATTTTTACGCTGTAAGGAACTTCGAGAGCATTTCTCAAACCAGTCTTTTTCAAGAGTTCAAGAGAAAGGTTCGGTTCGACGGTAATTACGTACGGACCTTTTTCGAAGTTCACGTTGCGCAGTTTGAAGGTGGCGATGCCGTTCTTCTGAGTGCGGCGTTCCGAAAGAGTCTTGCTCTGGCGTGCGATGAGCGGAAAGTTCGGCACTGGACCGATGGAATCCTTGACGATGACGTTCCAAGAGGGCATCTCGGCTTTGGTCAGTTCAAATTTCGGTTCGGTTGTCGTTGAAATAGTCAAGTTTGAAAGTCTTTCGACCAAAATCTTTTCGATTTCTGGGAGCGTATGCTCCAAGCGGTGGCTATCGTTGAGCGGGTAGACATCGGCGAGCTGCTGCAAATAGAAGTTATATTCGTTGACTTCGTCTTGGGCTTTTTCCAAGTCAGACGCTGCATTAGCGTAAGTACGAGAATCGATTGCCTTGCGCGCAGACTTTTCGAGCTTGGTGATGTCTTGCTGCAAAGTCTTCAAGCGGAACTGGAGGCTTGCGGTGAACTCGTCCATGTCGAGAGTTGCTGTTGCCTTAAATCCCTTATCCACTTTTACAGGAACAACTTTGACCCCTTTGAGGACAACGTTGCTTTTCACATTGCTTTTGGACCTGTATGTTTCGCCAAGGACGCTCTTTCCATCATTGATATCTTCATATTTGGTAAGTGTTTGAGTGGCGGAAACTTGGGACTTGATCTGCTTTGCGACACCCGCCATAGCCGAGTTGTTTGCATCTTCTTGCGAAACAGTGGAGGTGGCGGTGTAGGTGACGATTTTCCCTGCCAAGGCTGGGACTACAGCAATACAGGCGCAAAGGATAAGGGTTTTGATATTCATTACTAGTTCAGCTCCATCAAAATCAGCTTACGAGTGATGTTGTTTTTCTTGGTTTCGGCAATCGGCTTGAAAATTTGGCGAATCTTCGCGTAAACTTCCTGAGAATCCCTGTACTTTAAGGGATTTGCGTAGATGACGAAGTCCAAGGTCTTTGCGGTCATGACATTGACTTTCACGGAGTTGAAGTTGCTCTTGAGGCCCTTCATGATGGCATCGTGCAAGTCTTCAGTCTGGCTGTCGGAATATTCACCCTTGATGTTCACGACGACCTTGTACTGGGTGCCTTTGGCGAGGTCCATCTTCCAGTAACCAAGAATCTTCTGTTCGAGCCCAGGCATTGCCTTGCGGACTGCGGCGCCAATGTTAGAATTGATGTTGATCTTGGAGGTATGGCCGTTGTTGCGGACTACGGCGGACTGCGAACCGAGGAGGCGTGCGGTCGATGTTTCGTAAGCAGAAACTTCAACGGAGACTTCGTCATTCGTCACTTCCGGGGTGTACTTGATATAAATGTCTGCGTCCAAGGCAACGCTCGCAAGGTAAGACAAGTCATCTTCTGTATTAGCGATGTCGCTCTGCATCTGGAGGATGCTGCTCAAGTCAGCTTGCGCATCGACGGACTTGACTTCGTAGTTTTTCTTGGTGAGGTAACCATTGATTGCCTCTGACGTGGTACGGGAGTATGGGCTTTCGGAAGAAACGTCCGGAACTCCGTCCCTGAGAGTCAAGTTCGGGGAGACCATGATAACCGGTTGACCGATATCCTGCATGGCGCTTGCATTAGCGTAAGTCTCTGTCGCTTCGTCCTTTGCGGCTGCAACTTTCGTTGTGGCGCTTGTATTGAATGCCGTAGCCGTGTTGTTAGCGGTTGATTGAACCGTTGTGGTAGCCGAGGTTCCGAACCCATCGAGTTCGTTGTAGGCGCTTTCGGCTCTTTGACGAGTGGCGGCGGCTTTTTGACGATTGTCGGAATCATTGCGCTTTGCGGCATGCGGCGCGGAACAGGCTGTTTCGGCCAGAAGAAGAGCTAAGCAGAGAGAAGGAATCAAGTGTCTCATATTACAAATATCTCTTTAAAGGTTTCATACATTTTTTATACAGATAATATACAATGTTTTGTGTTCAGAAGTAAACAAATAATACGAATTGTAAAATACTTTTTTTAAGAGTTGCTATCAAAGAGAAAATTGGATATATATATCCTTGAGGCTACATTATTTTTAAACAAAGAATTGTAGTTTGGAGTGTGTTAGGTTTAAACTTCTCATCAGGGAGGTTGAAAATGAGAGAAAAATGGATCTGGCTGCCTGATTGGGCCTCGAATCTTGGTATTTGGGAAGATGATCTTATGGACGTTGCTCCTTCTGCGAGCCACGTTTATGTGCCATATGGTCAACTGGCTGGATTTTTAGAGAATCCGGAGGATATTCCGGAGTTCAAGACTGCTTCTACCGTTGTTGCTTGGGGTCTTGGTGCTTTGTCGCTCCTTTGTTCGGGAGCGGGCCCGCAAAAAGACCAAAAGTGGATTTTGCTTTCGCCGTATGCCGATTTTTGTGATGAAATTGGCAATTGGACTGTGCCGAACTTGCATTTTATGGCACACCAGCTTGAAACGACTACGGAGCCTGCGCTCAAGGCGTTCATGGAACTGTTCGAGGACGATTTTGGCGACTGGCAAGACGACTGGTTTACCGAGGCTAAAAAGTACGATGCAGAGTCCTTGTCGAAAGGGCTGATGTACCTTGCTTCGCATCGCGTAGAGTCCGTGATTCCGAATAGCGAAAACATTCAAGTGGTTTACGGGCGACTGGATGCGACCGTTCAGCCTGAATGGACTTTGAAACTAAAGGAATTTTTGCCGAAAGCGGAATTCAAGGAACGTCCTAAAGCCGGCCACTGGCCTCCGATGCTATTGCTTTGAGAAGTCCTTAGTCATTGGTCAATGGTCACTGGTTTTATAATCGCACCAACGGTGCTAAGCTTTAAACTATTGACTGATGACCAACTACTAATAACTCATTTAATTTTTTTTCTGAATTCTTGATAATGCAAACAACGCTACAAGGTAAATTGCAAAGAACCAGAGCAGTGCTTTTTCGAAAGTTTCTCCCACAGATGTATAGAATGTGCTCCTTGTCTTGAGGGGCATTTTTCTTTGTATGACGCGGGTTTCAAAAATATTGGTGTTCTGGTCGTAATGGCCGTATTGGTCGATAAATGCTGAAACTCCGCTGTTGGCAAGGCGTGCAACCGGATAACCGTAGGTGATGGCTTGGTGGCGTACAATGTTCAAGTGTTGGAATGGAGCCGTGCTCCGGCCGAACCAGCCGTCGTTTGTGATATTCACCATGAGTCGTGACCCAGCACTGATTGCTTCGCGAATGAGGTCTCCGAAAATTGCATCGTAACAGATGTAGGGTGTCCAGTTGTAGGGACCGTAAACGGGAGTTTCTTTTCCCGGAACAAAATCGCCTTCGCCGAGATCCACGTAATTCAGGATGGGGAACACGTCATCGAAAGGAATGCGTTCGCTAAATGGAACGAGGTGCTTTTTGATATAACGTTGCGGGAACTGATTGTCGCCTGGCGTAAAGAGGAATGATGCGTTGTAGATGTCGAAACGGCGCGGGTTGTTGATGTCATCGGAAACTCGTTTGTAGTCAAGAGCACCAGTGAGAATGCTTGCGTTTCTCATGTCGGCCATTTGGTGCAAACGCCTGATGACTAGCGGTTGTCGACGGATGTGGTCCGGTACAGCGGTTTCGGCAAGGAGAATCATGTCCACATCGGAGGTGGTGCTGTCCATGGCCATGTTGAAAGTCTTGGTGACGATGGAGTCAAAGCGGGGCTTGCTCCATTTGGCTCCTTGGGCAATACTTGGCTGCACCATGGCAATGGACGGATTTTCTTGTGAATCTGCATTGTAGAACGGGGCTGCCTCTGGAGCTGAAAGTACGCAGCTTCCGTGAATCAGGAGCGCAAAGAAAATGATGAACGGCACTGCGAAGAGTGCAAAGCGTTTTTTGCTTTTCTGCATAAACGCGTAAGCGACAATTTGGTTTGATGCTACAATAAGAATGGTGTAACCGAAAATGCCGATAATCGACAAGGCTTGTAGCAATTCAAGATGATTTCCGAATGTGTATCCCAAGTGATTCCACGGGAAAGCGAAATCTCCGGTGGTGCGGTGCATTTCGATGGATGCGTAGAAAATAGGGAAGAGGATAAGCAGGTACGCTTTGCCTTTGATCTTTAAATTCTTGGCTGTAGAATAGACAAACGAAGCAAGAACGTTGAATAGGCTGAGATAAGCAATAAGAAGGATGAGTCCTAAAAATATGAGTCCGGAGGGCGCTGTTTCGACGTTCATCACGTTGCGAATCCAGTAATAGTTAATGGTGTTATAAACCATGCTAGCCCAGAATGTCGCAAAGACTGCGGTCTCACGATTGAATTTGTTCAAAATAATGAACCATGGCACAAGCAAGATGAGTATTGCTGGACCCAGCGGGAGAGGCGGGAATGCGAATGCGATAAAACCCCAGGAAAGCGTTGCTAGAGCAAGCGCAATGCGTGCATCTTTTTGCTTAAATAGCTTTATGTTCCAACGCACGAAAAGAGCAAACCAGTAAAGAGCCATGGGAATGAATGTGGCTACAATCTGGAAAAGCCCGGCGTGACTGCGTGTGAGATAGTCTAATGCAAGGAATGCAAAAACAATAATTCCGTAAGTGTTCATGAACCGCGCAAACGGTTTGCGTGCGGTCTTTATGAATAAGAACGGGAGAGCCGCAACGATAGGTAAAAGTTGCGGAAGCTGCGTGTAAAGTCCCGGCGTATCCGGACGTAGCAAGAACAATACAAATTCTATGGCGACAAGAATTGCAACGTAAATCTTGTACGCTCGCGGAATGTTTTTGAGTTTATTTAGTAACTGCTCGGTAGTCATTAGTCGTTAGTCGGTAGTCGTTGGTGCATGTCATCCCGTGCTTGGCACGGGATCGCCTTTCTCGAATTACAATCCACTTTTATCTTGGGGATTGAACACGAGTACGAATTCACCTTTGGGTGGATGAGCCTTGAAGTGTGCCGAAATTTCAGTCGGTGTTCCGATGAGGTGTTCCTCGAATTTCTTCGTAAGTTCACGCATGAGTGCGATCTTGATATCACCGAAAACAAGCTTGATTTCTTCGACGAACTTGTCGATGTTGTGCGGGCTCGCGTAGAAAATCTGCGTCGCTTCTTCGTCTTTCAATTTTTCGAGCAAGTGAATACGCTGGGCGCTTTTCTTGGGCGAAAAATACTGGAACGTAAAGTGGTCGGTCGGCATGCCGCAAGAAACGAGGGCGGTAATCATGGCGCACGGGCCGGGAATTGCACGTACGTCAATTCCTTCGCGCACACATTCACGAACAAGGTTGAATGCCGGGTCTGCAACTCCGGGCGTTCCTGCATCGCTTACGAGAGCGATGTCGCCAGTGTTCTTGAGATATTCGATATACTTTGGCGTGACTTTTTCTTTGTTGAAGTCGTGGTAGGCTTCCATGGGTGTCGTAATGCCGTAATTATCAAAGAGAATTCTTGAATGACGGGTGTCTTCGGCAAGGACGAGGGGAACTTCCTTAAGAATGCGCACGGCGCGGTAGGTGATATCTTCCATGTTCCCGATGGGAGTAGCTACGATGTATAAAGTGTATGACATACTAGATTAAGACGAAAGAACGGGCTTTGCCCTATTGACTATAGACGAAAGATAGTAATTAGAATTTGTCAATGGTCGTTAGTCATTAGTTATTAGTTTTATAATTGCATATGGGCTTCATTTTTTAAACTAGAGATTTATAACCAAAGACCAATGACTAATAACTAAGTGCTAATAGTCGCTTGCGCTATTCAAATCTGTGAGCCTGTTGGCGTTCAGTTCGAATGTCAGGCGTTGAACGAGTTTGCGGTGCATTTCTTGCGATGCCTTGTTTACGAGATCGGTGCGGAGTCGCCCATATAAAATAGCGTTAATGTCTTGCTGCTCAATGAATTCTACGTGGCGAACGAGAGTGCCGTTGCAGAAGATTCGAGCCGAAAGAGCGTACGTCCAGGATTCATCAACGGGAAGAATGGGCCATAGCGGAATTAACACGCCAAGATTCCATGCGGAATTCGGTTTATTTTGTTTGACCGTTGCTTTGATGGTTGCTTCTCCACGGCAGGATTCTCGCGGGAAATCGGTTTCACTGACGGCTTTTGTGTAGGCTCTCAATAAATCTTGTGAAAGCTCCAATGAATCATTACCGTACAAAAAAGGAATGTTACCGAAGAAACTGAATTTTTCCTCGGTTAGCGGAATCCCTTCAAGGTCTCCTTGCGTGAGTTTCATGGAGCATCCAGAAAGAATTGCAGAAAAAATAAGTGCAAAACTCAAAAATTTGACGATGGAGCGCATGTGTTAAAGATATAAAAAAACGACTTGCTTTGATTTTATTTAGATTATTACTATGGAATTGCCTGCTTATTTTATTAGTGACGCGCATTTGGGAATCGAGCCACCGGGAGCAGTCCCAAACAGGGAACAAAAATTAATAGAGCTTCTTTCCTCGTGGAAAGGCAAGGCTAGTCACGTCGTTGTGGTTGGTGACCTTTTTGAATTCTGGTACGAGTACAATTATTATGTAGCGTCAGCGCATTTCAATTTGTATCGAGCTTTTGCCGAATTGGTTGAATCGGGTGTAGAAGTTCATTTGTTGCAGGGTAACCATGATTTTGCCTATGGTGATTTTTTCCCGAAGACTCTAGGGGTACAAGTCCATAAATCTGTTATTCTTGAAATTCAGGGCAAGCGAATTTTTGCTACTCATGGTGACGGAGTTCCCAAGTCCGATCGTGGCTATCGTTTTTTGCGCAAAGTATTGGACTTCCCGTTCAATCGGTTCCTCTTTAAGCAAATCCATCCAGACTGGGGAATGGCTCTAGCTCGTTTTGTTGGGCGTAACAGCCGTAAATACGGCGAAAGCCGTTTGATAAAGATTGAAGAATACCTGGAATGGGGAGACCGCATGCTTAAAAAGGAACACTGCGATTTCTGTATTCATGGTCACCATCATATTTCGGGCATCTGGAACACGCCTAATGGTGTGGTGGCTTCTCCCGGAGACTTTATAAAAAAGCCCGCCATCCTCTGCTTGGAGAATGGCGGATTGAAATTGGTTTCGCTTTAAGCGGAGTGCTTAAGTTTATTCAACAGGACCGCTTGCTCGACTTTCGGTGGCTTTGACCAACTTTTTCTTGGATTTTTCGCCCCAAAGTTTTGCGATAATATCGGTGCTTGCGAATTCCTGCCAATATTCTTCTACCCAACACCAGTGATGGACTTCGCCTTTTTCATCGGTGATTGTCCAGTCCTTCTTTGCCGAGAAAGTCATTTTTTGGACTTGCGGGGTGTAGTAAGGGTCGGACGATTTTTCCGGTTCAATGGTTATGGTCCATGATCTGTCGGCAGTTCGCTTGTAAATAGCGATGTTGAATGCCAACAGCAGGACTAGGGTAATAATACTCCACTTGAAGTTCTTCTTCGACAGCAGGTATATTAATAGGAGTACTAGTAATATACTGATTGCTGCGAAGTTGTAATGAGTCGGATAAAATACTTTGAAGACATCAATCATTTTATCGAACCTCTAGAACTTGTGAAGAATTACTTCTTCTTGGCTGCCTTCTGCTGAGCGACGAGAGCTGCGACGCTGAATGTGAGAACATTCTTGTCGACCTGGCTTTCAGTACGGAAGCTCTTGAGCGGAAGTGCGATACCATGAGAAGAAAGCGTGCCCATGAAGGATGCATTTGCATGGCTTGCAATGGTACGGACGTTGATAAAGCCCTTGTTCTTGCTGAAGGTCAGCTTAAAGGTCTTCTTGGACGCATCGTATTCGGCGACCATGGTCTTGTTTTCCTTGGTATTCAGAGCATTCTTGGTGTTGTGGTCAAAAATGATGGTACCACGGGTATCAATGGAAAGCATGGTCTTGTTGCCCACAGCGTTACGGCATGCGAGAGTCGTCCATTCGCCTTTCTTCTTTGCACCCTTTGCAGTGAAGACATACTTGTTGCCTTCCTTGACGAGAGTGTATGCACCAGTTGCAACCGGAAGACCGATAGCATTGAATGCGCCCTTGAAGTAAAGGAATTTGGACTTGGAGCCGATGATTCCGTTAATGAAACGGAAAGAAGTTGACTTCGGGGTCTTGATCGGCGTGATTGCAACGCGCTTGCCGACCGGGTCGACTTCGACGTCTACATAAGGACCAACATCGACTGTACGGCCGTCATCCGTCTTAGTCTGAGTGGCGAGCTTGTCGAGCTTGAGAGCCTTGACTGCTTCTTCCGGGAATCTGATGAAACCACGGACATCCATTTTTACGATTACGTTTTCCATTTACACCTCTTTTGTTTGTTTGATTGACGATAAAATAACAATTTATTGTCCAAATGTCAAAGATTCTCACAAAAAAAGCATGTACAAAGGATAAAAATAGCTTTTTCGTAACCAATAACATTTGTTGTATAAAAAATAATAATAAAAATGTAAAATGTTGCAACAAATGAAAAAAAATTTTCTTTATTTGCGTAATATCACGTTTGAAATGCTTTCTGATAGGGTTTCCGTGGCGCGAACGGCCTCTTTGGCGCTTTTTAATAGGCTTTTGACTGTATTTGTTCGTTCTTTAAATCGGGCTCTATCCGAGAGAATTACTACGTTTTGTGCGTCAGAAATATCGTTTACATGGATTTCTACGTTAGCTCGGATGAGAAATTTAGGGTAAAGAATACGGTATTTATCAGAAATCGCAACGGCAATACTCAACACTGGGTCGATGAGAAGAGTTGTTTCGGTACTTTTGACGAATTTAGATGCCAAAATGGCGCCTGTGCCACGCCCTGCAACGACTTTGGGAGCTTTGCCGTTTATTTGAGAGGCGCATTCGTAAATCATTTGAGCGTCGGATTCAAAAGTCTCTTGTGACGGAGTGCCTTTGTTTTCACCGCTTCCGCGGTAGTTGAACGTGGCTGCTGCGAATCCCGGTAGGCTGTCGAGTTCGGCGAGGAACTGGGCGGCGTCTTCGTCGGCATCGGGGTAGTAGAGGAAAACGTTATTCTGTTCGTTTCCAACAACAAAACCTTCAAGAACCGTGCCGTCGTCAAGAGTGCAATTGATATTCTTTGCCTTATCTGCAATGGCGGTACGTGCTTCGTTATGTGTAATGGCGCGGGGGAAGGCGTTACGGCGCTCGGTTAGTGCAAGGTAAAATACCATGCTGATATATATAAGGAGAAGAATTCCTGCGTAACGTAAAATGCGGCTGAGTGTACCCAATGCGAAATCTTTTATTTTCATGGATTAGTTAATAGCTGTTAATTATTGGTTGTGTGTGAATTTAGAAAAGATTGTGGTAGAAGAATTAAGAAGTTGGAATTAGGAGTTGGGAATTTGTGATTGCCGTCATGTCTCGTTGCGCTCGACATGACGAAAATTGAGAACGCACAAACACGTAAAACAAAAACGCTCATAGACTTACAACGAGCAAACGAATAAGCCGAGAGAAGTGAAAGTGGAAGGAGTGGGCCAAAATACACAAACACCTGAAAGGCGAGTGATGCAGGATTGCTTGCAATCCTATATCCGAGCCGTAAGGTGTTGCACGAAGTGCAAATGCATATGTCGAGAGTCGCGGCCAAGCTTGCGTGATTATACTTAAGTCAGCAATATTGATTAAAAAACACAAACACGTAAGGCGAGAGAAGCGGGGCCGCTTGCGGACTCATTTCCGAGCCGTAGTGTTTGGCGTAACGGGCCTTTGGCCCATTACGCAAAAGGACTTCCGGTGGAGTACAACCGGAAGTCCGAGGGATGGGATTGGGTGTTCCTTTAAATTAAGCAATTTTTTTTGAAAGCGTATCACCTGAAAAACAAAAAGTGTTCTCGAAGTGTTCTTTTTTGTCGAATTTAGAAAAGAATAGGGCTTTTTTACAGGATATTTTCAAAAACAGGTGTTCCCAAAAATCTCAAAAAAAATTAGATTTCCTTTTGATGAACGTATATGCCTACTACAATTATCGAAAGTACCTTCAGGACTACTACGAGTACCGTAAGTCCGTGCAGAGGTATTTCTCGTACCGGTCTTTTGCAAAGAAGGCTGGGTATTCCTCGTCCGGTCTTTACCTGGATTTGATTCGTGGTCGAAAGTCTCTCACACAACAAATGATCCCGAAGTTTATCGAAGCTCTCGGGCTTAACGAAAGAGAGGGACGTTACTTTGCTTTGATGGTGGACTTTACGCATGCTACGACGGCGTCTTCGAAGCAGCAGATCTTCGATCAGATGTCCGCGCTCTTGCCGCGTACCATCAAGAACTTGACCAAGAACCAGCAGGAATACTACAGTAAGTGGTACTATGTTGTAGCGCGCGAAGCTCTTGCCGTATTAAAGATTAACGACAAGAACATCCAGGAACTTGCGCTTTTCTTGAATCCGAAAATATCTCTCCCACAGGCAAAACAGACTATCCAGCTCCTTCTCAATTTGGGACTTATAGAGCTCGGTGAAGATGGATTCTACCATTCCGTAAACAAGGCAATTACGAATGGCAGTGAAATCGCCCCGCTTTTTGTTCATCAGTTCCAAAAGCAGATGATTGATTTGGGAAAAGATGCGCTAGATCACTACAGTACGGAACGTAGAAATGTATCTTGTATGACGATGAGTGTCTCGGCGCAGGGCTTGGAACGAATCATCAGCAAGATTGATTTGTTCCGCAAGGAGATTGTGGATATCGTTCGCTCTGATGAGGGCGAATCTATGGTCTGCGAATTGAACATCCAGTTCTTCCCGCTGAGCAAGGAAAAGGTGGCTCTGCCTCCGGAAGCGGACGTAGAGGAGGGTGTCGATGAAATTGATTAAGTCATACATTGGACTGCTTGTGGCGGTTTGTGCTGGCATGCTTGCTTGCACAAGCGATAATAGTGGTGTGGCTGGTACTGTAACGGATACGGGTAATACTATTGCACTTGGTGGTGTGGTAACTCGTACTGATGGTTCGCGCGCTGTTGCTGCCATGGTTCGCGTTGCTCGTGAACCTGCTGTTGGTGATTCTCTTGTAGAAGCGGAATATATTGAAACGGTTACGGACTCGCAGGGCGTGTTCTCGTTTGATTCTGTGTTCGCCGATACATTCCAGTTGGCTGTTGTTGATGCTGAATACAAGGAAATTTCGTATAAGCCTCGTGCAACGAAAAATTCTGGCAAGCCGGATAGCATTCAGCTTGAAAAGGCTGCTGTGTTCAGTAGTGTTCTCTACTACGAAGATATGGACGAACCGTCAATGGCGGTCGGGTCTCACTTTAAGGTCTATATGCCGGGAACACCGTTCTCGCAGAGCGTGTTTGCCGGGGATTCTTTCTCGATGCTCATTCCTGCTGGTGAATGGTGGCTTGGGTTCTGCCCGGGCGATCCGCAGATTGTAGCTCGCCTTGCTGATTCTGGTGTTGCCGATTCGTTAATTTATCGTACATGGAATATTGACGGCGAAGTCAAGTCTGGCGATACAATTTCGAAGGGGCCGTTTATCTGGAGTCCGACGATGGAAGTCGATTCCTTGATAAAACTTGAAGAACAGAAGAAGAAAGAAAAGAAGCCGGCCTACTTGTCGGGCGTCGTGACGTGCAAAAAAGATAGTCTGTGCTCGAATGTTCAGGTGCAGATGATTACAGACCTTTACGGCTTTGAATTTGTCGAAGGTGATTCCACTCGCTTTGTAATGCAGACTGTAACGGATGAATCTGGCCGTTGGTTCTTGCAAGTTCCGAAGTCTGTTCCGTATGACAGTCTTCGCATGGAATATCGTTTGCTTGATAACGAAGGCAAAGTTGCTTTGGCTGGGCTTAGCCGCTATGTGCATGCTTCGGAACTCAAGGATTTGAAGGATACTCTTTTGGTGGATACTGTCGAACTTACCAAGGCTTCTGTTTTGGTCAGCGGCGTGATGCTTGCTGTCAATGCTATGGTAGATTCGACTCAGTCCGAAGAAAATCAACCTGACCAGAATTCGATTCAGTCTGATAACTGCAAAGTGAATAGTGTGAATAGCGTGGTTGTGGGTCTTAAGGGCACGTCCCATTTTGTGAGAGATGTGACTTGCAATATGTTTAAGATCGATAATCTTCCGGCCGGTGGCCATGACTTGGTCCTTTATTCGGGCGATCCTAAGGTTGTCAAGACGCTTAGGGATGCAAAACTCGATTTGGATTCTATCGTGACGATTACACATGTGCAGTTGCCCAAGGGTGATACGCTTGATCAGCAATGGATGACGTTTGAGCCGCCTACTTTAAAAACTGAGAAATAATTTTCAAAAACCCCTTGCAAGATTGAAAATTATTTTCTAAAATTGGTGCGCACTGATGAGCTATGGTGTAACGGTAGCACAACAGATTCTGACTCTGTTTGTCTAGGTTCGAATCCTGGTAGCTCAACTAAAGCCCCTCTACTCCGAGGGGCTTTTTTGTTGTTTGGCTTTTTCATTGCGTTTGAATTGCCAATAACGAAGGTCTATTGACTAATAACTACATTTGTGTCATGGAATTTTTTGACTACTTTGAACAGCTTTACGCCGATCGTTGGCCTGCGCTTTTGGAATCGTTGAAAGGCGAGGGGTGTGCTACGAAACTCCAGTTTGCAGATTCCTTGGAACCGTATTTCTTGGACGAGGCTTCGGTCTTTGCTGCCAATGCGCTTGGGGTTCAGCCAGGAATGGATGTACTCGATATGTGCGCTGCTCCGGGTGGTAAGTCGCTTGTGATTGCATCGATGCTTAAAGGTGAAGGCTCGCTCCAGTGCAACGACCGTTCGCCGGATAGGCGCTTGCGTTTGCAACATGTTCTTGAAAATTCCTTGCCGGAGTCGTGGCGTTCGATTATCAATGTCACAGGCTATGACGGCGTGAAATTTGGCATGCACAAGAAGGAGTGCTATGACCGCATTTTGCTCGATGCTCCGTGTTCATCGGACAGGCATGTGCTCAATTCTCCGTCGCATCTTGAAGTTTGGTCTGTGAAACGCGTAAAGCGTTTGTCCGTGGAGCAGGGGTCGCTTTTGGCGTCGGCAGTGGATGCGCTTCGACCGGGTGGTGAGCTTGTTTATGGAACTTGCGCTCTTTCGCCCCTCGAAAATGATGCCGTGGTTGCAAAGATATTGAAAAAACGCAAGATGATGGAATTTGTTCGTATTGAAGACATGCCGGATGGTGCGGATCGTACTGAACTTGGGGTGCATATTTTGCCGGATAAGGCTCATGGTTGCGGCCCCATCTATTGTGCGAAGATGAGGAAAATAGTTTAATAATTGCTATATTTCCTACCGGTAAATAGGAGATTTTTTATGGCAGCTTTAAATCTTACTGCAGAATCTTTTGACAAGGTTATTTCTTCGGGTCAGCTTGTGCTCGTTGACTTTTGGGCTACTTGGTGCCGTCCGTGCATGATGATGGGCCCTGTGGTCGAGGAACTTTCTAACGAGTTTGACGGTCGCGCCATTATTGCAAAGATCAATGTCGATGACGAAGGTGTTTCTGACATTTGCGCTCGCTTTGGCATCACGAACATCCCGAACATGAAGTTGTTTAAAAACGGGGTCGAAGTGGGTAACGTCGTTGGCGCAGTACCGAAGGCTACTCTCAAGAACGCCATCGAAAAGAACCTTTAATCACTAGATCATGCTCACTAAACGTTTAATTGTTTGCTTGGATGTTCGTAACCGCAAGGTCACGAAGGGTGTAAAGTTTAAGGGTAATATCGACATTGGCGATCCCGTAGAAATGGGAGCTCGTTACAGTGACGATGGTGTTGATGAACTTGTCTTTTACGATATTACGGCAAGTGCAGAAAATCGCCCGTGCGACATGGAAATGATTCGCCAGATTGCAAAGCGTGTGTTTATCCCGTTTGCTGTGGGTGGCGGTATCCGTAACTTGGACGACATGCATGAGGCTCTTCTCGCTGGTGCAGAAAAGGTGAGCGTGAACAGTCTTGCTGTGCTCCATCCGGAAATTATTGCCGAAGGCGCAAAGGCCTTTGGACGCCAGTGCATTGTGCTTGGCATGGATGCGAAGTTCGTGGGCGTTTCGGACAAGATTCCGAGCGGTTATGAAGTGTTTATCCGTGGCGGTCGCCAGGCGATGGGCATTGATGCTCTTGAATGGGCAAAGCGTGCCGAAGATCTCGGTGTGGGCGAAATTTGTTTGAACTCCATTGATACCGATGGCGTCAAGAACGGTTACGAACTCACGATTACCGACATGATTGCAAAGGCGGTGCAGGTGCCCGTGATTGCAAGCGGTGGCGCCGGAACTCCGGACCACATTGTGGACTTGTTCCGCAAGACGAGTGCTGATGCGGCTCTTGTTGCATCGATGGTGCATTTTGGCGATTATACGGTGCCGGGAATCAAGAGTGAAATGCTTGCTGCTGGAATCCCTGTGCGCAAGAAGATGAACGGCGAGGTTTAACGTGAATCCAGAAGTTGCCGTAAAGATTTTTGAAGCTGGCAAAAGTGCCGGTGCAGACTTTGTCGAAATTTTCGAAGAAGAAACGCGAAGCTCGAGCCTCGGTTTGAAAGACCGTCAGATTGAAACGGCAACTGCGGGTACCGAATATGGTATCGGTGTTCGTCTTTTGTACGGGACGGAAGTCCTGTATGGCTTTACAAGCGATGATAGCGAAGAAGCTCTGATTAAGCTCGTGAAGACGCTTGCGTTCGGGCGTATCGCTGCCGCCGCTGGTGGCGTGGGTTCTGCGGCCAAGCCGTTTGAGTTTGCTCCTGAAAAGCGCATTTGCGATTATAACGTTGCTGCATACCAAGACCCGCGTGTGCTCGGCCAAGCTATAAAGCAAGACTTCTTGTTCCGTGCGGACAAGACTGCACGTGCTCTGTCGCCGAAGATAGCGCAAGTGGGCGCGAGTGTGACTGATAGCTGTACATCGATTTCTCTCATGAACAGTGAAGGCTTGCATCTCGAAATGACGCGCGGTCGCTTGCGCGTGAACGTCAATGTGACGGCAACAGATGGAACGGAACGTTTGACAACGCATGAGGCTCCGGGCGCTCTTGGCGGTTATGAACTTTTAGCCAATTATTCCCCGGAAGCGTTGGCCACAGAATGTGGCGAGCGCGTGCTGCGCATGCTTGATGCTGGCTATATCACTGGCGGTCAGATGCCTGTTGTCATGGGTAATGGCTTTGGTGGTGTGATATTCCACGAAGCTTGTGGACATCCGCTGGAAACAGAATCTATCCGTCGCAGTGCAAGCCCGTTCTGCGGAAAGCTTGGTGAAGCCATTGGACAATCTTGCCTTACTGCAATTGATGATGGCACGATGGATGGTGTATGGGGTAGCCTCAAGTATGATGATGAAGGTACGCCTACACAACGCACGGTTCTGATTGAAAACGGTATTTTGAAAACGTACATGAGCGATCGCGTGGGGGCTGCCGAAGTAGGTGTTGCCCGTACGGGTAGTGCTCGCCGTGAAAGTTACAAGTATGCGCCTGTAAGCCGTATGCGCAATACGTTCATTGCTCCGGGCAAGGATTCGCTCGATTCTATGATTGCTAGCGTGGATAACGGACTTTATGCGGCCCGCATGGCTGGCGGTTCTGTGAACCCGGCAACAGGCGAGTTCAACTTTGCTGTTGACGAAGGCTATGTTATCCGTAATGGCAAGATCTGCGAACCGGTTCGTGGTGCTACACTTATTGGCAAAGGCCACGAAATCATGCCGCGTATAAGCATGGTCGGTACGGATTTTGAACAAGCTGCTGGCGTTTGTGGAGCCTCTTCAGGACATGTGCCGGTAACGGTGGGGCAGCCCTCCATCAAGGTTGACCAAATCCTAGTCGGTGGGCGGTAGCCGTTTATCGCATTTCCTATCCATGAAAATGGAAAAAGCCCTCGCAAAGAGGGCTTTTGAGTATTATGGGTTGTCATCGCGAATAAAGTACAAAACGATTTTGAATAAAACAAGAAAGTTGTGTAAAAAAGAAACAACGGCATCTCGTGAGAGGTGCCGTTGTTTTGGTGTATGGGATGTTTGGTTTTGTATCTATAAGATAGTTTAATTTGGAATATAGTTCCCTATTTTTGGTACTTTTCCGATGTAAAGTTTTACAACGCTTTCTTTGTTTTTTAATGATGGTTTTGAGTCTCTAAAAGGCCTGTAAAATAGTTTTTTGAGAAAATAATTGCCTTTTTTAGCTCAAAAAAGGCTTTTTTGTTAATAACCAGGATTTTTATTTTTTAATATTGATATATAATGAATCAATTAGAAAATGAAGCGTTGTATGAACTTTTGCGGATTGCCGTTGACAATAATGGCTCTCGTCGTAGTTTGTCGCATAATTTGAGTTCAGAGGCGTGGAAAAAATTACATATAGAATGTATTAAGAATCTTTTGGTGGGTGTTGTTTATCGAGCTATAAGTCTTTTGCCTCGCGAACAGCAACCTCCACTTGAAATTGCGTTTCAATGGGCTAGTGAAGCGGAAACCATAAAGGGGCAAAATAGGCTCTTGAATGCGGAAGCCGCCCGTCTTACCGAACTTTTTGCGGCGCAAGGTCGTAAAACGGCTGTGCTTAAGGGACCTGCCAATGCTTGTCTTTATCCTGATCCTTATATGCGGCAAGTTGGAGATATAGATTTGTGGGTTGATGGTGGCCGTAAAAGCGTTCTAGATTTGTTGAAGAACATGGGGTATGAAATTCCTGAAAAGGATCTAGTCGTACCGCATCATGTTCATTTACATCCAGTAGAAAACGATATTCCCGTTGAAATTCATTTCCGTCCGTCTTCTGGAATTTGGAATCCCTTTTCTGGGGCTCGTCTTTTGCGTTTTTTGGAAAAAGAAATCCAGAATGTTGAACGAGTCAGTGAAGGTTTTTGTGTCCCGACGATGAAATTTGCGCTTGTTATGCAATTGGCTCATATCCAGCGGCATTTTGTTTCTGGCGGTATTGGTTTTAAACAAATTATAGACTACTATATATTGCTAGTTCATTCAACTGAGGACGATCTGCGTGAAATTTCGAATAGACTTTCGGAATTTGGGCTTTTGCATGGCTGTCGTGCTCTCATGTGGGTTTTGGGCAATGTGTTTGGGCTTGATAAGTCCAAGATGCTCTGTAAACCGAATGAAAAGAGTGGACGAAAGATGTTGGCTGTAATTCTTGAAGGTGGAAATTTTGGCTTTTATGCAGCGGAGCGGTTGAAAGACTCTTCGATGAACGTTTTGCTGCGTTGGTTAAAACATCGATTGTTTTTTGTACGGAAAATGTGGTATTCCCCGTTTGAGGTCTTGTGCAGAGAACTTGATTATTGGTTTCACTTTATCAAGACGATTGGTTTAAGAATTAAGACTCGTCGATTCTCTCTATGGAGTATGTACCATAACAAAGCTAATTCTGATCGAAGAAAATCGCTCTGTGAAAAATAAAGATGTTCTGCCGGTGTTTCAAAAAAATGCTTTGAGCCTTTGCTTTTGAAACGTTTGCGTGTTATTTTTTGAATAGGTGGGGAGCTTTTTTGAGCTGATTTCGGCTCTTTGGGGATGTTTGATGCGAATTTCCTTTTTTGGCACGCGGTTTGCTTTTAAACTGGGGAAAAAAGAAAAAGCGAGGATAAAATGTCCGATTTTACTAATGATGCAGAAAAGGTTTTGGCAAAAGCGCAGAGTTTGCGCGACCGCTGTTCGCATTCCTACTTGGGTGCGGCTCATTTGGCGGTGGGCCTCGTTGAAGGTCCCGATGCAACCTTGAAGAAACTTTATAAATCTAAAGGCGTAAAGACCTCGGAACTCCGTGGCCGTTTGGAACCGTTTGTCCAGAAAATCCCGCGCATGGAAGGCGTGAACCCGGATGTAGAACCGGATTCTGACTTGAACCGCATTTTGCGTGCGGCTGTGCAGGCGGCGCGTCAGGTGAGCCGTATGGTGACGCCGGGCGATTTGCTCGTGGCTTTGATGAAGTTCTCGGGCGACCGCGGACTGGCGAAAGTTTTTGAAGATGCGCTTGGTTCGACCGAAGTGGTGGAAACGTGGCTTTCGGATCCGTTTGCGGGTGCCGCGAATGCCGAGGAACAGTCTCCGCTTAAACTGTATGGCCGTGAACTCGTGGAAATGGCGGCAGACGGAAAGCTCTCGCCGGTGATTGGCCGTGAAGAGGAAATCCGCCGTGTGATTTTGATTTTGAGCCGTAAGACGAAAAACAATCCGTGCTTGGTCGGTGAACCGGGCGTGGGTAAGACCGCTATTGTCGAAGGCCTTGCCGAACGTATTTACCGCGGCGACGTGCCGGATGCGTTGAAGGGCAAAAAAGTGTTTGCTCTCGATTTGTCTGCGTTGATGGCGGGTGCAAAATACCGTGGTGACTTTGAAGAAAGGCTCAAAGCGGTTATTGATGCTATCGAAGAAGATGGCAATACGCTTATGTTCATCGACGAACTCCACAACATTGTGGGGGCGGGCAAGACCGAAGGATCCATGGACTTGGGCAATATGCTTAAGCCGAAGCTTGCTCGTGGTGAACTCCATTGCATTGGTGCGACGACGACTCAGGAATATCGCAAGTACATTGAAAAGGATTCTGCTTTGGAACGTCGTTTCCAGCCGGTGCAGGTCTCTGAACCGAGTGAAGACGAAGCAATATCCATCTTGCGTGGCATTAAGGATGGCTTTGATGCGCACCATGGCGTGCGTCTGCACGATAACGCGCTCGTCGCTGCAGTGAAACTTTCGAACCGTTACATCAGTGATAGGTTCCTCCCGGATAAGGCTATTGACTTGATTGACGAGGCGGCAAGCCTTGTGAAAACGCAGATGGACACGGTTCCGGAAGCGCTCGATACCTTACAGCGTAAGGAACTCCAGATGAAAATCGAGGAGCAGGCGCTTTCGAAGGAAACGGACGAAGCGAGCGTCAAGCGCTTGAAAGAACTCCGTGAAGACCTTGCTGTGACTGATGCTGCCGTCAAGCAGATGCAGGAACGCTGGCAAGATCGCCGTGCCGCATTTGCCGAAGTACAGGACTTGAAGAAATCCTTGAAGGCTGCAAAGGACGAGATGGAACAGGCCGAAGCTCGTTACGACTTGAACCGCGCTGCCGAACTCAAGTACAACAAGATCGTGAACATCGAAAAGGAATTGGCGCAAAAGACCGAAGCG
This sequence comes from Fibrobacter sp. UWB12, assembly GCF_900142485.1. Classification (NCBI taxonomy): domain Bacteria; kingdom Pseudomonadati; phylum Fibrobacterota; class Fibrobacteria; order Fibrobacterales; family Fibrobacteraceae; genus Fibrobacter; species Fibrobacter sp. UWB12. Next base: position 305,667 of record NZ_FRAZ01000002.1, on the reverse strand, counting down.
CTCCGCAAGAGTGCCGAAGAAGGCGGCTTGAGCGAAGAAGTGACCGAAGAGACGATTGCGCTTGTGGTGAGCCGTTGGACGGGCATTCCGGTGACAAAGCTTTGCGAAGGTGAAAAGGCAAAGTTGTTGCACTTGGACGAACGTCTGCATGCCCGTGTGATTGGCCAGGACGAAGCTGTTGAAGCCGTGTCCGAAGCGATTTTGCGTAACCGTAGCGGTCTCTCCCGTGAAAATGCGCCGATTGGAAGCTTCCTCTTCTTGGGCCCGACGGGCGTGGGTAAGACGGAACTTGCAAAGGCTTTGGCTGTGGAACTTTTCGATAGCGAAAACGCACTTGTCCGTATCGACATGAGCGAATACATGGAAAAGCATAGCGTTAGCCGTTTGATCGGTGCTCCTCCGGGATACGTGGGCTACGAAGAAGGTGGCCAGCTGACCGAAGCCGTGCGTACGCATCCGTATTGCGTGATTTTGCTCGACGAAATCGAGAAGGCGCACCCGGACGTGTTCAATACGCTGCTGCAGGTGCTTGATGACGGTCGTTTGACGGACGGCAAGGGCCGTACGGTGAACTTCAAGAACACCTTGATTTTGATGACTTCGAACTTGGGTGCCGAGAAGTTCCGCTTGAGTGCGGCTAGCGCCAAGAACGGTGAACCGCCGCAGGTTGCGCTTGCGGATGTCGAAGCCGACTTGCATGCATTCTTCCGCCCGGAATTCTTGAACCGTTTGGACGAAGTGCTTGTGTTCCAGAGCCTCTCGAAGAAGCAGATTCGCGAAATCGTGAAACTCAAATTTGCAGATTTGGCGAACCGCGCTGCCCGTCAGGACTTGGTGCTTACGCTTTCGGATGCGGCTCTTGATGCGATTGCGGAAGGTGCTTACCAGCCGGAATTCGGTGCACGCCCGATACAACGTTATATAGAACGTAACATTGAACGCCCGTTGAGCCACGCGATACTTTCGGGTACCGTGAGTGCGGCAAAGCCCGCTGTGGTGGACTACAAGGACGGAATGTTTGTAGTGAAATAATAGGCGTTAAAGCGCTGTCATAACGTAAAGAGCAATGGTTTTTATATCATTGTTCTTTTCTTGCATTACGCCCACGTCAAAGTCAATGCGAATGTGGGTTCCGCCGAATGTCAGCTCAAATTTCGGGATGATATCGACCATAAAGTCTTGGCGGAGATTGCCTATGCTGGCCGAAGAGTTGATTTCAAGGAAGATGCGGAACATTTGTCCGAAAACGAGAGTCGGTATCATTGCTCCAGAAAACTTGACATAGCCTTCTTCGCCGTTGTACTTTGTAGCCCCGTCGAGGAAGCCTGCGCGAAGTTCATAGTAGTTGGCGAAGCATTTTGCAATGAACTGCTGTGTTCCTACGGTGAATACGATTGCGCTTGCGCTGATGTCGCTCAAGTCCAAGTATCCGTCAAAAGCAAGGAAAGAACTTGGTTTGTAACGGTAACGGACACCAAGGTCTAGGGCAGTCCTTGTTTCGTTTAATTGATTGTACGTGTTGATATCGAGCTTTGCGCCGACGTCAAATTGCTTGTTGAGTCGGGTCGTAAAGTTGATGGGGAAGAGTACGTTTGAGTTGAAGGGACTACGGATGCCGATGCCGAGCCCGATCTTTGGCGATGGGCGACTTTCGGGACCGAAGGTGTACCGCATGTCCCACATGTGGTCGAGTGCAAAAGCGTTTGTTGCTAAAAAGGCAAATAGTAGGCAAAGAAAGTGCTTCATGTTCATCAAAGTTAGATAAATCCGCTGGTAAAAGCTAAATTTACATGCGTTAAAATGGAGGTATTTGTGGTCGATCCGCGTCCAGAACTTTCTAAACTTTCCGATTATGTCCCTGGCAAGTCCATCGACGAAATTCGTGAACGTTATGGTCTTAAGAATGTTGTAAAGCTTGCGTCTAACGAGAACCCGTTGGGTGCTTCCCCGAAGGCGGTGGAAGCGTTTCATGAAATTGCAAATTCCTTGCACTTGTACCCGCGTGGTGATGCTCCAAAGCTTATTGACGATATTGCCAAAAGATTTGGCGTGAACAAGAATCAGGTTGTTATTGGTAACGGTTCTGATGAAATCATCGACATGGTGGGTAAGGCTTTTATCCGTCAGGGTGATAATTGCGTAGGCATTACGCCGACGTTCTCCGTGTACAAGTTTACGACGCTTTCGAACGGTGCCGATTTTATTGGTGTGGGCGAAGGTGAAGAAAAGGCTTCGCTGGATAAGCTCGCTGCTGCTGTCAATGACAAGACTCGTGTGGTTTTCATTTGCAACCCGAATAACCCGACTGGCCATTATTACAACGAATCTGAAATTCGTGCGTTCCTCGTTAAAGTTCCGAAGAATGTTCTTGTGTTCTTGGATGAGGCTTATGCTGAATTTGCAACGGCTCCGGATTTCCCGAAGCTTTCATCTGCATTGGATGAATTCCCGAACTTGTTTATCAACCGCACGTTCAGCAAGATTTATGGTCTGGCCGGACTCCGTGTGGGTTATGCCATTGCAAATGCTGAAGTTGTCCGTCACATGTGGAAAATCAAGCCGCCGTTTGATGTGAACCAGGCTGCTCAGGTGGCCGCAATTGCTGCTTTTGCCGATACAGAACACGTCGAAGCTACTCGCAAGAACAACGCGGTTGGATTTGAATACTTGAACCGTGAGTTTACGGCTCTCGGTTTTAAAGTGCTCCCGACGCAGGCAAATTTTATCTGCGTACACATTGGCGAACGTGCTAAGGAACTTGTTTCGTTCTTGGAACAGAACGGCATGATTGTCCGTGGTCTTACGAGCTTTGGAATGCCGGAACACATCCGCATCACGGTCGGTAAGCCCGAAGAAAATGAACTCCTTGTCTCGCTTATCAAGAAGTGGGTCGGCTAGGAGCTTGCTATGGAAAATCGCGAAATTGCAAAGGCCGGTGTCGCTCCCGAGAATTTGGAACTCTTGAAGATTGCGCTCAAGACGGCTGAACTTGCTGAAGAGAACATCCTCAAGTTCTACCAGAACGATGTGGGCGTCGAATGGAAGGCCGACAAGACTCCCGTGACGATTGCGGACAAGGGAACGGAAGAACTCGCCCGCAAATTCTGGGCAAAGGAAACGCCTGGCTTTGGCGTCATTGGCGAAGAATTCGGCATTGAAAGTCCGGATGCGGAATACCAGTGGGTGATTGACCCGATTGACGGGACAAAATCGTTTATCCATGGTGTGCCTTTGTTTGGAACGCTGATTGGCCTTTATCACAAGAATGTCCCGATTGCGAGTGTGATTCGCTTGCCCGCAATGAAGAGCGCTGTGTGGGCGGTGAATGGCGGCGGCGCATTCTTGGACGGCCGTGAAGTTCGTGCTTCGAAGGTGTCACAGTTGAGCGATGCACTTGTGCTTTCGGGAACGGTCAATACGATGGAAGACAAGGGCTTTGGCGAAGGCTTTACGAAACTCCGCCGCAGCGCCCGCTTGCATCGCGGTTGGGGCGATTGCTACGGCTATTACCTTGTGGCTGCAGGCCGTGCCGAAATTATGGTGGATCCGGTCGTATCGCTGTGGGACATTGCTCCGTTCCCACTTTTGATGAAAGAAGCAGGTGGCAAGTTCAGCACGATTGATGGCAAGACGGAACTCTTCGATGCCAACGGCAAGCCCACGGCTCCGATTTACGAAGGCTTCACGAGCATTGCGACGAACGGGCTCTTGCACAATGTTGCACTCGATTGCTTGGGAAAATAAACGGTAAAACTTAACTGGATCCTTCCACCTTCGGTGTCAGGATGACGTGTTTACCACATTGTTGTATAGCTTATAGAATCAGGGACGAACGTGAACGTTATCGTCCCTTTTTTTGCTGTGTTGATGTAGGGGATGTTTAGCGAATCGAGGCGGTCGGTGACTTGCTTGTGCGGGTGGCGGAACCTGTTCTTGCGACCGCTTGGGATGATGGCATACGTGGGGGAGACGGCGTTCAAGAACGGTACGCTGCTAGACGTTTTGGAACCGTGGTGTCCGAGCTTTAACACATCGCTTTTCAGATAAGCGTCTGTATTCATGATTTCTTTTTCGCCTTTGACGGAGAGGTCTCCGGTGAGGACTGCGGAATGCCCAAGCCCCTTGAGCCGAAGCGTGATGCTCCCTTCGTTCGCCTCAACGCAAACGTCATTTCGCGGGTGGACCGTTCGCATTTCAAAGTAGTTTTCTTTCCACAGTATGCCACGATGGATGTTGCGGATGGGAATGTCTCGCTTGTGCGCTTCTTGTAGAACTTGTTGCCAGTCGGGTTTGCTCTCTTTCATGGAACAATCGCTTGTCCAAAGTTCTTTGACGGGGAACATTTTCAAAATAGATTTTGCGCCTCCGAAATGGTCTTTGTCGGGGTGGGTGATAATGAGTGCTTCGAGTTCTCGTACACCGATATGGTGCAAAAATGGAACAATGATGTCTTTGCCGGAATCTTGGCGACTGTTGTCGCCAGCGTCAATGAGGAAATGTTTGCCAGATGGCGTCTTGACGAGGTGGCTATCGCCTTGCCCGACATCAATGGTCGTGAGAGTCCATGATGGGTGTAAAACTTCGTGATAGCTGTTGTATGCAAAAATGGCTGAAGTGACGAGAATGTACAAAAAAACGTATTTGCGGGCGATATAGTTTTTGCGGCAAACAGGCAATAGTATAATTAATCCTCCAAGCGCAATGAGTGCGGCAGGCGAAAACGGCCCGACTGTTGTTGAAGCGGCTGCGCCATCCGATAAAATTCTCGTGAGGAGTGAGGCTAATCGTAAAAAGAATCGTGCTGTTGCGCAAAATGTTCCGCTGATAAAGTCAACGGGTGAAAGTTGTGCGAAAAGTCCTGCTTGCATGCCGAGCGAAATGGCGGGAACGATGATGATGTTTCCAAACCATGCAAATGGCGAAAGTGTTTTAAAATGGTGAATGAGGAACGGAGCTGTCGCAAGAGTCGCGCAGAGTGTGACGTATGTTGGGTCGATAGCGAATGCTTGGAATTTTTGCCAAAGTTTATTTTGCTTGAGGCTGTCGGGCAACAGCTTTGTCGGGTTATGCGGTGTCCCTATGATGATTCCTGCTGTGGCTGCAAAAGAAAGCTGAAATCCTGGATTCCATATAACGTTTGGTTCCGGTAGAATGATAAGGAGTAATGCTATTCCTAGACTGTTGAGCGTATTTGCAGGCTTTCCAAATAAAGTGCCAATTTGCGGAATGGCAAACATCATGACTGCGCGACGAACGGCAGGCGAGCCGCCTGTTACGGGAACGTAAACCGCGAGGAGCGCCGTTGCAATGAAAATGACGATTTTGTGCGGTAGGCCTGTGGCTTTAAGAAATATCATGAGCATTCCCGCGAGCAAAACGACGTGGAAACCGCTGATTGCAAGTACATGTACAAGCCCGGAACGTTGAAAATCGCTTCGCAGCACTTCTGGAATCCCAGAACGGTCACCCGCCAATAACCCCATCAGGAGACCTGTTTCGGCGGGGTCGAGAAACTTTGCAAATCGCCTTTGCAAAAATTGCCGGAATTCAAAAAAGCTCCGTTCGAACGTCCAATTGCCCTGATATGCAGTCCACCGTTTGAACTTGCCGTATGCAGCGAGTCCTTGTGAATTTAGCCACCCTTGCGTATCAAAAGCTCCAGGAACGCTCGGCGGCATTACTGGATACCATGAGGCCTCAAAACAAATGGAATCTCCCGGCAATGGAAGATCTGGCAAGTTTCGCTTTTCGGTCAGGCGTACTTTATAATACCCTCCGCGCGCATTTCCAATAGCGGTTTCCTCGGCAGAATTCGAAACACTGATTATAAACGCGGTTCCTTTGGGGCGCGGTAGCCTAGATTCGACTTTTCCGCACCCTGAATTGCCGATGGCGTCGCTTTTACTAACTACATCACTAGTAAATTGCCCGTTCGTTGGCTCCAAAATCTCCGGAATTCCCTCATGAACAATAATTCCTATTGCCATGGTCACAAAAATCACCCATTGCAGGTGCCGACGGAAGGAATGAGTGAGCAAAAACACCATTCCAAGCAGAAAAATGGCGAAATTTGGCATGTCTAGGGCTGCCAAAGTCGCTGTTAAAACGATGGCGCTCACAAGAGCAGGTTTCCCGTCCAATGGTGCAATGAGCTCTTTAAACGCCATAAATATTTTTTCTTTAATATTTTTTTTCATTTTCTCAATTCTTTTGTATTTTAAGTGAGTCTGTATTTTATACACGCTTTTGAGGAGTGTTTGGATTAGGAGTTTATGAAAAATTTTTGTAAAAATTTGTGGATCTTGGGGATTCTTTGCACCTTGTGGGCGTGTTTTTTTACATCGTGTTCCGAATCCGTTGACGCTGATGGACATCCTATACTTCCACCTGATTCAAGTCGTCCCATAGTTCATAAACTTTATCCAAATGACTTGGCGAAGAATGATTCTGCTGCCGTTAACCTTGCCCGAGGAATTGCGCTTGTCGTTCATCCGGGGGCTTCTTACTCGCTTTCATTTGATATTGATACAACGCAACCTGCTCCGGAATTGCAATTGTTCCGTACTTATGATTTGAAAAATTCAAAAAATCAGGTGGGAACAGTAAGAGTTCGGACGTTGTCTCCTACTATAGTCGGAAATCGATATGTTTATTCTTTTGTTTGTGAAGAAAATAAAATGTCGATATGGTTTACCACGCTTGGTGTTGATGGAGAATATTATAAAGGTAACGTAGAGAATATCAGTTTTCAGGGGCTTGGCTCTTATAGCGACCATTTCTCGATTAATTTGATTGTTGTTGGTTCTATGGTAAATACCCTAGACGGCAAGAATATTGATGAATTGTCGAGTTTTATGCTGAAACTTTTCCGTGAAAAATACTATGGTGTAACGATAGATACTCTCTATGTGCGTTATGCTCAGAATCATCCGACTTTGGGTGCGTATTATCCGGCCGATCAGCCTTGGGTGGCTGGTGTAAGTTCTGAAGATTTGTTTGTCAGTGAATTGACGGGTTGGCCCGAAGAAGGGCTTAGCAATGCGTTGAATATTGTACTTGTCCATAGCATTGGTGAAAATGATGTCATGGGCTTTTCCCGTTTGTTCTCTGGTGTGCTTGGGGCTGGCAATGAAAGTTCAGTCGTGATTGGGGAATACGTAAAAAAATCATCTAACGAATTTGAATTGCTTTCGTCGGACATCATTGCAATGACTGCTGTGCATGAAACGGGGCATTTTTTTGGACTTAGGCACACTTCTACAACGCGACGTGATCTAAACCAGACGATGACTTTGAGTGATGGTACCCCTGTCGTTGTTGGGGACTTTTCGAATATTGAAGATGGTTTGACAGATACCCCGTTCTGTGAATATATTTTAAAGAGTGGTCTTTATAAGCAGGGTGAAAGTCCCGAAGGCCATGCTCGTGAACGAGGTACTTATTTGGCGAAGTCTAGCATTTATTCGTGCCCTGATCTTGATAATATCATGTTCCCGGTAACGGTTGACGAACTAGATGATGCTTCGTTTACAAAGCAACAAATGGAAATAATTCGTTCGTCATTGATGATATTCCCGCATTAAAAATGAAAGCTTCTCAATTTTCTGAAAACGCTCAGCTGATTGCGTTTGTATTGCAAAAGGGCTCCGAGTGGGACCCGAATGTTATTGATCTTCTAGAAAAGACTTGGGGTAAGATTCGCCATAAAGGGCGCCTCTTTGCGTTTGATAAGACGGATTACTACAAGCCCGAGATGGGCGATGACTTATATCGCGGAGTAGTTTCATTTGAAAAGGAAATTCCGCCAGAGACGATTGCCGAAGAAAAGGAACGTAGCAATGCGCTGGAGCTCACGACCGCATCGGCAGAGACTCCGGAACTGCGCCATGTAAATATCGACATCGGCTATATGGACATGGATAAGGTGGTGCTCCCAAGTTACAAGCGCGGACCGTTTAAGCTCTATGCGGGCAAGGGCGTGTGGCTTGATATGCTTTTGACGTATGCGAAGGGCGTTTTCCACCCGACTGCTTGGGCTTTTGACGATTTTATGAGGAACCCCTACCAGCACGATTTGCAGTTAATTCGCGAAAAATTCAAAAAAGCCCGAAAGGGTGGTTAGTTGTTAGTCGTTGTTCATTGGTAAATGGTCATTAGTTATTAACTAATAACTAGTAACTTAGAACTAGTAACTTGTAATTCCTAATTCCGACTTCCTAACTCCGAACTAATGAGTCAAAACCCATCTCTCAGCTCCCTGTTCTAACTTCTAAGTTCTTTTTCTTGTTATATTACAAGATGATGAATAAGAAGTCTTTACTCCTGGGACTCATGTCCCTTACGCTTTTTGCGTGCTATAGTCCGGATCCGTTTGTAGCGGATTATTCCGAAAATTCTGGTTCTAGCAGCGAAGAAACTGCAATTGGAAAATTATTTCCTGTAGATGGTGACGAAAATAATGCCCAGCAAACCTGCAATCCTTCGGTCTCGCAAGATACCGTGAATTTCCCGGCATCGATGCTTTGGCTCAACTTTACCAAACTTAAGGTGAATAAGCATGATGCAGGCTATTCTGTGACTGACGTAAGGCAGCATGACCGCTTGACGGTTTCGGATACCGCAAATAATGTAAAGTGGTATTTGATGATCGACGAAGATAAGGGAGAATGCCAGTTCCAGGATCCGGAATGGAGTACGCATGCGGACTACATCGTGGCTTTGCGTGGCAAGCGCTTCGATAGCAATCAGTCTTGCGGCGATGCTCTAGACTTTGGTATTTTTGCCGTGCGCACCTCGGATAAGAAAAAGTTCTGGTTCAAAGAAGAGGGGATTATCGAAGAGGCTACTCCGCATGTGTGGGTTGACCCTGCGGTCAAATCGGAAGGCGATGGCGATAATTCGTCTGTCGAGAGTTTCTTTGGAACGAAAAACGTACGCCTGACCTATATCGAGGGCGATAAGAATCCGCAAAGAAAAATCGTATTTGTGGACTATGCGAATGGTGCCAAGTCTATTCGTCTGAAAAAGCCTGCGGGCCGTGAAGACTGGAATATTGACAGTCCTTTAATTTCGCCGGATGGAAATTTTGTCGTTTACAATATGAAAGACGGGGAATCGACTTGGGAAGCCTATATCCAGGAGTTGTCCGAAAATTCTAAGGCCATCAAGATTGAACGTACAAAAGACATGATGTCTGAACCGGCTCAACCGCATTGGTTTGCGTATAACGGTAGACTGTTTGTGCTGTGGACCGATTTCCCGGCCAATACATCCAAGATGCAGAACAAGGTTAAATTGCTTGAATCATCTGTTCAAGATGGTTCTGCTGGCCGTACGTTGATGCGTGAAATCCGCTTGACTGCGGGGGCCCCTTCGGATGTTGCTGTAGAATGGGTCGGTGATAATCGTGTGGTAACGACTGTGCCTATGATGGGAGGCCGTTCTCCTGATGGCAAGTTCTTGGCAACTGGTACTGACAATGCTTATTTGCTTAAGCTCCCGTGAGGTTCGACATGAAAAAGAATTTTTTGATTGAAGGTTGTTCTCTTGTCGCGCTTGCTGCGGTTGCTTTTTACGCCGGCTTTAATTCGCCTGTAACGCCAGCGACTCCGTGGGAATCTATTGGCGGTTGCGGTGCAGGCGGTTCCGGTGGCGGTTCTGGTGACGGCATCAAGTGGATTGGCCAGGGAGTTTCGGGAGGTTATCTCGAAACGGAAGTCTTTACGAAGTATAACGTGGGGCAGAATTTTTCTGCACTGACTGTGACTCCGCATTTCTCGATTAAGCCTACATGGGATACCAAAGTTGGCGTTTCGATTCCGTTCATGAGCCATCAGGGCGAAGTTCAGTATCGTAGCAATCAACCTCCGACGGATCGCACGACGGGCGGCTTCGGTGATATTTCGTTCGATTTCTCGAAGACGATTGGCAGTGGCGGTGCGGCTTCGCTTTCGGCATCTCTCACAATCCCGACGGGGCAGTACGATATCAAGCGCGGAACGGATGGCGGAAAGGAAATCTTGCCGAGCAGTTTCCAGAAAGGTAGTGGGCTTTATTCGCTTACGCTTGGATGGGACTACAGCCGCGATACGGACAAGGGAATTTGGCTTTACAGTTTGAGCTATACTCATCCGTTTGCAATGCACCTTTTCTCGGGCGAAAATGAATTTAACGACAGCTACTGGAGTGAACTCAATAAACATGGAGACCGCTTCAAGTACCGTTTCAAGCCGTATGGCGAGAACGACCTTGGTGCATTTACGCCTCCGTCCGTTGGCGGTTCTATCGCTTACGGGTATCGTGGACGTTCTGGCATTGTGCAGTCGTTTGGCGTGAACTTCTCTATTCCGCTTGGCGTGGCTTGGATTTCTTCGGAAAAGGAAGGCTCTTACGACCCGAAGCCGGATCCGGATCACCAGGCTTGGTCCATATCGCTTGTGTACGGTTTGGAATTCTCGAACCCGGATTTCCCGGTGTTCCTTGCGTTCTCGCTCCCGATTCACGACAAGGCGGGCGGTTCCGATCCTATGAACGAGTATAGCGAAAAGCCCATGAAAAAGTGGAACGCTCCGGACTGGGGTGACATTGGCCAGCAGTGGACCATCGCCGTCGGCGTTAAAGGAAGCTTCTTCTAGTAGTGTGCTAAGCGCGCGGGTGCGTTTTCTTGAATGCTTCGCGTAAGCGCTCGGCGTTCACGTGCGTGTAAATTTGCGTGGTGGAAATGTTCGAATGTCCGAGCATTTCCTTGACGCTCATAATCTCGGCTCCATTTTCGAGCAAGTGCGTGGCGAAACTGTGACGCAGTACGTGCGGGCTCGCTTTGCCTTCCCAACCAATTTCTCGCAACAAATTATGGATGTCGTTCCTCAAGGTGCGGACATCGTAAGGCTTTCCGTTTTCGTTTAAGAATACGGAACTCGTGATGTTTGGAGCGTGCCCAGCTTCAATTTCTGCGGCCTTGAATTGCTCCAACCAAGTGATTAACGTGTCTGTAATCGGGACGATGCGTTCCTTGTTGCCTTTACCGATAACGCGGACTAGTCTTTCTTTTATCTGTAATTGATTCCAGCAGAGGTTTTGACATTCCGAAATTCGCAGTCCAGAACCGTAAATGAGTTCGAGCAAAAGTCGTGCGCGGATTTGCTGTAATGACGGATTTTCAGGCAACTCCAGGAATTTTTCTTCGGCGAGGTCTTTTTGCCCGAGGAACGATACAAGTCGCTTGGGACGCTTGGGCATGGGAACCGCTTCGGCGGGATTCTTCTGCAAAATCTTGGAGCGCACGAGGTACTTGCCAAAGCTTTTAAGAGCGGCGAGGTGTTCGCAGATGCTTGTAGGTGCGAGTTTTTGCTTGATTTTCAAATCCCACACGAAGGCCTTGACGTTCATTTCGGAAAAAGAGTCGAGCGTCACAACTTTTGAAGCCCCACTTTGGGCGGTGTGTCCATTGCTGGTAAGCATCGCGAGGTATTTTCCCAGCGATTTTCGGTATGTTTCGACAGTTCTTTCGGAATACCTGCGCTGAGTTTGCAGATATATCAAAAAATTTTGGATGTATTCGTCTAAAAGCATTGTCGTCTGTTGTTTCCACAAGAAAAAATAGTCTATATTAGTTGTCACCAAATGTCTTTTTTGAAAAAATTTATTTCTTTGCGGATTTGTTTCGCTGCCAGTGCGATTGTGTCGACGGCTTTTGCTGCCGACCGCGTTGTCGGTGCGAACGCAACTCTTGATATTGAACCGGGTGCGCGTTCTGCGGCCTTGGGTTCAGCGACTTTAGCTGTTGAAGGTGATTATCTCGGACTTGGCACGAATGCGTACCAGCTTACGCAGGCGAAGTACATGTGGGCTTCGTTCTCGCATACCGCGTATTACGAAGATACCAAGTACGATTATGCATCGATGGTGATTCCTCTTCCTAAAAATCAGGGTATTGGTGTATCGTTCTCTAGATTCGGTGCAGACGATATCCCGTATATCAGGGAAGGAGACCCGTTGCCGGATGGCTCGGACTACAACACGCTTTCTATTGCAGACTGGGTGTTTTCTGTCGCTTGGGGCCGTCGCATAATTGACCGATTGGACTTGGGCCTTGTGTTCCATGTGCTTTATCGCGATATGGACCAGAGCGGCTGGGGCTTCCGTGGCGATGCTAGTGCACGGTACCAGATTAAGGATGACTTTTACGTTGCTGGCCTTTTGAAAGGTTGGACTTCGTCGGCAACCTCCTGGGAGTCTGGCGAGTTTGAATATTCCTCTCCCGAATTTTACTTGGCCTTAAGCTATAGCTTGCCGGTACAATACCTCTATGGTAAGTTCAATTTCTACTGGCAGAGTGCAGGCTTTTTCCATCGTGAAGCTCGAGATTTGGATTTTGAAACCGATACTAACGGCAAACGTATTTGGGAAAATCCTCTGGATTGGCTGTCTGGCGGTCGTGGTGGTGTTGAATTTGCATTTGACTTTGGGCTTAAATTGCGTGCCGGTCTCAGCAGTTTTACGACTTTCAAGAGTGTAACGGCGGGTGCTGGTCTTACGATTGCAAAGTTCCTCGTTGTGGATTACGCGTTTGAGTCGCATCCGGTGTTTTCTCCGGTGCATCGTGTGAGTGTTAGCTTTAGCCCGTACCTCTTTGGCCATAAGCCAAGAGAAGAAGGTCATTTGAGCAAGACTGCAGCTGCAAAGAAACTTGTAACCGAAGAAGAAGTACCTGCTGAAGATTTTGTGGAAGAACGTGTCCAGGAACCGGTTGCTCCGCAGGTAGAACCGGTTGTGGAAACTGTTGCTCCAGTAGATTCTGTTGTGCCTGCTGCGGATGTTCCTTTGGTGAATCCAGGTGTAAATGAGCCTAAAACATCGACGGAACCTACAACGTTGACTGTGCCACAAACGCCTGTTCAAGCGCCTGTAACTCCGGCATCCACAACTCCGATTATTGAAACGGACGACGAAATCTTGGAATAGGAGACTGCATGATGGCTGAAATAAGAAGTGTGGGTTTATTCCTTTTGCTTCCGGCTCCACTCAACCCGATTGGAGCTTTTGATGCAGAAGCGTTCAAGGCAAATTTCCGTTCCGTGCTGGAGGAAAATCCTCAAGCCAAGTTTATCGGAGTCAACCTCTCTGGGCTTGATTTTGTCTATAGCGATGCCTACAATGCCTTTATGCAGTTCCATCAGGAACTTTCTAAGCGAAAGGGAACGTTCGCTGTGCTTGCGGATAAAGAGTCTCTTGCGAAAAGTCTTAAGAAGGTGGGACTTGAACGCTTTATTCGTATCTTCATGAACGAAGCGGACATGTATTCCTATAAGCCGGTCGATAAGAAAACATCGAACGCGCCTGCTTCTATTAAACCGATTGTAATTCTTTCGCAGCCAATTCCGCAACCTGCGCCTCAACCGGTGCAAAAAACAGAGCAAAAACCAGAACCTACGCCTGAACCGAAAAAAGAGACGGTGGAAGTTCCCCAACCGCAGCCCGTTGAACCGAAAATTATGGATAAGAATCCGTTGGTGGATGAAACTCCGTCGTCGAAAGGTTCTCTTGTTGCTGTGTTTGTGCTCTTGCTGATTGTTGCTGCTGTTGTTTCTTATCTTGTCTTGTAATCGATGGCTGTAGAATTTTCAGAGTATCAAGGGAAAAAAAGAAGAAAGCGGGTCCGTCGCAAATTCCCGTTGATAAGGATCATTTTAGTTTTTTCCTTAATCATTGTGGCCTACACGAATGGCTGGTTCCACAAGTTGGTGGACAAACTTCCTCTGCCTGGAAATGAAGAACCGGTTCCTGTTGTTGTTGAAGAATGGATTGCCGGCTGCACGTCCTATGACGGGACTCCGTTTGAACTCCAGAAGGGCTATGCGCAGTGCTCGTGGATTGTGAACGATTCCCTCACTCTTCCAAATTCATTCTTGCGCTACGTGAAAAATTTAGCAAGCGATGGCGCTAAGATTCACTGGGTTGCATCCAAGAAAGATTTTGGCGACGCACTCCTTGTTGTTCTTGAAGATACTACCCGCAACGTTTTTTTGCACATGACGCGCGAGGATTCTTCGAAGGTCTGGATTTCGAGCAAGACCGGTTGCCTTTTTCCGGGACCATGCCCGCATGTTCCGCTCGGATGGTCTGCACTTGCAATTGTAGACAACTTTGACTTTGAAGGCTTGGAACAATTGCTCTCGGCGGATCTCTTTAAAGGTCTTGGCGAAGCCCCGATTTACCCTGTGCTTCCGGGAATTGTGCTAGAAGCGGGCCGTGATTCGCTTGGCATGTTCGTAGAACTCAATCACGGGAACGGCATCACTTCGCGTATGTTTGGCATTGGCTCATGGAAAATGGCGCCTACAGTTGGCAAGACTCTTGGCTTTAATGATGCTGTCGGTCGCCTTTCTCCGCAGGACAGTTCCTCGTTCTTCTTGACGATTCGCCAAAATGGTTTGTTCGTGCGTTGGAAAGATTTCTACAAAGCGACCCATCCGGTAGATTCGGCCCAAATTGCTATATTCAAAAAGAATTTGCCTTTTTGAGTGAGTTTTTATGAAGCGTAAAATCGCCGCATTTTTTCGAGTTTGTTTGCTTTCCTTATTGATGGCTTTGTTTGCCTCTTGCGCACAAGATGGCGATGGCCCGCTTGATGTAATGCCGAATGGGGAACGCGTTGAAGGGAACGGATATTTTTTAGCGGCAACGCTTGATTCTGGAAAAACGTTGCACTTGATATCGGATACGCTTTATGTAACGCTTTCTCAGATTTGGTCCTTTTCGAATTGCTCTCTTGCTTCGATTGACTTGAACGAAAGCGTGGAAGATTCGGTATTCGTTATTGCACCGAAAATTAGCATCAAGGTGAATACGGATGATTGCCCATCACCGATGTATCGCCCGGATACGACGTTCAAGATGGTGCTCAAGGATTTGCCCTCGCAGGTGACAAATGTTATTGTCAAGAACGATGTGGATTCCTTGCTGGATTCAATCATGCTCCGTCGTGGAAAACTGGAACGCGATACGTTCCGCATATTTATCGATTCCGCTTTTGCCGTGCCTGATTCACTCCCACTACGAACAAAAGAATCTCCCTCGATTGTGCGCGTGCTTGATTCCATTACTCCGCAAAAATTTTTCTGGCGAACTCTTCGTGCGAATTGCACGATGCGTGTAGACAAGTGTAATGACGTTGTTGCCGATACGATTTATCCTACAAGTTGGAGAGAAAGCGATACGGCACTTGTGCCAGTTCGTTATTCCTGTGCTTCGGCGGATTCCGTTTTCTGTTTGAATTCCAAGTGGGAATATGATTCGACTGCACTTGGAAAAGTCAATGAACGATTGGATACGATTTGGCACATGAGCACATACTATATCGAAAATATTCCTTCTTGCGCCATGATGAATGGTTTTGTTTATGGCGGCTTTGCGTATAACAGCAAGGCGACCTTTGTGCGTGAACTTTTTGTACCTGACGAAAATGAACGTTCTTGTGGTCCATCGACAAAGAAAGATTGGATAGCCTATCGCTTGGAGAGTAATAACATCTTGACGGAAAGCGATGATGGCGAAAATAAGACGCAAATAGATAGTTTGTATAAGGTTTGGAAATCGGCAACGGTAGCTCTCGATACACTCCGCACCGATTCCACGGAGTCAAAATGATTGAATATACCTTTGCTGCTGAAATTCCTGAAGAAGACAAACCGATAATTCTCGAAAGTAAAATTTATAAGCAATGGCTTGAAGCTTCTGAAAAAAAGTTCAAGATTACAAAAGTTCATTTTGCTTCGGTTGATTACTTTAGCAAAAAGCATGTGCCGCTGTTCATCAAGCTGAATGCGACGGCTTTTTTGCCGGACGGCAAGCCTGTACATGGGATTGTGCTAGTGCGTGGCCATGCTGTGGGCGTGCTTGTGGTTCTTCATTGCGAAGGCAAACGCTATTTGCTTTTGGTGCGCCAACCGCGATTTGCTATCTCGGAAACGGCATCACTCGAAATTCCCGCGGGAATTCTCGACTGGTCGGGCGACTTCCGCAAGGTGGCTCTTTCGGAACTTGAAGAAGAAGCTCAAATCAAAGCAGACGATTCTGAACTGATTGACTTGATGGACTTTTGGTACAAGGGTGCAAGTGATGGCTTTGCCGGAAGCTGTGGGCTTTTGGACGAGCGCATCCGCCTTTATGCGATTGAACGCAACGTGACGCGTGCTGAACTTGAAGCGATGGATGGCAAGAACCAGACGTACACCGACGAGAATGAATGGATCCGCACGGAAGTCTTGCCTTACGAAGAGGCTGCGCACAAGTTTATTGACGGAAAGAACTTTATTGCACTGTTCTTGTACGAACGTTGGCTTCAAGCCCAGAAAGTGTATTATTAGCTATTAGTTGTTAGTTTCTAGTTATTAGTTTGAAGTTAGGCGGCTATGCCGCAGTTACTATGCTAATGACCAATGACTAGTGACTATTGACTAATGACTATTGACCAACAACTAAAAAATCAAA
Source organism: Fibrobacter sp. UWB12 (assembly GCF_900142485.1). NCBI lineage: Bacteria > Pseudomonadati > Fibrobacterota > Fibrobacteria > Fibrobacterales > Fibrobacteraceae > Fibrobacter > Fibrobacter sp. UWB12. The sequence goes on along the minus strand of NZ_FRAZ01000002.1, from coordinate 289,176 downwards.
TTATTGATTGTCAGTCCTGCAAAGAACAGGATCAAGTATCCGTACCAGAGACCTGTCGGAACGTAGTTCCAGATACGCTTGTATTTTTTCGGCTCATCCTTATTTTTATCCTTGATGCGGATAATGTTTTTCTTGAGATAAAAACCGCAGAGTGCAAGACCTGCGATGCTGATAAGAATGAGAAGTACGTATACCATATTTTAAATATAGCATAATGCGAGAGCCGCGACAATTTTGCTTGCAAAAATTGTCATGACCAAGCAGTGCAGTATGCACTTTAGCGGAGTACCATATAGCATATTGGCAAAAAAATTATATATTAAGTACAAACTTTTATTCAGTGCTAGAGCGAGTTTTTTTCGCTGTGGCTATAATAAGGAGGAACAATGAATAGGAATAAAAGAAATATGGCACTAATAGTGCCAATTATGGTGTTTTTGGCCGCTTGTGCAGAAGATGATCCTGCGCCAGATGGTCTCGTTAGTGGACCTCAGCAAAAAACGACCTGCCCTACGGATGGTGCTAAACCTCTTGCGAAAGAGGGGGCTAATGTCGATGCATCTTCGCTTAGTTTAGATGTCGTTATTCGCGATTTTCAGCAGAATCATCCAGATTTTGAAAATTTCTCGGAAGAAGCGGTAGATCATTTGGATGATATCTATAACTATGAGACTGCAACCGGTGCAGCCATGAAAGCATTTGGTTTTGATGAAGATTGGTATGCGGCTACGCCTTACCACAATACATGCGGTAACATGTACACTTTCGAAAAATTTGGGGCGGGGATTCAAATAGGTATTGATGGCCTGCCGATGCAGGTGAATCCCGCTTTGCCATCGTATTTGCAGCAGGTTTCTACGGGCCCGATCCTAGAATACGGGGAATGTGCTGAGACTGCGACTGCAATATCTGGGCCTAGGTTTTTGCGCGGTTACAAAAATGCTCTTGATAACGTGAATGGCACAAAGTGCCCTGGTGGGAAAAATAATTGGGCAAATCCGGTTGTTTACACACCTGGCATGGTGGATCCTTATTTGCTATTTACGAAGTTGGATAATAACGAGAGCCTTAATATGTATGAAGGGGTTGTCATTCAAAAGTTGAATGAACGCTGTGACAACAGAAATTTTGATCAGTGGTTTGCTGATGTGCCTACCGTAAACAAGCGCGTCAATATGGTCCTTGATCTTTCGAAGTCTTCAGATGAAAATAATGACTTTGTTTACAATTTTAATTCCAACAATGGAGGGTTCTTCCCGCTAGATAGTGTGAATCCGGTGAATCGAGAATGGGTGATGGCAAAACCTTGTAATCCGTCCATCCAGCCGACGGGTTCTTGTGAAATTTTTGAACCTCAATCGCTTTCCATATTCTGCCCACCTTACAAGTATCAGTATGCTCCAACTCAGCAGGATTTGTATGGTCAGAGTACCGCTAAGCTTTGTGCAGACTGGCTCAATGCGGGTGGTCCGCGTGCCGTAAATTCCGAAGGTACTGGACATAGTGCCGCTTTGCAGGCTGTTACAATGAACGGAGCTCTTGGCTTGCAACACTTCCGCAATTATGGCTTTACCATGATGGGGTATATGAATTTCCAGTACAAGGCATCAAACCAGTTGCCTGAACCGGAAGTGCTGAAGTTTATTAGTAGTGGTGACTTGTGGGTGTTTGTTGATGGCGTTTTGGTTGTTGACTTGGGCGGTACACACTTACCTGCTCCGGGTAGCGTGAACATTCAGACTCTTGCTCAAAATAATCATGGTTGCCATGTCGGAGAACCTTTGGCCGCGTATTCAAGTTGCAAAGGTGCATCCGATGTAACGGGCTGGGCAGATGGATCCTCTCACCATTTGCATTTCTTTGTCGCTAACCGTCAGACCGAAATTTCTGATTTCTCGATGTCGCTTCCCTCGTCTTTTGTTGCAAGTGCCGGTGAAATTTCATATTCCGGCGAAGCGGATAAGAAGGGTGAGGCAAACGATGATTGCGCATATTAACTTTTAATGGTTGTAGAAAATAGGGGCCCTTTCGGGGGCCTTTATTGTTTTTTTTCTATTTTTTTAATTATGAAACAGTTATTTGCTTTTTTGTCAATTTTGTTTATGCTTGCAACAAGTTCGTTTGCAACTTATGTCGCAGTGCTTGAAACGGCGGCCGATGGCAGTGCCAAGGATAGTGTGCCGTTTTTGGACCGCCAGTACCTTACTAACGTATTGCGTGAGCAGGCTGTCAAGGAACTCCCTGCGGTGCAGAATTACACCATTATGACTCGCGAAAACATCCAGCAGATGTTGCCACCGAGTAAATCCATCGAGGACTGTGAAGGTAGCTGCCTTGTAGAAACGGGCAAGAATATTGCAGCCGATTATGTTTGCCAAGCTCGCGTGGGCCGCTTTGGAAATTCGCTTACGCTTTCGGCAGAACTTTACGAGACTGCGGGGAACAAGCTCATTGCAAGTTTCAATGGACGTGGTTCTGATGTGAATGAACTTCTGGCTGTTATTGAAGCGAAATCTCCTGAATTTTTCCATAGCGTTAAAGAATTGGAAATGTTCAAAAGAGGTAAAAACGAAAATTCTGTAGCTAAAGACTCTGCTGCGGTAGATTCAAGTGCTGCTCCGTTGCCGGAATCGACTCCTGTTATTGTTCCTGTTGTTGAAAAACCGGATGTTCAGAAAGCGGTGGGCGAGAATAAGATAGGTGAAAGCGTTCCTGCGAATGTCGGTAATGATGATTCAACGAAGGAAAAGTCAGCAAAGAAGGGTGTCCGTTGGGTGCCGCTGAGTATCGGCGCTGCAGCGACTGTGACAGGTGTTGTGCTTGCTGTGGTCGGAAACAGCAAGGCGAAGAATGCTTCCGAGAAGAAGTATTCTACAGAAACTGAATACAAGAAAAATCACGATGACGCTAAATCCGGGCAGACATTGCGTGGCGTGGGTATTGGTATTGCGATTGCCGGTGCTGTTGGTATTGGGCTTAGCTTTGCGTTCTAGGAGGGGATGATGTTGAGCGAAAAACTTGAAACGAAATGCGAAAGAAAAAACGTCATTGCGAGCATAGCGAAGCAATCTATAATTATTTTATCCGTAGTATCTTTCTTTTCTGCTTGCACGGATTATGTCTCGCAAATGGAAGATGATTTTGAGGGTTGGAAAAAGGCTCATTCAGAAATAGAATCGGATGAATCCTCGTCTAGCGTTGCAGAATCTAGTAGTAGTGAAAAAGTTTCATCGTCTAGTGTAAAATCGAATGGTTCTGATGGAGACTATGATTGTTCTGTTTCTGATGGCGTGAAAGTTGTTTATCCTGCCGGAGGCGAGAAATTCAAGGTTGGTCAAACGATTGATGTTGTGTTTGGAACGGACGTTGATGATGATGGTTATCGCATCGTTTTTAGGAAAAATACTAGCGATGCAGGTGTGGATTTGCTCGACGAATCCTTCGATTTAAATGGTCCGGCTGATGGCAAAACTTGTTATACGGTAAAAGTTAAACTTTCCTCTGATCGTGGCGTGAATGCAACTTCGAATGGTATTATTCGTGTTATTCCGTATAACAAGAGTAATAAGGGCGCGAACTCGAAAGAATTTGTTGTTGAAAAAGGATTGAAGGAAGAATCATCGTCGTCATCTGCAGAGTCTTCTTCTTCTGCGGCTATTTCGTCGTCTTCAGTAAGTAGCTCTTCGATAATAACATTGGCATCTGGCGCTGTTGTCCAAAAAGATGTTTCGCTTTATTGGGATGATTATTCAGAATCTTATGATATTGTAACGATTGGTTCCCAGACATGGATTGCAGAAAATCTTTATTCTCAATATATGTCTCCTTACTGTTTCCAGAACCGAACAGACTATTGCGAAATGTATGGTCGGCTTTATACGTTCAGTTTGACGGAGGATGCTTGCCCCGATGGATGGCATGTGCCGGATACGACGGACTGGAAAATTTTACTTGAAGTCGTTGGTAATAAATCTGCTAAAAAGCTCAAGTCTGAACAGTGGGCGGGGTCGGATGAATTCGGATTTGGAGTTCTTCCTGCTGGCTCTGGCAAAGTTAGTGATGATTGGAAACAGAGTTACGATGCCTCAGAATCATGTTTCTGGACTAGTAGCGAAACAGATGGAGAAAATGTGGCTGTTTTGTGTTTCTCTTCCGATGAAAACGAGGCTAAGTGGCAGAAAAGGTCAAAAACGTCCTTGTATTCTATTCGCTGCATTAAGGGCGAAAAAAAGACGGTTGCCAAGTCGTCAAGCAGCTCAGTGCAGTCCTCTTCGTCATTCTCTGTCTCGAAGCTGTCCGCAACGATTCTAGGCGATTCCTACTCGGTTGTTGATTTTAATGCCGAGGAAGGGAACATGAATCTTCATCAAAAATGGATGGCGGAAAACTTGCAGTATTGGGATGATAGCTTTACGTCAACAGAAAAAACGTGCTTTGATGATTATTATGCTTATGAACGAGATAATGGCGTTGATCTTTGCAAAAAATATGGGCGCTATTATAATACAGAGGAGGCTCTTTTCATCCATAGGTTGTCAACGAATCCGAATGATTGCTGGGTCTTGCCGGACTCGCAAGAAGTTAAGGGACTGATAGGTATTGTTGGTAAAGATGTGAAGAAACTTTATTCTGAAGAAATGGGTGGGGACAACGAATCTAAGTTTAATCTTCTCCCAGCCGGTTACTACGATCGTGAAGCTGTGTTTTTGAGTTTGACGGGCAATAAAAAACTTAAAACCTGTTTCTGGATAAGGTTAGATAGTCCGAGTAATCCAAGTAAATTGGCCGCTTACTGCTTCTATGAAGATGGTAAGGCGGCGGTTGAGATGACGGATGAAGTAAGAAAAGCTCGTTTACCCATTCGCCTTATTTACGATAGGAATTTCTGCCTTACGCATTGATAAATTTTATACACTATCCAATAATTATCCCCTATTTCATATAATTACAGTTGCCTGAGTGCAAAAAAATTTCTCTATTTGTATCGGTTTTTAGACTGTTCGTGGATTTTTTCCGTTGAAACCCCGGATTTCGGTCCAAAAGGTTTCTGGAGAAGGTCCGTAAGCGAACGTCTATTTTAATATAAGAGGTTTATTTGGTCGCCCAAGAAAAACTGAATTCTCTCATTGCCGACGCTTGCAAGTCTGCATCTGTGACGCTTGTAGAAGCTGATGTGTTCCGTGCCGGCAAGCGCAAGACATTGCGGATTTTTATCGACAAGCCCGAGGGGGTTACTATCGATGATTGCACGAACGTGAGTCATTTCCTTTCGGATGCGCTGGACCTGGATCCCGAGTTGATCGAGGGCGCCTACACGCTTGAAGTCTCATCCCCGGGATTGGACCGCCCCCTCAAGTCTTTGGCGGATTTTAACCGCAACAAGGGCCGTCTGCTCCGCGTGACCCGCTCGACGGGTAAGCCTGTGACTGGCGAACTTTTAGATGCCGACGAAGAAAATTTGAAGCTCAAGCTCAAGGGCAATGCCGGCGAAATCGTCATACCGAGGTCCGAGGTGCTTTCGGCCAAGGTCGAAGTAGAAATTAAATAGGAAGGTCAACTTATGAAGAACGAACCGAAAGTAAACTTGCTCGACGTGCTCAAGGACGTCGTTGAAGACAAGAGTGTCGATGATTCCGTGATTTTGGATGCCCTCAAGAAGGCTCTTATTTCTGCGGCTCGCAAGTATTTGCACATCGAAAAGAAAATCAACGTTGATATCGACATGGAAACAAACGAAGTCCATGTGTTCTTGAACGTCGAAGTTGTGGATGATTATCCGGACTATGACCCGAACATGACTGCCGAAGAAGTTGCTGAAATGGACGAAGGCTACATGCTCGTCGAAGAAGCTCGCGACTTTAACGAAGACGCTCAGGCAGGCGACAGCCTTTATATGGAACTCCCGACTTCCTCCTTCGGTCGTCAGGCCATCCAGACCGCAAAGCAGCTTTTGACGCAGCACATCCGTAGCGCTGAATGCCAGCGCATTATGGACATCTACCGCAGCCGTATCGGTACGATTATCAACGGTACTGTTCTTCGTTTGGAACAACGTAACGTTATCGTTGATCTTGGCAACAAGATTGAAGCTGAACTCCCGGCTCGCGAACAGATTCCGCACGAACGTTTGACTCAGGGCGCTTCTGTGAAGGCTGTGATTGCTCGCGTCGAAGAATCTACGAAGAGCGGTGCTCAGGTTATTTTGTCTAGATCTAATGCAGACTTCCTCAAGGCCTTGCTCCGTCAGGAAGTTCCGGAAATTTACGAAGGCACTGTCGAAATCAAGGCTGTGGCTCGTGATTCCAAGAATCGTCGTGCAAAGATCGCTGTTTACTCTCGCGATGAAAAGATTGACCCGGTTGGCGCTTGCGTCGGCATGAAGGGTGCTCGCGTTCAGACGATTGTTCGCGAACTTGGCAACGAACGTATCGACATCGTTCACTGGGACGAAAACTTCGACGTGTTCGTTCAGCGTTCCTTGGCTCCGGCATCAGTCCTCAAGATGTTCCCGGTTCCAGATACGGACCGTATCGTGATCATCGTGGATGACGAAAACCTCGCACAGGCTATCGGTAAGGGTGGCCAGAACGTGGAACTCGCCGGTCGCTTGGTGGATCGCAAGCTCGATGTTCATGGAGAACAGGAATGGTCTCAGATGGACGAAGAAGCCAAGAACAACATCCTCGCTCCGAACTATGAGGATGAAAGAAGAATGAGAGCGAAGCGTATGGACGAAGACAGAAAGGCAAAGGCCGCTGCTGTCAAGAAGGACGTGAACGCTTAAAAACTTTTGCGCAGGGCAAATAGTTTAACGGAAGAATAAGAAAAGGAATTGAATAGGCTATTCATGACGAATGAATCTCAAATGAAACCTAAGGATTGGGCTGATGCTCATGGATTGAAGGTTGATGTGGTGATGAAGCTGCTCCGCGATGCAGGTGTTGCAGTTCGTACCCATATGTCCAAATTGGATATGGCAGACTTTGAAAAGATTGAGGAGGCTGCCGCTGCCGAAAAACAGAAGCAGGATGCCCGTAACAAGAATCTCAAGAGGCCGACCGCTTCTGAATCTGATTCTTCCGCTTCCGCTCCTGCAAAGAAGAAGGAAACGTCGGTTGCGACGAACAAGCTCGGTTTGAAGGTGAGCCTTAAGAAAGGCCCGGGTGCCCGCAAGGATGCTCCGAAGGCTGTCGCAAAACAGGATCCGAAGTCCCCGATAGCAAAGCCTGCTGCACCGGCTGCTGTAAAGCCCGCTGCTCCCGCTCCGGCTGCTGCTCCAGCCGCACCTGCTGTCGCTCCGAAGCCAGCTCCTGCACCGGTCGCAAAACCGGCTGCACCTGCAACACCGGCACCTGCCGCAGCTCCCGCTCCGGCAGCAAATCCGGCCCCGGCTCAATCCGCTCCGGCGCCGAAGCCTGCAGTTCCCGCGCCTGCTCAAACAGCCCCGGCAAAGCCTGCCGCACCGGTTGCTCCGAAGCCAGCCGCACCTGCTCCGGCTGCTGCAAAGCCCGCTGCTCCGCAGCCGACTATGATGTCTGCTTCTACAGAACTCAAGCAGCCGCCGATGAAGGCTCAGGTCTTCAAGCCCGATGCCGCCATCCTCGCTCGTATCGAAAAGTCTCGCCAGCAGGCTCAGGCCGCTCGCAACAACCATCGTCCGAATGGCGGAAACCGCAATGGCGGCAATGGCCAGGGTTACACGGGTACGTTTGGCCGTCTTTCTAACAACGGCAACGGCGGTAACGACAACCGCAACAATAACAACAATAATCGTCGCCCGAACGGCGGTAACGCTAGCAGCAGTAGCCGCGGCTATACCGGACGCAACGGCGGATTCTCCAGCGGTTCCATGCAGGAAGCTTTCAATGCTTCCAACAGCAATAACCAGGCTCTTGGCCAGAATCAGAACGGCAAGGGCAATGGCAAGGGCCAGAACGGCCGCCATGGCAACGACAAGAACCGTCGTAGCAATACTAAAGACCGTCAGGAAATGCAGAGAGAACAGCAGCAGGAAGCCGTACGTCAGAACGTTTCCCGCGTGATGGCCTCCCTCTCCAAGAACCCGGTCAAGAAAGTTTATCACAAGGATCACTCCGAAAACAATACGGGTGAAGAAAAGAAGATCCTCAAGACTTCTGACTTCATTACCGTGGGCGAACTCGCTGGTCTTATGGACCAGATGCCGGCACGCGTCATTGCAAAGTGCATGGAAATGGGCATGATGGTGACCATCAATGCTCGCCTTGATTTCGAAACGATCCAGATTTTGGCTGATGAATTCGGTTACGAAGCTCAGCTGATGGAAGAATACGAAGAAGAAGCTCTCGGCATCGAGGAAGAATCTCAGGAAAATCTCCAGCCGCGTCATCCGGTGGTTACCGTCATGGGCCACGTTGACCACGGTAAGACATCTCTCCTTGACTGGATTCGTAAGACCCACGTGGTGTCCGGCGAATCGGGTGGCATTACGCAGCACATCGGTGCATACGAAGTCACCACCAAGCAGGGTAAGGTTACCTTCCTCGATACTCCGGGTCACGAAGCCTTCAGTGCTATGCGTGCTCGCGGTTCCCAGGTGACCGACGTTATCGTTCTCGTCGTGGCAGCTGACTCCATGGTCATGCCGCAGACGGTTGAATGTATTGAACTTGCAAAGCGCGAAAACGTCCCGATGGTCGTCGCCATTACAAAGATGGACCTCCCGACCGCAAACCCGGACAAGATTCGCGCCCAGCTCGCAGAACGCGGTGTGGAAGTCGAACAGTGGGGTGGTCAGACCAGCTGTATCGAAGTTTCTGCACGTACGGGTCAGGGCATGGATGTCCTCCTCGAAACGCTTGCTCTCGAAGCTGAAATTCTTGAACTTAAGGCCAATCCGGATACGCACGCCCGTGGCGCTGTCGTTGAATCCAAGCTTGACGTGGGTAAGGGTTCTATGGCAACGATCCTCGTGCAGAACGGTACACTCCATGTGGGTGACCCGTTTGTTTGCGGTATCTACGCTGGTCGTGTCCGTGCCATGTTCAATGAACGTGGTGTCCAGTTGAAGGAAGTTCCGCCTTCTGCTCCGTGCCAGGTGCTCGGCTTTGACGGTACTCCGCAGGCTGGTGACGAACTTGTCGTGGTGGAAGACGAAAAGACCGCACGTGAAATTGCCTCCAAGCGTCGTATGGCTGCTCGTGAACGCGATCTCCGCGCCCGTAAGACGGTCTCTCTCGAAAACTCCTTCAACGCAAAGAAGGAAGGTACGCTCTCCGAACTCAACCTCATCGTCAAGGCCGACGTGGGTGGTTCTGCAGAAGCTTTGGCCGCTTCCCTCGAAAAGCTTACCAACAAGGAAGTCCGCGTCAACATCATCCGCAAGGGTGTGGGTACGATTACGGAATCCGATATCCTGTTTGCAACGACCGCACAGGCAATCATTATTTCCTTCCACCTTATGCCGTCTCTCGCTGTCCGCGAAATGGCCCAGAAGGAAGGCATCGAAATCCGCAACTACCGCGTGATTTACGACTGCATTGAAGATATCAAGAACGCTGTGGAAGGCCTCCTCAAGCCGATCATGCGCGAAGAACTCGTTGGCGAAGCCGAAATCCGTCAGGTGTTCAAGGTCCCGAAGGTTGGTCTCATCGCTGGCTGTATGGTTACCGACGGCGAAGTCGACCGCACAAGCCATGTCCGCGTTTACCGCAATGGTATCGAACTCGGTACGACTGTGGTCCAGTCTTTGAAGCGCATGAAGGACGACGTCAAGTCTGTCGCTCGTGGCTTCGAGTGCGGTATCGGCCTCAAGGGTTACGACGATATCAAGGAAGGCGATAGCCTCATCTTCTTCAAGGAAGTCAAGGTCGCCCGTACGTTGGAAGACGTTGCCCGCGAAGAAGCTGAAGAAAAGCTCAAGGCTGCAGCTGCCACTGAAGCAAAGAAGGAAGACGCTTAATGACTCGTAGAACCGATAGATTGGGCGAGCAGTTCCGTGAAGAAATCTCCAAGCTCATTCAAAAGGGCTTGAAGGATCCGCGCGTGAGCACTCTCGCGAGCATTACCCGTGTGGACATTACCGAAGACCTGAGCTATGCAAAGGCCCTCGTTTCGGTGATGGGTTCCGATAAAGAAAAGCGTGATACGCTTGTCGGACTCAACAATTCCGCCGGCTTTATCCGTGGCGTCTTGGGCAAGGCCTTGAAGATTTTCAAGGTTCCGGAGCTCAAGTTCGTTCTTGACGAAAATCTTGAACATGCCATGCACATTGAAGAAATCCTTGCAGAACTGAAGCAGAAAGGGGAACTTTAATTGTCCTCTTTCGGCTTCGTCCTCTTGGACAAAATTGCAGGTGAAACATCTTTTAAGGCCCTTTTCCCTCTGAAAAGGGTCTTTTGTACTAAACGTGTGGGCCATGCGGGTACGCTTGATTTGCGTGCAAGCGGGCTCATTATTGCTGCCACTGGTCGTGCAACGCGCCTTTTGCCCTACATTGAGGCGAAGGACAAGTGCTATACGTTCAGGCTCCATCTTGGCTACGAAACCGATACCCTGGAATGGGACGGGGAAGTGGTTTCGGTAGACGACAAATGCGTGGGGCGAGAGTCGCAGCCATGCTTGCATGGATATGACCGAGCCCAGCATTTGGGACTTGAGCAAAGCGAAAGTCCAAAGACGAGTGACGAGAGTAGTTGTCATCCTGGAGCCGAAGGCGATAGGATCCAGTGCGGAGTGCCTTCGGTGACGCGCGCGGACCTCGAAGCGGTTTTGCCGCAGTTCATTGGCTATATTGACCAGGTTCCGCCGAATTACAGTGCTGTGAAAATTGACGGCCATCGCGCAAGCGACTTGGCGAATCGTGGCCGTGAAATTGAACTCAAGCCTCGCCGCATTCATATCGAATCGCTCAAAGTCGTGGGCGAGGGGCTTGTGACGGAAGGCTGCACGGGCAAGAGCTTTGCTACGTTTGATTTGGAATGCAACTGTAGCAAGGGAACGTACATCCGTTCGCTTGGTCGTGATATGGCACGTGCGCTCGGAACGTGCGGCTGCGTCTCGATGATCCGCCGCCATCGCATTGGTAATGTGACTGTGGATCGCGCTGTTCGCGGGGACGCTCTCACGCCGGAACATTTGCTCCCTGTGGACCAGGTGCTTGATTTCCCGGTTGTCCGCTTGAATGACGACCAGGTGAAAGCAATTCGTTTAGGAAATTGGGTGCCGTGGCGCACTCCTGTTGAAAATTTAAGCACGACGCCAGGGGCGGAAAAGTTTGTCTTTACCGCCGATAAAGATGGCGCTGTGATTGGGCTTGGCGTCTATGACCCGGGCCGTATTTGCCCCAAGTTCTTTTTAGGTGATGATTAAATGAAACGCGCTGTGACAATGGGTAATTTTGACGGATGCCATTTGGGGCACCAGGCGCTTTTCCGCACGCTCAAGGCGGTTGCCGAAGTGAACCATTTGCAGCCGACGGTCATCAGCTTTGAACCGCATTCCAATTACGTTTTGCGTGGACCGGGCGATCCGTTGCTCCTTACGACGACCGAAGAAAAACGCGAGTTCGTCGAGAGCCTTGGCATTGAATTTTTGGTATTGCCGTTCACGCATGAATTGGCAAAACTCCCGTTCGATAAATTTGTCCGCACGGAACTGATTGAAAAGCGTGAAGTTGTTTCGATGTTCTTTGGACACGACCATTGCTTTGGTGCAGGTGGCAAGGGCAATTACGAGACGATTACCGCTGCGTTCCCGGAACTTTCGACGCAGATGCTTTCGATGGTGTTGCACAAGGGCGAACGCGTGAGCTCTTCTGCCGTGCGCAATGCTCTTTTGAACGGCGATGTGGACCGTGCGCAGACTTATCTGGGTCGCCCGTATCGCTTGTCTGGAACGGTCGTGGTCGGCAAACGTCTTGGCCATACGATTGGATTCCCGACGGCGAATGTGCAGATGGAACAGTACAAGTTCTTGCCAAGAGGCGGTGTGTATGTTGCAAGCGCAAGGCTCTCGGACGGTCGCATTTTCCGCTCTGTCGTGAACATCGGAACGCAACCGACAACGCCTGGAACGCATAATCTTGCAGTCGAAGCGTATCTGCTGGACTTTAACGAAGACATTTACGGTCAGCATTTAGCGCTGGACTTGCTCGCCTTTTTGCGCCCTGAAAAGAAGTTCGCAAGCATTGAAGATTTGGTGCGCCAGATTGGCATGGATGCCGATACCGCCAAGAATTACAACGGAAATCATTGGGCGGAGTAGAGAAAGTTTTTGTTCCCTCATATTCCTTTGGTGCAATCTTCCACTTTTTTGACGACTTCTTCAGGTGTTACGAAATTAAGAATGCTGAATGCAGTCATTTCATTGCCCATATCCTTAAATGATGCTCCGAAGTGATATACAGTGTCATCTATAAGCAAAAAACGGTCGTGAATTGTACGCATCGTTTTTAATTCTAGTCCAGGATATTGTTTGTTGTGCAGCTTTTGGGCTTCCTTAAATTCTGGGGTGATTCGTGCTGCGTAGATGATTGCTGTAATGCCTTTTGACCGCATTGCGGCAAATTTTAGTACCTCGATTGTAGCAAACGGGTCTATGAATATAACTGAACGCTTGGCTGTTTTTACGAGGTCTGCAATCAAGACAAATCCATCGAATCGAGTTCCTGTTGCTAGAATTCCGCTAGTTGGTGTTTGTGCCGATTTAATGAAGAAGTCTATATGTTGCTCTACTGTCGAAAGTCGGGAGTTTTGTTCTACGATGGTCTTACGAACATCTGCGATTTCTGAACTCTGCTTTTCGATGAGCCGCTGTTGCTCGTGTAATCGATCTGCAATTTGTAGGTCTGTTGCCATTTTTCGTTGGTTGATGGCATAGCCCTTGAGCATGTAGTCTTTAAGAACTTGATTTGCCCAACGGCGAAACAAGGTGGCGTTTTTACTATTGACGCGATAGCCGATAGACAGAATTGCATCAAGGTTGTAGTATTTGGTTTCGTACACCTGCTTTGAATCGTTACCCATATGTTCCAAAACGGAACATGTGCTATCTTCGTCAAGTTCTTGCGATGCATAGATGTTTTTTAAGTGCTTTGTAATTGCAGGGCGTTTTGTCCCAAATAGATCTGCTATTTGCGCCTGTGTAAGCCAAACGGTCTCGTTTTCAACACGTACTTCTAGCTTGGTTTCGCCCTCCGGCTGATAAAGTACGATTTCACCAGTTTCTTTGTTCTTGTTCATTTTCTCCTACGACGCAATAGATATTGTTGTAAAAAATGCCGGGCGAGCATGGCGCCTGCCGTGTTCAATCGGTATCGCGAGATACTCTTTCAGCCCCCGGCGTAGGTGTACCGGCTTCACCAAATGTCGTTGCCGTAGCAGAGCGACCCCCCGGTATTGTTTTTTCGATGAAATTAAATAATGTGCGGAATCGGAGCAATAGCTGGAACTTTTGGTAAAAATGGCAAGAAAGGATTGTTTTTAAGGCTTTTGCTCTCGATCGTAATAAAAAATGGCGTTTTTTGCGAAATTTGGGGGATTGGGGTGGGTCTGATTCAATGTATGTAAAATTTTGGAAATGAATTTTAGTGTTGTTTTATTCTAATTTGGAATAGCATTATCAAGGATTTTTGTCAAAAAAAAGCATTTTTTGAGGAGAATGGGTGGTCAATTGTAAATTTATTGAATGATGTAATCGTTTTTAAGCTATCTTTAATGTGTATAAAGAGTTTTTGCTCTTGTTCTCTGAACGAAATCTAGACAATTTCCCTAAACGAGAACAGGGTGAACGCTCACGCAGGCATGCCATTTTGCGGTATGTTTCAGTTTGCTGTACCGGCTATACAGTCGGCCTTTGGTCGTATGGCCAGAGGGCAACAGCCCTTTTGGGGCGTGGGTCGTTTGCGTTTATCGTTTAGAGGCAGTCTAGAGCCACGTTCAGATAAATGCAACGATCTGCGTCCTTTTTTTGTTTTCTCAAAAAGGTCTCGGTTCCTAGCTTGGCAGGGGTGAAACTCCATAGGTGTTTACATGGAGGCTGTTATGGCTAAGAAAGACGCGCAAGGCTTTGAACTTGACAAAAATGATTTTGTGAAACTCACAAATCATAATGCAAAATTAGCTCAAAAAAAGGTAGATGCATCAGCAAAAGAGGCTGATGGGAAAAAGTCTTCTAAGACTCGAAAAACGCTTAGTGCTATTCGCGAAGATGATTTTGCCAAGAATGATCTGTACCAACTGATACAAAATGAAAAGAAAAAGAATTTCAATGATGGTTGCCTTGGCATTATCAAGAAAATAAATGATACAAATTCAACAAGACTAAGCGATGAAGAACAAAATTTTTTTGCTGATTACTTTAACCGAAATAAGATTGAAATTCTAGGGCGAATAAAATTGGGCGATGTTGATATTGTTAACGATTTAGCTCTAGCGGGAAAAAATACAAGTAAAAAACGCTTCAATTTAAGCTTTGCTTCTAAGTTTTGTACATATATATCCCGATATGCCTTTAATGAATACAATAAGTTTACTCCGTATGACGGAGTTTTGCAAAGTATATTACCCTACTATGCGTGGGCGTATTGTCGAGATGAATCGGTAGATAATTTCAAAAAAGACCAAGATCATGGGTATAGCAAATATATCTTGTTGGTTCGTAAAATTATCTCTAGCGCTGCAAATTTATACGGAGCAGAAGAAAAATTAACGCTCAAAGAATTTGACCGTCTACTATGGTATAAATACAAAGGCCTATTGGGGGAAGATTTAATAGGACTCTCCAATTCGTCACTTATCAAGGAGGCATAGCTATGAAAAACACTAAACTCTTTTTAACAGTACTTTCTTTGCTTGCATTACTTGCAAGTAATGCTGTTGCTGCAGCATGGACTGGTTCTATGTCAGAACCTGAAAATATGAAAAAGATTGATGGCAAGTCTTTCTATGTCATCACTACTGCTGATGAATTAGCTTGGTTTGCGAATCAAGTGAATAGTGGAAAATCGACCATAAATGCAGTATTAGGAAATGATATTGTTTTCGGAAAGGACAAAAATACAGTTGCGTCTATAAATTGGACTCCTATTGGAAAGGATACGAAATATCAATTTGCGGGAATTTTAGATGGTGCTGGTCATACCATTTATGGAATGTCTTCGACAGGTCTTGCATTAGCTGGCCTTATCGGAGTGCTAAATACAGATGGTATTGTTAGAAATTTGAAAACAAATGCTGGATATGTAAGTGGATTTTTCCGGATAGGGGGTGTCATTGCTCATAGCAATGGATTGATTCAAGATGTTGAAAATAATAATAAGATTGAAATGTCTTATAAGAAAGGGGATTCAACTGCTTTCTATATAGGAGGAATTGCGGCGCATAATCAGGGCTACATTATTGACTGTTCCAATAAGGCATCTATTAGTGGTACTGCACTAGAAGCTCGTTCTGGCGGTATTGCTGGATATAATACAGGAAAAATAGAAAATTCTGGCAATAGCGGAAATATTTCTGCAAGTACAGTTTATGCGGGAATAAAAGATGGAAATAAGCATAAAATTTATTCTGGAGGAATTGTTGGATATAACGCTGGCTCGATTGGTAAAGTAAAAAATGTCGGCTCGGTTGTAGCTAAGGGCTATTATTCTTATAAAGAATCTTCTCTAACAGCTACGCCTTCGGGATCACAATATGTTGATTATACAGTTTATGTCCATAGTGAAACTTATTCAGGGGGAATCGGTGGCTTCAGCACAAAGACTATTTACAATAGTATCAACAGTGGAAAAATAACCAATGGAAATAGTACTGATGATAATGGTTTTATCAATGGCATTATCGCTTCCGGCAAAGCAAAAAATTCCATTGATTTGCAGTCCTTAAAATATTGGCTCAATGAGACTGAAGTTCAAGGAACTGCCGAAAACATGCAAAAAGATCAGTTTGCTTGGATTCTGAATACAACGAACGGAACAGAATCTAACAGCGGTATGTGGACTCGTACAACTGGTTATCCTGATTTTGCGAATGAAGTTAATCGTCCTATATATAGGATTGTCTTCAACGATGATGGGGCTACATCAAATCGTTATACAAATAACAAAGGTTTAGCTCAATTTCCCGACAATCCTGAACCTGCTGAAGGCCTTCTTTTTATGGGGTGGTATAATGTTGACGATACTAGGGTCAAACCTACGACGGTGTTTTCTGCTGACCAAATTGTAAAGGCTGTTTATACTGATGTAAGTGATGTTTTCTGGACGATTACATTCTATAATGCAGTTCCTGCCGATACTGTGTTGGAATCCAAGTCTTATCAGCACGGAAGCATTGTTACTTATGGTGGTGTCTCTCCGACATTAACTTCTACAGCTCAGTACACCTATTCTTTTAAGGGTTGGGATATAGAGCCCACGAATGCTGTCGAAGATTTTGAATACCATGCGGTCTATGATTCAACAATACGCTCGTATACTATAACATTCAATAATACAGATGGCTCAAAAATTGAAAGCGCAACATTTGAATATGGCAAGATGCCGAGCTGTAGCAAGACTCCGACTCGTACAGCTACCGTCGAATGGACATTTATGCATAAAGGCTGGAAACCTGCACTTGATTATGTTACCGAAGCTGCTTCCTATATTGCAATTTACGATTCTAGCAAGGTTGAATACAAGGTTGTCTTTATGAATGGTACAACCGTCCTTGATGAACAGATGGTGCCGTATGGCGATGCTGCTGTTGCTCCTACAAATGTGACTCGCGAAGGTTACAAGTTTGTCGGATGGAATACTTCTTTTGCGAAGGTGACGGAGGCCTTGACGGTCAAGGCGTTGTTCGAAGAATTGATTGTCCGTACGGTTAGTGTTGTAAATAGTGATGGTGAAAAAATTGATAATGTGAAGGTTGAAAATGGTGAATTATACACGCTGCCGGAAGCTCCTAAGAAAGACGGTTACACCTTCGATGCTTATTATGATGGCGATAAGAAACTTGGTGTCGCTGGCGATGAAATCTCTGTGACCGCTAATATCACGATTATTGCGAAGTATATTGAAAATCCCAAGAGCAGTTCTAGCAGTACACCGAAATCATCTAGCTCTATCAAGAGCAGTAGTTCTGCAAAAAGTTCTAGCAGTGTAGTAAAGTCTTCTTCAAGTAGTTCAAAGAAAGTTTCTTCTAGTTCAGGAAAGAGTTCTAGTAGTCAGGCAAAATCAAGTTCAAGCAAAAAGAGTAATGCTGTTGTTTCGAAGGTGCAAACTCCTAAGTTCTCGCTTCAAGTTCAAGCGCGTTCTATACAAATCTCTGCGGTTCCAATGAATTCTGTGTATGCAATTTTCGATATGCAGGGACGAGTACTGAAGAATGGACGCGTTTCGGCTGCGAATTTCAATATAGCATTACCGCGAGCGGGGAGCTATTTGGTGAAAATAGGAAATCAAACCCGAAAAGTGAACATAAGATAATGTTTTGAATAAAAAGAAGAGACGGCTATTACCGTCTCTTTTAACATATGCATCTAGCACTTTTGTGCTTTGTCGTTTTTTGCTTTGCCGGTAAAGTTAGTGCTCGTTATTTTGAATACGGTTACTGTGGCGGCTTGTTCGGGTGTGAATTCGAACTTATGTGGTGTGGCGGATTGCGTGGAATGCGCGGATGCTGTGGGTTGCGAATACTGCGCGGAATCTGGGTGGTGCGGCGCAGCGGCTTGCCGTTCCATCAGGAGCGAGAGTCCTCGGCATTTTTCAGCGATGTCTTCGACGATTTCGGCTTTGCCTTGCCCGACAACGCTTGCGTAAAAGCGACCGCTTTTGCAATAGGCTTCTTCGTGAATCTCGATGCGGTTTTCAACGCACATGCTGAATGCAACATTCGGATTTTTGCGGATGCAGTCGAGTTTCTTGCCGACATGAGCACAATGGAAATACAGTTCTAGAACGCCGCTGTTTAGATTATATCCGAACGACAGCGGAATGATGTAGGGCATGCTTGGGTCTGCTTCATCCGTCATTGCTACATGGACTGTTGTGCATTGTTCAATAATCTTTGCGATGTTTTCATCGCCTAAAACTTCTCTGTCCTTGCGCCGCATTTTACCTCAACTTTTTTACGCTGTTTGTATTTTAAATATAATTATTCAAAGGTGTTGTAATTCGTGAGGTCGCAATTTGCGACTTTACGGATTTTTAAAAGTCTAAAAAAATTACACAATTGTGTTATCCAGGCAGAAGACTTCGGCGAGTTGCTTGTCGTCCATGTCGGCGAGCCATGTTTCGCCGGCGTTCACGGTCAAGTTGGCGATGGCTTTTTTGGTTTCGAGGAGGGAGTTGATTTTCTCTTCGAAGGTGCCTTTGGTGATAAAACGGTGGACTTGGACGTTGCGCTTTTGGCCGATACGGAAGGCGCGGTCGGTGGCTTGCGCTTCAATGGCGGGGTTCCACCACAAATCGTAATGGATGACTTGCGAGGCGGCGACGAGGTTGAGACCGGTGCCACCAGCCTTGAGCGAGAGTATGAGCACTTTGCAGTCCGGGTTTTCTTGGAAGTCCTGAATCATTTCGGAGCGCTGCGTTTGTGTGCAACCGCCGTGATAGAAATGTGTGCGGAGGCCGAGTTCGCTTTCGATGGTGGATTTTAACAAGTGGCCCATTTCGGCAAATTGCGTGAAGATGAGCGTCTTTTCGCCTTGCTCTTGGATAGATGTGAGGAGATCCAGGAGCATTTGCATCTTGCCGGATTCGAGCTTGCTGGACTTTTTGGAATCCGCGCTTTCTGCAGGGACTGTTGCGGCGTCTTGTGTTGAGGAGTCGGTGGCGGTTTTTGTGGCGAGGCCTTTTAGGAATGTGGCGGGGTGGTTGCAGATTTGCTTGAGCGCAAGAATCATCTGCAAAATGATGCCTTTACGCTTGAAGAGTGCGTGGGCGTCGTTTGCCTTTTCGCTGAGTGCCTGCTCCATCTCGAGCTCTTGCATAAAATGCTCAAGTGTCTTTTGATAAAGAGCGGCTTGCGAGCGTGTGAGTTCGGCGTATTCGTCTTGGATGATTTTATCGGGCAAGTCGCTGATGATGCTCTTGTCGGTTTTGAGGCGGCGCAGCATGAACGGTGCCGTGATTTTGCGGAACGTTTCGGCGACGATCTGGTTCCCGTTCTTTTGAATCGGCGTTTCGAACTTCTCGCGGAATTCGCTTGCGCTCGGGAAGAATCCGTGGTTCGCAAAATCCATGATTGTCCAGAATTCCATGAGACGGTTTTCGACTGGGGTTCCGCTCATCGCAATTTTCATCGGGGCGCGCATGCGGCGGAGCAATTTACTCTGTTCGCTATCGGCGTTCTTGATGTTTTGCGCTTCGTCGATGATAATCGTTTGCCATTCGTGCTTGTCGAGTTCGGCAAAGTCCTTGCGGAACGTGGCGTAAGTCGTGAGCAATACATCGGCGTTGAACTTTTGCAGATTGCGGCGGCCTCCGTGGTACGCAAAGAACGTGAGTTCCGGGGCGAACTTCTTGATTTCGACTTGCCAGTTGCAAAGGAGGCCGGCGGGCATTACGACAATGGCTTTTTTCTCCGCAAATTTACCCTCTTGTTTCATCTTGAGGAGGAACGTAATGACTTGTAGCGTCTTGCCAAGGCCCATGTCATCGGCGAGAATGCAACCGAATCCGATTTCCAGATTCTTGTACATCCAGGAGTAGCCGCGCATTTGGTAAGGGCGGAGTGTCGCGTTCAAATTCTCGGGCAACGGAATATCTGTTTCGGCGCGCCAGGCATCGAACTGCTGCTTGAAATCGCTCGCCATTTCGACCGGGATGTTGTCGCATTCGCCGGTGAAGCATGCTTGTACGAGTTTGGCTTGCGTGATTTCTGGAACGGAATCTTCTTCGAGGATTTCGTCGGCGTTTTCCGCGGCATTTTCAGAAGACTTTCCCGCATCATCCCCAGCAGTTTTTTTGCCTTTGCCGTCTTTGACGTTCCCGCTAGACTTGCCTTCAATTTTATCGCGGATGGATTGCAAATCCTGTTCAGTAATTTGCACGTAACTGGACTTGTATTTTAAAAGTCCGTCTGCTTGCTCTGCGAGTTCTAGGAACTCCTTTGCCGAAATGTTTTCATCACCGATGGCGATTTCCCAATCGAAGTCTAGCAGGTCTCCGGCAGTAAATGCTCCAAAGCTCATGCTGCCTTGCAAGCGCATCTTGGGCTTCGGCTTTCCGATGTTCAACAAATTCTTTGGAATTTCCGTCTGGATGCCGAACAGTTGGAGTTTTTTGAGGCAATCCTGCAAAAAGTCGAGGAGTTCAGCGCCTCGCATCAAAATCGGTTCGCTTGCACGGCGTTCCAAGTATGCGTCAAGCGGTTTGAAGCCATCGGCAATGCCGTTTAGAACGCTCATGATCGAGAGCAGTCGCGAGTCGTTGTTTTCAAATAATTCCGAAAGCGGCGTGCGTCTTGCGGCATTTAGCATTCCCGCCGCATTCCCGGCAGCACTTGTTGCGGTTCCATCTTCGTCAAGTACAAAAACGTCCAGCGCTACATCTTCGTCCATTTCGCTACAGACAAAGAGAATTTGCGTACGGCAACCGAGGCAAGAATACACCGAAAGCCATTGCTGGATTTTCCCTGGAATGGCGTGAGCGTTGTTCGCGAGTTTCCCGGAAACGCTATCGAAAAAGAACGAGAGCAAATTGCCGTGATTCGTCTTGAGTGGTGTTTTGTACTTGCGCGCGAATTTCAGAAGCTGCGAGATGAACAACGAAAGAATGTGCTCGGCGGGTTCCGCAATTTCAAAGAAGGATTCTTCTTTGCTTGTCCACGCAAGTTCTCGCGGGGCGGTGACTTCGAGGTCTGCGACAATGTACAGAATCTCGGGGAGCATTTCGGCGGGGAGCCAGCGCATCTGCGCTACGTCTTTCCCGATCCAGAAAACTTGCGGATAAATCGCTCCAGTGCGCACAAGGTAAAATGCAACTTGCAACATCAAGTGCAAGTAACGCACGGAGTAATGGTGCCACGAGAAATTCCCGGCGCTGAGGCAGCAAAGTGCGCCCATCACGTTTGTAACGGTCAGATTGCTGTTGATGACTTTATCGGCCATGGACTGCTCGAAATTCCAATGCCATCCGGGCTTGTGGAACAGTCGCAGTTGCTCGTTTTCCATTAGGAACGTCTTCGCGTTATTCACGCGGAACTGTTCCGAGAACGCATCAAAATTCTCGAAGTCGGTAAAGAACTTGTGGCACGATTCTAGTTCATCTGTAAAACTCTTGCGGAAATTCCCGGCGGGGCAGAACTTCGGGAAGTTTTGCAACATCGCGGGCAGAATGTGTGAGTAGTCTTTCCAACTCTTGAAATCGAATGTCGGCAGTTGCTTGGGCGGGATACTGTTTTGCGATTCGCGGCCCGAGCCTTTATACCCACCAAATAAACTTGCGCTCGCGTCTTCAGCGTGAGAAAGTTCGGCGGCGTGCCTTGCTTCTTGTTCAGCACGCTCGTCGCTATCCCCGGCGCTTCTCGTAGTAGAGGCATCCGCGCTTTCCCCATTACTTCCCGCGACATTCCCGTTAGCAGATGCATTATCGGCGCGGTTCTCGGCGGTATTTCCCAAATCGCCCGCCGCGTTTCCAGTGGCATTTTCGGCACTAGAGCCCACGAGTCTCGTCGCTTTGCTGAATGACCTCACGAGATTTACTTCGCTGGGCGCTTCCATTTCCATGGCGTCCGGCTTGTAGTCTTTGATAAATTCCAGGTCGAGTCCGTGAATCTTGAATAGAGCGTTGGGTTCTTTGTCCGCTTGTTCAGCAATTTTTAAAAATGTGGCAACGAGGTATTTGCACGGGCGTTCATCGTGGCAATCGCAACCCATATTGACTTTGGCAGGGTCGTCAAAAAGCTGGAGCCCGCTTTTGCTCATCAAAAGTTCAAGTGATGGGCTTAACGCCTTGTTGTTTAAAGCCAAAAGTTCCGCAGGCTGCTGCTTCAAAAAGCTCACGAAGATTTCGGAAGATTCTTTAGAAAATTTCGGGAAGACGATGTAGTTGTTATGGAGCCCGCCATTCGGGCCTTTCACCACGGAAATCACTCGGTTATCGACGATGTCGATGCTTGTGACCTGGCCACGTGCGGCAAACTTGAGCCCCTGCAAAACCGCTTGCTCGCTTGCCGTTGCAAGAATCGAGCTAAGCCACTTATTTGCCCACCAAGTTTTTCCGTAACTTCCAAAATCCATGGGCGCAAATATAGTAAAAAGTGCTCAAATGAACAAATTAAATTCGGCGCAGCTTCGGCTTCTCCTTGAAATAGGATTT
The DNA here is from genome assembly GCF_900142485.1 of Fibrobacter sp. UWB12. NCBI lineage: Bacteria > Pseudomonadati > Fibrobacterota > Fibrobacteria > Fibrobacterales > Fibrobacteraceae > Fibrobacter > Fibrobacter sp. UWB12. The sequence continues at coordinate 266,891 of NZ_FRAZ01000002.1, read as the reverse complement.
AAATAATTCTATCTTTGTCTCCGAAAATTGCGGTCAGTTCGAAACCCATCCTGACCTAAAACAAAACTAGGAGACAATATGCGTTCAGAAGCTGAACTCGAAGGCGTTACGCTCTTGGGCAATAACAAGACCCAGTACAAGACGACCTACAGCCCCGAAGTGCTCGAAAAGTTCCCGAACAAGCATCCGGGTAACGACTACATGGTCACTTTCAACTGCCCGGAATTCACGAGCCTCTGCCCGAAAACCGGTCAGCCGGACTTTGCCGAAATCAAGATCAACTACATTCCGGACCAGTATTTGGTGGAATCCAAGTCGCTCAAGCTTTACATGTTCTCGTTCCGCAATCACGGGGATTTCCACGAAGACTGCGTGAACATCATCATGAAGGACTTGGTGAAGCTTTTAGACCCGAAGTACATTGAAGTCGAAGGCATCTTTATGCCGCGCGGTGGCATTTCTCTTTATCCGTTTGCAAACTACGGCAAGCCGGGTACCGAATTCGAAGCTATCGCCAAGACACGCCTCTTCGCCGCTATTGACAGGAGAAAGTAATCGTGCAAAACGAACTCCTTATGATAGCCTCCATTTTCGTGTTCTTTGGAGGCTTGGTTGCTTTTTTCCGCTTTTTCGGTAAGCAGGGCATTTTTGCCTGGACCGTCATTGCAACGATTGCCGCAAATATCGAAGTCTTGATTCTCGTGCACGCCTTTGGGCTTGACACGACGCTCGGTAACGTCATTTTCGCATCGTCATTCTTGGCGACCGACATGATGAGCGAAATCTTTGGTAAAAAAGAGGCGAGCCGCTGCGTGAAAATCGGCATTCTCGCGAATGTGACGTTTATTCTCATTTCGCAGAGCTGGTTCTTGTACATCCCGGCTGCAGGCGATACGATGGCAGAACCGATCCGTACGGTATTCTCGAATACGCCGCGCGTGATGTTGGCGAGTTTGTTTGCATACGCAATTTGCGAAATGTTTGATGTTTGGGCGTATCACGCTTGGTGGAAGTGGACCGAGAAAAAGTTTAAGGATAAGAAGGGCTACCTGTGGGTCCGCAATAATGGGTCGACTCTTGTAAGCCAGCTCATGAATGTGCTCGTGTTCAATTTGCTTGCGTTTGCGGGCGTTTTCCCGTGGAATACCATTGGCGAAATTCTCGTGTTTGGCTACTGCATCTTTGTCATCACGACCCTTATGGACACTCCGTTTGTGTACCTTGCACGCCGCATCTCCGAAAAACACCCGGAACTGCTGAAAGAGTAAGGTTGCGCTTGAATGTCATTCTGGAGGGGCTATGCCCCGATAGAATCCATAGATTTTTGCCTTTAAAAAAAAGCCCGCTCGGAGTGAACTGAGCGGGCGTTTCTTTTGTTCTTCCGACTTTATTTGCCGAAATTAGTTTTTATAATTCGATTCCGAACTTCAAGCTTGCATCACCGTAAAATAACGTCTCATCTGGTTCCATGTCTCCGCGATAACGGGGCGTCACACCTGCTTGTAGAGAGAAATCAATTGAAAAAATGTTGTTGAAACGAAGCGTGTAGCCGCCTGTCAGGGCGAAAGTGTATTGAATGATTGATTCGTTTAGATATCCCTCAATTCGAGATGATCCACTTTCAAGATAAAGCCAATAATCGTCACTATGTTTTCCATCCATGGATGCTGATTCTACAAGAAAACCTACGTGAAAATTTCCGTTGGTTGTTGGAATAAATTTGCTAAATTCTAAACCGAGTCCAAAGCCGTATCCGCTGTGATCCATATATTTACTGAATATGGGGGCGAGTTTTGAGTAGAATCTCACGTGTGCCTTAACATCGAAATTACTCCCGACACGAATCGATACGCCGACCATCGGTCCCCATTGTGTAAAACCTAGCGGGTCCATCCAAAAACCGAGCTTAGTTTCCTTAGCTTTTGTCCACCAAACGGAGTTAGGATTCTTTTCGGGCGAAAGTTCTTGCGACTTTTTGTCAAAGTTTTCTTTGGTTCCGTTCTTGTATGTAATCTCGCTAACGGATTCTTTTTTTACGGAATAGGTGGGACCTTCTGGATTGTTGAATTTCTTGTAGCGAACTGTTGTTTCGTCAATTTCTAGGACGTTTGCTTCTTCGCGGGTTCCGTTTTTCATGGATATGATGTCTTGCGCGAAGGTGGGGATGGCAAAAATCGCTGCAATGGCGACTGAAAGTAATGATTTTCCCATGAATGACAATCCTTTTAGGTGTTTTTTTAATTGAGGTAATTGTAAAAAAAGAAAAACTATTCGTAAACTACACTAATGTGCAATTTTGCGGCGGGTTTTGAGTGCTTGTGATATGGATTAATCTTCTTATGCGGGTAAATTTGTATATTATTGCCGTTCAACCCTAAAAAGGAGAAAAAGTTTATGAAGTTTTCTCACGCTTTGATTTTGGCTAGCTCCCTTGCTTTCTTTGCTTGCGGTGACGATGACGATTCTCCGTCTGGTCCGGCCACTTCGGCCTACGATTGCACCGTTTCGGACGGTGTCAAGGTCGCTTATCCGACTGTTAGCGAACAGTTTAAGATTGGTCAGACCATTGATGTTGTCTTTGGTACGACTATTGACGATGGCTACCGCATTGTGTTCAAGAAAAATGCTAGCGACGCCGGCTTGGATTTGCTTGATGAATCCTTCGATTTGACAGGTCCGGCTGATGGCAAGACTTGCCACACGGTAAAGGTCAAGCTCGATGCCGAAAAGGGTGTTGAACCGACTTTGACCGGTATTATCCGTGTTATTCCGTACAACAAGCAGAATAAGGGTAATAACTCCGAACTCTTCGTTGTTAAGGAATGATCCCTCAATTCAATGATCAAAGTATCACCGTAGCCATTGTCGGTTGCGGTGGTTTTATTGGTTGTCACCTTCTCGACGCTATTTTGACGCGCACCAAGTGGCGCGTTTTTGGCGTTGATTTGGATTTTTATAGAATCCAGCACCGGCTGAACGACGAACGCTGCGAGTTCATGGTGGCGGACCTTGCCGATAAAAGTGTCGTTGAACGAATTGCAAAATATCCGATTGTCGTGAATTTGGCGGCCATTTGCATGCCGAGCCGTTACATGGCCGAGGCCCCCGAAGTTATTCGCAGCAATTATGACCATCCGGCGGCATTGGCCGATGCTTGTGCAAAGTCTGGCTCTTGGCTGATTCATTTTTCGACGTCCGAAATTTACGGGCGCACGTCGGCTGATTCGGGCTTGCTTGTTGAAGATGAATCCGAGCTCACGTTTGGGCCGGTGACGGCGAGCCGCTGGAGCTATGCGACTGCAAAACTTTTGACGGAACGCTATATTGCAGGTCTCAAAAATTTGAAGTGGACGGTGGTTCGACCGTTCAACTTTGTCGGACCTTACATGGATTTTATGCCGGGCGTCGATGGCTCGGGCATTCCGCGTGTGCTCGCGAATTTCTCGTCATCGCTTGTACGCGGTGAACCGCTGAAGCTTGTGAATGGCGGTGTAGCAAAGCGCAGTTTCACGAGCGTATTTGATGCGGTCGATTTTATGTTCGCGCTGTTTGAAACGGGTGATGTAGCCTTCTCACAGGCGTTCAATATCGGGAATCCGGATAACGAACTCACGATTGCGGAACTCGCCGATAAAATGCGCAATATCTTTGCCGAAATCAAGGGCATGAGTGTTGAAACTATTCCTGAACCGGAAGTCGTTTCTGGCGTGGAGTATTACGGCGAAGGTTACGAAGATTCCATGCGTCGCTTGCCTTCAGTCGAAAAAGCGGAACGCTTACTTGGCTTTAAGGCAAAGACCCCGATTGATGTAGTGCTGCGCGAATCGTTGACGTGGTTTGTCGGACATTATAGCAATACAAGTCATTCTGATTCTACGTCATCCTGAGCTGCGCGAAGAATCCAGTTATGTCTTGTCCTGCAATTGATTATTTTATCTTCGTCCCTGCGTATAACGTAGAAAAGACTCTTGGCGAAGTCCTTTCAAAAATTGAAGAATCTGTTTTGGCGCGTGCACATGTGCTTGTCATTGATGATGGCTCCCGCGATGGAACGGCTCAAGCGTTCGAACGCTTTATGTCGATTTGTGTGGAAAATGCGGAATGTGCGGAAAATGCGCGCGACTTCAAGTCGCATTTTGAATATTTAAAGTTTGAACAAAATAGCGGTTATGGAGCCGTTGTCAAGAAGGGAATTGCCGAAGGCTTGGCTTCGGGTGCTGCGTTTATTGCTTGTTTGCATGGTGACGGTCAGTACCCTGCTGAAAAGTTGGGCGAGTTCTTTGCTGAAATGGAAAACTGCAATCTTGATTTGTTGCAAGGCTCGCGGCATGCGGTGGCGGGGGAGGCTAAACGCGGTGGTATGCCTTTGTACAAACGCATTGGCGGTGCGTTTTTGACAGCGCTTGAAAATTTGACGTTCCGCGTAAAGCTTACGGATCGTCATAGTGGCTTTATCGTTTATTCCTCGCGCTTCTTGAAAACCGTTGACTTGAATCGTTTGAGCCCATCGTTCGATATTGATTTGGAACTTATTGCGATTGCCGATGCTCGCCGTTTTGCAATTGCGGAACTCCCAATCCCGACGCGGTATGCCGACGAAAAATCGAACCTCAATGTGGTCTCGTATGGCTTGCGTGTGCTAAGGCAAATTTGGCGAAGAATGTTAGCTTCAAAGCACTAAGTTTTACTAACTAAAATCTAATAACTAACGATTATTGACCAATAACTATATATATTATAAGCATGGTTAAAGATTTAATTCATGCTTTAAATGGGGTGCTGCTCGGTAAATCCGAGGCGGTAGAACTTTTGGTTATGGCTCTCCTTGCCGATGGTCACGTGCTCATCGAGGATGTGCCGGGAACGGGCAAGACGACGATTGCGAAAGCGCTTGCGACTGCGGTTGGAGCGGATTTTGCACGTATCCAGTTTACTCCGGACTTGCTGCCTGCCGATGTAACGGGCGGTGCCGTGTTCAAGGCAAATACGGGCGAGTTCGAAATTCGCAAGGGACCGGTCTTTACGCAGGTGCTCTTGGCAGACGAAATCAATCGCGCGTCTCCGCGAACGCAGAGCGCACTCCTAGAAGCTATGGAAGAACGCCAGGTTTCGCTCGAAGGCGAACGTCATGCGCTTCCAAAACTCTTCATGGTGCTTGCAACAGAAAATCCCGTGGAATTTCATGGAGTGTTTCCGCTCCCGGAAGCGCAGATGGACCGATTCTTGGTTCGCTTGTCGCTGGGGTATCCGACTGCAGAAACGGAACTCGGTATTTTGCGTGCGCATCGCGATGGGCGGCCGCTTGACACGCTCAAGGCGGTGACGACTCCTGATGAAGTTATTGCTATGCGTAGCGATGTTCGCAAGATCCATATTGACGAATCTCTTGAAATGTATGTGGTTTCGCTGGTGCAGGCTACGCGTACGAATCCGGCGGTGCGTTTGGCGGCAAGCCCTCGTGCGGGAATCAACCTTATCAAGATGGCGCAAGCTTGCGCGTTCGTTGCAGGGCGCGACTTTGTGAATCCTGATGATATCCAGCATGTATTTTTCCCGGTGATGGAACATCGCGTGTTTGCAAAAGATTCGAATACGCCCGGTGCGTCTAGACAAATTCTCGAAAGCGTCTTGAAACAAGTGCGTGTGCCGAAATAATCTCACAATTCCTTTTTCTGGAAGATTGCTTCGTTTCACTCGCAATGACGTAAAATAACCACTAACTCCTAATTACGAATTCCGAACTCCGAATAGATTTAAAATGTCTCTCTTCCATTTCTTTATAAATGCAATTCCTAGAAGTCCCAAGCGCAAGGGACTCTTGATGCATTTGTATTACATTTGGCAAGAAGCTTTTACGCCGGTGGGACATGCCGCGGCAGCGCTCATGATGTTCTCGATGTTCGCGGGTGCGGTGCCTGGATTTTGGGCGGCATGGGTGTTTTGCGGTTTGGATTTCATGTACTTTTTGGCGCTTGTGCCAAGCCTTTTTATGACGGCTCGAAAGAGCAAGTTCAAGGCGGGCGATATTGCTGTGCGCAATGTTTATGAAGGTGAACTTTCGACGGTTCGCTTGCAAATTTATGCTGAGGATAAATTAAACGCTGTATCGCTGGGTTGCTTTCGCATGGATTCTTCGCTTAAATGTGCTGAATCGGAACAGGTGCAAATTGTTGCCGGCGATTCTGCGGAATTGATTTGCCGAATCCAAACTAAAAAACGGGGCGCTTTTGAAATTCCTAAAGTGGCGCTTATTTTGCCTGAAATTAATGGCGCTTTGCGTTATGCAGCAAAAGTGGGGAAGGCCGAGTTGCTTGTTTTACCGCGCCCGTTGCGCGTGAGCGCTTTCCCGTTTTTGATTTCGGGTGCAAGTGGCGCTGTTTTCGCGCCGCTTTTGATGCCGAGTCTTACTCGTGGAATGAATTTTGTCGGTGTGCGCGAATACCGCGAAGGTGATGCGTTGCGCGACTTGCACCATAAAGCGTTTGCTCGTTACGGGAAACCGTTTACGAAGGAGTTCGAAACGGAACGGGGCGCGGGTGCAATCCTTGTGCTTGACGTAACTGCCCGGAATCTGCGCGAGAAGTCTTCGGTAGAAATGCTCATCCGTTTGGCAGCAGGTATTGGCTTATGGCTCTTGGAACGGAATGCGCTAGGGCGCTTTTTCATTGGCGATGATGAAATTTCTTTAGTGCAAGCGGATGGTGGTGAAAGCCTTTTAGAAGCTCTTGCGCGAATCCCTACGGCGTCCCTGTTGGAAATGCGTGCATCTCGAAATGCTGCAAATTCTCGTAATTCGCAAAAACGCTGGTCGCCTGCGGCGCGCCCGCTTGGCCCTGTGCTTCGCGTGGGGCTTTTTGCAACTGATGATCCGCTAGTACATAAGCAAGTCGTTCTAGAATCGCGCCCCTTGGCTGCTGACGAATTGAAGACAACTGTCTCGGATGATGTTTTGGCTGTTAATGAAAAACTTCTCGAACGTTCATTTGAAAAGTCGCGCGAAACGGAGGTGAGTCTATGATGAACTTCCGTGAAATTTGCAAGACGGTTTTCTTTTGCATTGTCTCTGTGAATTTGGGCGTTTCGAGTGGTCTAGAAATTCTTGGATTTCTTTTTGCTGCTTTGTTTGTGGCGATGCATATAAAGCAATATGTGCTTTTAAAGTCTACGACGAACCAAAGAAAAATCCCGCGATATAGAAAATTATTTGCTTATGGTGCAATCGTTCCGTTCGCTTTGTGGTGGCTGCTGACTCCTAGTGTCGAAAATGGGGTTTCACCTTATTTGGTCTTTATTCCGGCGTGGTATTTACTTTATCTAGCGTTGCTGCAAAAGCGCAGCTTGGGTAATGGCGGTTTTGAAGTCTTTGTCGTATTCAATGGTGTCGCAGCCCTTTTTATGGGACTCTTTCAAGCGCCCCGCGCTGTTGTGGTGAGTGCGACTGTCGCGTTACTGCTTGCGGTGTATGCGTTTGGACGCCCCCGTGTTGCGCTTTATAAAAGACTTCTCTTTGTTTTAATGTATGCTAGTTTATGCGGCTCATCATATCTTGGTTTCAAGTATTGGAAAAGCAATCACTATTACAGTGGTCGCTGGGCTGAAGATTATTACTTGAAAAATCGTGTCATGGGATTTGATCCGGTGGCCGCGCTGGGTTCATTTTCGAGTAATTACAATTCGAAGTACAATAACGAAATTATCTTGAGAATTTGGGATACGCTTGCACCGCAATATTTGCGTGCCGCGGCTTATGAAAAGTATGTGGCGGGCATTTGGAAACTCACGACTACAGCAGAAAAGAAACTTTATCCCGCCCGTTATCGCGTGGATTATGCAATCTTTGAAACAGAAGATTCTATAACGATGACGCCGAATGTCAAGACGGTTTGGGTTCAAGCGACTCTCGATAATTTTGGATTTATGTTTGCTGCACCCAATGCGGTGGGTGTTGCTAGTAAAAATGCGGACTCGCTCGATTACTATTCGACGAATGTCTTTGCAGGTGCAAACGGAATGCGTAGCGATTGGTTCTATTATGTACCTGATACCGCTGCTACGCTTGCTATAACCACGGCGCTCTCGGATGAGATTGATTCAGCATTCTTGCAAATTCCAGAAAAAGATTTGAATTTGTTGGATACCATCGCCTCGGCAATGGCTCTCCCTGTTCGGGACTCTGTAATAGCGGATTCTGCATCCTTGGATAAATCTGAATTAGAAACGCAATTTGCCGTACAAAATTTAAAAGCGATTGAAAATTATTTTATTAAGAATTTTAAGTATTCGTATGTAGTGTCTTGGCGCAAAAGTTATGCGGGAATGTCGATGAACACTGGTGTGTCGAATATGAAGGACATGCTTGCGCTTTTCTGGAAAAATAAAGAAGGCTATTGCGAATATTATGCGACTCTGGCGACGCTCTTGCTCCGCCATCAAGGGATTCCTGCGCGTTATGTGACGGGATTTGCGCATCCGGAACATGTCGAGGGGCGCCCTTATGTGACGTTCCGTCGTCGTCATAGCCACGCTTGGGTCGAAGTCTATATAGACCACAAGTGGTATATTTTTGACCCGACTCCGCCAGTTCTTGTGAATGCTTTTGCAGAGTCGTCTTGGTTCGCAAAAAAAGTGGAAGGCTTAAAAGGCCGAGTTTCGTATTTTTTCCATCTGCTGAAAGATGGGGAATGGCGCCGTGTTGTTGACAGTTGGCAGAATGTTTCGGAACGTTTCGTGGCAAACCCGGTACTCTATGGCGTTTTGATTTTGCTGGTGGTTGTTTTTGCGGGAATCAGGTTCCGTAAATATCGTCGCAATAGAATTTCACATTCGGTTTCGAAAGATGCCGAACGCTGGATTTCATTGCTCGAATCCGCTGAAAAGCGTCTTGCACGAATGGGCTTTGTTCGTGCTTCTGGTGAAACGGTTTCGGCGTTTATGGTGCGCATAAAGCAAACTATGATGGCGCAATCTGCTCGACAAACAATAAAAAAGGCGAGCCCTAAGGACTCGCGCTTTGAAAAAGATTGTCTTTCTTTGCTGAAACAGCTTGAAGATTACGAAAATAATCGTTGGCGTTAAACGCTTAGAGCGTTAGTTAGCCGTCACGAAGGTGTAAACTTCAGTAGCCGTGTTCTTTTCTACGGCGTCAGACTGCTTCATTTCCGGTTCCATGAAGAAAATCTGCTTTAGAGTCATGGTGACTTGGCCACCGACTACCGATATTTCGACCGGGATTGTGGCTTCGTTTACGGCCATGCAATCGTTTCCGGTTCTTGCACGAAGGTGAAGAGATGTTCCTACAATGTCCCAGAGACCATAGGTCTTGCCCGTGGCTGTCTTGCAATCGGCCTTGCTCAAAGGAGAGTTTGCAAATTCAAATGTATTCGTTTGATTTTCGTCAACATAGAATTTAAGCGTTGCCGGGCTTGCTTCTAAATTATGACTCGGATCAATAATGTATACGACATCTGTTCCAACGGTTCTTATAACGGTCGGACCGCCGATGCTCCAGGTTCCCATAACACAGTCGTTAGAGAGGCCGGCCGCACATTGTTCGGCTTTGGAAGGCGGAGGTGTTGTCGCATTGTCGCTGCAAGCGGAAAACAAGGTTGCCGCAATAGCAAGGGGAGCTAAAATTTTGATTGTCATAAAAATCCTCTTTTAGTTGGAATATAAATAAAAAAATTGATGTTGCAGAACACTACAACGCGATTTTCCAAAGATTTAACATAAGCTATTTGATTGGAAATATATTAAGGATAGTTGTTGGGGGGCATTTTCCATGCCCCAAGGAGTGTTAGATGAAAGTCTCGCGTTTCGTGGGCTTGTTTTTCGGTTTGGGGCTTGCCGTGTCGGTTCATGCTGCTCCAGATTCAAATTTCCACATTTATCTCGCTTTTGGCCAATCCAATATGGAAGGCCAGGGGGACGTCGGTAGTCAGGATAAGACCGTTGACGAACGTTTCCAGGTGCTCTGGGCGGCAAATAATGGTTCTTGTTCAGGGAAAACCAAGGGAAAATGGGCTACGGCAGTGCCTCCGTTGGCGCATTGTCAGGGCGCAAAACTTGGGCCTACAGACTATTTTGGCCGCACAATGGTCGAAAAGACGGATTCTAAAATTAAGGTGGGTGTTATCGTCGTGGCTGTTGCCGGGTGCAGCATCCAGCTGTTCGACAAGGATGGCTATGCCAATTATGCTAGGTCCCAGCAGAGCTGGATGACGCAGCGCATTAATGAATATGGTGGAAATCCTTACGGTCGCTTGATTGAAATGGCTAAGAAGGCTCAAGAAGATGGTGTCATCAAGGGGATCATCTTCCACCAGGGTGAAACGGATGCTGGTGACGGTCAATGGCCCTCCAGGGTCAAAAAGGTTTACGATAACATTATTAAGGATTTGGGTCTTGGCAATGATGTGCCGTTCCTTGCGGGCGAAGTGTTGCGTTCTGGCTCGAGCAAGGGCGCGAATAACAACATTGCAAAGCTTCCTCAGCAGTCCAAAAACTTTTATGTCGTCTCGTCCGAAGGTTTTAATCAGGCTCTTGGCGATGGACAGAACGTCCACTTTACATCGCAAGAGTATCGTGATTTTGGCAAGCGCTATGCCGAAAAGATGATTGAAGTGCTTGGCGACAAGATTAAACCTGTTGCCGCCGAGGAATCCAGTAGCAGTGCTGCTCCGGAAAGTTCATCAGAGGCAGCGTCCAGTTCTTCAGCGGCTTCGAGTTCTTCGAGAAAAGTGAAATCCTCGAGTTCTACGACGGGTGTTATCATTATCGGAAATGCCACACCGTCATTGAGTGTGGGCAAGGTCTCATTCGATAATGGAAGCATCATGGTGCCGGTGACGCTGGCTCGCAATGGCAATGTGAAAGTTAGGCTTTATTCTGTGCTTGGAAGCGAGGTTGCGAGTGTTAGCGAGTTGATGAAACCGGGTACGAATAGCGTGCATTTTGCAAGGAAAAATGTTCCGCCGGGCGTTTACATGTTGAGTGTTCAGACAGCTTCTTCTTGCGTTACAAAGCGATTAGATTTGTCTAAATAAAAGTTCTCCTCACTGCTAAGGGCTCCGTGTTTTTACGCGGGGCTCTTTTTGTATGCGTGAACCCGCCATCTATTATGCAATGCTCACGATTTCCAGCTCGTCGCCAACAACTTTAAACTTGACTTCAAATTCGGCGAAGTTGAATCCGTAAATGCGCTCGGGATCGTTTTGATAGGCGGGGCGCGGATCCTGTTCCAAGACTTCTATAAGTGCGCCGCGTTTTTCTGGCGGCAGTTTGTTGAGAATGCTGGTGGGCTTTACATGCACTTTGATTTGGCGGACGGCTTCGGCGAAGCCACCTGTCGCTTCGGGGTGGGCGTCCGTGTAGGGGAGGTACGGCTTGATGTCGACGATGGGCGTTCCGTCCATCAAATCGGCGCCGGAGACGACGATTTCGGGCCCTTCCGGACCGTCGAGATTAATTTGCTCGATTTTTACGCAAGAAAGCGCGACCGGGTTCGGGCGGAAGCTCGAACGCGTGGCGAAAACGCCCAAGCGCTTGTTGCCGCCCAGTCTCGGCGGGCGCACGGTCGGGCTCCAGGTGCTACGGATGTTTTCCGAAAAAATCCACATAATCCACAAGTGGCTAAAGCCTTCAAGGCCGCGGAGCGCATCGGCATTGCGGAACTCCGGCTCAAATCGAATTGTGGAACGCAAATTCTGCACAATGCCACTCTGACGCGGAATCCCGAACTTTTCCGGAAAGTCGCTCTTGATACGCGCGATAATTTTAAACGTCAGTTCTTGCATCGGAAATTGCCAAGCATTAAATTCTTTGTCATGCCCGCTGGAGCCTGTGCTGAGCGCAGTCGAAGTAAGCGGGCATCTCCTTTATAACATAGCAAAAAAGAAAGGCTAGAGTTTGCAAGCATTCGCTTTGGACTCTAGCCTTTTGAAGTATGGGATTGATGATTATTGAAACTTTTGTTGTTATCATGCCCGCCTTGAGCGGGCATCTCCTTTAATGCGTTTTATTTAATCGCAATCGCTTTTTTCAAGAGCAACTTGCCGTTAGCACCGGTGACCTTTGCGATGTACTTTCCGGTTGGAATCTTCTTGAGGCTAATGCTCTTGTTGCCGTTCACGTCGGTGGAAAGGAGCGTTTTGCCGTTCAACGCAATAACATCAAGCTTGCTGTCGCTCGGGACGTTCACTTGCAAAGTGCGGTTCTGCTGGACAAGCGTTGCCTTGCCAATGTTGAGTGCTACCTTGTTGAGGCCGGTGGGCGGAACTTCGACAAATTCAGTGCCTTCCGGTGCGCCCACGATGGTGCCACGGCCCACGGTGCTCATGTAAACAACGCCGAAGGTGTTCATGTCGCCCTGCACGAAGTTTCCGTTACCCGGACCGCCGAACTGGTGCAAGTCGTCGTTCACGCGTTCAAAGGTCTTGCATTTGTCTGTACTGCGGTAGATGCCGATTGGATCGCCGGACTTTGCCGCGCCCCAGATGAAGATGGTTTCGTAGTCGCTGCCTTCTTTGGCCTTGCCGATGCCCACGGCGATTGCGGTAGAAGCGCCTTCGCAACGGTTCCAGCTCTTGCCGCCGTCTTCAGTGTAGGCGAGGCCGTATTCCGTGAATCCCTTGGGCTGCCAAACTTGAGCTTGGTCCATGGGAACCCACAGATGTCCTTCTCTCTTGGGAACGGTGCGGATGAGGCCGCCACCGTTGTAGTATTCGCCAGCCTGTTCGTTCTGCAAACGGGCTTCAGCTTCTGCAAAAGTCTTGCCGCCGTCAGTAGATCTGTAAAGCGAGCCCATGCCGCCCATGACGTAGAACGTTTTGGGGTCCACCGGGTCAGCAACAATGCGGGAATAGTTTGTCTGCGTGCCCGTTTCAACAGCGGTCCAAGAGGCGCCATTGTCGTCGGATCGGTAAACGGTGGCGCCCTGGTCTGGACGGTGCAACATGATTTTGCCGTCCGCAGAAAGTACCACCAAGCCCTTCGGGCCCTTGAGTGTGGTCTTTACGCTGTCCCATGTCTTGCCCATGTCATCGCTGCGGTACATCACGTTGAAGTTCTGCGAATCGTACTTGCCGTAAACGGTAATCACGCCTGTGCGCACCAAGCTTCCGGTGAGTGGGGCGTAACCCATGCTTTCGGTGGTGCCGATGGTCGGCTTGTGGCGCTGGGCGCTCTGCTTGATGTCCGTATAGACTGCGCCGTCGTAGTCACCGATGGCGGTGACTAGCGGGCCTCCCGGAATGCTCACGATGTCAAGCGGCACTGTCTCTTCGATGCCTTTGGACATAAACTTCCAAAGGGGAACCTTTGCGGAGACGTCTTCGGTCATGAAAATGCCGTTACCGCTGGTGACCCAGGCCTGCTTGTTGTTGAACGGGTTAATTTCGAGGGAACCTGCCCAGTGGATGGCGTTGCCCGGAATCCAGTCGGTGCCGTTGGCGTCAATGTTCGGAATGTCGTTGTAATGCTGTCCGTGATTCCAGGTCTTGCCGCCGTCAGTGGTGGCGTAGATGCGGTCGCCGTAATTCTCTTTTTCGTCTTTGGTCACGTGGCGGCCGGTGTACTTGCCCAGCGTCGAAATCACAATGTGGTTCTTGTCCTTGGGGTCAATGGCGACGCCGCCGTAAGAGCTCTTGTCCTTTTCGTAGCTCTTGGTGGTGCTGCCTTCGTGTTCCACGGAATCGCTCGGGGTAAGGTCGGTCCACGTGCCTCCAGCGATATTGTACTTGTAAAAACCACCACTTGCGATGTTATACGGACCGGGGCCGTCAGCAAATGTCACGTACATGTCTCCGTCAACAATCTTTGCGCGGTGGGGCATGAGTCCAGTGGGAACGCCCTTGATGGCTTCCCAGGTAGCGCCGCCGTCGTGGCTTACTTGCAAATTATCCTTGGTTTCGGAAATGCCGATGTAGATGGTCTTGGTGGAACCGTCGGCGTTCTTGCCCTGCGATTCGTCGAACATCACAAAGCTGATGCCGTTCACGCCGTTCAGACTGGATTCTGTGGCGGTAGAAAGGGCGACCTTGTAGGCGCTTGTCCAGGTCTTGCCGTAGTCGGTACTCTTGTAAAGTCCCTTGGTGCGGCTACCGCAGAAAATGATGTTTCCCTTGTTGGGGTCCACGGCGAGCTTTTCGCCGGTCTGGCGGCCCATGCCGTTACCGTGGGCGAGCATTTCCACATAGCTAGTGTCCCAGGTGGCGCCGAAGTCTTCACTGCGGAGCACGGCCGTGCGGCCCTTGCTGAAATAGCCGGTACCTGCGAGCACGTAAATGCGCTTGGGATCGTTGGGGTCGAGAGCAAAGGCTTCGGTACCGTAAAGGCCCTTGTCGTTTTCCGAGATGAAGTCCATCAGCGGAATCCAAGTCTTATTTTGAAAATCGAAGCGATAGATACCGCCCACGTCAGTGCGGGCGTAAAGCAAATTCTCGGCCTTGGGGTGGAACATCACGGCAGAAACGAATCCGCCACCATCGAAGCGGACGTTGCCCCATTCGTACTTTTCGGCGCTTGCGCTTGTGGCGAGGGCGAGTGCGGCGATGCCGATCATTGAAATTTTACCAAACATATCGTCTCCGTTGAGAATTTTGAGAACAATTAAAACCCTTACAACTATAGTTAATATATATAAATATTTGAAAAAGAGGTTCTTACATAAACCTTAATTTGAGAAAAATTTTGAGAACATTTGGAGGAGATGGTTTTAAAAACATTTTGACCATTTTTGCCGTGTTTAAATCATTTTACGCGAATTTCAAGAAAAAAATAGTCCAAATACCTCTTAAGAGCGTGTTAATGTAATGGGTAGGGGATGTTCCTTACCGTTATAAGGACATGCTGATGGCAAATGAAAATAATACGACAAAACCGTATATTGTGAAAAATGCAGATGGCGTAGAATACTTGCTTCCGTATTATCCGGCGACGTTTCGAGCATTGCTGGATGACAAGGACACGATTCGTGACCTGCTGAACAGTATTCTTGAACTCGATACCGAACACGAAATAGTCGACCTCAGCTACGCATTTGAAAAATATATCGATGTGTTCATGCCGGGCGATGAGCCCATGCGGCTTGACGTGTGGGTGGCGACGCGTGACAACCGCTTCATGAATATTGAGTTGCAAAACCGCGAACATCCGTTCTTCTTGGACCGTATGCAGCTTTACAACGCTTATCTAACGATACGTGGCAAGCATGACTACAATCGTTCGGAACAGTTCCTTGCCATGTCCGAAAAGGAAAAGATGGCTCATTATTATGAGGTTCCTGAAACCGTTTCCATTTGGCTTTGTAGGTTCCCGATTTTGGAGCCGAGAGAAATCTATAAGGATACATGGACACTGTATAGCAAACACGATGTAAAGACGGGGGAGGCCTTGCCTCTGTTTCCGAAAAATAAATATATTATAGTCGATTTGGTTAAGTTCCTAAAGCTTCGCAAGGGCGTAAACTCCCGTGAAGATTTCTGGCTTAGGCTTATTTCTAGAGGTCCGCTTGAAGTCCCTGAATCGGAAGATCCACTTCTTAAGAATGCTTTGGCCCGCTTGCGAGTAAGCAATGCAGATCCTGAACTTTTGAAAAAAATGGAGCAATTCATGTTCGATGAAATGCATGCATACGATGCCGTTATAGCCGAGAATTTCCTCAAGGGTAAGACTGAAGGTGAAGCTAAGGGTAAAGCCGAAGGCAAAACTGAAGGCCATGCCGATGCGATAAGCGTTATGCAGGCTATGGGCTTACCTCCTGAGCAAATCGCCGAGGCGAAGGCTCGGCTTGATGCTTTGAAAACAAAGTAATAGCTTCTTTGTTTGATTACAAAAAAATCCCCGAAATCAGTCGATTTTCGGGGATTTTTTGCTAAAAACATTAAATGTGGCGCTTTTGTTGCAAAAAAGTCGAGCGTTTGTTATTCTGCGCCGATGCCAAGACCTCTGAACGGCACGTACCTGATCTGGTTCTTGTCGTCAATAATCACGGCAACGCCGGTGAGGAAGTATGGCCAATGTCTGGAGGCTGGGTCGTGGAATCTGTAATTGACCTTTCCGTTTGAGGCAAAAACGGAGAGCGGGAGAATAAAGTCATCGTGGGAGCAAATGACGCGGAACTTGTTCATGGAAGCGTAGTCCGGTGCAATGTGCGTCTTGACTATTTCTTCGGATTTTTCCTTGAGGTCGTAGAAGGCGTCGGCATAAAGGTTGTCGTAGGCCCAACCCGCAATAACGAGACGGACGTTTGTGGTGGAGTCTTCGTAGAAACTGTAACGTTCCTTGTCTTTCTTGTACCAACTGATGGAATAAATTTCAGAGGAATCGTGCGGGAAGGTTGTTTGACCGCGACCCACGGCGATGTTCAGGCATGTCTGTTCTGTACGGACATACTTGGTGTGCGTGAACACGAATTCATCGGCGCTGATGAGCTTTTTGCCGACGGCTCTTGCCTGACGAACACCGTCTGCGGGTTCTCCGTTAACCGTGTCCGGTTCGTTTTCCCAGTAGGTGAGCGGGGTTTCTTTACCGGTTTGGGCGTCATCGCGTTCGCCGTGGCGGATCACAAAGACTGCTTTTTCGTTGCAGCGCACGCTCTTGAACACGTCGGCGATGTCTGCAAGGCCGATGGAATCGAGCGCAATGGTGGCGACTGGCGTTTCAACGCAGGTCGGGTCGGTCGATGCGACCGAAGAACTGGATGCTGTCGGCAGTAAAGTTTCGGAGGAACTGCTGGATTCACCGATTTGTGCAATTTCGGAACTGGAACTTGCGATATCGGAAGAACTTGCCGGAAGCTGTTCCGTGGAGGAACTTGAAAGTTGTCCTTGCTGTTGTGCCTGGTCGCTGGAACTTTGTGTTGCCGGACCGTAATTGCTGAAAGTAGGCGAAACGTCATCGCCGCAGGCTGCCAAAAGGGCTGCCGACAGGAGTGCGCCGCTAAAAGCTAGAGAAATACGTGAAATTTTGTGCATTTCGAAAAATTTCCTTGTTTTATCTCTCTAAATCTATTTATGTTGAGGGATTTCTTCAAGTAAATTTTTCCAAAACCCGTGAATTATACGTTTTTTAGGCTTTTGCTTCGGCGGGCATGTCGGAATTGTAGTTGATTTCGTTACGGCGTTTGAGTTCTTTGTTCAGTGGCCAATAAATGAGGGCAAAAACGATGTACCCGATGAACAGCACAATCCAGTGGTTGAGTCCGAAACCGATTTCTACGTAGCGCATCGTTGCGAACATGAACGGCCCTGCAATAAGGAATAACGGAAGCTGCCTGCACTGGTCTCCAAGCGAAAAACGGCTCTCGTAGCTCACGATGGAATTCATCATCGGGAAACTGGTGCAAAAACCGCCCATCAGGCGCTTGATAAGCATAAGTCCCGAAACAACACCTGCAATGGCGGGGGCCTTGATGTAAATCGGGAGAGGAGTCTTGTAACGCACACCGGACTTGTACTTTTGCTTTTGGAAAAAGATGACTCCAATAACAAAGTCAAAAACGCAGGCTCCGATAAAGTAAGCTTCGCCTTGGGGGATACGTGAGTGCAGGAATGTTCCGAGCGCCACAAAAAAGGCAAGCCCTGCAATGATGGATGGAACGATAGGAACTTTGACTTTATAGTGTAAAATGCGTACGATATGTACATATAACATGCACATAAATCCGGAAACGGCGTTCTCTGTACCCATCGGGAGTCCAACGGCGATGTAGGCAAAACCGCAGGGAATGGGGATGGTGGCGGTAACGGCCTTGAGTTGCGGGTCCTTGAGGTAGGCGCTTAACGTCCCGAGGGCGGTCACCATAATGACTAAGAGCCAGTCGTAGAGCGAAAAATGAAAATTTAACGATTCTAACATCGGGCAAAAAAATAGAAAAGTAAGACCCTTTTCGAAATTTCCATTATAGATTTATTTTTGATACTACCCATGCCGATAGATATCTGAAAAGCGAGGTCCTTATGCTTTCGATTCCGTCTTATTGGTATTTTATCCCGGTTGCAGCCCTTGTTGCTCTGGGAATGGCCCTGTTCTTCTATCGCTTTATGAAGCGCGCCCCTGAGGGCAATGAGAAGATGAAGGAAATCGCCCATTATGTGCGAGTGGGGGCTTACGCTTACCTCAAAAAGCAATACCGGACGATATCGGTGGTGTTTATTGTTCTTTTCGTTATTTTTGTCGTTTTGGCGATTCTTAGAATCCAGAACCCATTTGTGCCCATTGCGTTTTTGACCGGCGGCTTTTTCAGTGGACTTTGCGGCTTCTTGGGCATGAAGACTGCAACGTATGCCAGTTCACGAACGGCAAATGGAGCTATTTCGAGTTTGAATCGCGGGTTGGTCATCGCTTTTAGAAGTGGTGCTGTGATGGGGCTTGTCGTGGTGGGCTTTGGTCTTTTGGACATCTCGGCTTGGTTCTTCTTGCTCAATTACATTTACGATAACAATGTTTGGGGATTTGGTGCCGATATTGCGTCTAAACTATCGCTTGGCGCTTGGAATGTGAATTTGGTCGGTAACGCCGAATGGGCTCATGCAAAAATGGTCGAAATTACGACGACCATGCTTACTTTTGGCATGGGTGCTTCGTTACAGGCGCTGTTTGCACGCGTGGGTGGCGGTATCTATACAAAGGCGGCTGATGTCGGTGCAGACCTTGTGGGTAAAGTCGAGGCGGGGATTCCCGAAGACGATCCGCGTAATCCGGCGACAATTGCAGATAATGTTGGCGACAACGTAGGCGATGTGGCTGGCATGGGTGCAGACCTTTATGAATCCTATTGCGGTTCCATTCTTTCGACCGCGGCACTCGGGGCTGCCCTCCCGATGGGCGGACTGAAACTAGTGATTGCGCCGATGGTGGTTGCTGCAATTGGGATTGTTCTTTCTATCGTGGGTATCTTTGCTGTGCGTACGCGCGAAGACGCTTCGACAAAGTCGTTGTTGCGTTCACTCTTGACGGGAACGCTGGGCTCGTCGGTGCTTATTCTTATGGCGCTTCTTGTGCTTGTCAAAATGGATTTTATTTCGATGGGAATATTTGGATCCGTGCTCTCGGGTCTTGCGGCGGGGATTCTCATTGGGCAGTTTACCGAGTATTTTACATCTGATGCTTATGCGCCTACGCGCGGAATTGCAAACCAGGCGAGGCTTGGTGCTGCGACAACGATTATCGATGGCATTTCGGTAGGCATGTTCTCGACGGGCCTTCCGGTGGTGACTATTGTGGTGGGTATTGTCTGCGCGTTTGGTTGTGCGGGCGGTTTTGGCGATATGGCTATGGGGCTTTATGGTGTTGGCTTTGCTGCAGTGGGTATGCTAAGTACACTTGGTATAACGCTTGCGACAGACGCTTTTGGACCGATTGCCGATAATGCGGGTGGAAACGCAGAGATGGCGGGGCTTGCTCCCGAAGTGCGCGAACGCACCGATGAACTGGATATGCTCGGAAATACGACCGCTGCGACAGGCAAGGGCTTTGCCATTGGTTCTGCGGCTCTTACGGCAATGGCGCTTTTGGCATCGTATGTCGAAGAAGTAAAGTTCTGGCTTGGGCATTTGGCTTCTTCTGCGGAAGGAATTTGGAAGGTGGGAACGGTTGTTTTTGCGAATAGTGTAAATGATCTTGCGAATGCTGTTTCAGGAGTGGCTGGTGTAAGGTTCCTTGATGGGGGTACTCGAGCCATTGCAGAAAATGGTGACCTTATCGGTATGGTTGCAAGTAAAGTAAACTATGCGGACTTTATGCACATTTATAATCTCAATTTGATGAACCCCATGCTTTTGGGTGGGCTGTTTATCGGTGCAATGATGACGTTTGTGTTCTGTGCTTTGACTATCAAGGCTGTGGGACGTGCCGCAAGTGCTATGGTCGAAGAAGTGCGCCGCCAGTTCCGCGAAATTCCTGGAATCATGTTTGGAACGGGGAAACCGGATTATGCCCGTTGTGTTGAAATCTCGACGATGGGGGCACAACATGAGATGGTGCTTCCGTCGATTCTAGCTGTTGTCGTGCCTGTGATTGTTGGGCTTACGATGGGTGTTGCAGGTGTGTTTGGACTTTTGGCCGGTGGTCTTGCATGTGGCTTTGCGCTTGCGACAATGCTCAATAATGCTGGTGGCGCCTGGGATAATGCTAAAAAGTTTGTCGAAAAAGGCAATTATGGTGGTAAGGGGTCTGATACGCACAAGTCTGCCGTTGTGGGCGATACCGTAGGCGATCCGTTCAAGGATACTGCTGGTCCCTCGCTTAACATTCTCATTAAACTCATGACCATGGTGAGCGTCGTATTTGCTGGCGTTATCGTTGGATTTGGAAATATGTTTTAGCTTGGAATAACGAGCTAATTACTATATTCTCTCGCAAGAGGTATTATCATGAAAGTTTTAGTGACGGGTGTTGGTGGCCAGTTAGGTCACGATGTAATGAATGAACTTGCAAAGCGTGGTTATGAAGGTGTCGGTAGTGATATTGCTCCTGCTTATTCTGGAGTTGCCGATGGAAGTGCTGTTACGACTATGCCGTATGTGTCGATGGATATTACGAATGCTGCCGCCGTTGCTGAAACCATCAAGAGCGTGAATCCGGATGTGATTGTTCACTGTGCCGCTTGGACTGCAGTGGACTTGGCTGAAGATGAAGACAAAAAGGCGAAGGTCTTTGCGATTAACGCCGAAGGTACCGAAAATATTGCTCTTGTCGCTAAAGAAATTGATGCGAAGATGGTCTACATCAGCACGGACTATGTGTTTAACGGTCGTGGCACTTCTCCGTGGAAACCGGATTGTAAGGATTACGAACCGCTCAACGTCTATGGTGAATCCAAGCTCAAGGGTGAACTTGCTGTAAGTGGAACTCTCGAAAAGTATTTCATTGTGCGTATCGCTTGGGTGTTCGGTCTCAATGGCAAGAACTTCATCAAGACTATGCTTAAGGTGGGTGAATCTCACGATACGGTCCGCGTCGTTTACGATCAGATTGGTACGCCGACTTACACGCTCGATTTGAGCCGCCTCCTCGTCGATATGGTCGAAACGGACAAGTACGGTTACTATCACGCTACGAATGAAGGCGGGTTCATCAGCTGGTACGAATTCACCAAGGAAATCTACAAGCAGGCTGGGCTCCCGACAAAGGTGTTGCCGGTAACGACTGCGGAATACGGACTTTCAAAAGCCGCACGTCCGTTCAATAGCCGTTTGGATAAGAGCAAACTTGTGGAAGCTGGCTTTAAGCCGCTCCCCACATGGCAGGATGCCCTTGGCCGTTACCTCAAGGAAATCGGCGTGATCGCTTAAGACTTAAGAAAATCTTTCGTACAAGGCGTCTCGTTCCACCGGAACGAGGCCTTCTTTTTTGATGAGGCCTTGCATGCGTTCCGGGCTCATGCCCACGGGGACTGTGGCGCCTGCAGCATGCGTAATCTTCTCTTCGATAATTGTGCCGTCCAAATCCGATGCACCGGCGTGTAGCGCCTTCATGGCGGTCTCGATTCCCATTTGAATCCAGTAAGCCTTGATGTGCGGGAAATTGTCTAAGAACAAACGAGAAACGGCGACTGTGCGCAAGATGTCTTCTTCACTTGTGATGTTTGGGACAATCTGGTGAAGCGCGTTGTGTTCCGGATGGTACACGAGCGGAATGAACGCAAAGAATCCCGGCGCCTCGTCTTGCAAGTCGCGGAGCATCTTCATGTGTGCGATGCGGTCTTCAATTTTTTCGATGTGCCCGAAAAGCATTGTCGCATTCGTCGGAATGCCGAGCTTGTGTGCCGCGCGATGAACGTCGAGCCATTCTTCGCCAGTCTCTTTGCCCGGACAAATCTTGTCGCGTACACTTTGTACTAAAATTTCGGCGCCGCCACCCGGGAGCGCGTCGAGGCCTGCATCCTTGAGCGTTGCCATAATCTGCTCGGGCGTTTGGCCAGAAATCTTTGCAAAGTGGCAAATTTCAACGGCGGTAAAAGCCTTCAGATTTGCAGACGGAAATTCCTTGCGGAGCTTGCGCAACATTTCGATGTAGTAATCGAATGGATGGTCGGGATGGAGTCCGCCAACAATGTGCAATTCACGGGCGCCTTTACTAATCGCTTCGGCGGCCTTGTCGCGGATGGTTTCGTAATTCCAGTCGTAAGCGGTCGGGCTATCTTTTTTGATGCGGCTAAAAGCGCAGAATTTGCAGTGTAGCACGCACACGTTCGTGTAGTTGATTTGGCGGTTGTTCACCCAGTAAACGGACTTGCCGTGGCGCGCTTCCTTTTCGGCATTGGCGCGTGCGCAAAGTTCATCGAGCGGTGCGTTCAAAAATAAATCGAGAGCTTCTTGTTCTGAAATGCGAGACATGTTGCAAATATAAAAAAGAAAAGACCTAGAGTGAATCTAGGTCTTTTTAGTAGCGGGGGCAGGACTTGAACGCTGCGACCTTCGGGTTATGAGCCCGACGAGCTACCAACTGCTCCACCCCGCGTCGAGGTTGTCCCATATATAGAAAATATTAATGAATTTGGCAAGAGTAAAGAGCGATGCAAAAGGCAGAATAAGTTTTTTTTATGCTTTTTCCGCCATTTTTGCTCGATTTCTTGCTATACGAATTTTTTCAAAATGTGCTTGCTGGCGTAGAAATAATCAATTCCGCTGATGAGTGTAATGGCCGTTATGATACCCATCACAATAATGGGGAACTGATGCCAAATGCTTTCAAATCCAGGAATCAAAGCACGTACAGGTTCGATTGCTCCAAGGAGAATTGCGACAATGCCAATACCTTGCAATGCTGTTTTCCATTTGCCACTGCGGCGTGCCGGCATAATGAGACCTTCACTTGCGGCGAGTGTTCGGAGTGTTTCCACGCTCGATTCACGGAAGTAAATCAAGGCAACCATCCAAACAGAAGCGTAACCCGTTGCGATAAAGCACATGAAAATTGTCATGTTCGAAATCTTGTCGCTGAATGGATCGAGGTACTTGCCGAGCGTGCTCACTTCACCCATCGAGCGGGCGAGCTTGCCATCCAAAAAGTCCGTGAGCATAAATCCAAGCACCATCACAAGCGCAAGAACTTTAAAGACGATGTTGTTGTTACTGTAATCCAAATCGTTATCGTAGAAGAACACCCAAAGGAAAAATGGCGTGAGCACAATGCGGCTCATGGTGAGCTGGCTTGCAATTGAAAGTGGCTTCCTGTGTGCTGGGTCGCGGTAATACCAATAGGCGTAAGCAGCGGTGGAGGCTGCGATGAGCAATATGGAAACGACCATCATAATTTGTTGGAAATTTTCCAAGTTCAACAAATACACGCCCATCGTAATTGTGACAGAGAGATTTGCGAGCTTGCTCCAACGTCGTTTGCGGGGGAGTTGCTTACCCTCGCGTAACACACCAAGCGAGAACAGCGTGTGCGCTATAAGTCGAGCGAGCAAAACAGCGCAACCAACGCCCAAGATTTTTTCGGCACTTTCGTTTTGAATCAAGTCGCGAACAAAAATGCTAGTCATCACGATAAACTGTAAAAAACCGTCAATCGTGTTAAGCCAAAGTCTGTAATAGGGTTTTTCGATTTCTTGGCTCTTGAGCTGGAATAGGTTCACCCATCCCATGATTAGTGCTATACCTACGAAAGAACATGCCATCGTAGTCCAGCCTTCCCAAATGAAGATTATGACGCAGACAAACACGAGTGCGCGCAAGACACTCCATACGCGCGTGCGTAAACGAACATCAGACGTATTTTCTTGTTCTGTCATAGGTTATTCTCCAACAACTGCTTGGCGTGGGTACGGACTGTTTCCGACGAACCACCTAACATTCTAGCAATTTCTTCAATGCGACCGTTCTTGTCAAGATCAATAATGGACGTAAAAGTCCTTCCGTCAATCTCTTTCTTGCTCACGGCGAGCTGATTTTGAGCTCGACTAGCCACCTGGTGCAGGTGGGTAATGGTAAGCACCTGGTGGTGCTTGCCCAAGTTCCGCAAGGCTTCTCCAATGCTGTTGCCCGTTTCTCCCGAGATTCCGGAGTCCACTTCGTCGAATATCAATAGCGGAACTTTGTCGAGCTCGGCCATGACACTCTTGATGGCGAGCAGCACTCGGCTAAGTTCACCGCCAGAGACTGCTTTCTGCAAAGATTTTTCGCCTTCGCCCGGGTTCGGGGCGAGCAAAAATTCAATGCGGTCTGCACCGTTTGCGGTGGGAGCCTGTTCAGTAATGCTCGTAAAGAATTTTGCCTTGGGCATGCCGAGGCTGTGCAAAATTTCTTGCACGGCCGAGTCAAAGCGCTGGGCCGCTTCGCGGCGTTTTTCGGTGAGAATGCCAGCGAGGCGGCAAGTTTCTGCTTTGTGCGCATCGGCCTTACGTTTGAGTTCTTCAAGGTCAGCGTCAAGATTTTCGAGGCTGTCGAGTTCTTGCTTGCGCTGTTCCGTAAGCGCGATAAGCCCGGCAACATCGGTGCGATACTTGCGCTTGAGTTTTTGAATCGTTGCAATTCGAGAATTGGCCCGGTCGATTTCGACGGGGCTCATGGACTTTGCCGGGCGGAGTCTCTGCAAGTCCTTGCAAATTCCCTCGAACGGGTCTGCCACTTCGACGAGTGCATTCAAATCTTCTTCGTAATGCGGAATCTTTTGTGCGAGGGAACGCAACTTGTACTGAAGGTTCTGGACCTGTTCGAGAATGCCGTTATCGCAACCAATGAGCGCTTGGATTTCGTTCAACAGATTGTGTTCTGCTTCACTCTTGCTTGCAACGTTGACCTTTTCTTCAAGTTCTTCTTCTTCGCCATCGCGAAGCGCTGCCTTTGAAAGCTCATCGTACTGGAACTTCAAAAAGTCTTTTTGCTGGGCGAGATCTTTGGCTCGATTTTCTGTTTGCTGAATTTCGGCAAGGACGTTGTTCCAAGCGTTGTAACTCTTGGTATAGTTTATTAGTAATTCGCTGTTGCCCGCATATTCGTCGAGCATCTTGGCGTGCGTGCGGATGTCGCGCAATAAAAGTTGTTCGCTTTGCCCATGCATCTGGATGAGCGATTCACCGAGTTCCTGCAAGTCCGAGAGGCTTACAACGGAACCGTTCACGCGGGCACGTCCTTTCCCGTTTTCTAGAATTTCACGGCGGATAATGAGCTCATCATCGTCATCGAGTTCGAGCTTTGCTAGAATTTGTTTGACTTCGGGTTCGTTCTTGATGTCGAACGTTCCTTCGACAACAGCTTTTTCTTCGCCCGTGCGCACCATGGATGCTTGCGATTTGTCTCCGCAGACCATGCGGAGTGCTTTCATAAGGACGGACTTGCCTGCACCAGTTTCACCGGTAATAGCAGTAAATCCCTCGTGGAAAGGGACTTCTGCCTCCGCTATCAATGTGAAACCATTAATTGTCAGTTGCTTTAACATGATTATTTCTGGTTATTAGTCATTAGTTATTAGTTGTTAGTTGCTAGTTGCTAGTTGCTGCTATTGACTACTGACTAATGACCATTGACTAATTCCTATTTTTCAAACTCTATAATACTTCTGTAAATCGGGCGGCCTTCTTTGCGGTACTTGCGTTCGAATCCTGTCGTGATTCCTTCGGTGGGTTCTGCCGTATTGCGGACAAGCACCTTGCAAGTCGGGTAGGCATCGAATGTTTCAAGAGCGATTTCGTTGTATTCCTTGTGGTCGGTGCCCCAGTAGAAAATGCGTTTGCCCGGCTTAAGGCAACGGGCGACTTCATCGAGAAAGTCGGGGCGCAACAAACGGTTCTTGTGGTGGCGTTCCTTTGGCCACGGATCCGGGAAATACATGTGGAATGCATCGACTGTGTTGTCCTTCACGGCGTCACGCAAGAAGTAGAACACGTCACCGCGCAACATGGCAGCATTGCCTTGAGCAACGATACCGCGCTTTTCCATACGTTCGTGAGCGAAGGCAGCCCAAGTGTAATCCCATTCACTACCCATGATAAAGTAGTCCGGATGTCTCTCGGCATAGTCCGTCATGAAGTTACCCTTGCCACTTCCAATTTCAACTTCGATATGACCGTTTTCGTTCGGGAACATATCTTTCCAGTTGAAGTCGAGCTTGTGCGGTAATCCGTCCGGCGTCTTGATCGGCTTGCGGTCGCCATTCGTGCGGAATATGTAATGCCACAGCGCCTTCATTTGCGGATCTTGGTTCAAGTCACGATAAAACTCCGGAATTACAACTTCCTTAGGAGCCTTTTCTTCTTCGTTCAGTACTTCGTTGTTGTTTTCGTCTGCCATGATTCTTTCCTATAAAACTTTACTGGATCCTTCGTCCCTGCGGTCCTCAGGATGACGCTGTCCGCGCATTTCGCTCACTCTCGTCTTTGAACATTCGCTTCGCTTATGTCCCAAATGCTAGGCTCGGTCATATCCATGCAAGCATGTCTGCGACTCTCGCTTTATGCATTTGTCGTCTGTAGGCGCTTGCGCCGTTCTCTCGTCTAAATAAACGCTACAATTCTCTCCTTGAATTTTTCCGGGATGCTCTTGTCAAGCATTTCGCGAATATGCCTTTCGGAATACTTCATCGAAAAGTGGCTCAAGATTATTTTTTCACACTTGATTTCATCGTCGAGTTCGTTGAGTGCGTTGACGATATCTTTCAGGTGGCTATGCCCTTTTTTCTTGCTCATCGCTTCTTCGCCATCGTCGAGAAAGGTGCATTCCGTAATCAGCACCTTCGACTGGAAAACGCGACTGTTGTCGAGCAAACTTTCGCCAAGGCAATCGCCCATAAAGCTCACGAGCGGTTCGTAAACTTCGCGCGTGATTTCGACTCCGTTCTTGCGGAGCTCGATGATTTCTGTAGCGCTTTTCCCGAGGTATTCTTCCTTGAGCTTTTTCTTGTAGAAATACAGCGTAGCACCCATGGTCGGGATAGAATGTTTGACTTCGAATGCTTCGATTGCGAGGTCCTTGCGGTAGCGCAAAAATTGCAATTCGCCTGCGGTGACAGGTTCAATTTCCGGATAGCGGAATTTTGTTTCTCCGACACCTTCGAACAAAGCTTCGGCCTTGATCCATGATTTTGCGTTTTCGCTGATAAAATCCGGCATGTAATAAACGCTGTCGCGTTCGACTCCCATCATTTTTCGCAGGCTGTGGTGACGCATCAAGCAACGGGCGTGGTCGCCATGAGCGTGCGTCAGGAATACGTGGTCGAGGGGAATCGCCGAAAGCGGACATTCGCCCATGTCGATGCAAAAATCCAGTTCAGGAATTTGAATATATGTAGCCAGTCCGGAAATTGAGAATCCGGATATGGGCGAGCAGGGCGTATCGACGTGGATTTGCCTTAGAGCGTTGTGTATGTACTTATTTTCGTTCACTTTTTTACCGCCCGATAATTTAGCAAAAAAGCAAATCAAAAAATTGACACTTTTCTGTCATGCCCGTCGCGGAACGGACATCTCCCTCTCGAAAAAAAGCAGCTCGGTGAGAGCTGCTCTTTGAATAATAAAGTTTGTTACTTACCCGAAGTGATTCTGTCGAATTCGGTGCAGGACATGGTTTCGATGTTCACACCCATTGCCCTGCTGCGGGTCCTGTCGTTACCCTTTCTTTCGGGGATACGGAAACAGAAGTCATACTTGTGGCCTTTTTCGGTCGGAATGCCCATCTTGAAAATGCGGAGGCGTTCGGAACCGGGCTTTGTAATTTCGTGGTAGTCGTAAGTGTTCTTGACGCGTTCGAGGCGCTTTTCCTGGCTAAATTCAAGCTCGCTTGTGATTGGACCTTCGAGATTAATCGGGAGCGAGTTCTGGAAGCGGAGCTCGAGCTTTCCGTTAGTCTTCACGATAGAAGTTTCGGAAGGCTTAATCAGGTAGCGCTGTTGAGGAATGTTCTTATAAGCAATATTGTGTCTGCTTGCCGTGCGCACTCCGCAAACCTCGCGCATGTCAGGGTTTGCGACAAAGTCGATATCGCGACAGATTGGTGGAAGGTCGGTAGGAATTTCGAGGTCTTCACCTTTTTGGGAAGATCCTCCACAGCCGGCCAGGAGTGAAATCGCAAGGATGCAAGATGACAACAAATATTTTTTATTCATGTCATCAAATATAAGATTATTATACATCAATGAGAATTTTTTTTTGAAAATCGATAAAAAAGGTGATTTTTTCTGCGCAAACATAAAGTTTTGTAAAGAAATGTTAACTTTTGAATGCGGTAGAAGGCTTTTACCCTTTGGAGTTTGAAAAAATATTCTATCTTTGGCGTGGAAAAAATGAGATTGGTGTAAAATGAAAATCTACAGCTGGAATGTCAACGGTATTCGTTCCGTCCTGAAAAAAGGCTTTGAAGATTGGTTCACTGCGACCGATCCCGATGTACTTTGTCTTCAGGAAGTCCGGGCCGAAAAAAGCCAGGTTTCCGAAATTGTAAACCGCGAAGGCTATTATACTTACTGGAATGCTTGCAAACGCAAGAAGGGGTATAGTGGTGTAGCTGTTTATTCCAAGATTGAACCCGATGCCGTCAATTATGGCTTTGACATCGAAGAATTTGATGAAGAAGGCCGCGTGCTCCAGCTGGTGTTCCCGGACTGGGTTCTCAATAGTATTTACTTCCCGAATGGCGGACAGGGTGATGACCGCCTGGACTATAAGCTCCGTTTTTACGATGCCTTCCTTGAAAACAGCAAGCAATGGTTGCGCGATGGCAAGCATGTGGTGACTGTGGGTGACTACAACACTTGCCACAAGGAAATCGATATCGCTCGTCCCAAAGAAAACGAGAACGTGAGTGGATTCTTGCCGATTGAACGTGCTTGGATGGACAAGTATGTGGAAGATGGCTTTGTCGACACGTTCCGCAAATTGCACCCTGATACTCGTGATGCCTATTCTTGGTGGTCGAACCGCTTTGGCGCTCGTGAACGCAATGTGGGGTGGCGTTTGGACTATGGCTTTGTTGATGCAGCCTTGATGCCGAACGTGGTCAGTGCTGAAATCCATAACACTGTAATGGGTTCGGACCATTGCCCGATTTCTTTGGAACTGGAACCGCCGTTTGCTCCGCTCCCGATAAAGAAATCTGAAGAAATTTAAAATAAAAATACGATTTTCTGTTATTTTTATGCCGAAGTCCTGCGTGTCAGGACTTTTTTGTTGTTTGTGAAATTTAAAACATATTAAACTAACAAAAAGTTGAAAATTGTATGTAAAAAACTTGTTTTTAAAAATAATTTATGCTATATTGCCCTTAAATTCTAATAAGGAGATGATAATATGTTCAAAAAAATTATTCTTGCTGCAGCCCTCGTTGTGAGTGCAGCTTTCGCTCAATCCCCGGTCAATATTGGTGGTCGCGCCGCTGTTGATATGGGCACCATGTGGGGTGATAAGAACGATGCTGAATGGGGTGTAGGCTTTAATGCTGGCATCAATGCAAAAATCGGCATTAATGAAATGTTGGCTTTTGTTCCGGGTTTGGAAATTGATCTTCGCAGAATTACGGGTGAACAGACTGGTTACGATGGCTATCGTTCTGTAACGGTTGATGAAACTCTTACCATGTGGTATTTGGACATCCCGATGGTGCTTCGTATCAATGCTAATCCGCAGTTCTTTATTGACGCCGGTCTCTATTTGGGCTTCAACCTGAGCGCTGAAGCAAAGTTGGAAGCCGCAGGCGAATCTGTGACTCAGGATATCGGCGAAACGATGGAAACGCTTGACATCGGTCTTATCGCAGGCGTTGGCTACAATGTTATGCCGAATCTCGATTTGAACTTCCGCCTTGCTCTTGGCCTTACTGAAATGGGCAAGAATGGCAAGGGCAGCAAGAATATGCGCTTGCAGCTCGGTGCAACCTACTGGTTCATGTAATCTTTAGATTCTTGAAAAAAGCTCACGCTGAAAAGTGTGAGCTTTTTTTATAAGAACTCAATATATTTATAAAAAAGGAGATGAATATGTTCAAGAAAATTATTCTTGCAGCTCTTGTTGTAACGAGTGCTGTGTTTGCACAATCAAAGTCCCCCATCGATGTAAAGGTTGGCGCCCGTGCCGCATTTAACTATGGTACCGCTTGGGGTGAAAATTCTGATACGTTTGGCTTGGAATGGGGCCCCGGTTTTACTGGAGGTGTCGATGCCAAGTTTGCAGTTTCTCCGAATCTTTCTATCGTTGCGGGCTTGGAATTTGATTATCGCATGCTGGATTGGAATTTTGGAAAACTTGCTTCTGCTTATGAAAATGAATTGTCTAGTTCTGGTATGAGTTCATCGCAACGTGAACTTATTTCAGAAGTAAAATTCTCGTTTGGTATGGGTTATTTAAATATTCCTGTTTTGGCTCGCTATAATCCAGTACCCCAGTTCTTTATTGATGCTGGTGCCTATGTTGGATTTAACGTAAGTTCTTCTATAGAAGTTTCTTATAAAGGTCTGAGCAGGTCTATGGATACTCCCAAACAAATGCAAGAAGATATTGATTATGGTATCGTCGCCGGACTTGGTTATTCTATAATGCCTAAATTCGATGTGTTTTTCCGTTATACAATGGGCTTTGCCAAAATGGTTGATGTTACCAAAATTGCATCTTTGAGTGGCGAAGACGTTGATTATAGCGATGCTCCGAATGTTGGCTGCAAGAACATGCGTTTCCAGATTGGCGCTACGCTCTGGTTCAACTAAAACAAGTTTGAATGTATAAATAAACCCACACTTGATTGAGTGTGGGCTTTTTTTTTGTATGTAATTTTTTTATTGGTTCTTCACGATCATCCAGGCTTCGTCATAAAGCTTTTCGGATTCGCCCAAATCGGTGAGAAATACCATGCGGTTGATTTCTTGCTTGTTGGGGTTGATTACTCGATTGTTCTTGAATTTTTCGTCGATGATTTCGAGGCTTGCCTTGTTGGGGGTTGCAAAGTTCATCGATGTTGCAAGTTCTGCACCGATTTTTGCATCCAAGATGTAGTTCATGAAGGCATAGGCACCTTCGACATTCGAAGCTTTTGAACTTAATAGCATGGCGTCGACCCACATGAAAGAACCTTCTTTGGGAATCACGAATTGTAGCGTGGAATCTTCGTTGATTGCCGTTTGTGCTTCGCCGTTAAAGACGATTGCGGCTCCGTTTATGCGTGAAAGAACTTTGTCGGTTCCTTCGACGGAGTTTTCGAAGCCGGCAAAGTGGTTGTCTTTCTTGGCCTGTATGATGTATTCTACGGCTTTGTTGATTTCGGATTGCTTCGTGGTGTTTGCGTTGTTGCCTGTGGCGAGGAGTGCCATACTGAGCATGGAACGGCTTTCGTCGAGCAGGCTAAAACTGCCTTTGGAAATTTGTTCGTTAAAGAGCATGGAATAGCTTACGCTATCCGGGTGGACTTTCTCACCGCGAAAGAGAATGCCTGTGGTTCCCCAAAGGTAGGGGAGGCTATAGGAATTTGTGGGGTCGTAGCTTTGACTTTGAAATTGCGGATCGACGTTTATGCGATTAGGAATTTTATCAGTGTCCAGTTTCGCGACAAGTTTTAGTTGGATCATCTGCTGGATGACAACGTCCGATGCAATGATGACGTCGTATTTGCCGGAGTCCGCGGTAATGAGCTTTGCAAGCATTTCTTCCTGGGCTTCGTAGAGCTCCAGTTTCACTTTATAACCTGTCTTTTTCTTGAAATCATCTAGCAATTCTGGAGTGATGTATTCGCTATAAAGCATCACGGTAATCGTCTTGGATGCTGCGTAATCCCCCTGCTTTTGTAAGCAGGCTGTTACCGCAAAAGCTGCGAAAATTGCAAGAACTAGAACAACCCTTTTCAATTTTTATCCCTTAACCCTGGAAAATTCCATATATAAAACATAAATAATATTCTTTGTATTGTTCGGAAATTTTTTTTCGGATATAAAAAAGAACCCGACATTCTTGTCGGGTTCATGCGTAAAATACTTGCTAGAAGTTGTAGAAGAGTGCTGCGCTAAGTCCGTACGGTTCGCCAAGGTCGTTCTTTGTGAATCGACTGCCTGAGCCAAGTTCGGCGCTGATATCCAAGGTCAGTTCGTCAGTCAAGTCAATCTTGAATCCAAGAGCAAAAATAAAACCGTTATCGCCGCCTACATCGCTACATTGATAACCGGAGCAGCCGCTGGAGTTTTCTTCACCGATGTATATGCGGAGTTCGCTATAAATGATAAAATGGTTCAGCAATATTTGAAGTTCGGTACCGAAGAAAATATATTGATTTGTCCATGGATCACCCAGCATGTAGCCGATGTATTTGGCCCATGTGACGTGTGTGAAAAGGTTAGAATGTTGCAAACCAAAATCGACTGCAAAATTGTCGTCCCCTAAATCGCTACTTGCAGGCAAAAAACCGTCGATGAAGGCGCTGAAGCCTTTTGAAATTTGGAAACGTACCCCGAGTTGAGAGTTCATAAGGCCGCTTTCATCGAGATCGCCTTCTTTTGTTTCTAAGGTGTAAAATCCGAAAGGCACGATGGCAGAAAGTTCAAGCCAGCTAAGTACGGAATAACGAACTCCTGCGGCGATTTGTACGCCTGACAATGGATCTTGTGATGTATAGCCCAATTTACCTGCGACCTGGCCAGAACCTTCTTTGAGTATTGGTACGTTATCCCAGGCTGCAAAAGACATTGTTGCAAATAATGCAAAGCAAGTAATGAGTTTTTTGAACATGTCGTCCTTCTTTTATTGGTTCAAACTAAAATATACAAAATAAAAGAAAGCCTCGCAATATCATGCGAGGCCCTTGAACTCTTGTAACTACAAGTTAATAAGACTAACTATGCAAGTATTCGATAATCGCATCGTGAATCGTGGTGAACACGCTGCGGAGTTCGTCTTCGTCTTCTTCCAAGAGCGTCACGCGGAAACCCTTGAGGTCCGTGCAGAAACTTGTACTCGGCACGACGCAGATTCCCTTTGCGCCCAAGAGGTAGTACACAAAGCGGTAGTCAAGATTTGTTGTCTTGCTGCACCATTCTTCGACTTTCTTCTTGATAATCGGATTGTCAATCTTGAGCGTTTGGTGGTTGTTCAGCGTACCTTCGCGGAAGATGATTGTGTTGTAGAATGCGCCGTAAGTCGGGTTGAAATACAGCTCTGGAATGTCGGAGAGAATTTCATTGATGATGGCGCTTCTGCGGCCAATCTTTTCGTTGAGCGCATCGCGGTGTTCCTTGAAACGCGGATCGCCGAGAACGCGCGGAATCGTCATTTGCGGGAGTGTGGTCGAGCAGACTTCCACCATCTTTGCGTTGTCGAGAGCGCGGCAGAATGCGTCGAACTGTTCGTCCTTGTCGCGGTTGTAGTATTCAGCCCAGCCGCAGCGTGCGCCCGGCCACGGGTATTCCTTAGAAATGCCCTTGAGCGCAATACCCGGGACATCGTCGATGTATTCGGCGAGCGCGTAAGCGTGGGCGCCGTTGTAGACGATCTTGTTGTAGATTTCGTCGCAGATGATGAACAGGTTGTAGCGCTTTGCGATGTCGACTATCTTCTGGAGAATTTCAAGCGGGTAGACCATACCTGTCGGATTGTCCGGGTTCAAAATCAAGATGCCTGCGATGCTCGGATTGTACTTCACCTTGTTTTCGAGTTCTTCCAAGTCCGGGTACCAGTGGTTTTCCGGCTGCAAGCGGTAAGTAATCGGCGAAGTGTGAGCGTGAGCGGCTTCGGCAGAGCTGTGCGTGGAATAAGCCGGTGCAGGTCCGATAATGCGGGTGGTCATCGACAAAAGACCGTAAATGGTGGCGATGGCGTCACCGAGGCCGTTGAAGAATAGAATGTCGTCGACGTTAATCTGGGCACCGCCGAGCTTGTTGTTTTCTTTGACCAGGAATTCGCGGGTTTCGAGCATGCCCTTGGAAGGGCAATAACCGTAACTGCGGTTTGTCTTGACCAAATCAACGACAATGTCTTTGATCCATTCTGGAATCTGGCACTTCTTTTCAATCGGGTCACCGATGTTTTCCCAGTGAATGGGGAGGCCAAGCGCCTTGAGCTGATTTGCCTTTTTCACAATTTCACGGATTTCGTAAGAAAGTTCCTTGGCACCTTCGCTCAATAATCTTCTACGCATTGTAGACTCCTATAAAAGTATCGAAAATTCACAATTTTACTGCGTAATTATAGAATAATATTCATTCTGTAATGTTATGCCTGCGTCATCCAGAGCCTTGAATCTTATTCCAACGTCATCCTGACCCCTGAATTTTATTCCAGCGTCATCCTGAGCCCTGTAAAGGGCGATATATGAAACTAGGCACTTTAGTGCCTTAGTTGAATTAGGTTCGAAGGAGCAGGATCCAGTGCATTATTAGGTATGAACTTTCGATTCCTTGGTTTATGGTTAAAGTTTTGGGTATAAAAGTTTAGGGTAAAAAATAAGGCAGCCTTTTACGGGGCTGCCCTTGAAACTTTTAATCTGAGTTTTTCGCGTTAAGCTTTACAGATTTTGGTTTCTTTGGACAGCCCCACAATAGCTCGGGCTGCCGCCGGGCTTGCTGCAATCGCTGCTGCGATGGTGTTCTGTCCAAAGATCTTATTCATGTACTGAAATATAGCTCAACAAAAGAAGTGTGTCAAGATAGATGCCTCGTCGAAGACCCCTCCTACATTCTCCTTCTATGATTCGGAAAACGCTCATAGTAACGATTCTTGTCTTCGTACATGAGAGTGTCTGCTTCGTGCAATGCCTTACGGATTTTGCCTCCGTTTTCATCGTAGCTTAAGCCGATGGCAAAACTGATATGTCCCGGAATCATGGAATCCTGGCGGATTTTTTCGACCTTGGCCTCAAGTACCTCTTTAGGCTGATCAATTGCAATAACGAGGAATTCGTCACCACCGGCACGGTAACATTCGCTGTCTTTAAAGGTTGTTCTTAAAACTTGTGCAGCTTGTTTTAAAAGATTGTCACCGGCATCGTGACCTTGATTGTCGTTGACCGGCTTGAGCCCGTTCAAGTCAGCAAAAATAACGGCTAGGGATTTATATGAAATCTCTCCGTTCACGAACTGCGAAATTCTGTTGTTCATGGAATTGCGGTTCAAAAGACCTGTCAAAAGGTCCTGGTTGCTGAGAATTTCGAGCCTGTTCAAAAGCTGGTAATTTGCAATTTCGGATGCGACAAAGAATGCCGAAAGCTCAAGTGTTTCTCTGATGTAGATCGTATTGGATGTGTCAAAGTTTGTGACCCAAATAAATCCAATGTTGGTTCCGGAATACTGTAGTGGCAAAAGAACGAGAGATTCGACATTTGCATTGACGAGCGAATTGTACCAAGTAAGGTCCGTTTGGCGGATGAGCTCAAGGTCTGCTTCATTTTTTATCATCAGGCAGAGACTTCCATCAAGGAACTTTAACCATGTTTTGGCGTATTCGGTAAAGTTTTGGTCTTTATATTCTCGAATAGAATGTTGATTTGAACCCGCTTTTACAGAATCGCTAAATACCGACCATGTGTTTTCGTTGAAGTCTGTGAGCAATACGCAGCAGTAGCTTGCATCGCAAATCTTGCGGATATCCTCGATAACTTCGTCCATGGTTTCTTGCAGATTTTTTGCTCCACGGAGCTTAATGCAGGTCTGCAATACAGTAGATGATGTTTTTGCCGAAATGTTCGACATTGCATCAATGTTATCTTCGAACGATATTTCTTGAGAATATGTGCAATACGCCTTGTTCGGGTCTTTGATGTCTAAGGGCATCATTATCAAGTTGATGCAAAAATTATAGCGTTCTGGACGGATGTAGGCGTGAATGGGCTTTTTCTTGATGGCACATTGGTAGCAAAAATTTTCAAAATTCAGTTCCTTCTTCATGTAGCGTTCGTAGTTGCTACCGGAAATAAACTTTTCTTTGAAAATGACATTGCCGTTTTCATCAACTTTTTCCATGGAATGAATGTATAAGTCATTACCGGCCTCGATGCGGATGGTGCCTATTTTGTCATCGTTGCGTTTTTCGACCGATAGGATGCTTGTCATCGTATGGAACTTGTTGACAATATCTTGTAGATTCATCAGTTCCTCCGTCTATTATCTTTTTTTTAGTTCCGGATGCATGGCGTAGAATTGTTTTTTGTCTTCGTACATTTGAACGTCAGCTTCTTGCATCGCTTTTCGAATACTGCCGCCCTCTTCGTTATAGTAAAAACCCAATGAAAAACTCACGTTGTTCAAGTCCATGGATTTTTCATGGATTTTTTTGACCTTAGCTTCGATTATGTCTTTAGGCTGGTCTGTGATGATTACCAAAAATTCATCTCCGCCTGCACGGTACACTTCTCCTTCCGTAAATGTTTCGGTCAAAATGCAAGATGCTTTTTTCAACAGTTGGTCACCAGCATCATGCCCTTGAATATCGTTGACGGGCTTGAGTCCATTGAGGTCAGCAAATATAACAGCCAATGATTTGTATGTAATCTCTCCGTTCACGAACTGCGAAATCCTGTTGTTCATGGAATTGCGGTTCTGGACGTTTGTCAGAAGATCCATGTTACTGAGAATTTCGAGTTTATTTAAAAGCTGGTAGTTTGCAATTTCCGAGGCTATAAAGAAAGTCGATGTTTCGAGAATTTCTTTTATTTGTAATGTTCTGGAAGTGTCGAAATTCGTGACCCAGATAAAGCCTGCAATCGTATGGTTGAATTCGAGCGGCAGCAAAACCAAGCTTTTAACATTGGCGTTTTTCAAGGATGTGGACCAATGCGGGTCCCTTTTTTGGACTGCTTCAAAGTCATCATCGGTTTCTAGCATCAAACAGTTGCTTCCGGCAAGAACGTCTAACCAAGTCTTTGCGTAGTCGACAAAATCATTGGTCAAAAATTCACGAACGGAACGCTGATCTGAATTTTCCTTGAGGGAATCGCTAAATACGGAACAAGTATGCTCGCTAAAGTCGGTTAGCAAAATGCAACAGTAGCTTGCGTTACAGATTTCACGAATGTCGTTAATGACTTCATCCATGGTCTTTTGCAAGTTCTGTGCCCCACGGAGCTTTATACATGTTTTGAGGACTGCCGATGAAGTTTCTGCAGATAGCTTGGACATGGCATCGTAGTCCACCTCGGGCGAAATGCACTGTGAATAAGAACAATATGCCTTTTTCGGGTCGTCAATATTCAGGGGCAGCATGACTAGGTTGATACAAAAGTCGAAGTGCTCTGGGCGGATGTAGGCATGAATAGGTTCTTTTTTGATGGCGCACTGGTAGCAGAAGTGTTCGAAGTTCAGTTCCTTCTTCATGTACCGTTCGTAACTGGAACCGGGTTTAAAGGGCTCGTTTGTTATGGCATACCCATCACGAACGGCTTGTTCTGTTGCTTCAATGAACGGTTTGTTGGCTACTTCATAAAGAATGCGACCAAGTCTACCGTCTTCTCGCTTTTCGACTGAAACAACACAAGTCATTGTGTTAAAGGAATCCACAAACTTTTGCAAGTCCATATTTAACGCTTCCTGTTTTCTGGATATTTTTCATAAAAGCGCTTTTTATCTTCGTACATGCGGGCGTCTGCTTCTCGCATGGCTACACGGATATCGCCTTGTTTGTCGTCGTAATAAAATCCAATTGCAAAACTGACGGGCTCTGGGGCTTCGGCCTTTTTACGCAAAGCTTCGATTTGAGCCTCGATAGTTTCTTTGGACGTGTTTGTGGAAATGACCACGAATTCGTCGCCACCGGCACGATAAATTTCACAATCTGCGAAACAGTCCATCAAAGCTTTTGCTGCGTTTTTCAGAAGGGTGTCGCCTGCATTATGGCCATCGCCATCATTTACGGTCTTGAGGCCGTTCAAGTCTGCAAAGACAATTCCGTATGTATCTGGTTTACGTTCACGACCGCTTACAACCTTGAGGACGCGGTTGTTCATGGCGTTACGATTCTTGACGCCTGTCAAAAGGTCTGTGGAACTCAACATTTCGAGTTTCTGTAACAATTGATAGTTTACAATTTCAGAAGCGATAAAAAATGTTGTCAGTTCAAGGGTTTCCTTGATGTGGTCCGTATTCTTGGTGTCGAAGTTTGTGGCCCAAATAAAGCCGATGACTTCATTATTGTACTGGAGCGGGAACAGTACTAGGCTTTCGATATCTGCGTTTTGCATGGATTTATACCATCGGGGATTGCGGACTTTAATGGATTCCATGTCGGATTTGTCTTTAATGATAAGGCAGTTGCTTCCGCCAATAGTATCGATCCAGGTTTTTACGAGGTTTATAAATGAATCGTCCAAATAATCAAGGAGTGAATGGTGAATTATTTCGGGAGCTATACTTTCACTGAGTAACGAACAAGTGTTTTCCTTAAAATTGGTCAGCATGATGCAGCAAAAGCTTGAACCGCATATGTTACGAATATCGCTGATGACTTCGTCCATGGTCTTGAGGAAGTTCTTTGTACTGCGGAGCTTGATACAAGTTTTCAGAACGTCCGAAGTCGTCTTTGCCGAAAGATTGGCCATCTGTTCTACGTTGGCTTCAGTCGAAAGTTCTTGCGTGTAGGTGCAGTAGCATTTGTTGGGGTCATCGAATTCAAGAGGCAGACTGAATATGTTGAACCATACATCGAACCGGTCAGGGTGGATGTAGGCGTGCATAGGCTTTTTATTGACTGCACTGTTGAAAATGAAATGCTCGAAGTTCAGGTCTTTGGGAATATATGTGGTGTATTCCTGACCGGGCACGAACTTTTTGCCGAAGGGCATGTCAATCGGAACGTCGTTGTTCTTTTCGTAAGTCGCAACATACGCCTTATTACCGACTTCTATGCGCATTTTGCCATAGCTCCCGTCGGCATTTTTTTCAACAGACATGATACAGGTCATCGAATCGAACTGATCTACATATTCCTGTAAATCCATATTAACTCCTTCTTTGGCCTAAAAGCCTTTATAAAAATAATATGAATCGTGGAAATTGGGAGTTTGTAAAATCACTTTTTTTATAATTTGGGCTCAAAATTGGGTGATTTTCCTCACTTTTTCGCAGTTTTTTTATATTCATCGCTAATGATTCACGATACGATTTTTGACCCGATTCGCAAAAAAGAGGTTCCTGCGACCCCCGAAGAGCATGTTCGGCAGGCGACAGTGCGCTATTTGCTCGATGTGGTGAAGGTGCCAGAACACTTGATTGCGGTGGAATTCCCGCTTTCGTCGGTAGATGCTAAGACGGCGGATCGGGCGGATATTGTGGTGCACAATTTTAGGGCGGGGGCGCCTCTCTCAAAGCCGTGGCTTTTGGTGGAGTGCAAGGCTCCGGGCGAATACACGTGGCCCGTGCTGCAACAGCAACTGAACAAGTATTTGCAGATTTTGACGCCGAACTACGTGATGCTTGCACTAGGTGATGCGGTGCGCTATTTTGAGCTGGATTCCGTGACGCGCCGGTTCAAGAAAATCGAAAGCCTGCCGGTGTTTGGCTAGGGACTGTGCGGAGCTTGTCATCCTGAGCGGAGTGCGCAGCACGAAGTCGAAGGATCTAGTTATTGTACCACGGACAGAATATCGCCATCGGCGAGTCGCGTTTTGATGGTGTCGCCGCTTTTGAGCTGGCTTGCCTTGCGGATAAATTTTCCGTTTTCGTCTAGCGTGAGCGAGTAGCCCTTGGCAAGAGTCGTCTTGGGGTCTGCGTTTTTGACCTTCTCGGTGACGAGCTCGAATTGAGATTTTGCAAGGTCGAGAATTTTGCGGGACCCCTGCTTTAAACCTTCGTGGTTGCGGTCGAGGCGCTCGTGCTCAGACTTTATGTAAAAAGCGGTGTCCTTTTTGATGGATGCTGCTATGAGCACATGTTTCGATTTCTCGTTTTGGATGAGCCCGAAAACTTTTTGCTGGAGCTGGTTCCCCATCGTGCCGAGTTGCTTGTTGCTTTCGGTGAGAAGGTCGCGGGCGCCGTCGGCAATGCTTGACATTGCATCGGTCATGCGGTTCCAACTGTCCGTGACCCGTTCTACGAGGCGCTTCGCGCAGTCTGTGGGCGTGATGCATGAGAGGTAAGCGACTTCGTCCAAAA
The DNA here is from genome assembly GCF_900142485.1 of Fibrobacter sp. UWB12. Lineage (NCBI taxonomy): Bacteria > Pseudomonadati > Fibrobacterota > Fibrobacteria > Fibrobacterales > Fibrobacteraceae > Fibrobacter > Fibrobacter sp. UWB12. The sequence continues at coordinate 226,910 of NZ_FRAZ01000002.1, read as the reverse complement.
GGCAACGGTCGATTTCGTGACCGATTCCCGTAAAGACCGGGGTGGGGTAGTTGGCAACCGCGCGGCAAAGCGCTTCGCTATCAAAAAAGTTCAAGTCCGTCTTGGCACCGCCACCGCGCACAATGCAGACAACATCTAAATTGGGGTCGCTTTGAAGTTGCTCCAGGGCGGCGATAATACTCCCTTCGGTTTCGTTCCCTTGCATCCGCGCATAGACGGTTGTGACTTCGAACGCAAACGGCGAAGCTTCGAGGCGCGTGGTAAAGTCCTTGTACGCGGCGGTGTTTTCACCGGTGATAAGCCCCACGCGGAGTGGCACGTCGGCAAGTTCGAGTTGCTTGTTCTTTTCGAGCAGGCCATCCATCGCAAGGCGCTTTAAAATGGCGCTCTTCGTCAGAGCAAGTTCGCCAATCGTGTAAACAGGGTCGATGTCCAGAATTTGCGCTTGCAACTTTCCGTATGGGATGTACAGTTCCGCACGCACGAGGAAATTGACTTTCAAGTCGTGCTTGAGCGTAAACGGTTGCGAAAGGCTAGAAATCTTGGCGAGAATCGCATCGTACTTGGCGGTGTAGCAGTAAAGGGCGAGGGTCGCCTTGGGCTTCACGTCGCCATCGGCAAAGTCCGCAATGCTCAGGTAAACGCCCGACGGCTTTTCCGCAATTTGCGAAATGACCCCGTGCACCCAAACCGCAGGCGTAGCTTCTACGGTGTTCTTGAGTGAACGCATGTACTGCGTGACCGAAAATGTACGAACTTCTTGATCCATTTTTTTGAGGCTGCCGCCTTTACCTGTCATGCCCGCCTCCGAGCGGGAATCTTCTTTTGACGTTAATTATAATAATAATTAAATTGCTTAGTACAAAAAGGACTCCCCGTGTCGAAAGTAGTTTCTGCAATGGATATGCGTCAGAATTTTGGGACGCTCTTGAACCAGGTCGCCATCAAGGACGAAGAAATCGTCATTGAGCGCGCTGGCAAGCCTTTGGCACGCCTCGTGAGCATGAATTCTGCCACAAGCGGCAAGCTGGACTTTCGCGATATCGGAAAACTCCCGAACGACATCTGGAACGAATTTTAGTTTGTATTTATTTGCTGAAGGCTGTAAAAAACATCTTAACGAAAAACGCCCCCGATTAAATCGGGGGCGAAATTTTTGTCATTCTCCGCTAGGAGAATCCATAGTTCTCAGCTTGCTTAATTCGTGAATCCGGCAAAGATGTTATTGCTCAAGAACGGCAGGAATCCGAGAACGATCACGGCTGCGCTCAAGAGAATGATGACTTCGCGCTGACGCTTGGTGAGGCGGAGCGGAGTGAGGTGGCCGTCCGGATCATCGACCCAGGCAGCTTTGATGAGCTGCAAGTAGTAGAAGAGCGCAATGACGTTGTTCAAGACGGCGAATGCCACGAGCGTGTAATGGCCCGTGGAGGCTCCGCTGAAGAACAGGTGGAACTTGCCGAAGAAGCCGGCGAGAGGCGGGATGCCTGCCAAGCTGAACATCGAAATCGCAAGGGCGATGGCGAGGCTCGGGTTCTGCTTTGAAAGTCCGCGGAGCGACTGGAATGTTTCTTCTCGGTGATGCCCGATGATGCCGAACACGAAGAAGGCGAGGTAGTTCGAAACGGCGTAGACAAAGAGGTAATAGATGATTGCTGTCTTTGCTGTTGTTGCAGGGCCTAGCAATGCGACCATGATGTAACCGGCCTGAGCGATAGAGCTGTAGGCCATGAAACGGCGGAGGCGGCTCTGCTTTAATGCACCGAGGTTACCGACAAAGAGCGTGACACCTGCGAGGAGAGCAATGAGCGGTGCCATCTTGTCTTGAATTGGGGAGAGCGGGCCGTAAACGAGCACGACGAGGAACGCAATGGCGGTTGCTTTCGAGGTCACGGAAAGCACGGCGGTTACCGGCGTCGGGGCGCCTTCGTAAACGTCCGGAGCCCAGGTGTAGAACGGGAACAGCGTGAGCTTGAATCCGATTCCGCAGAAGAGGAACAGCACGGCAATCCACAGGAGCGGGCTAGAACCGCTTGCAACAGCGGCCTGGATTTCGTTGAAGTGGAGGCTCCCTGCAAAACCGTAGAGGTAGCTGAAGCCGAACAGTTCAAATGCCGTTGCAACGGAGCCCATCAAGATGTACTTGGTGGCGGCTTCGGAACCGTACTGGTCGCGTTTGTTCCAGGCGGCGAGTGCGTACATCGGGATGGTCGCAATTTCGAGGCCGAGGAAGAACGTGAGCAAGTCGCAAGCGCTCACGACCGTGAATCCACCGAACGTCGCAAATGCGATGGCACCGATGAACTCGGCAATCTGGTGCATAGGCGGCTTCTTGTCGGCGCCGTGTTCAAAGTAATCTTTGGAAAGCCACATGCCAAGCAGTGCGCTCACTATGAGAACTTCGCGCATGAGCACGCCAAAGTCATCGACTTTCCAGTTGCAGATAAATAATCTTCCGTTGCCACTCGCGAGCGGGATGAAGTTCAGCAAGAAGAAAATAGCGATAAAGCCGATGTTCGCCATGCGCCAAGGGACTTTGGATTGTGTAGTCACGAAAAGGCGTATCCCAATCACGACGAATGGGAAAATCAGCAGCAAAACGTCAGGTAGAATGAAGTTTGGAATTGCAAAATTTGTCATAATTAAACCTACTATAAACCTGCCGATGAAATTTTTTCAAAGATAGGTGCAATGCTCTGGTCCAGGAGTTCCGAAATCCAGCCGGGGCAAACACCGATGAACAACAAGCAGGCAACGAGAACGACGATGACCAACTTTTCGCGGAAGCATCCATCGGTGAGGCCTTCGTACTTCTGCGGGAGCGGACCGTGAAGCATGCGGTTTGCTGTTTGCAGAATATAGACGGCTGTCGTCGTGATGGAGAGAATGGCGAGAATCGTCACGATGCGCGTGAGCGTAGAATCTTGCTGGAATGCGCCGATGAAAATGGTGCTTTCGGCAATGAATCCGCTAAAGCCCGGGAGACCAAGTCCTGCGAAACCGGCAAGCACAAAGCCAACGCCGAGGAACGGCATCTTGCGCATGATACCGCCCATTTCCGTGATGTCACGGGTGTGGGTGCGTTCGTAAATCATGCCGATGGTTGCGAAGAAAAGGCCGGTCAAGAATCCGTGAGAAATCATCTGGAGGCTAGCGCCACGAAGTCCAATCGGCGTGAGGGCTGCAAGTCCGAGGAAGATGAGGCCCAGGTGGCTGATGGAGCTGTAAGCGGTGATGTACTTGAGGTCCTTGTGGCGGATGGCGATGAACGGGCCGAGAACCACGTTAAAGATGAGGAGCGCTACAACGTACGGGAGCCAAATCTTGGCGGCTTCGGGCATGAGGAACATGGCAACGCGGAGGCATCCGTATGCACCCATCTTCATCATCACGCCGGCAGCGAGCATGGAAACAGCGGTCGGTGCAGCGGAGTGACCATCCGGGCTCCAGAAGTGGAACGGGAAAAGCGAACTCGAAACGGCGAATCCCATGAACATGAGCGGGAAGGCCCACATCTGGAAATCCATCGGGAGAGTCGTCTTTGCAATTTCAATGAGGTTCCAGCTGGTAGCGCCGCTTTCGAAGAAAAGCCCGAAAAGCGTTGCAAGAATCATCGAAGAGCCAAACGCAAGCGTCAACGTGAGCTTTTTACCACCGTAGTCGCGTTTGCCACTGCCGTAGCAGGCAATCATGAGGTACATGCAAAGTGCTTCCATTTCGTAGAACACGAAGAAGAGCACCAAGTCAAAGCTCATGTACACGCCGTAAACGCTTGTTGCCAAGAGCTGGATAAGTGCAAAGAAAATCTTCTGATTCCCTTTGATCTTGAGGCTTACGAGCACGCCTGCCCAGACGATAAATGCCGTGAGTGCAAGCAACAGCATGTTGAGACCGTCAGCGCCAACAATGTAGTGGGCGTTGAACATCGAAAGCCACGGGATGTCCGTAAAGAATCGGAGCGCAAGCGGTGCTGCTGCCGGATCTGTCGGAGTTCCCGAGAGGACGTAGATGGCGTAAGTCAAGTAGCAGACAATTGCAAGGACAATCGTTGCCGACGTGACGTGGATGGTTCGGAGCGTCTTTTCGTACGTGGCGGGAATCAGTACGCAGGCGAGAACAGTTAAGAGGGGGATGACCCAAATGGAGTTAAAAAGTATTGTATTCATGGGTGCGCCTTACAGGGGAAGCTGGCCGAAGAATCGCCAAAGGAGAACGCCAACAATCAAAGTACCCAAGTAGAACGGCAAGTAGCCGGCCTGGGCAAAACGGACCAAGTCACCGAGCTTGTGGACAAACCAGACCGTAAAGGCGAGGAGTCCTTCAATCACATAATCGTTGAATGCGCGGGCGACACGTGCGATACCGCCAAAGATAAACTGGCGGACGACGGCGTAGTACATTTCATCAAAGTAGAACTTGTGGTAAATGACTTTATAAATGCCGCAGCGGTTCGTTTCGTCGAGAGCGCGTTGGACTTTTGCCCACGGGCTTGCATAAAGCAACCAAGCAATTACAAGTGCGACAACCGCAATGCCCACAGCTACAAAAGGAATCCATTCGGCATGATCGAATCTCACCAACTGCGGAACATGCAACGCACCCGGCTCAAAGAACTTCTCGAAAAGTCCCTTGCCTAAAACACCGCTCAAGAGAGCCGGAATCGCAAGGATTACAATCGGGAGCGTCATGGCGAAATCTTCGTGCACATGGCCTGCCTTGACACCTTCGTGACGCGGAGCGCCATGGAATGCAAGGAAGAACAGACGAAACATGTAGAACGTCGTGAGACCGCTCGTGAGGAGCGAAAGCCCAAAGACAACGTAATGATGTCCCTGGAATGCGGCGAGAATGATTTCGTCCTTGGAGAAGAATCCGGAGAACGGCGGAATGCCCGAAATGGCGAGGATGGAAATGAGCGTGCAAACGTAAGTGAGCTTCATCTTCTTGCCGAGACCGCCCATCGCATCGAGATCGTTTGTGCCGACCTGATGAATAAGGCTACCGGCGATGAGGAACAAGCTGCACTTGAAGAAGGCGTGCGTAAAAATGTGGAATGTCGAGGCTGTCCAACCGGTAACGGCGACAACCTGACCAATCTTGCAAGCGCCAAGCGCAAACATCATGTAACCGAGCTGCGAAAGCGTGGAGTAGGCGAGAATGCGCTTGATGTCCTTTTGCGTGCAAGCGATGACGGCTGCAAAGACCATCGTGAATGCGCCAACCCACATGATGAGCGTGAGGGCGTTATCGCAAATGGCAAAGAACGGGAATAGTCGAGCGACAAGGTAAACGCCTGCGACGACCATCGTTGCACTGTGAATGATAGAGCTGACGGGTGTCGGACCTTCCATGGCGTTCGGGAGCCAAATATGCATCGGGAACATGGCGGACTTGCCCCAGCCACCGGTGAAAATCAAGATGGAACCGAGAACGAGTGCTTCGGACTTGGGGACTGTCACAAGTCCGAGGTTGATGAATTGCTTCTGGAAATCAATGAGGCTGAGCGAATTGAGTGTCGAAAAGTCGAAACTTCCGACGACATAGCTTACAAGCACAATGCCGAGCAAGAAGAAGCTATCGGCAAAGCGGGTGAGGATGAACGCCTGCTTGGAGGCGCTCACTGCACTTGGCTTGTGGTACCAGAAACCGATGAGCAAGTAACTTGAAACGCCGACGAGTTCCCAGAAGATGAACATCTGGAAAAGGTTTGTCGCAATGACGAGTCCGAGCATGCTAAAGCTGAACAGCGAAAGCAGTGCAAAGAATCGCCCGGCAGCGCGGTCTTCGCGCATGTAGCCGATGCTGTAGATATTCACCATAAAGCTGATGAACGTGACAACCACGAGCATCATAACGGAAAGTGGGTCTACGAGCATGCCGATTCTTGCGACCAAGTCTCCGATAAACGGAATGAATGTGTGGTCAAAGAGAATCGCCTTTTGCGGTGCAAAGTCCGAGCTGAAGTAATGGAAGGCGAGTGTGCCTGCGGCGGCAAATGCAAGGCCGTTGCAGATGACAGCGAAAATCGCTGCGGCTTTTGCGCACTTGTTTCCGAGGAAAAGCCCGTTCACGACGAACGTGATGAGCGGGAGCAATAGAATCAAATAGCCGAGAGTGATATCATCAATCATGGAGGTCCCTCAACTGGTCAACGTCAAGACTCTTATGGCGGCGGTACATGGTCACGATAATCGCAAGGGCGATGGCCATTTCGCAAGCCGTCACGGCAATGACAAAGATACTGAACAGAGCGCCTGCAGTTGCATCGTGAGCGGTGAAGTAGGCGAAACTGATAAAGTTGATATTTGCGGCATTCAGCATGAGCTCAATGGAAATGAGCATGCCGATGAGATGGCGACGGCGCATCAGGCCCCAAACGCCAATCCCGAACAGCAAAAATGCGAGAATCAAGCAATTCAAAAGGTTCATTTGCTAGCCTCCTCTTCGATATCTTCCTTGGTGCGGCGGGCGACCGTGATAGCGCAAATGAGCGTCATCAAGAGGAGCACGCTCACGATTTCAAACGGGATGATGAATCCGTTCGGATCGTTACCGAGCAAGCGCAAGGCGAAGTTCTGGAGTGAAGAATAATCGGCAGGGGAGTTCACGATGCCGCTTGCCAAGTCCGGAGTCGGCAGCACGCATTTGACCATCACGAATACAAACGCGATGGAGAGTACGAACGCCGTGAAAATTCGCGGCATCTTTGTCGAGAACGCGTCTTCTCCCAAGTGGCTTGTGAGAAGAATCGTAAACACCACGAAAATCACGACGCCGCCCACGTAAACCATCACCTGGGCAAGCGCAATGAATTCTGCGTGCATGAGCATGTAGAGGATGGCGGTCGTGACAAAGCTAAAGATGAGGAACACGGCACTCTGCAAAATGTTCTTGACGGCAACGCAACAAACCGCGGTCAACAATATCACGAGTGCGACGACATAGAACGCAATGTCCATGCCTCCCATCGGGAATGATAAAGGCAAATCTGGGAACATTAACCTTGCCCCTCCTTCTTATTTAAAATCATTTCGAGATCGTTCGGGTCAGTTGTCGCAACTTCGAATGCGGGACTCATGCGGATGGCTCCAAACGGGCAGGCTTCCACGCAGAGGCCGCACTGGGTGCAGCTGGCGAAGTGGTACACGTAACGTCCGAGAACCTTCTTGCCCGCAATGTTCTTTGTGGCAAGCACGTTGATGGAGGCGTTCGGGCAGGCGCGTTCGCACATGCCGCAAGCGGTGCAGCGGTTGTTGCCGTCTGCATCTTCGATCATCTCGAGGCGGCCGCGATAGCGGTCGTGCATTTTAAGCGTCTTGCGATTTTCGGGGTACTGTTCCGTAACGATGCGCTTAGGATTGAAAAAATACTTGAGCGTTACGGACAATCCGCAAATAAGGCTCCACGGACCCGTAATGCAACGCTTTAAGTAGCGCTTGATATATTGTAATGTTGAAATCTTTTCTTGCATAAACTAACCACCAATTGCGATAAAGGCTGCGCCAGCGACGAGCAACACTAGGTTTACCGGCAAAAGGAATTTCCATTCAAAGTCCATGAGCTGGTCGACACGCGGGCGCACAAACGTCCAGCGGACCATCATGTAGCACCAGACCATAAAGTAAATCTTAGCGAAGAACCATACGACGCCAGGTACCATGTTCAAGACGTTGTCCACAGCAGCGATGCCGATGCACGGCGGGAAGAATCCACCGAGGAAGCATGTGGTTGCAAGTGCGGAGTTCGTGATGAGGGCGATGTATTCGGCGAGGTAGAACATGGCAAACGGAGTGCCATTGTATTCCGTGTGGTAACCACCCGTGAGTTCCTGTTCTGCTTCGGCAATGTCGAACGGAGCGCGGTTCATTTCGGCGGTACTGGAAATAAAGAAGAGGATGAAGGCGATGAAACCGAGGACTGGAATCTTGAAAATCCACCAGTCAAAAATCGTTCCTTCCTGGCCCATCGTAATGCTCATGAGGTTCGTAGAACCCGAAATCATGACGACGAACAGGAGAATCATCGCAAACGAGATTTCGTAGCTGATCATCTGGGCGCCACTGCGGAGCGCACCGAGCAAGGAATACTTGTTGTTACTGCTCCAGCCGCCAAGTAGAATGCCGAGCACGCCAAAGCCGTTCACTGCGATGATGAGCGGGATGCCCATTGAGACGTCGGCCACGACAAGATTCTTGTCGAACGGAATCAAGGCGCAGACGATAAACGGTGCAATCAAGACGATTAGCGGAGCCAAGTAGAACATGAGCTTGTCAGCGCCACTCGGAGCGTACACTTCCTTGAAGAGCATTTTGATCACGTCCGCGATGGTCTGGAGCGTTCCGTGCCAGCCAAGACGCATCGGTCCCAAACGGCATTGCACGTGAGCGCAAACCTTGCGTTCCATGTAAATGAGAATCGGGGCAGAACCGATGTTCACGATGCAGACGGCGATAATGCAAATCACGGCGTTGATGAGGAAGGCGACGACACTGTTGATGTCTTCGGACTGGATACTTGCGGGCAGATATTCTGCCAATCGTGGAATCCATTCACGGACAAAGTCGCCAATAGGATGTGTTACTGAAGGTACAAACATAAACTACCTGTCAATTTCCGGAATCACGGGGTCAAGGGTTGCCATGATGGTCACGAGGTCCGAAATCTTGTGACCTTGAGCCATTTTGTTGATTGCAGCAATATGCGGGAAAGAGGGGCCGCGTGTGTGGATACGGTACGGCTTTTCACCGGTAGTTGCGGCGACAACGTAAGTTGCGTAAAGACCCTTTGCGGTTTCAATTTCGCTGTAGTAGCGGCCCACGGGGAGTCGCACCGGCTTTTCCTTGGAACGCCACGGACCTTCTGGGAACTTTTCGACGCACTGGCGCAGAATTTTCAGCGATTGATGGATTTCTGCAATGCGGATTTGGTAACGGTCATAGCAGTCGCCGTTATGGAATACGGGCACGTCAAAATCGAACTGGTCGTAAATGCTGTACGGGTTTGCACGGCGCACGTCAAAGTTCACGCCGCTAGCACGGAGCACAGGGCCAGAGCATCCGTAAGCAATCGCATCTTCTTTGCTCAAAACGCCAATGCCGATGCTACGTTCCAACACGATGATGTTTTTCGAAAGGAATCTCTCGTAGTCCTTCATCGTATCTTCCATGTGGTCGAGAAATGCTTTTACGCGCGGGATAAACGTATCCGGCACGTCGTAGCGGCTGCCGCCTGGTCTAAAGAAGTTTGTCGTGAGGCGGGAGCCTGTGACTTCTTCGAGGATGTCGTGAATCATTTCACGTTCTTTAAAGCCGAACAAGAGGCAAGTTTGTCCGCCAAGGTCACCGCCAAAGCAACCGTAGAACACCAAGTGCGAGGCAATGCGGCCAAGTTCCTGGAGCATCACGCGGATGTATTCGCCACGGAGCGGAACGCCCACGTTCATGCCCTTTTCAAGAGCGATGACAACACCTAAGTTGTTCTGGATGGCTGTTAAATAGTCCTGACGGTCCGACATCGCGATGTATTGCAAGTAGCTCATCGATTCCGCTTGCTTTTCCATACCGCGGTGGATATAGCCAAAGTGCGGGACAACTTCTACAATGGTCTCACCATCCATGCGGAGCGTGAGTCGCAAAGCACCATGCGTACTCGGGTGCTGCGGACCCATGTTGATAAAAAATTCTTCAGTATTCGATTTGCGTTCGAGGCGAAATCCCGGAGGTAACTGATGACTCATATAGGCCTCCTAATCATTTCCGGGTGGGTAAAGTCTTTACGGAGCGGGTAACCCACAAAGTCCTTGTCGAGGAATATGCGGCGAAGGTCGGGGTGATTTTCAAACTTGATGCCGAACATGTCGTAAACTTCGCGTTCCTTGATTTCTGCACCGGGGTAGAGGTGCGAAATGGTCGGCACGCTGGCCAAAAGCGATGTCGGGCGTTTGTCTTCGTCAATCGAGAAGTCTTTCTTGAGCTGCACGCAAAGGAAAATCTTGTGGCCGATTTCAAGGCTTCTGAGCATGGTCACCATGTCGAAGTGGTCGTCGTAGTCAATGGCGGTCACGTCAATTAGGTAATCCATTTTGAATTCGGGATCGTTCTTGACAAATTCAACAACGTTCAAGTAGTCCTCTTTTTCGAGCATGACTTCGAGCGGGCAGTCAGCAGGCATCTTGGCGACGACATCTTCTGGAGTGTCTTCACCGCGCGTATGCACAGTCACGTTCGGGAATTTGGCGCGGAGCTTTGCAAAAAGTTCTTGCTGTGTAAGGCCCAAACGTTTGAACGGCACGCGTTCCACTTCCGGAAAATCCGGCTTCTTGACGCGAATTGGCTTGAAGGCGCTCTTGTAGTCCGGATTTTCTTCCTTGAATTTTGCGCGGGCTTCTGCCATTTGCTCGTCTTTCATTTCTTCGAGGGCTGCCCAAGTTTTTGCGGCTTCGCGATAGCGGTCCATTGTCGAAACGTCTTTCGGTTCGCCTTCGTGCCACGGATTGCGGCAAGTTTCTTTGAGAATCTTTTCGCGGAGCGTCAAAAGTCCATGGAACAATGCTTCGGGGCGCGGCGGGCAGCCGGGAACGAACACATCGACCGGAATCAAGTTCTGTGCACCACGGACAACAGAATAGTTGTCGTAGATGAACGGGCCACCGCTAATCGTGCAGGCGCCCATAGCAATGACGTACTTGGGACCGGGAATTTGTTCCCAAAGCATCTGGATGGCGGGTGCCATGCGGCGGGTAATCGTACCTGCCAAAATAAACAAGTCCGCCTGTCGCGGGGACGAGCGGAACACTTCAGAGCCAAAACGGGCAATGTCATAACGGGCCATAGAACTCGACATCATTTCGATGGCGCAGCAGCTAGTACCGTATGTCAGAGGCCAAATGGAGTTTGCACGGGCCCAGTTCACAACATAGTCGATGGCGTTTACAACGTACTTTCCACCGGGAATCGGGTCCAAGATCTTTGGAGCTAAATTGATTATTCCCATTTGAGAATTCCTTTTTTCCAGGCGTAAGCAAGGCCCGAAACGAGAATCGCAATGAAGATGATAAGGTCGATAACGACGACTGATGGCGGGAGCGCCGTGTGGCCAGCCATGATTTCCTTGAAGTTCATCATGACGGGGAAGAGGAACAGCGCTTCGATATCAAACACGAGGAAGAGCAAGGCGAACAGGTAGTAGCCCACCTTGAACTGAATTCTTGCGTTGCCGATGGTTTCCATACCGCATTCGTACGGTGCCATCTTGTTCTTTGTATTCTTGGTGCGGTAGCCTAGCAATAGGCCTGTGACGGTTGCCGCCGCCGCGATAAACGCGCCCAGAAAAAGGAATATTGAAAGTATGATGTATTCAGACATAGTCGTTAGTTTTTAGTCAATGGTCATTAGTAGAAATTCTGCAAGTCCTGAACGGTTCCGAATAGCGTATTGCCAATCTGGAAACGGTCCAGAACGTGTTTCAACAAGTCCTTAAATTCATCAATGGTGCCTGCGTTCATGGTATTCAACTTGCCTTGAATATCACTCACAAAGCCGTAAACGACAGGGCTCGATTTCATGCCCTGCATTTCCCCACTCCATTGCTGCAACACTTTATCCGTATCAATCCTTGCGATAACGTATCGCGTCGTCGAGAGCAGTTCCTGCAAAAAGTGCACGAGGAAAATTTCTTCTTGCAAAATACCCCAGCGTTTGTCCTTGGAGTAAAGCGAAGAATTTTCTGCCTTGCCGTAAAAGATGGCAGCCTGCGCATATTCGAGGCATGTCATCAAGAGTCGTTCGTAACGCTTGATGTCCTTGCTCAAATGCTGGTACCAGGCATTGTTCTCTTCGGGTGTAGAGTCCTTGGCTTCGGCGATTTCGTTCGGGAACAGCGCACGGAACGCGTAATACACTTCTTCGTAATAACGGTTCCTCATGCGGCAGTTGAACGCACGGTTTTTTTGTGTGTAGTCGCAATGGTGTAGGGAAGATATCATGCTTTTTCAACCCCTCTGACGCCCTCGACTTGTCTTATCTTGGTCACAATGGCATCGACCTGGTCCTTGCGGAACGCCTTGAATTCCATACGGATGCGTCCCGTGTATTGGGCGCTCGCAATGCTCAAGCGGTCAAGAGCCAAGTTTTCGTCTTTCAAGACCATCAAAATGCTGAGTGGCAAGTTCTTTCGGTTGTCTGTTTCAATCGTGAGGTGCGTTGTAAATGGCTTTGTAACGTCTGCGCTCCAATCGACCGGAATGAGCTGGCTTTCCGGAAAATCCTTGAGGCAAGGGCAGTCGCTCTTGTGCACTTCGATACCGATTTGCGGACGCATGACGCCGACAATTCTATCGCCTGGAACAGGGCCGCAGCAACTAGAGAAATGGATGAGGAGACTGGTTTCTTGGCCAATCATCAACGGCATTTCGTCGGTAAGAGGATTTCCTTTGTCTTTTCCGAATAACGGATAAAAGCGCAGTGCCGCCGTTTCTTTTGTAATGTCGTTTCCGCCATTCAAGAAGCGGTGGATGTCCTGGAGTGGGAGTTCGCCCTGACCAATCTTTTCGAAAAATTCATTAAGGCTTGTCATGCCAAAGTGCTTGAGGATGTCCTCGTCTTTGGGACGTTTGTCTTTTTCGATTTTGAGGAGGCGAAGTTCGCGAGTCCAAATTTCTTTACCGAGGCTGCGCGATTGGATGATGATACTTGTCTTCATCCACTTGCGGAGTTCCTGCTTGGCCTTGATGGTCTTGACCATTTCTAGCCATTCTGGGCTCGGCTCTTGGTTCGGGCTCTTTAAAATCTGGATGGTGGCTCCATGCGGCACCGGTTCGTCAAGGCTTACGACCTTGTCGTTGATGCGGGCGCCAATGCAATGCAGGCCGAGTTCCGAGTGGACGGCGAACGCAAAGTCCAAAACGATGGCGCCTTCGGGGAGTTCAATAGATGCGCCCTTCGGGGTAAACACAGTCATGCCTTCGGGCTTCAAGTCCACCTTCAAGAAGTCGAGGTATTCCTTGGAGTCCGAAATTTCGGATTGCAACTTTACCATGTGGTCAAGCCAGGCGAGTTCTTCGCCTTCGTGTTGCGTTTCCATCTTGTACGCCCAGTGCGCGGCGAATCCCTTTTCGGCGGTTAAGTCCATGTCCTTTGTGCGGATCTGGACTTCGACCATCTTGTTTTCGGGACCGATGACTGTGGTGTGGATGCTCTGGTAAAGGTTCGGCTTCGGGGTTGCGATGTAGTCTTTGAAGCGGCTTTGAAGCGGCGTCCAGAGGTTGTGTACGTAACCTAGAGCGAGGTAGCATTCCGGAATTGTCTCGACGATAATGCGGATGGCGAAAATATCGAAGATGTCTTCGAATCCGCAACCGCGCGCAAGCATCTTGTTGTAAATGCTGTAAATGTTCTTGGTGCGCCCTTGAATGGTGCAGTCGAAATCTTCGAGAGCCATCTTGATTTGCAGAGGGCCAATCACGGATTGCACGTACTTTTCGCGTTTTTCCTTGTTCTCGATAAGCGCATCGACAAGCTTTTGGTATTCGTCCGGGTTTACGTACTTAAAGCTCAAATCTTCGAGTTCGGTTTTCAGCTTGTATAGACCGAACCTATGGGTGAGCGGCACGTAAATGTCGAGTGTTTCTTGTGCAATAATTTTTCGCTTTTCGGGCTTCATGTATCGCATGGTGCGCATGTTGTGGATGCGGTCTGCGATTTTAATCATGATGACGCGCGGGTCTTTAGCCATAGCCGTAATGAGCTTACGGTAGGTGCTTGCCTTTTGCGCTGTCTTACTCGCTTCTTGAACGGCGGTAATCTTTGTTACCGCATCGACCATGAAAGCTGTGTCTTCGCCAAAAAGTTCAGAAATTTCGTTGAGGGTATGCGGGGTGTCTTCCACCACGTCGTGCAATAAGCCTGCTAGTACCGTTGCCTGGTCTTGCTTTAAGTCGGCAAGAATCTTGGCCACTTCGTAAGGGTGTTCTGTGTAGGGCATGCCGCTCTTGCGGTATTGACCATCATGGGCATCGGCGATAAAGGCTATAGCTTTTCTAAGAATCCCTTCGTCTAGTTTTGGATTCTTCTTAAGGAGTACATTTACAATGTGCTCCTGATTCGTTGTAAAATTAGCCTGATCCATCATTCCCAATTTATCTAATAATTTGATACATAAGCGTCTTTTTTTTGGAAATATGCCAAAAATAAGACAAAAAATGCGTTATTCGGTTTAAAGGCCGTAAAAAATCGTAAAAAATGATTTGGAAAGTTTCTAGTCTGTTGTAACTCTTACAACAAAAATAATATTACACCGAGCCTTGTTTTTTTTGAATAGATTAGTTTTAAGGACAACAATTCCGCCGAATTCACGGCTGTTGTTGGGGTTGGTATACAATGAATAAGTGGATAAAAGTAATGCCAGTGGCAGTTGCTGCCTTTGGCTTATGGGCGTGCGGCGATGAAGCTATGTCTTCTGCCGCGCAATGTACAACACAAGAATGCTTGGAACAGGTCGGTCAGTCCGCTGGAATTATTTCCGGTGGTGAATCGAGCTCTAGTTCGTACGCCGAAAACAGCGTAGGATCCAGTTCAGATAAAGTGCCTGATTCTTCTGCAGATGTGCAATCTCCGACGAGTAGCTCGGATGTCGCGGTTTCTAGTGGTGCATCTAGTAGCAGTGTAGCGGGGCCTGTGCTATCATCGAGCAGTGAGGCTTTGCCAGAAAGCAGCAGCAATGCCGTCTCTAGTTCTAGCCGTGGGCATCACCATTCTAGTTCGTCTGCAACAAAGCCGGAAGTCTCTAGTTCCAGTGAAACGACGCCTCCGTCTCCGGTGAATGAATTTGTCGAAGACCATCGCAGTGAATGCCAGATTGGCAATATCCCTTCAAGCGTGAACAACGCAAAACTGCCGGACCCGTTTATGGGTCTTGATGGCAAGCGTATTTCTAGCAAGGCTGATTGGAAATGCCGTCGCGAAGAAATCGGCGCCATGTACGAAAAGCTCATGTTCGGTACAAAGCCGCGCAATCCGGAAAAGGTGGAAGGCAGCTATTCTGGCGGAAAGCTCACCATTAAGGTCACGGACAAGGGCAAATCCGGTTCGTTCTCCGTGAAAATCAGCAACGCCGGTACCAAGGACAAGCCGAAGCCTGCGATGATCGGTTTTGGCGGTGGCATGATGGGCGGTTGCGGAAGCCTCGGCAACGCAACGAACGGTCTTGACATCGCTCAGATTACGTTTAACCCGGATGACGTCGCTCCAGAAAGCGGTGGCGGTATGTTCTTCCAGCTTTATAACCAGGGACAGGGCACCATCATTGCATGGGCTTGGGGCGTAAGCCGCATTATCGACGCTCTCGAAAAGACTCCTGAAGCGGGTATCGATGTGAAGCACCTCGCTATGACGGGTTGCTCTCGCTGGGGTAAGGGTACTCTTGCCGTGGGTGCATTCGATGAACGTATTGCCCTCACGATTCCGCAGGAATCCGGTTCCGGTGGCGCATCGCTTTGGCGTGTGGGCGCTCAGGTGAACAAGCAGAAGGGTAAGCAGTTCGTTCAGGGCTTGAGCAGTGCCGGTACCGAAGGCAAGTGGATGATTTCTAGTTTCAAGAATTACGATGGCAAGGAAAATACGCTCCCGTTTGACCAGCACATGTTGGTGGCTATGGTGGCTCCGCGTGCGCTCCTCATTCTCGACAATGCAGGTCAGGAATGGTTGGGCGAGGTTCCGTCGAACTATTGCGGACAAGCTTCTAAGGAAGTTTATGACGCTCTCGGTGCAACGGAAAATTACACCTACAGCCAGGAAGGCGGTCATGGTCACTGCCAGCTTCCGAACGGGCAGTTTGACGAAGTCAAGGACTTTATGAACAAGTTCTTGCTCGGCAAGGATGCCAAGACGGGTAAGATTGACTACACCAAGAATACTCAAACCATCAACTTCAAAAAGTCTGAATGGATTGATTGGGAAACGCCTAGCTTGAAGTAGTTATTAGTCGTTAGTTGTTAGTCATTGGTTATTAGTTATTGGTTGTTTTTTCTAATGACTATTGACCATTGACTAATGACCGTTGACTGATTGTAAAAAATAACCGCCGACATTGTGTCGACGGTTTTTGTATACGTTGTGCTTTTTTTACAGCGAATCCTGGAACTTGTGGAATTTGTCCAAAAGTTCTGCGTAGGTCTTTGTGGCTTCGAGCTGCGGGAACTGTGCCACGATGGAATCCGGAGCGCAGAAGAAACAGCCCTTGTCGGCCTGCTTGAGCATGCCCGTGTCGTTGAAGGAATCGCCCGAGGCAAACACTTTGAAGTTGAGTTCCTGCAAATGCTTTACGACCTTCGTCTTCTGGTCGCTCATGCGCAAGTGGTAACCCTTGATCATGTCGTTTTCGACTACGAGATTGTGGCAGAAAATCGTCGGGAATCCGAGATTCTTCATGATGGGATAGGCGAATTCCTGGAACGTATCCGAGAGGATGATTACCTGGGCTTCGTCACGGAGCGTGTCCATAAAGTCGCGGGCGCCGTCGAGGAGTCCGAGATTTGCAATCACGTTCTGGATGTCAGAGAGCTTGATGTTCTCGCGTTCGAGAATCTTGATGCGGCCCTTCATGAGCACATCGTAGTCGGGGATGTCGCGAGTGGTGAGGCGGAGGTCCTTGATGCCCGTCTTTTCGGCGACGGCAATCCAGATTTCTGGCGCAAGAACGCCTTCCAGGTCAAGAGTGACAACACATTGCTTAGTAAACATAGTGATTAGTTATTAGTTGATAGTTACTAGTTAATAGTTTTATTGTTTGTCAGAGAACTAGTTGCTGTGTCATCCTGAGCGAAGTCGAAGGATCTCTAGTAACTAGTAACTTCGGACTAGGAACTTTTTTTCCTCTCTGCAATAATTTCTTGCATGTCGGCAGGTGTAATCGTATAGTTTGTGCGGCAGAAGTCGCAGACAACGTTCAAATCCTTGTTTTCGCTGCTGAGTTCCTGCAAGTCCTTGAGTGGGAGCGTTGCAAGTGTTGCGAGCATGCGGTCCTTGCTGCACGGGCAGAACGGCTTCGGGTCGATTTCGCGTACCACTTCGATGTCGTACGGGCCGCGGAGCTGGTCTAAAAGTTCGTCAAGATCGAATCCCTTGTCTGCCTTGTACATGTCGCAGAACTTCGGGAGGTTTTGCACGATGACTTCGATAAGGTTGATATCCTTGTCTTCGAGGTCCGGGAACGCTTCGATGTAGAAGCCTGCTGCATAGTCGAGCTTGCTCGGGTCTTGCTTGTTGAACTGAGCTTCGATACCCACGGCAGAGCGAATTTGTTCGGACTGCAAGAGGTATGTGGCGAGGTTTTGGCCCATCGAAACGGAGGGCGCTTCGATAATACTTTCGTGAACTCGCTTGCCCAGTTCGTTCAACTTGACAACGCTTACATGTTGCGGAACAAGCGCAGGTTCGTTTGCTCCTATGGCTTGGAGTTCTGCCTGCGGAATCATGGCGCGGACAAGGCCCATTGGCGTGGAATCGGTCTGGATCTTTGTGATTTCTCCACCGAATGAGGTTATGTAAGAAACTGTTCCCGCGAATTTGAGGCCTGCGCTAAGGAAAATACTTGCAATGGAGTTTTCGGCAAGCAGCTTGAGGGCGAAACCTTTGGCGTCGTGATGACGGCCGATATCATTCATGGTCTCCGTTAAATCGACCACAATAAGGCGGAAAGGCGTTTTTTTGCCTGTGGCGCGGATGATTCTATCTTTGAAATTCATGCCGCAAATATAGAATTTAACTAGGGACTTGCCATAGGGGGTGGCTATAAACGTAATATTTTCAACAAAAAGCGATAATTATAGGTGAAAAAAGCTATAATAACTAAGTAATTAATTGGAGGTTATATGCAGATTCTTGTGTTGCTTGCAGATGGATTTGAAGAAACGGAATTCGTGGTTCCTGTAGATTTGTGGCGTCGTGCTGGCTTTAAGGTGACAATTGCATCCGTTTCGGGGGCTGACATCGTTGATGGTCTTCATGGACTTAAAATTCAGGCCGATGTGGCGTTGAGCAAACTTGAACCGACCGACTTTGATGCTGTTTTCTTGCCGGGTGGCGGTGTTGGCGTGCGGAATCTCAAGGCAAGTGCCGCTGTTGAAAATACCGTTTGCAGCTTAAATGACGATAACAAGTGGGTTCTTGCCATTTGTGCAGCTCCGACCATTTTGAGCAAAGCTCGAATCCTCGTAGACCGCAAGGCAACTTGCTATCCAGGATGTGAAGCTGAACTTGTATGTCGTGAATTCTCTGAGGAACGCGTGGTTGTTGACGGAAACATCATTACGAGCCGTGGCCCGGGTACGGCCGAAGAATTTGCTCTAAAGTGCATTGCTGTAATTGGTAGCACCGATTTGTACGAACAAATCAGAAAGCAAATTGTTGCTCGCTAGGTTGTTTGTACCATAATTATAGACTTTGTTGTTATTCGAAATCCCCTACAGTTCTGTGGGGGATTTTTATATATGGTTAATATTTTGTTTATTCGTTGAGGTGTTCGTCTGTTTATAAGGACAATGTTTGTTTGAGATAATATTTTTTTATTAAAAATAGGGTTCACATGACACTTTGTATTGTAAAAAATGCTATATATAAAGTACTCCATATACACCAATAAGGGTCGGAAACTAAAATTTCCGGCCCTTTCCTTTTTTTTGAATAAAAAGTCAACAGTTTTGAGGTGATTTAGGGGTTAGTTTTTCGATTTGATTGTTGAAATGGAACTAAAGGTTCCAGTCTACAATTCGATTTTCGCCAATAAACATAAAAAACGCGTTGCAATGGTTGTTGCAGCGCGCTTTTGATAGTTTCTATGCACTTTGGCTATAGTTTATAAAGGCTAATGGTCATTAGCCTACGCTATGTTCGAGTTTTAAAGTCAACAGTTGGCGGGCCTCTGTGGCGAACTCGCCAGGGAGTTCCTTGAACACATCTTTGCAGAAACCGCCGACCATGGCCTGGATGGCGTCTTCGCGCTTGATACCACGGCTCTCGAAGTAGAACAGCTGGTCTTCGCTGATGCGGCTGGTCGTCGCTTCGTGCTCGGTCTGGGCGCTCGCGTTTGCGACGGTGATGTAGGGGAACGTGTGGGCGGCGCTCTTGGTACCGACAAGCATGCTGTCGCACTGGGTGTAGTTGCGGGCGCCTGTAGCGGACTTGCGGATGCTCACTTCGCCGCGGTAGGCGTTGCTGGAGCAATCGGCGCTGATGCCCTTAGAAATAATCGTGCTCTTGGTGTTCTTGCCGATGTGGATCATCTTCGTGCCGGTGTCTGCCTGCATGTGACCGTTCGTGAGGGCCACGCTGTAGAATTCACCGACGGAATTGTCGCCCTGCAAAATGCAGCTCGGGTACTTCCACGTGATGGCGGAACCCGTTTCGACCTGAGTCCAGCTGATGCGGCTGTTCTTGCCCGCGCACTTGCCGCGCTTGGTGACAAAGTTGTACACACCGCCTGCGCCCGTCTCGCGGTCGCCGGCGTACCAGTTCTGCACGGTAGAATATTTGATTTTGGCGTTTTCTTTGGCCACGAGTTCCACGATAGCGCTGTGCAACTGCTTGCTGCTAAACTCAGGGGCGGTGCAGCCTTCAAGGTAGCTTACGCTGGCGTCGTCATCGGCGATGATCAATGTGCGTTCGAACTGGCCTGCTTCCTTGTTGTTGATGCGGAAGTAGGTGGAAAGGTCCATTGGGCACTTGACTCCAGGCGGAATGTAGACGAAGCTACCGTCGCCAAAGACTGCGCTGTTGAGAGCTGCAAAGTAGTTGTCGCCAGCGGGGACCACGCTACCTAGATATTCCTCGATGAGTTCCGGGTATTCCTTGATGGCGTCGCTGATGGAGCAGAAGATGATGCCCATTTCCATGAGCTTCTTCTTGTGGCTTGTGTAAATGCTGACGGAATCGAACACGGCATCGACGGCTACGTTCGCGAGTCGCTTCTGTTCGTCGAGCGGGATGCCGAGCTTTTCAAAAGTCGCCAAGAGTTCCGGATCGACATCTTCGATCTTTTCGTGGCTCTTCTTGGTCTTCGGTGCGGAGTAATAGACGATGTCCTGCAAATCGACAGGATTAAAGTGGAGCTCGCCCCAGTTGGGCTGTTTCATCGTCTTGAGCTTTTCGTAAGCCTTCAAGCGAAAATCGAGCATAAATTGCGGTTCGCCACGGAGCGCTGACGCCCTGCGGATGATATCCTCGTTAAGACCTTTTTCGAAGGCTTCGTTCTCAATATCAGTGACAAATCCGTATTTGTAATTTTCGCTCATCATTAACCCGCTTTAAACGAGTGCAAAGATAGTAAAATGTGGGAGCGATTCAAAATGTGATAACGCTATTTCCATATTAACCTATAAATAATGTAGGCTAGTCGTAGCGATTATATGTTGATTGAATCAATAGAATAAAAAACGGTATATAGCGAGAAGATTTGTTTTTATAAAGGATTGAAATTCAGTGTTGGAAGAATGGAAGCGTCGGCCAAGGATGGGGAGGGTGCAGGGAGGGGCCCGTGCGGCCTTCGCAACTCTGAGCTGGGGCCCCGCCCGCATAATGCGGGTCTAAGGGTTTACCCTTTCTTAATCACTTCTACGGTGAGCTTGTTGAACGCAATTTTGCCGCCTTCGCGTAGTTCTAGCGCTGCCCTGAATGTCGTATCGTTCTTCTTGAACGGTTCAAGGATTGGCGTAGATTTGTTCTTGAGGAGCGTTTCGACTTCTTCGTCAGAAAATTCACGCTTGAAGAATGTTTTGGGAATCCCGTAATTGCAGACGGGGTTCATGCACACGTATGCCGCGAGCGTTTGCACTTCGCCGTTTGGCGTCTGCGTGGTCGTGCCGCTACGGAATCGCAGCTGGTCGCCGCAACAAGGGCAGGGGAGGTCTCTGTGGACAAATTCAAAATTTGTGCGACCGTCTTCGCCGAGCTTTAAGTAGGCATCGAATTCAGTCCCTTTCTTGCTCTTGAATCCGGTTAAAAGTTCGGTCTTGCCGCCGGTGAGGAGAGCCTTGATGTCTGCTACGCGGAGCTTTTTGCCCGCAACGGATTTGAACAAGGTGAAGTTACAAGCGGGGCAGAAAATGGCGTTCTTGTTTTCTTCGAGTTTCTTTTTGCAGAGCGGACAGTTGAACTTGGTTTCGGTGCCGTGGAAATGTCCATCGTTTTCGAAAGCGAATGTCGCCTTGAAATCCTTGTCCCAGACGACTTTGGCGTTGAAAGTCGTGCCTTTCTTGGTCAAGAATCCGCTGATGATTTCGGTTGTACCATTGCTGAAAAGTTCTGCAATTTCCGTATCGCTCATGACGTGCCCGGCAATCGTTTTGTAGAAAACGAAGTCGCAAGTCGGGGCTGTGTCCGGCGTAAGCGTCGGGTCGCCATTTTCGTTATTCGATGTGGTGATGTCGCTCCCTTCGCAGATGAGGCGGTTCCCGGAATCCAAAAGCGTCTTGCCGCACTTGGGACACTTGTAATTGGTCGGCGTTTTGGCGCGGGCGTCATCGGAAAATTCAAAGCCGATGTTGCCGTCATCGCCTAATGTGAGCGTGGCGCTGAATGTTGTTCCTTTTTTGCTCTTGAATCCGCTGAGCAAATCGGACTTGCCTGTTTTGAGAAGTGTCGCCATTTCGGCGTGGCTCAGTGTGCGGCCGGCAATCGTGTGGCCTGCCTTGAAGCCGCATTCCTCGTTTTTGCAAACGTAGCCCCACGGCGCAATTTCGAGCGGACTGGAACATTTCGGGCAAGGAATGGCGTCGGTGACGGTTTCGCGTTCGAATTGGCTTGCGTATTTTTGGTGCAAATGTTCGAAAAGTTCTTTGACGTAATTCACGATGCCGTCGCGGAATTCAATCGGCGTGAGTTTGCCTTTTTCGACTTGCGAAAGCTTGAATTCCCATTCGCCGGTCATTTCTGGCGATTTGACTTTCTCGTCCATGAGCGCGATGACTTCGCGTCCGCGCTGGGTGCTAACAAGATAATTCTTTTGCGCTTCGATGAATCCGCGCTTTTTGAGCGTCTCGATGATGCCTGCTTGCGTAGCTGGTGTTCCGAGACCGCGTTCCTTCATGGCTTCGGCAAGTTCTTCGTTCTCGATTTGCTTGCCCGCCGTTTTCATTGCGGCAAGGAGCGTCGCTTCGGTGAAGTACTTAGGCTTGCTCTTCTTTTTCTTTTGCAGTTCTAGGCTGTCAAATGGCGCGTGGTCTCCGAGATTCCATTCGGGGAATGATTCAACGATGTTCGTGATATCATCGCCATCGCCTTTTCCGCTTTCGTCGCCAGAACCTGTCATTCCCGCCTCCGAGCGGGAATCTCCCTTTTTCTTGCCTTTCTTCTTTTCTTCCTTGACGAGTGCGCGGAAACCTAAATCTTCATTTCGCTTGAGCTTTAAACGGAAAATTTCGCTGCTTGTCATTCCCGCCTCTGAGCGGGAATCTCCATTTTCGTTGCCTGCCTCTAGCAGAACTTCCATTTCGCTCCAGACATACGGCTTAAGCCATGCCTGCACAAAGCGTTCCTTGGCGAGCTTGTAAATGTTCTCTTCCATTTCAGGGAGATTTTGCGGCTCTTCCCCCGTGGGGATAATGGCAAAGTGGTCTGTGACTTTGCTGGAGTTGATGAAGACAAAGTTTTCGTTGCCGCCTCGCATGACGGATTTTTCTTGCGGCGTGGCAAGCCTTTGTGCAAGCGCATACGCCTCTTGCTGCATCGTGTCCGGCAGGTATTGCGAGTCCGTACGTGGGTAAGTGAGCAACTTCTTTTCGTACAGGTTTTGTGCGCAGTCGAGAACTTGCTGGGCGCTGTATTTAAAACGCTTGTTGCCCTCTTTTTGCAGTTCCGTCAAGTCGAACGGTTTTTGTGGGAACTGCTTTTTCTGCTGGATGTCAACCTTTGCAATCGCCGCTTCTTCCGGCGGTGAGCATTTGTCTATAACAGCTTGCGCCGGCTCTTCTTTCTCGAAAATCGCAACTTTTAAATTGCTTTGCTTGTCCGATGGGGCTGATTTGTCATTGCGAGGGGGCGTGTCCCCCGAAGCAATCTCTTGCATTGTCATTCCGGCCTCCGAGCCGGAATCGCCTTTTACTTCTTTCTTTTCATATCTTACATACTGCGCCTGATATCCTTTCCAGGTCCCCACAACGCTGTAATAAAATAGTTCCTTGAATTGCTCAACAATTGCATCGCGTTCTACGACAAGGTTCAGCGTTGGCGTCTGCACGCGCCCCACCGAAATCATCTTTCCGCGCCCGGCGGTGAGCGTGTATGCACGAGTCGCATTCAGCCCGACCATCCAGTCGGCACGCTGGCGGAGCCTTGCCGCATAGCTCAAATTCAAACGCTCGGTCGCGTCTTCCAGATTCTTCCAAGCCTTGTCCAAATCCTTCGCCACATAGCTGTTCACCCACAAACGCTTGATCTGCTTTTTGCGAAAGTCCGGCGTGTAGTCGAGAATCAAGTCGAAAATCAAATTACCTTCACGGCCCGCGTCCGCGCCGTTCACAAGAACATCCGCCCTTGCCATCATGTCGCGCACAACCGCGAGCTGCTTTCGCGTGCTCTCGATTTCCATCAACTTGAATTTTTCGGGCAAAAGCGGCAAGTTCGAAAGTCGCCAACCGCCCTCGAAACCAGGGTAGGCATCCAACGGCGCAAGCGTAATCAAGTGACCCACGCACCACGTGATGCAATGGTTCTTGCCGATTAGGCATCCGTCGCCTTGCGTAAACTTTTCACCTTCAATAC
Organism: Fibrobacter sp. UWB12; assembly: GCF_900142485.1. Classification (NCBI taxonomy): domain Bacteria; kingdom Pseudomonadati; phylum Fibrobacterota; class Fibrobacteria; order Fibrobacterales; family Fibrobacteraceae; genus Fibrobacter; species Fibrobacter sp. UWB12. The sequence continues at coordinate 203,160 of NZ_FRAZ01000002.1, read as the reverse complement.
GCTCCAGCATCGGCTTGTAATGTTGATTGGCGACAGAAGGTTTTTCGGCGACGAGTAAAATCATAGTTTGCGAAAAGATATAAAAATTTTGAGTTTTTTGTGTGGGGAAAGTTTTCCCCTCGCTTCAGCCCCTCTCTAGTCGGGTCTTCCGCTACCCTTTCTGGCGGGCTTCAGACGCCAGCCCGCAACGCCCGGCTTACCCGCTTTCTCATCCCAAAGCGGATGAAAACTCTATTCAAAACAAACTTTTCAAAGGAAATAATTTTATTGCTCAGAAAATTAGATTTTATACAATGTTCTATCAATCTTTATATGGGTTTTACTTTTATTGGTATTATAAAACATTGGATTGTATTTTTCCAAAATTGAAATTAAAACTCTCTTTTTTTCGTCATCCATACGCAATCCAAAATACACTTCCTTGAGATTTCCTGGAATTGGATGAATGCCATTTCCTCCCCGAAATGAAAGCCTACATTCATGCTCATATTGCCAATCCGATGCTTTGTAACGAATTATCGCTTCGGGCATTTCTTCTTCAATTTCATCGAAACCAAATGAAGTCCCTGTTGGATATTCATCTTTATTTGCGTAAATCATCTCATGAAGCCAAAAGTCAAGTGTATAATAAGCTCTTCCTCTGAATGTTGTAAAGGCTTTTTCAATATCAACATTGCGACATAAAGGATTGTCAAATTCAAAGCCTAAACAAAAACCATTAAATTTATCAGCATAATGAGCCCACATCAATGTATTGTCCCAATGCGGAGAAAAACAAACAAAGCCCATTTTATGAACATTCGCTTTAAACTCATTTACAACAGAATCCCAATTAATGCCGTATTGTTTTTCTATTGCTGTTGGCATCATTCTTAAATTACAGTCAAAAGGATCATTAAAGTCTTTGGGAGAGGAAAAGTATAAACCTCCACAAATTAAAGGCCCCAACGAATTCGAATTATACGAAAAGAACCGATAAAGCGTTATTTTATCGGTTTCTTTGGCCGTACGACTTAGCCAACCTCTTTTGAAATCTGTATTCATAAATTATTTACTATTTTCTTCAATTCCCTGCACGACAGAGTCTTTAAAGATGGCAAACATATTTTGCACATCCACATCTGTGTATCCCTGAATCGTAGTTTCATCACCACAAGCGACCATAAAAAATGCCGCAGCTAAATTTAAAATAAACTTTTTTCATATTACCACTCCTTTTTACCAATAGCAACGTTCTACCGCAGCATTACGTCGGACTTCTTCATCGCTCCTGGATCCTGGAACGCTCCACCCATATTGTAATTCGCAATTCCAACGACACCCAGGATGTTTATCCATACATTCATGTACGGCTCTATAAGAGCAACTTGATAAGAAGAAGAGCGCAACAGCCAGAGAAACAACAATTAGCTTTTTCATTGTTTTCACCTTTCTGCCAAAGGCAGTCTGTGAGCGGCAATCCTATTCAACTATCCAAAAGCCTTGACATCAATACGGATTTTCCTCATATTGTGTTCAGAGCAACGATTTTCCATGTATTTTCGAAAATAAAAAAGGCATGGCGTTGCTCGGCTTATACTACGAAGGCTCTGGTAAACCCGCAACTTTAAGCACAACGATTTGTTCAGCAAAAGGCCAAACTCAATCGTGGGTATACACCCAACGACCCACACCCGATCGGTGTGAGTGTTCGTCTTCTTCCCAAGTTGCGGGGCTTTCACCCCTGAAAAATTTACCAGACTTTTCGTAGCGGGAATAAGAGTACTACTCTAATTCAATATGTCAAAAGAAAATATAACTTTTGACAGTCATAATGTGATTAGAAAATTCTCCTTAAAGCCCTTTCTAACGGCCCTTTTCAAAGCTAGAATGGGCAAAAACTTGCGATTTTGCCCCAAAAATGTATGTTAATGGTGGAGGCTTACTATGGAAATGACAACAGTCTAACTTCATGTCCCTGTGGATATGGAAGCGTATATTGCGACGAAGCCTGAAGGCGAACTTGTGCAGTTGGCCTTGTTGTTGCATCCGTTTATCAAAAACGATACGTTTTCCCATGGTCGAGCTGCCGAAATTCTCTGTATCACAAAGTGGCAGCTTATCGAACTTTATGCAAATGAGGGCTTTGCCTATTTTGATATGGATTGGGACGAGGTTGAAGAGGATGTTGCTTCCTATGAACGTCTCAAGGCAAAAGAGGCCTCTACGGTATGATTGTTGTTTCCGATACACCCCCACTCATTTCTATTTTAAAAATTCGCCGACTTGATTTGCAGAAAAGCCTTTTTGGGCTGTTTATATTCCGCAGGGCGTTTTTGACGAATTAACAGCTAATTCGGATTTTGCTGAAGAAGCAATTGAAATCAGGGAATGCGAATTTATTAGGATTCAAAATGTCAATTCTGACGAAGTCTCGCTTTTTAGGCGACGAGTAAAATCATAGTTTGCGAAAAGATATAAAAATTTTGAGTTTTTTTGAGGGAAACGCCCCATCGCTTGTGAATCCCTCTCAAAATGAAGTATATTGAAGAAGCTGTTTTTTGAAGAGTTTTTCAAGCGTAGATAAAATGACGTTGCGTACTAGTTTCATCAAGGCGTTCGCTATCGGACTTGCTGTAGCCTGCACTTCTTTGTTTGCTGCGTCCAGCTACACGCCGAACAAGTATCAGCAGGATGAATGGTCTCTCGAATATGGTAGTAACATCTGGATGTATGAGGACTCGGCAGGAATCTATGAAAGGGATCCGTTCGTTGACTACCATTCAGCGAAGTCTCTCTTCATGAAACGTCGGTTCTTGGAGGCTGCATACGCCTTTGGTGTGGTTCAGACCAAGTACCCATCATTTCGTTTGGTGGACCAGGCTGCTTTCTACATGGCAAAGTCCTTTGAAAACCTTCGTATGCACAAGGCTGCGAAGTCTATCTATGAAGACGCTATCAAACGTTATCCGCAAAGTGATCAACTCGCTAAGTTCCACTTCCAGTTGATGAACATTGATTATAAGGAAGGTAAGTACAAGGAGGCTTTAGACAAGTACCAAATCATTGCCCGAAATTTCGGCAAAAGCGATGCGAAGGTTGACGCTGACTACATTGCAGGCCAGATCAAGTTCGAACAGGGCCTCTATCAGGAATCCATTGACCTGCACGCCTCAATTCTTCCGGGTAACGCCAACTACTTCTACGCTCGCTATACCATGGGCTTTGCTTACAGTCGTATGAACATGGCTGACGAAGCTGAAAACAGCTTCCGTGCTATTACGGAACAGCCGTTTTCCAACAAATCCGAACGCGACATTCAGAATGCTGCTAAGGTCAAGCTCGGCCACATATTCTTCTCTGTTGAAAAGCCGGACTTCGTTGCGGCTACTCAGATGTATGGCCTGGTGCAGAAGGATTCTCCGGTGTTCGACGAGGCTATGCTCGGTATTGCATGGTGTTTTCTCAAGGCTCGCAAACTGGATGACGCTATGAAAGTGGCAAAGTGGATCATCAACAACTTTCCGGAAACATTCATCGCTTCCGAAGCTTTTCTCGTGATTGGCTACTGCTACTACATAAAGAAAGATTGGCGGAACGCAATCGAACCTTTGAGCGAAGCAGAAAAACGCACGGAAAAGCCGATGGTGTCTGTTGCTTCTCGCGATAGTGCACGTCTGGCTTACGATGCAATGCAGGGCGAATTAGACTCCGTTCAGGTTATCGCCTTGGATCTAGCTCGCCAGTTGCCGACTCCACGTGTGGAAAGCAAGCGTAAAGCTTTGCGCTCGACATTCGACAAGGTTCACCAGGCTGTTGAAGATTACGCTTCGTTTATGCAGAGATCAATCCAGAGCGACCACTTTGAATATAACCGCAAGCGTGTTTTGGATGACGCTGGCTTTTATCTAGCATGTGTTCGTTCTGGATCAGCTTGTGCACCAGAAGAGATCGATCCAGAGTGACCACTTTGAACCTAACGACATACCTCCATTAGAAGACGATTTGTAGGGGTTTGTCATAATCACGCCCCCTTGCCATTCCTCTCGAAACTTTGTATATTCATGCACATGAGAAAAATCTTGAACCTTCTACTTCTACTTAGCATCGCTACCGAAGCGAGGTTTTAGGGATTTTTCAAAGATTTTCAAACGAATTTCAACCTAAAAGCGCCCGCTTCGAGAACGAAGCGGGTTCTTTTTTATGGCGAAATTCTATTTTTGGAATTGAAAAATTAAAGGAACTTTGCGGTCTTGAAGCCGGCAAGGAGATAAAAATGACTGAAACGAGAAAACCTTTCTTCTATGACGTAACACTGCGTGATGGTAACCAGGCTCTTCCGAAGCCCTGGAACAACGCCCAGAAAAAAGATGTTTATCTGTTGCTCTTGAAGCTCGGTGTGCAAGGTGCCGAAGTCGGTTTCCCTGCGTCTAGCGAAATGGATTTTGAATCGGTCATGGAACTTGCAAAGCTCACCGCGCAGATGGCGGAAGAAGGCGACGAAACCGCGAAGAACGTCGTTGTTTCTGGCCTCGCTCGCTGCATCGAAAGCGATATCCAGCGCTGCTGGGAAGCTGTCCAGTACGCTCCGCATCCGCGCATCCATACGTTCCTTGCCACAAGCCCCTTGTCCATGGAAAACGTGCTGCACATGACGCCCGAACAGGTCAAGGAAAAGGCTGTGAAGTGCGTGAAGTTTGCAAAGTCGCTCGTCGGCGACAAGGGCGATGTGGAATTCAGCGCCGAACATTTTGGTGACTGCCTCGAAAACATGGATTTTGTGATTGACGTTCTGAAGGCTGTTGTCGAAGCCGGTGCTACGACGATCAACCTGCCGAACACGGTGGAACGCTACCGCCCGAAGCTCTACGTCGACCAGGTCAAGCAGGTCTATGAAGCTCTGCCCAAGAACATCACGATTTCTGTGCATTGCCATAACGACCTCGGCATGGCAACGGCTGCTACTGTCGAAAGCTTCTTTGTCGGTGCAACCCAGCTCGAAGTCGCTTTGAACGGCCTCGGCGAACGTTGCGGTAACACGAACTTCTATGAAGTCGCGATTGGCCTGCACAATTCCGGTGTCGAAACGGGACTGCATCTCGAACGCATTTACGAAACCGCAATTCTCGTGAGCCATTGGAGCGGCGTGCCTATATACATCCGCGCTCCGTTGATCGGTACTGAAGCAATCGTCCATCGTAGCGGCATCCACCAGGATGGCGCATCCAAGACGAAGGACATGAAGAAGGGCGCTTACCGTCCGATTGATTACTCGATCATTGGCCGTAACCAGAACGATACGCTCAGCTTCACGAGCCAGAGCGGCCGTACCGCCGTGTACGAAATCATCACGAAGTTCGGCTACAAGATGACCTTGCAGGAAGCTTCCAAGTTGCAGCCGGTGCTGAAGCGCTTGAGCGAAGCCGAAGGTGAACTCAGTGCTGAACGCGTGCTCGATGTGTTCCGCGAACAGTTCGTCAACGTGAACGGTCGCCTGGTGTTCAACAACATCGAAGTTATCCCGGACGAAAACCGCTTCATTTTCCACTTCAAGAAGGATGGTGAAGCGCTTGTGAAGTCCGTGACGGCCGAAGGTCCGATCGAAGCTGCCCTCATGCTCATGCGTGAAATCGGCATGCCGGTCGAGCTTGTGAAGTATCGCCAGCTCGTCGTTCCTGAAAAGGATAAGCTGTGGGCAGGTCGTGGCTTAAGCCGCATTGTGCTCAAGGCTAACGGCGAAGAAGTCGAAGGTCGCGGTGTCTCGAGCGATACGCTCAAGGCGAACATGCGCGCCCTCTTTGGCGGCGTGAACCTGATTTACAAGAAAGCGTAAACGTCGTTGCACGTCATCGCGAGCGAAGCAGTCCATAGGAGAAAATAATGTTAGAACAACTTAAGACGCCATTCAAAAAAGTCTATGGTAAGGTTCGTTCGCGTGCGGACGGATTTGTGGGGCCTGTTAAGGAATCGGCGTCCAAGTTGTTGGCGCTTTTCCCGAACATCAAGGCTTTTGCCGGTTCCGAAGATTTGGCGAACAATGGTGACGTTGATGGCGAAAATGTCGAAGGTTCCGAAGAAGTCGCAAAGCCTGGTCTGCGTGCTCGCTTCAAAAATTTCAAAAAATCGCTCAAGGGATTAAGCGACCTTCAAAAGCTTATTCTCTTGACGATTGCTGTCGTGCTCCCGGCAGGCATCTTGATTGCCGTTGCGCTTGCAAGTTTCTTGAAAAAACGTAAGAAGTAGTTTTAAGTTTTTATAGGAATAAAATAGATATGCAACGCATTTGGATAATACTTGCATTTGTTGCGGTGTTCCTTTCAATGGCGTATAACCTTACTTTCCAAAATCAAAAGAACGGAAAGAGATCGGCTGAAGATACTATGGAGCTTATCTTTAAAATTGAAGATAAGATTACGGCCTTTGGTAAAATAAGAGATAGAAAAGCTGCTGAAAAATTGTTGGAAAAAGTTGCGCCCTCAAAAATTATCCAGGAATTTTTTGAGGATAGCCGAGACAGCGTAAAGTACAAGGCCGTTAAAATTGGTGACCAGTGGTGGATGGCTGAAAATCTGAAGTATAAACAGGGGGAGGCCGCCTGCTATAAAAATGATTCTACCATTTGTAAAGAGTACGGTCGCCTCTACTCATGGGACGAGGCTGAAGAAGCGTGCCCTCCGGGTTGGCATTTGCCACAGGTGAGCGAGGTTGAAACGCTTTTGAAAAATATTGGTGGCGTACAAGATGAAGAAAAAAAGTTTATATGGCATAATGCGGGTTATTTCTTGAAGTCCAAGACGGGATGGCAAGATTATGATGAGGGGGTAAGTGGAAATGGTTTTGATGCATTTGGTTTTTCGGCTCTAGCGGCAGGCAGGTTTGGTGATGATGTCCTTGGCTTCTATTATTTGAATGTTGGAGCCTGTTTTATTGTGTCGCGTAAAAATGCGCCAAATCGTTTCAATATGTTGTCGATGGGCTATGATTCGGGCAATGCGACTTTATTCAGTGATGACGGAAGTTCTAGAAATGGTGGTGGTGTTTTGGGCCATATGGACAAGGATCGATATTCCGTCCGTTGCGTGAAAGATTAAACTAAGCTCTCTTTTATTCAAATATATTTTGTATATTATACAAAATAAAGAAGGAGGGTTTATGAATAAACGTATTGCATTCTTTTCACTCGTTTGTATTCTTTTGTCTAGTTTCATCGCTTGCGGTGACGATGCGTCAAATAATTCTGTTGTAACGGAGACTCCCATAGATTTGTCTTCGGTTCCGCAGGCGATGCCGTGCAAAACGGATAGTACAGATACATGCGAATACGGAACGTTGACGGATGACCGAGATGGTCAAACCTATAAGACCGTGAAAATTGGTGACCAGTGGTGGATGGCTGAAAACTTGAATCTGGAAACGTCCAATAGTTTCTGTTGGGGCAATAATCCCGAGAAGTGTGAACAATATGGCCGCCTTTATCCATGGTCTGCTGTGATGGATAGTGCTGCCGTGTGGAGCGCCAATGGTGTGAATTGTGGCTATGGCCATGATTGCAATCCAGTATATCCTGTGTCTGGATTGTGCCCGGCGGGTTGGCATGTGCCTACGTTTAATGAATGGCGAACATTGTTTGGTGCGGTAGGTGGTACTCAAAATGCAACTTACTTGTACGATACCGATAATGCGGGAAAAAAGCTCAGGTCTAGTGGTAACTGGCATTATTTTGCAGGAACGGATTCGTACGGATTTAATGTGGTTCCTGCAGGCTATAAAGGTGACCAGGGCGCTTATTATAATGAGGGCCGTGAAGCGTGTTTTTGGACATCTTCAGAAGAACGGTGGTATCATGCTTTTTCTGTGAATTTGAGAGAATTTGAGGATGGTGTTGGTACGGGTCTCTGGAGTAAAGTTTATGGCTCATCCGTCCGTTGCGTGAAAGATTAAAGTCGTTGCACTACTTGGTGAACTGTTTTCTAAATTTGAGCTATCATGCTTTCTTCACGTTTGCCTAAAGATCTTTCTCCGTCTCCGTTTTTTGCTGAATTGGAATGCGCAAAAGCCGATGTGCTTACGGCGTGCGCGAATTCAGATGCACTTCCGTTTATCGATATGACGGTGAGCAGCCCCGTGAAAGCAGGCTTGCCGGTGGAAATGGATGTGGCAATTGATGAAGGCCGCAAGGATTTCGGCAACTGGAATCCGGATGCTGCGGGCTGGAAATCAGCTCGCGAAGCGGTGGTGGAGTATTACCGCGAACGTGGTGGCAATTTTACTGCTGGGCAGATAATCCTAACAGCAAGCACGAGCGAAGCTTATTCCGTTTTGTTCAAGACGTTCTGTGATCCGGGCGATGTGATTTTAACGCCGATGCCCGGCTATCCGCTTTTGGATACGCTTGCGCAGCTCGAGCATTTGGAATGTGCTCCGTACTTTTTGAAACTTGTACGGCAACCGGTTAAGGCGAAAAAAAACGTCATTCTGAGCGAAGCGAAGAATCCAGTAAAATCCACCTTCCGTTTTGTCCTGGATTCCGACAGCCTCTTGGCGGCGCCGGAACATGCAAAAATTTTGTTGCTTGTCTCGCCACATAATCCGACTGGTCATTGCATCTCTCGTGAAGAATGGAACGCTGCGGTCAGTTTCTGCGAAGAGAACAACATGATTCTCGTCGTCGACGAAGTATTCGGCGATTATGCTTTCTCGGATAAAGTCTCGCGCACTTGGCAGTATGTTTTTGACTCGAATCATCCGAATCTCTGGGATGCGGGCGGGGGAGACTTTATTAACCTTCCCGAAAACGGTCCGAAGTGCCCGATTTTCTGGCTGAATGGTCTTAGCAAAGCTGTGGGCTCGCCGCAGCTAAAGCTCGGCTGGATGGCTTTCTACGCCCCGCGCGAAAATTTCGAAGAAATTCGCGCGGCTCTCGAGTTCGTCGAAGACGCATACTTGAGCGTTTCTGCACCTGCGCAGGCTCTCGGCATTTCGCTTTTACCCAAGGCTTCTGCTTATGAATCGCGTGTCCGCGAGCGACTCCTAACTAATTGGCAGATGCTTCGCGAAGCGTTCCCGTCCAAGTATTGTCCCGAAGTTCTCGGTGGCTGGTACGCTGTTGTGCGTCTTGGCGAAGATGACGAAGAACTCACGCTTCGCTTGCTTCGAGAAAAGCATGTGCTTGTACAGCCGGGCTTCTTCTTTGATTTTGACGAAGATGGCTGGGTGGTCATTAGCCTGCTGCAAGACCCTGCGGTTTTCAAAGAAGCGATTTCTCGCATTAAACTGTAAATAAAAAGTCCGCGAATTACATCGCGAACTTGATAAAATTGTTTGAGATTGCTTCGAGTGCTGCGCACTCTCGCAATGACGATTCCTAATTTCTAGTAATTATTCACCTTGAACGTCTTGGTTGCATTCTTGGAAGAAACCTTGATGATCTTCAGGCCCTTGTTCTGGATGCTGATATTCAGGCTGTGTCCATCACTGATAAGTTCTTGTTCGAGCTTGCCGGAGACTCCGAAGACCTGAACAGCGAATGGAGCATTGTTTGCGCTGTTTATTGTAATGGATGAGGTACTGCGAACGAGGCTGAATGTGTTTGTATTCAGGATGCGGCCTGCAACAATACCTTCTTCAGGTTTCTTTTCTTCTTCCGGTTCTTCAACATCGCTTGCGACCTTTTCGACTGGGGCTTTCTTGCTCAAGATGTAACCGAGTGCGCCAACGAGCGGAGCGTTCAAGTCGAGGCAGACTTCGTTCACCTGCCATTGGGCTGTGCTATTGCTGTGGCTTCCGCTTGTGAAGTCGCCTGCAATCATACCGCCCAAAAGTTTGTTCTTTTCAGGTGCGCCACCCATGCTGTTGACATCGCGACCTGCGTCTTCGTTGCCATAGTAGCCACGATGATGCGGATGCGTCGGAGCGTTGGCTCCGTTGCGGGTAAAGCCAACAACGTAAGATTTCTTATTGCTGTTGTCACCAAGAAGATAAGCGACGTTCTTTTCGATAGCTTCGTCGTAGGAATTGTCCTTTGCAAATTTGGAGTAAAGTGAATAGAGGAATGCGCCGCCTGCCGGAGTGCGGGTCGGGAACTTTCCTGCGCCACCAGTTTCTTTATTGTAAATACCCTTGCTGTCTACCTGATCGAGGTACATCTTGTCGAGGTAGTTTTGCACACCGGCGTAGTCGCCTAGCGGGTTGAAACCAAAGATGAATTCACCGAGGATGTAAGAGAGCGGGCTTGCGTCAGAATAGCTAAAGCGGGTGAAGCTGTTCTTGTCGAAGTCAATCTTGTCCCAGTATTTTTGTGCTTCGGATTTGTAGGATTCATCCTTGGTCGTACGGTAAAGTTCTGTTGCGGCAAGGAATGGACCATCTTCCCAAATGCCGTTCCACCAACTGGATTCATAGAAACCTTGGGAGTTCGTAACGCCTTTGTGCTTCTTGGCGTATGCAAATGCGGTCTTTGCTGCCTTCAAGTATTTTTCGCGAGCACTTTCATCGGGGTCGATACGAGCCATAACGGCAAGCATAGCGGCTGCCATGCCCGGTGTATAGGCGTCGTCCGCATTGCCTTTGATTTCGCGCGGTTCACCGCCATCGCCGGTTCCGAGCTTGGTCATGACACCTGCGGTAACCCATTTGTTATGGTCCTGATTGCCGTTACCCTTCACGGTCACAAAGTTGTTTTCGTCGATGGCTGCCTTAACCCAAAAGTCTGCTTCGTAGCGGAGTTCTTCCAAAAGGTCGCGCACGTCATTCGGTTTACCGCCTTTGCGGGTGTAATCCTTGCTTGCCTTGTAGTCGGTGTAGTCACCGGTATAAAGGTCGTAGTAACCCTTGGTGAATTCTGCAAAGCTGAGTGCCAAAACGTAAGAGGAATAGCCTTGGGTTTGACCGTACATCACGTGGTCACCGCAGTCGAACCAACCACCACTGACATCCTTGCCATTGTATTTTTCGTTCGTGAAACTGGTGGGGTTGTTTGTTCCGTCGAGAACCCAGTTCGGACCTTGGCCAGAACGCTGGGCGCCAAAGAATCGTGTGGTCATCCATGCGGCTTCGATGTAATCGTCGTCGCTCAATGCAGCCTGGGCGTCGGTGAATGCGAGGCCAAATACAGCAAGGCCTGCTAAAAAAGTCTTTTTTAACATACTCATCCTCTAAGGTTTCCCATCCACACTGTAGCGACCACAATATAATTGTTTTAATGTGATTTTTCACGAAAAATAAAATTCATATTTATGAAACCGCTCTAAATCGGGCTTCTTCATATGTAATTTTTTTATTGCATTTGCTTTGCGCTATTGCTAAAAATTGACAAAGGGGGTATATTGATTACCGGTGTGGGGCTAATTTTATTAGCCCATTTTTGGGTTGGGATGTTTTATGAAACAAATTGTTTCTATTTTCGCATGTGCTGGCTTTTTTGCTGTGGCCAACGCACAGGTTTCTCTTCAGATAGCCTCTGGTGCTTTAGAATCGGCCTATGCCGAATGGGCATCTGACGGTTCCGATAGCTACAACGTCTATTATTCGGGCGCTGGAGCTAGCGATGTCAAGGTAGATGCTCCGCTCATCCGCAAATACGGTTCCAAGTTCCGTGTCGACGTGGTCGGCCTCAAGGCGGGTAGTTACACGCTCAAGGTGGCGTCTGTAAAAGGCGGCAAAGAGACTGCTTCGACCACATCCAAATCGTTAGAAGTCAAGGCGCATGACCGTGCTGGATTCGCGTTTAGCAACGGACATGTTCCGGGCGCCTATAACGCAGACGGTACGCTCAAATCGGGAGCTGTCGTCCTCTACATTTCGGAATCGACGAAGAACACGGTCAAGCTGGATGTCGTCACGAGCAACAAGGGCGCCGTTACGGAAAGTGTGGGCCTCCAAAATATCTTAACTTCGTTCAAGAAGGGCTATGATAAGCGCCCGCTGGTGATTCGTCTCCTGGGAAATGTGACGGACCCCGAAGTGACCGACAAGGGCGACATCACCATCGATATGGGCAAAAAAGAGGGCCTTTCGATGACTGTTGAAGGCATCGGTAATGATGCGACTGCAAATGGCTGGGGTTTCCGCGTCAAAGGAACCCAGGATTTGGAAATCCGAAACATCGGCATTATGAATGTTGATTCCGACGAAGGCGACAACATCACGCTCCAGCAGGATAACCAGTATATCTGGGTCCACAACAATGACTTTTTCTACGGCCATGCGGGTAGCGACAAGGACCAGGTCAAGGGCGATGGCGCCTTGGATTGCAAGCTATCGACTTATGTGACCTTTAGCTACAACCATTTCTGGGATAATGGCAAGTCCAATTTGCTCGGCCTTAAGGAAGGTGCCAATGGGGGCTATTACATCACGTATCACCATAACTGGTACGATCACTCCGATAGCCGTCATCCGCGTGTGCGTTACTACAGCGCTCATGTGTACAACAACTATTACGATGGCAATGCCAAGTACGGCGCAGGCTCTACGCTGGGCTCTTCCGTGTTCATGGAAGCAAACTACTTCCGTAATTGCAAATATCCGATGATGACCTCGTTGCAGGGAACCGACGTCTATGCGAGCGGCACCAAGCGCGATCCGACCAATAACGGTACGTTCAGCAAGGAAGCGGGCGGTACAATCAAGGCTTACAATAACCACATGGAAGGCTCTTACACGTTTATTCCGTATGGCGCAAGCAAATACATTTTGAAGGGTAAAGAAACTGCAATTGGCGATATTGATTCTAAGGTCGATTTTGACGCTTATGTTGTAAGCAGTCGCGAAGCTCAGGTGCCGTCTAGCGTTAAGTCTTACGATGGCGCAAATACGTATAACAACTTCGATACGGACAAGTCTATCATGTACAGCTACACGGCTGATTCTCCGGAACAGGCTGTTGCGAATGTGCGTGCCTACGCTGGCCGTTTGCAGGGTGGCGATTTCAAGTGGACCTTTGACAATTCTGTTGACGATGCCTCTTCGGACGTGAACCAAGCGCTCAAAGATGCGCTCATGGCATACAAGGGTAGCAATGGGGAAGTGATGGAATATTCTTCCTCTTCTAGCGTCATACAGAGTTCATCCTCTTCTAACGTCATCCTGAGCTCATCGAGCGAAGGATCCAGTAACAGTTCTTCTTCCAACGTCATTCTGAGTTCCTCGAGCGAAGAATCCAGTGACAGTTCCAGCAACGAAAAGGTCGAAAGTTCGAGTTCAGAAGGGACGATGGGCTTTGCGAAAGTTATGATGACGAAGCCTCGCGAAATTTATTATGATGCCCGTTCTGCAAGCCTTGTTATAGGTGCCGCAGACATCACCCGTTTGGATATCATCGGTGTTGATGGCCGCCGAGTCAATATTACAGACATCAAGAGCGTAGGCGATGCCCGTGTGCTTGACATGAGCTCGCTCCGTGCAGGGGTCTACATCGTCCGATTCTTGACGCCTCTTGGATTGCAGACCATGAAGTTCGTGAAGAATTAAGTTTTACACTGTCTCCCCGGCCTTGTGCCGGGGTCGGTATTTGTGCAACCCCTTTGTTTATGTCATGCCCGCCTCCGAGCGGGCATCTCCCGTTTTGGTAAACATTTCTAATCTAAATGCCGTTTTTTTAGCGGTTTTGCATGTTTCCAAATATATTACATCTATTTTTCCCCATAATATTTATCTTTCGTTTGGGATTATATGGTTGCGGAGATTGGGTGTAAACCAAAAGGATGTTTATGAAAAAAGTCTTCGCATTATTGACGTGCGCTGCCGTGACCTCTGCTATGGCAGTGACTGCAAGCCGTGTTGGCCCCGTAAGCACGTACGGTGAACTTAAGGCTAATGGTGGCAAGCTTTCGGGTTCCTGCCCTGAATACGCAAACAAGGCTGTCCAGGTGAAGGGCATGAGCCTCTTCTGGAGCTCGGGCAATACCTATTCTACCGACTTCTACTCTGAAAAGGGCATCAACCGCTTGGTTGACGACATGGGTATCGAAGTTGTGCGTTTTGCTCTTGGTGCCGCTGACGAAAAGTTCAACAGCTCGGGCCGTTCTTACACGACGGGTGGCGAAGGCTTCCAGAAGGCTTTGCTCAAGTCCGTAGTGAACGCTGCTGTCGATAAGGACATTTACGTCATCATTGACTGGCACATCGAATCTTCTGATGGCTTTACTAACGATGCTGTCAAGTTCTTCGAATATGCAGCCCAGGAATACGGCAAGTACAACAACGTGATTTTCGAAATTTGGAACGAACCGACCGGTAGCATGGATGCCGTGAAGCAGCATGCCGATCAGGTGATTCCGGTTATCCGTAAGTATTCCGACAACCTCATTCTCGTGGGTAGCCCGGGATGGTCCAGCCAGCCGAATGCTTGCGCTTCCGCAGGCATCAACGACAAGAACTACGGTTGTACGCTCCATTTCTATGCTGCAACTCACTATATGGGCGATGGCGGTTACAACAAGGCTGCAGAAACGGCTATGGCTGCAGGCGTGCCTGTGTTTGCTACCGAATGGGGTACCGTCAATGCTAACGGTGATGGCCAGCCGGATGAAGGCTCCAGCAATAAGTGGGTAGAATGGATGGCTCAGAAGGGCGTGTCCTGGACGAACTGGAACGCTTCTGCTATGAACGAAACTTCTGCTGCATTTGCTAATGCCGTGTTCGAAAACGGTTTCACCTACACCAATTCTGGTAAGTACGTCAAGAGCAAGCTCGGTGGCGCATCTTATAAGAATTGCGGCCTCCAGAATGGTGATGCCGAAGAAGAATCCGGCTTCTCTGCTGGCGTTGCCAATGGCGCTACGACTTCCATTCTCGATGACATGGAAGATGGCGACCGTTATGGTTACCTCGGTGGTGCATGGGCTGCTGTTGAAGACCAGGAAAACGGTGGCGCAAGCTCTATTTCTAACGAAAAGATTGAAGATGACTTTGGCAACACGACCTATAAGGTTGTCTACCCGGTCAGCGGCGACAACAAGAATACGTCCAAGTATGTTGCAGCCCTTAAGGATGTAAAGATTGGTAAGGGTTCCCTTACTTACGGTCCGTACATCAAGATGTTCCTCACGCTTTTGAAGGAACCGGCAAAGGATTCCCCGAAGGCTTATGCAGACTTCTCCAAGTGCAAGACCATCAAGTACAAGTACAAGGGAGCAAGCCATAACTTCGCTATCGAAACGACCGATGTTACTGACTACAACTATCATCGCGTGAACAAGGACGCTTCTGAAGGTTGGAAGGAAGTCGAAATTACGACGGACATGTTGAAGCAGGAAACCTGGGGTGACGATTCTCGCTCCAAGCCGATCAAGATGGAAAATGCAACTCGTCTTTCTTGGGAAATCAAGGGCCTCGAAAAGGTTCCGGACGATATGAACCAGCCCAAGTATCCGTATCTCTATGTGGATGACGTGAAGTGCGACGGTCTTTCCTTCACTGCCGTTAGCGGTGGTGCTAGCGAAAATCCGAAGTCCTCTTCTAGTGCTGCAGTTGGTCAGAGCTCTTCTTCTGTTGTTGCTGGTTCTTCTAGCAGCGCAAAGGCAACTTCTTCTTCTAGCGCAATCGTTCCGGGTTCTTCTGCTACGGTAACCTACAAGACTGTTGTTGATATCGACGACGTTGAAGATCTTGATGAAGTTCTCAAGACTACGGGTACCTGGTATGCTTATACGGATAAGGAACCGGGTGGAAAGTCCTCTATTTCTAACGTATATGACCAACAGCTTGGTGGTTATGTGGTTGCTTTCCCGGGTACTGAAGATGTTACGAACGGCACCAAGGGCTTTGTTGGCTTGAAGGACATCAATTGGGATCAGGGAACTTATACTGAAGCCCCGTTTGTGGCTCTCGGCCTCAATACCAATGCTGATACCTCCAAGGGTATTGACTTGAGCAAGTGCGGTGCTATCAGCTACCGTTACAAGGGATCCGCTCATACCTTCAAGATTCAGGATGGTTCTGTGACGGACTACGCTTACCATGAATATCCGCTTGATGATTCCCAGGTTTGGAAGACCATGGTCATCAATGTCGAAGACATTGCTCAGCCGAACTGGACTCAAGATCCGAAGGACCTCAACTGGGGTGCTATCAAGAAGATGGCTTGGGAAGTTGTTGGCTACAAGGGCATTGTTTATCAGCCGACAATCAACTACCTCTATGTGGACGACCTCAAGTGCGTCGAAGTCCCGAAGGTCGGCTTCAAGACGGTTGCACGCGCTGCTAGCGGCATCAAGGTTGGCATCAAGGGCAACATGCTCAATGTGAACTTCAAGCAGGCTGGTGAAGCTCGTATCCAGGTGTTCGATATGATGGGTCATGTTGTCGAAAGCCATGTTGATTATATGAGCGCTGGCGTTCATCAGGTTTCTCTCAAGAACCTGAGCAACGGCAACTATGTCGTGCGTGTCATGATGAATGGCTCTGCAAAGACTGCTCGTATCTCTATCAAGTAAGACTGATTGCGCTCCCCGCGGAGCGCTTAAGTAACCATCAAAAACGCCCCGGACAAACTGTCCGAGGCGTTTTTGCAGTCTCGTCATCCTGACGCCGAAGGCGGAAGACACAGGCTGTCACCCCGGATTTATTCCGGGGTCGCCTTTTATTCAAGGTTTCTCTGTAGCACTTCGCATTTTGCCTTAGCCCACTCTTCAAAAGTATCGTCGGCGAGGTGGTCCTTCGCCTCTTGCATCAAGTGCAGGTAGAAGTGCAGATTGTGGATGCTGGCGAGCGTGTAGCCGAGGGATTCCCCGGCATGGTGCAGGTGGCGCAAGTAGGCGCGGCTGAAGTTTCGGCAACAGTAGCAGTCGCAATTGGGGTCGACCGGCTTGTCGTATTCTTCGGCATGGCGGGCGGCCTTGTAACGGAGCACGCCTTCGCTTGTGAAGAGCATGCCGTTGCGGGCGTTGCGCGTGGGCATCACGCAGTCGAACATGTCGACACCGCGACCGATCAATTCCAGCAAGTTCCACGGCGTTCCGACGCCCATCACATAGCGCGGGTGGTCTGTAGGCAAGTAGTCTGTGCAGAAGTCGGCAATTTCGTACATCGTTTCGGTCGGTTCACCGACGGAAAGTCCGCCCATGGCGTAGCCATCGGGGCCGAGTTCTGCGATGCGTTCAATCGCCTGCTTGCGCAAATGCGTGTGCATTCCGCCTTGGATAATGCCAAAGAACTGCTGATCGTAACCGTGAATCGGCGGGTGATCTTTGAGCCATTCCATCGCTTCGGCGGTCCAGCGGAGTGTGTAGTTTAAGCTGTGTTCCGCTTCCTTGACCGTGCTTGGGTACGGTGTGCATTCGTCAAGTGCCATGATGATGTCTGCGCCGATTTCGCGCTGGGCGTTCATCACGCTTGCCGGGCTAAAAAAGTGCTTGGAACCGTCCAGAATGCTTCTGAATTCAACACCTTCGGGCTTGATCTTGCGAAGTTCCTTCAAACTCCACACTTGGAATCCACCGCTATCCGTGAGCACCGGGCCATTCCAGCTCATGAACTTGTGGATGCCGCCTGCTGCAGCGATTTTTGGCGTTGTGGGGCGCAGGTACAAGTGGTACGTGTTTGCGAGGATAATCTGGGCCTTGATGTCTTCCTTGAGTTGAGCGGGTGTTACGGCCTTTACGGTCGCTTCGGTGCCCACCGGCATAAAAATTGGCGTTTGGATGTCGCCATGGTCAGTGTGCAAAACGCCCAGACGGGCCTTGGATTTCTTCGACGTCTTTTTCAGTTCAAAACGGTTCATGCATGCAAATGTAGAATTTTATGGGATGGTGGGAAAGGGCGCCAATGCAAATAAAAAAGACTCGATTTTCATCGAGTCTTTTTTCTGCGGTCGGACAGACTTGAACTGTCATGAGATTGCTCCCACTAGCACCTCAAGCTAGCGTGTCTACCAATTCCACCACGACCGCGTGGTCCTTAGCGGAACGAACACAAAGATAGTATAATTTTTTGATTTTGGAAACTCTTGTTGAAAAATAATTGAATTTTTTTTTGACAATGTCTCCCCGGCCTCTGTGCCGGGGTCGGCATTTTATTTGTTATTCCCGCCTCCGAGCGGGAATCTCCCTTCGTGCAAAAATGAAAAAAGACTCGATTTACATCGAGTCTTTTTCTGCGGTCGGACAGACTTGAACTGTCATGAGATTGCTCCCACTAGCACCTCAAGCTAGCGTGTCTACCAATTCCACCACGACCGCGTGGTCCTTAGCGGAACGGCACAAATTTAGTATAAAACTTTTAGCTTGTAAAGGGGGTTGCGCGCTTTTTTATCAAAAATTTTTACACCTCCGCAACAAGCTTGTCGAAAACCTGTCCGCGGACTTTGTAGTTCTTGAACAGTCCAAAGCTTGCACAGGCGGGGCTCATGATGACCGTGCCGCCTTTGCCGATGTTGAGGCTATCTGCAAAAGCTTCTTCGAGCGTGGGGAAGATTGCTGTCTTGATTCCCGCTTCGTTGATACCGGCCTTCTTCAAGTCGGCGAGCATGCGTTCGGCGGTGGCGCCAATAAGTGCAATACGCTTCAAGTTCGGGCGTTCCTTCACCAAGATGTTCGAAAGTTCCGTGAAGTCGGCATTCTTTTCGGAACCACCCAAAATCAACGCAAACGGGCGCGTCATGCTTGCGGTGGCTGCGATCGTTGCGTCCGGGCGTGTTGCGTAACTATCGTTGTAAAATTCAATGCCGTTCTTTTCGCCTTTGAATTCCATGCGGAAGGGGAGCGTCTCGTAGCTCTTGAGGGCTTCGAATGCATCGGCGATGTTAACGCCTAATGCCTTGCATGCAAGTGTTGCTGCAGCCATGTTTTCGAGCTGATAAATACCACGAACCTTGCAATCAGCGAGGTACAAAGTTACACCATCAATTGTAAGTGTTGCTCCGTCAATTACGGCATCGCCGTCACCTGCACTTTCGCCATCCTTAAGGCTTACCGCATACTTTGTCTTGGCCGGGCTTTCCGATGCAATCTTTGCAGTCGGTTCTGCATCTTTCAGATAAACGCATGCTGCATCACGCTTTTGCCAACGCACTAAATTAGCCTTTGCATCGCGGTATTCTTCGACTGTCTTGTGCCAATCCAAGTGCTCCGTCGAAACGCGCAACACAACGCCTACATCCGGCGATACGGACAAAGTCATTAGCTGAAAACTTGAAAGTTCCAAAATGCTGATGCGGTCCGGAGTCTCGTCTTCAAGTAAGTCCAATGCCGGTACGCCAAAGTTTCCGCCAATAGCGTTCGCCTTGCCGCATTTGTCCAAAATGTGGCTAATCATGCTCACGGTTGAGCCCTTACCGAGTGTACCCGTGACGCCAACCACCTTTGCAGAACGAGTTTGTTCTAAGAACAGTTGAATTTGACTCGTCATGAGGCCGCCGTTCATCTGGAAATGGAACAGCTCCTTGCTCATCGGATAAACGCCCGCTGAACGCACAACGGTCACGCAGTCCTTGAGTCCGTCCAAATAGTTTTCGCCGCTGCTAACCTTGACGTTTACGCCTGCGGGCACATCCGGAAGTGTCACTGGGTTCTTGTCCATCACGACAATGTCCTTGATGCCTTCGCGGAAAAGATAACGCAACGTGCTCTGGCCTTCGACGCCAAAGCCTAAAATACCAACAGGAGAAACGAGTGTGTTCTGCATAAAAACCTCTAAAATAGTAGCTAGTCCTTAGTCAATAGCTTCTAGCAACTATACTAATAACCTATGACTAATAACCAATGACTAAAGACCATAAACTAATAACTACAGATTAAAATTTAGCAACCCTTACCAGCAATGGGCTCTCTGACCAATCATTAAATGGGTATTGGGAGCTCGTACTTTTTTATACTAAAGTATGTTACTTTATTTATAAAAAATCCGCTCTCTTTCGAGAACGGACTTCTGAATGCGGTCGGACAGACTTGATTCAAGTCAATCTAATCTTTTACTTGGCTTTCTTCTTGCCTTTCTTGGCCTTCGGGGCTTCTGTCGGAGCAGCAGCTTCAGGAGCCGGAGCGGCTTCAGCCTTTACTTCGGCTGCAGGTGCGGCCGGAGCTTCAGCCTTCACTTCAGCGGCAGCCGGTGCAGCAGGAGCTGCTTCAGCCGGAGCGTTGAACGTTGCCGGGAGAACCGGTATTTCCGGAGCCTGTTCGGCTGCGTTTTCACGAGTAGCCTTCTGCATGGTCGATTCTTCAACAGCCTGATCCTGCTTAGCCGTGATGAGGCTGAGTGCGAAAACCACGATGAAGAAAATCACAGCAACGACACGGGTCAACTTCTGGATGAAGGTCGCTGCGCCGGCGGTAGAAAATGCAGATTGCGAAGTCATGCCACCGAGACCTGCCAAACCGCCCATCTTGTCGTTCTGAACGAGAACGAGGAGAGCAAGGAAAAAGCAGAGAAACACGTGGAGGACGATCAATACCCAAAAGAGAGTTGTCATTTGTGACGATCCTTTCGTTAAAAGTTACTTGGCTTCAGCTGCGTCGATGATTTCCTTGAAGGTGTTGGCCTTGAGACCTGCACCACCAATCAAGCCACCGTCGATATCCTTCTGAGCGAGGAGGCCAGCAGCGTTTGCACCCTTCATGGAGCCACCGTACTGGATGCGCATGCCTTCAGCAACAGCTTCGCCGTAGATTTCCTTAACAACAGAGCGGACATAAGCCTGAGTTTCTTCAGCCTGTTCGTCGGTAGCGGTAACGCCAGTACCGATTGCCCAAACCGGTTCGTATGCGAGAACGCACTTTGCAGCGTCTTCAGCAGAAACGTCCTTGAATGCGCCCTTGACCTGGAGGCCGAGAACTTCCTTCAAGATGCCGCCGTTGCGCTGGTCGAGAGTTTCACCAATGCAGATGATCGGCTTGAGGCCTGCTTCGAGAGTCTTCTTGACCTTGAGGTTCACAGTTTCTTCCGTTTCGTGGAAGTACTGGCGCTGTTCGGAGTGACCGATAATCACGTATTCTGCACCGATTTCCTTGACCATGTCGATGGAAACCTTACCGGTGTATGCGCCCTGGTCCTTCCAGTGGATGTCCTGGATAGCGAGCTTCACGTTCGTGCCCTTCACGACGTCTGCAACCTTAGCAGCAGCGAGGTAGGTCGGAGCGATAACGACTTCAGTCTTCTTCACGTCCTTGACAGCTTCAACGATGTCCTTAGCGAGCTGAACGGATTCGCTAACGGTCTTGTTCATCTTCCAGTTACCAGCAATAATATACTGACGCATGATATAACTCCTTGAGAGGTTTAAAATTTAACGCGCGTAAATGTAGAAAAACCTCTTTCTGCTGTCACCCCGGACTCAGTTCCGGGGCCGCCTTTTTTATAAAAAAAGCCCCTCGGCGGTTAAACCAAGGGGTGCAGTTTTGTTTAAGTACTAGTGTTCGTAGTTGCTCGAACGGCTAGATGTTGGCGGAGGAGATCCACCATAGCGGTCGCCTTCGATCTTGTCGAGAACCTTTTCGCCTTCGTAGCCTTTCAGACGAGCCTGTTCCGGATATTTCCAGAACAAACGAGTGATAAGCTTACCTTCGCGTGTGAAATATTCCCAGACCATGCCATCTGCAGTTTCATGATCGGGAGGTCCCCACAGGAGGTTCACCATGTCGGTTGTCATGCCTTCTTCGATGTAGCCTTGCTTGAAGGTGTTCTGCAAGTGCTTGTCGATGCCCATGCTTTCCTTGGAAATGAAGTACTCGCGTTCGTATTCGTTCTGGCCTACGCCGCGTTCAATCAGCACAGGGGAGGAATACTTGTTGTTTGTACATCCAAAGAGCATGAGTGCACCGAAGGAAATAGCGCACAGATGTGAAAATTTCATTGGATCTCCTTGTAATAGATGACCACAAAATAAGAATTTATTGCGCAAGTAGCTAAATAATTTTTAGATTTTACACTGAAATGAATAAGATTAACGCTTTGTTTAAAATTATTTTACTTAATGTGGCTGTTTTAAGCTCCTTGAGCTTTGGCGCAATTGGGCGTGACCAGTCCAATTTAGTCGGGCTCCGTTACGGACCGAACCTTTCTTGGGGTGGAATGGTGAATACTCCGATTGTGTGGGGGCAGTGGGTTCCGCAAGCTGCGGTCGGGATGCGTTATACCTGGCTTGAGCCTTTGGCGCCTCTGAACTATGGAGACCCTATTGGCTTTGCTTCTGCTTATCTCAGAATGGACGCCTCTATTGAAGTGACTCCGTTCTATGGCGGGTATCGTGCCGGGCTTGGTCTTCGTCCTTTCAGAATCAACCCGCAGATTGAATTCAATTTTGTCTATGAAAGCTATTTCTATTTCAAGTCCAATTTGGAAATGGTCAATGCCGATGTGAAGGGCGGTGGCCATATTGCTGAAACATGGAACTCCGATTACATTTTGGACAATGTTGGCAAATCGAATTCTGACTTTGACTACGCCCAGCTTTTCGATATGAGTATCGATTTTAGCTATACATTCCCGCATGGTGGCATTATTGGCATTGGCGCCCATTATGTTCTATCCGATATCAGCACCGATTTCGAGGGCAAAAGCTACGACTATGAACGCAATATTCCTGTGTTCAGCCGTGATTACATCATTGAATTGCAATCATTCGGACGTTTCCCCGTCAATGATCTTGTATCCGTCGTTTACGATGGCATGTATATAAAAACAGGGCTTTTGCGCAGCGGTGGTAGCGTTAAAAAAGAATCCCTGAGCTATCGCATGATGCTTCTGGGCGCGCATTTCTCTTGGAAAGAGGGTCTTCGCAATGTTGTCGTTAAGGCCGGTATGTGGAGCCGTGACAAAAAAAGATTCTATAACGGATCATTCGCTCAGCAGCTTTTGGTTCAGCTTGAGTATGAGGGGTATTTTTCGTTCCCCTTCCACAGTAATTTTTCCAAATAACTTGGGAACAGGCAAGAGAATCTTGGGCTTGACCGGTTTTTGCAACGGATCGGCCTCAAGAGCTTTTTTAGGATAAGCGGACTGGATCCAGAGGCTTCCGCTGTAGTCTTCACTCGATATGCTTGCCAGTGTTGGGAGCATTTCGCCAGCGTAGGCTTTCCAGTTAGCAAGGGAAAAGTAACGGGGCTTCTTGGTGACTCCGCGCATTACGACCTTTTCGGGGGTGGGGAGGGAATCTACGACTATGCTCCACCAGGTGTTTGATGCTGCTGTAGCAAGGACGTTGTTGTTGATTTCTTGCTTTGTGGAGTCCGGACACTTGAAGTAGCCGTTCGCCAAAAGTTCCAGGTCGTCTAGCTTTAAGGGTGTTTTGCCGATATTTTCTCTGAGGTGGTGGAGGCCGAGTTGCCTCTTTACTTTCCCCTCTTCGAATTCCATGTAGCGGAATTTGCCTGCGGTAATGTAGCTGAACGACGGGCTGTCGTTTAAGTTGACAAAGAACGTGTCTAAGGCGTCGCTATGATGGCGCCATTCGATGGAAACGCTCGTCCTGTTTCTTTCTTCGTTGACGAACTTTCCGTTGATGTTGACGATTATAGATGAATTGGTCAAAAGCCGCGGACAGACTGTTTGTTTGGCGTTTTGAGCCAAAATAGGGATGGTCGATATACAAATTGCAAGTATCGTCTGTTTTGCGCCTTTTATCATACAATTAATATAAGTAAATGTTATTGCATCCTGTTAAGCAAGAATGGTTAATAATACGTAAATTTAGTATAAAAGAAAACCCCAGCGCTTCCAAAATGGCTAAAAAAGGAAGAACCGGGGTTTGTTTTTTTTCAGGAAGAAAATTCGCTACTAAGCTTCTTCTTGCATTGCTTCGCCTTCGCCATCGTCACCGATGTCTACGGAATCGTTTTCGCCAAGCTTGAAGAGTTCCACGTCCTTCATGCTTTCACGAATCTTCTGTTCGATTTCGTTGCAGAGGTCGGTGTTGTCCTTCAAGAACAGACGAGTGTTTTCGCGACCCTGGCCAATGCGTTCGTTGTTATAGCTGAACCAGGAACCGCTCTTCTGGATGATATCCAGTTCGCAGGCGAGGTCGAGGATGGAGGCTTCGCGAGAAATGCCAACACCGTAAAGGATGTCGAATTCGCACTGGGTAAACGGAGCAGCGACCTTGTTCTTCACGATCTTCACGCGGGTGCGGTTCCCGATGACTTCTTCGCCGTTCTTGATGGCGGCGATGCGACGGATGTCGATACGCTGGGTGGCGTAGAACTTGAGTGCATTACCACCGGTAGTCGTTTCCGGGTTGCCGAACATCACGCCAATCTTCATACGGAGCTGGTTGATGAACAACATGCAGGTGTTCGACTTCGAGAGAATGCCGGTGAGCTTGCGGAGCGCCTGAGACATGAGGCGGGCCTGGAGGCCCACGTGGTTGTCGCCCATTTCACCATTGATTTCGGCCTGCGGAACGAGGGCGGCAACAGAGTCAACGACGATGATGTCGATGGCGCCAGAACGTACGAGCGTTTCGGCAATATCAAGAGCTTGCTCGCCGGTATCCGGCTGGGAAACGAGGAGCGATTCGATATCCACGCCGAGCTTGCGGGCATAGACCGCGTCAAAGGCGTGTTCTGCGTCGATGAATGCTGCAACGCCGCCGAGCTTTTGCGCTTCGGCAATGGCATGCAATGCAAGCGTTGTCTTACCGGAAGATTCCGGTCCATAAATTTCGATGATACGTCCGCGGGGGAATCCGCCTACGCCGAGAGCCATGTCCAACTGGATGCAGCCCGTCGGAATGACCGGGATGTCTTCGACCGGTTGCTGTCCGAGAGCCATGATAGAACCTTTACCGTAATTCTTTTCAATCTGGGCAATTGCTGCTTCGACTGCTTTTGCTTTTTCGCTGGAAAGGTTGCTGGTGGGTGTAGTAGTTTTCTTAGCCATTGTAGACTCCGTTTTTATCCTTGTTTTTTGTTAATATACTAATTAGTGAACTTTTGTGCAAGTGCTTTTTTGGCTATTCAGTAAAAAAAGAAGCTTGCTCATTATCTTATACACGCTTTTTTCACGGATTTGTCCACGATTTCCTGCAAAAATTTCGCAAAAGGCTTCATTTTGCAAACTATTGGCGACACACATCCATACTGTACCGACGGGTTTTCCCGGTTCTGCACCGGTTGGCCCCGCAATTCCCGAAGTGGCAACCGCCCATTCGCAATGGAATGTTTTGCGGGCGCCTTCGGCCATGGCTTTTACGGTCTGTTCGCTGACAGCGCCGTATTTCTCAAGAATTTCGTTGCTTACCCCAAGCATTTCGTGCTTGACTTCGTTCTGGTAGGCAACGATTCCACCCTTGAGAATCGCAGAGGAACCAGGCTCGTTGACGATGCTCGATGCGATAAGCCCGCCCGTGCAGGATTCCGCCGTTGCCATCATTTCACCGCGCTTGATCAGTTCTTCCTTGATCTTCATGGCCAGTTCGTGAATTTCGTGTTCGATATTGATTGGTTCGTTCATCATTACACCCATAAGTTAAAAACATTAAGTGTCAAAAACAGACATTTTAATAAAATTTTTAAAAATTGTCATTCCCGGCTCCGACCGGGGATCTCCATCATGTGACGCAAAAATTAAATAAATTCCAGCCTTTGCATCTCTTTGCTCTAGCGTTGCACGTATAAACTTTTTTCTATATTCGCCCTCAATGATAGCGAAAACCTTCATAATGGCGCTTTTGGTGCTTTGTTCGTCTCTTTTTGCAGAGGCGACTGCTCCGGTTGCTGTCTCCGACTCGGTTCAGCGGAGTGCGCCCGATTCTACCCGCAGCCCAGTGGAGGTTGCCGCAGAGGCCGAAGACGAGTTCGACGATGAAGATGTCCCGGAAGCGCCCGCCGATGAAAGTTTCGAAGTCTCCACAACTCCACTATTGAGGGGCAAAACAGGCATCGAAGCTATCGACACGCTTCCTGTGAACGAATGGGATATCCCGACCAAGCGCAATTCGCTTAAATACGCCATGCTTTTTAGCCTGCTTCCTGGTGGCGGTCAATATTATACGGAACATTATGTCCGTGGTGGATTCTTGACAGGAATCGAAGGCTTGCTAATCTACGATGTCTTTTTCAACAGGTCGTACCAGCGCGATAGACTTTTAGATCGTGCTCGTCCCTTCCAAGATTCTGTCCGTTACTTTACGTCGAAGATTATGGAAGGTCCTCGTGATAGTGTCGCTAAATTCCATGCAAAACGCCTTGAGTTCCTTGAACGCGTTCGTGCGCAGAGCGATAAAAAGATGGAACAGGAAGATGTCCGTAAAGCCGAAGTCGCATGGCTTATAGGCGTTCATCTTTACGGAATGTTCGATACGTTCGGCATTTGGTACAACAACAATTATCGAAGTACGGAATATCGCGATATGAAAACGGCGCTTCTTTGGGCAATCTTGCCGGGCGGTGGTCAAATTTTCAATCGTGATTTTGGCAAGGCCGGTCTAGTTTACATGGGTATCCTTGGTGCAATTGCAAGTGTTTCTACGTCCCAGAACATGGTCAATTATTATCTTGATCGTAAACACTTGGTCGAAAAGGAAAATCCGAAGTCTGAGGAATTCGATCGCATTAAGGAACGTGTAACGTACTACCGCAAAAACCGCAATACGTACATTTGGGGTGGCGTGTTAATTTACTTGTACTCTATCGCCGATGCCGCTGTAGATGCGCTTCTAAGCGATTTCGACAGCCCCTTGCACATGGCTCTTCTCCCGAATTTCGAAGGCGGCGCCCAAGCCGTCATGACGCTCGATTTTTAACGTCTCGTTTTCACACATTGTCACCCCGGACTCGGTTCCGGGGTCGCCATACACAATCGTCTACGCTTTTTCCATATTGAGCGTTGGCATTGGTATGCCGTCGTGAATCTTCGTAAACGTTCCGTGGTACTTCCCGTCTTCGTTACGAGTAAATTCAAAACGAGTGACCATGGCGTAAGAGAACATTCCCTCAACAAAGACCTCATCTGGCAGTCCGCAACGGGAATGTTGTAATGCGGCGATTACGCCTGCATGCGTAATGCAAAGGAATTCGCCTTCGTCGGGGAGTGTGTCCAAGAACTTTCCGGCGCGTTCGTCAATGTCGTAAAAGTTCTCGCCTTCAGGGAATCTGAATCCGCGAAGGTTGCTTGTCCAGGCATGCATCTCCGAACGGGGCACCGCAGTCAGCTTTTGCCCTTCCCATGTGCCAAAGTTGAGCTCTATAATAGCCGGTTCCTTTTCGACAGGCAAGCCCAGTAGCTTTGATGCTTTGTCTGCAAACTTGGTGCAGCGGATGAGCGGGCTCGAAAATAAGCGAGTCGGCTTGGCGTCCGCTTCGGTAAGAGCCTTGAGTGCTTTGTCGGATTCGTCATCAAATGTAGGGGAGACGTCGAAGTCCAGTCTTCCGTAGCAAACGTCATTGGGGTTGTAAGGCTTGGTATGTCGAATCGTCCAAAGAATCATGATATTAGTTGGTTATTAAATAAAAAACGCCCTTGGCGGGCGCAATATAAAAAAATCCTAGGCTACCTGAGCACATAAAGATCCGCAAGTCCGTTGCTGCTTTCGCCCTGGCGAGTTGCCCGCAAATAATCATTGCGCAGGGCCTAGGACCCGCAAATATAGAATCAAAGTATTCATTTTGCAAGGGCTTGGCGTTTTATGTGCAACAAATTATCCCATATAATACGTTCCTTTCAAGTCACTTCTCAAAAAGTGGTCAAAATTACCCCATTTTTCGTATTTTCTTCGTAACGAATGTTTTACTGTTAAAAAAATCTTACTATATTCAGTAATAGGTGTTTGAGGTAGTAGACTTTTTTGTTGGGGTCTGTTATGAAAAAAGGAAATATTTTTTTGAGAACAGTTTTGAGTACGGTTGCAGCCGCACTAGGGTTGGCAGTCTCCGCTTCGGCAGAAGAAGAACCGGCAATTGAACGCGATACCGTTTTGTTGGAACCGCTTTATTTTGTAAAGAATGGTTCTGTCATAACGGATGAAAATGAAAACCAGAGCCTTTGGAACGAGCTTATGAAGTATAAGCTCTGGGGAACCGAGTCTGTTATTTTTAACAAAGGCAATTTTAGGATTGCTGATCCTAGCGGCTATACAGGCTCAGCTAC
This sequence comes from Fibrobacter sp. UWB12, assembly GCF_900142485.1. NCBI lineage: Bacteria > Pseudomonadati > Fibrobacterota > Fibrobacteria > Fibrobacterales > Fibrobacteraceae > Fibrobacter > Fibrobacter sp. UWB12. The sequence continues at coordinate 175,164 of NZ_FRAZ01000002.1, read as the reverse complement.
GGGTGACATTGTTTTCAATACCAATCATCATACTCTTGGTGGCCCGATTGTTTCTGGTCGAGATCTTGTTTTTGCGATGGGCGATGCGACAAGAGATTCCTTGATTGGAGGTTCGATTTATGCAAGAAACCTTAATCTACCAGGGTGGTATAAAGCTTCTGATGCTCGATATGATGGCAATATCTGCTTTGAAGGCCCGATTATTTTTAACTCGCCAGATAAAGACACTCAAACGGGTGACTATGTCTGGACGCTAAATCGCTTTATCGAAAATGCTCATAATGAAATTAAAGATGACGAAAATAGAAAAGAAGGAAAAGTTTATGCGGATTGGGCTTTAGATCTTCCTAGTAATTATCAAGCTGCTGTAAATCTCGATGGGACTTTTTCAACAACAGATCCAAATAAAAAAAATAATTGTCCTACAGATGTTCCTCGACCAGAAAAGGAGCTTTCCGTTCCTCTAATGCAAACCCCCTCGAATTGGGGGCCCGCTATAGATGTTTCTGCTAATGTAGGGAACATTGTTTTTGTTCATGTCCCGCCCATAACAGAAACTGATTTGAAACAAAGTCCCAAAAAAGTTTGGTATGATCAGTATGTAGAAGATCTTAGAGCAAGTGGATCGACGGGGCTAATTATTTATATCGTGATGCCATCGAATAAGTGGAACGCCAATAAAAAAACAGGGCGCTTGACCCGTATTTTCTCTAGAGATGGCTTTAATGTCATGGGTTCTGCAAATGATTTGAGAATACAGGTTGCTATTGCGAATGAAAATGCTGTTTGGAATTCATCGACTCAAATGTGGGAAAACCTTAATGAGCCTGAATGGGATCCTTCAACTAGTCGTTGGAAAGTATCTGAAGATAAACCCTATTGGGAAAAAGAAACAGGATGGCATAATCTAGATAAACTTAACATAAATCCAGTAGCAGATTCGAATTATGCTGGTAATCTTTTGTTCTATACACCGGTTGATGTTAATTGGGATGCAATGGTTAATATTCATTATCAGGGTACGTTCATGACCGCTGGTAATTTTACCATCGAGGATCATATTAACATTGCAGGGCAGTTGATTGCAGGTAAGACCCTTAAGTTTGAATCTGATGTTAATGGCGAGTTCCACTATGTTCCGTTTAACGCCGCAGAAATCAAGTCCGATATCTTTTCTAGTGATGTGTTCAAGGAAAGCGAGACTGTTTGGTATGACATGAATTTCTACCTAACGGATACCGCACATACAGAGGTGAGTTTCGATTACTGCTTGGCGTTCTTCGGTCTTGATGTCGAAAAGCCTGCAAGCTGGGTTAATGCCGGTCGTGAATTTGCTGAGATTGCAGACCTTGATTTGGATGACAAAACGCATCCAATGCCGCTCTGCTCGAAAGGCGAAAGCGGGCATGTCGTTATTGCCAAGAACACTCGTCATCCGACTGCAGCAACGATGCCCTATATTAAGGTCAAGTTGGATGGTGTTCTCGAATCCGATGAATGGATGTTGTTCAAAATTACGAATATGAACGGCGCTACGATTTCGGGTGGCCGATTCGATGGCGGTATTCCTGTGAAGTTAATCGATGACGATAACAAACCGCCTCACTTTATTGATGTGGACAAGATTAAGCTGACTGTTCCTGAAAATGCAACAAAGGCAAAGGCTGGTACCATCAAGGCTTCTGACGATGAAAACGATAGCTTTACTTTCGAAATCACCGGTGGTAATGCCAAGGATATGTTTGATATTGGGCTTACGTCGGGTGTTGTGACTCTGAAGAGCTCTGTTGATCCGCTTGATTACGAAGAATGGGTGGAATCGAAAACATCATACACTATTAAAGTTGAAGTCTGCGATACTAGGGCTGGCTCGTACAGTGTTCAGCTCTGCTCTCAGGCTACATTTAAGGTGAATGTTGGTGATGAAAATGAAAAGCCTTACTTCACCAATAAAACAGATGTAATCGAAATTGCCGAAAATGCTTCGTTCTCGTCTGATGATGTTCTTTATGATGATACAGACAAGTATAACACGAATGAGTTTATTAATAACGAACTGGCTATCGTCGGTGGTGATAGCGATATATTTGATATTACTACCGGTGGTCAGATTAAGCCGAAAAAAGGCGTTGTCCTTGATTACGAAGTAAAGCAAGAATATGAAATTGTTGTGAGAGTTCGCGATAAAAATAAGGATGGTGATGGCAACTTTGTTTATCCGGATCTCTATGAAGATAAGACATTCAAGGTTGTTGTAACCGATGTTGATGATGGTCCGAAGTTCGATTATGCTGCTTACAATGGAACTATTGACGAAAACTCCGTTGCAACTACGGCTGTTAAAATGGACCACGCTATCAATGCTACAACCACGCAGGTGGGCGCCGTCATTACTTACAGCTTGGTCGATGAAACGAATACGTTTGTAATCGATCCGACTACGGGCGTTATTACGGTGGCTGCTGGTGCCGTTCTTGATTATGAAACAAAGAGCACCTATAGCTTGGACGTTATAGCCTCGGATGAATCCGGTGTTGCAGGCCAGATTGTTCAAACCGATAAGGCTACAGTGACTATCACATTGAAGGATGTGAACGAAAAGCCTGTCTTTGTTGAACCGACCACGACGCTTGCGTTCGATGAACATGTGAAGGGTGCTATCGTTGGTACGCTTACTTTCGATGACCTCGATACGGCTTCGAAGTTCCGCAACAACAAGTTTGAATGCCTTGATTGCGATGACAAGGGCTTTGATCTCGATGAAGATACGGGTCTCCTTAAGACAACTCGCGCATTTGACTACGAAACGGAAGAACATACTTACGAACTCTCCATTGTAATCAAGGACGCTGGTGATAAGAACCTTACCGCAACGGGTACGATTACGGTTACGCTCCGTAACGTGAACGAACCTCCGTTCTTGAAAGAAACTGTATTCACAGTTTTGGAAAGCGATCCTGCTAAAACGGAACTCAAGAATAATCTTGATGGTTTCGATACGGATGGACCTGATATCACATTCAGCTATTACATTATGGATGGCGATAAAGAAGGTCATTCGACGAATGAATTCTACTTGGATCCGCTTACAGGTGTGTTCACCGTTACTTCAACTGCGAAACTCGATTACGAAAAGACAGAGTCTTATTCGTTCAAGGTTCGTATCAAGGATGAACATTGCCCGAATTCGACTACGGAAGAATCGTATGAAGAAAAATGGAAGGGTTGCCACTCTGATACTACGGTAACCATCAAGGTTGTTGATGTGAACGAAGCCCCGTCTATTAACGTAGATACGATTTATGTCAAGGAAAATCAGGAAATCAAGAAACCGTTTGAAACGGTCAAGACCGACAAGGACGATCCGGATGTCAAGAATGCTGATTTCCGCGATAATGTCTACGAAAATATCGACAATAGCGAAATATTCTCCGTGCAGCCAAATGGTGACGTCATTCTTCTCAAGCCGATTGATTACGAAGCTGACTCTATCTACGTGATTAAGGTTCGTGTAACAGACAAGAACGATAAGACGCTCACTTCGACCAAAAATGTTGTTATCAAGGTGAAGGACGTTTACGAAAAGTCCATTGTCGAAATTACGCGCGTTGAAAACAAAGATTCTGTGTATATCAAGCCGGATTCTGTTTTCGTGAATGATAAAATCGTGGATATTGAATGGACTGCAGACAATAAGTTGAAAAACAGCACTGATACGTTGAAGTTGGGCTGCAATACCGTTATCAAGACGTTCAAGGATCCGACCAAGAACGATCCGGGTGTCGATACGGTAGTCATTTGCTATAGCACGGCTGCTCCGATTGTGACCGTGACTGCAAATGGCGAAGATGTTACTGCAGACAACATTTACACTGTCGTTGAAAAGGCTACAAAGAACGATTCCGCCATTTACGTGAACGAAAAGAAGAACAACATCAAGGTGACGGTTAAGGATACTGCAGCCAAGGTAACGAAGTCGTTTAACGTGAATCTGGAACTGGATACGATTTCTGTTTCGTCGAAGGATTTCAAGAATGTTCAGACTCTTGCCGATACCAAGACATCTCGCAAGAGCAATCCGTCTTCGGGAATCACCACGACTCCTGAAAACGGTTCTTACAACAAGAACACCTATACCGAAACAATCAATGGCGTGAACGTGACGGTCTCTTACTACACCGATAGCAAGGGTAACGACGTCAAGCGCACTGTGGTAACCTCCGATGGCAAGACTAAGGAAATCGCCGTTATCGAAATCTCGTACACTGTGAAGATTAACGGCAAGGATGTGGTTATCTCGTACTTCGCGGATGCTTCTTCGGGTGAACGCGTAAATCTCAAGACGGGTCTTACCGATAGCGAATCTGTGCTTTCTGCCGATGGCGATGACGTTGTTGGTTCGTACAAAGTATCTTACACGTACACCGATAAGAACGGCAATACGGTTGATGTTTCGTATTACCTGGATGATAAGGGCAAGATTGCAAAGAATAGCGATGGCAACATCGGTTATAACGTTGGCTATACCTATGTGAACAAATTCGGTAACTCTTCTAAGAAAGAGGTGCTGATTGTGCTCGACCAGAAGGGACCTGTTGTAAAGATTGAGTCTCCGACGGATGGCGAAGTGCTTACGTCTAACTTTGCGGAAGTGATATGGACTGTTGATGGCGTTGAACAGGATACCCTCCGCGTGCAGGGCCTTGATAATGGCGCACAAACGATTATCCGCGTGTTCCGTGACAAGGCTGGCAATGAATCTAGCGATTCCGTGTCTGTGATGGTTAAGGGCGCCAAGAATATTGATATTAGCGTTGAAAAGCCGGTAACGCTTGTGGATCGTGATTCTGTAATAAAGTATTACGAGACGAACAAGAAGACTCCGAAGAAAGACCAGACTTATTCTGTGACATTCTACAACCACAAGAAGAAGGCTGAAACTGAAGCGCTTATAGGAATCAAGGGCAAGGCCAACGAAGGATCCGGTGAAGAACCGTATCCGGGCTTTGAAGGTCACCTCGGACCGACACTCACGGTTGACGCTCGTGTTCCGGTTGCGACTGCAACGGGTGGACTGGCAACGCTGGACGACATTGTGAGTGCTGGAGGCATGGTCGCACTGGAAGGTGTGGATGCCGCTAACGGTAAGAAGATTTCTGTAAGCGAATACGTCGAAAAGTACTGCACGGATGAATTCAAGAAGTCGATGACTTCGGACTATAGCAAGATGAACCTGTATTGGACAACGATCAGGGTGAATATCTGGACCTATTCGAACACAGGCGTGTTCGCAGATCATTACAGCTTTGATTATGACCTTGACGATCCAGACTACGTGAACGAGGCCGGGCTCCTGAAGTTCTTCTTCGAAATGAAACCGGACAAGAATGGTGACGTAAGGACGAAAGAAGGACGTCTTTATGGCACAGGAGCTTACCTCTTCAAGACCGAAGTCAAGATGACGTCTAAACTCCGCTGCACGCTCCCGCCGGTTAGCGAGGACAAGGCAGAAAAGAAGAAGAACGCCATCATCAAGTCTAACGATGAAATGCTTAAGTCGTTCGGCTACAGAAGACCCGTGAATAAATAACGCATTAGTTGTTGATAACTTGATTTTTTATTGTCACCCCGGTCTTAGTACCGGGGTTCTTTTTATGTGAAAATCTCTTATTTCGCGGTCTAAAATTCGCTTTTTGCTTGCCGGGCCAGCCGCCTTTTTTTGGGGTTCTTGGGCAGGTGATGTGTGTCGACAGAACTATAAACTTTTCTATACAATACATTTGTTACAGAAAACTGCCAAAATGATACTCTTTTTTGTAATATTTCAAAAAATTAATGTTGCATTAATATGGAGCGTTACTATATTTCTAAAGAAAGTATTTGGATGCTTGGGGAAAACTGTGGCAAATTGGATGCATACGATTTGCCGTAGCAAAAGGAGCGTAGATAAAATATGTGGTTTAGCAAGTTAAGTCTTAAGGCTGCAGCCCTGGTTTTGACAGGTGTGGTTTCGTCGATGGCACAATCTGGTGTCGCTCCATTGACGTTTGGGGATCCTAAAACCGATGTTAACAACTGGAATTACCTGACCCAGTATAAGCTTTGGGGTACTAATGGTATTGAACTAGGTAACAGACCTGGTTTTTACGATCCAAAGTATTTCGATAAATCTACAATGAGTTATCCTGCAGACATCGATTTGTTGACGCTTGGTGCTGTAGGTACAGTGAAGAATCTCTCTTCAGTGGGTGATGGCGGATGGCTTGATGGCCCTATTGTTGTTGGTGGCAGCATTACCAATAGTGGTCAGAATTTTGAAATTTTGACAGGCCCTGTTCGTGTGGGCGGTTCAAATGGAGCTATAGTCCGTAATGGAGTCCAGACTTGTAGCATGACTGCATCGACTGGTCCATGTGATCCTTCGATTATTCCGGACTATCGCTCGAACATTAAGGTTCCGACTTTGAGTGGCGTTACATGGGGTGGATCTCTCTCTGTAGGTAATAATTCTAACAAAAGAACGCTTCTTGATGTAAGTTCTGCATGCTCTGGTGGTACTTGTGACTTGTATTATAGCTCTATTGATTTCCAAAATGATAGTCGTCTCGCTATTTCAATCCCTGAAAAGCAAATTGCACGTATCTTTACTAAGAGCCTGAATTTGAAAACACATCCGGAAATTGTGGTCCGTGATCCTGTCGCTGGCAAGGATCTCGCTCCTTCGGAATATAAAGGCAACTTGGTGATATATGTCGATGGTGACATTACTTTCGAAAATATTGATAACGTTCAAATTATGGGTACCCTGGTTAGTAATGGTACGCTTACTATGAAATGCAATATGATTATTTCTGGTCAATTTATTGCAAATAAAATTGTTATCGGTAATGAAATTGATGCCAAGAACTTTACTTTTACACCCGTTCATCCGACTCCAAAGCTTGTTGTCGATAATAACTCAAAGAAACTAAAGGAAAGCACATCTTGGTACACTCTTGACATCGTTTTGGATGGTGAATCTGAAAAGGAAGTAACCTTTGATTATTGCTTTGAATTCCAATCCGCAACTGGTGTCGAAGGTAAATACGCTGGATATCAGGATGTTGCTGAGGCCGATGCTGATCATGATTTCCCTATATGCGGTAAGAAGGTTGGAAAAGGAAAAATTCCAGCAGGCGAAACAAAGGCTAAAGGAATCTATTTCAAGCCTTTGATTGATGGCCTTGTTGAAAATGATGAAGCTTTGTGGTTCCAGGTTAATAATATTGAAGGCGCTGAATTATCTAGTGATTATGAAAACGGTCTTGGATACAAAATTTACATTGTAAGTAACGATGAATTCCCAACGGTTAAGACTGCCCTTAAATTTGATGTTAATGAAGATGAAAAGCATACATTCACTAAAGCTGAATTCCAGTTCCAGCATGCTACACAAAATTTTGCTTCTGTTATTATAACCAGCCTTCCGAATAAGGGTTCCTTGGTTTTGAATGGTACAAAACTTACTTCTGCTGGTTCGGGTATAACTGTTGCTGTTGCTGACCTTGGCAAGCTTACATATCAGGCTGCTGCCAATGAATTTGGTAATAACTACACCACGTTTAAGTACAAAGTTGTTGGCGATGGCGCTGCTGGTGGTAACACATCTACGGAATACACGGCTACAGTGAATGTTATTCCGGTCAATGACAAGCCGACTGTTGCCGATGCTGCTTTTACCGTGAATGAATTGGATCATGCTGTGGCTGGAGGTCCGATTGTTATTACAGATGTTTCCAATGAAAGAAATGTAGATACATACACCTATAAGTTGGTACCTGATAAGGGTGACTATGCTACATTCAACAACTTGTTTGAAATCAGCAAGTTGAGCAACAACCAGAATGCAACGATCAAGGTCAAGAGCGGTGCTGTAATTAATTACAGTCAAAAGAATAAGTATGTTGTTTATGCAACAGTTACGGATGATGCCGCTACAGAAACAAAGGCTGTGAACGGTCCGCTGACTTCTGCACAATTTAAGATTACGGTTACGATTAAGAACGAAAATGATCCTCCGACTATCGGAAATCAAACATTCACGAAACCTGAAAAGCAGTCTAACGGAAAAATTTGGCCGGCAGGTACGAGCGTTGGTAAGGTCACCACGGCAAGTGATCCTGACGGTGATCCGTTGACCTATAGCATCATCACTACGGGTGTTCCGTTTAAGTTTAACAACGGCTCTAACGAACTTGTTATTACGGATGGTAGCGTCCTTGATTACGAAACTACGCCGACCTATACATTGAAGGTCCTGGTTTCTGATGGCGAACTTACAGCTACGGCTACTATTACCGTGAAAATTACAGATGTCAATGAAGGCCCTGAAAATCTGGTTCTGGTAAATGAATATTCTGTCGATGAAAATACGGCAACAGGAAAAACTGTTGGTACGTTTACGGTCTTTGACCCTGATGCTGGTGATGCATTGACTTATACTTTGACGGGTGCTTTGACTGGTGCCGTTGATGCTACGACTGCTACAAAGAACTTGTCTGCTATCTTTGTGCTTAAGGAAGCTAAAAATGCCAATGGTACAAGAACGGTGAATATCAATGTAAAGGATGGCGCTTTGCTTGATTACGAAAAGCTCTTCATTAAGAACAAGGGCAATGCAACGTATCAGGCTACGGTTACTGTCAAGGATGCTGCAGGTCTCTCTGTTTCCAAGACGACGAATATCGCCGTTAAGGATGTCAATGAAAAGGTTTCTGCAAAGGGTGGAACGTTCTACTTGAATGAACATTCTCCGATTGGAAGCCCTGTTTGTGCTGTTCAATATAAGGATGATGAAAATAATCCGTTGGATTGCAGTAAAGTGGCTCGTGTAGAAGGCTCGGATCTTGATATCTATGCCGATGACGACGTCTATTCCAATAATGATTCCTTTAACAATTTGACTTATCAGATTATTCCGGGCAAAAACACAGGAACTGATTATAAGAAGTTTACCGTAAACAAAAATACGGGAGCCTTGTCCACTAACGATGAATTTGACTATGAATCTGGCTCGCATCAGTATACGTTTGTGGTGACGGTTTCTGATGGTACGTTTACTGCAGATGCTGAAGTTATTGTGAATATCGATAATATTGAAGAACCGAAGCTCTCGACAGAATACGAAGGCGATGTTACTGTTGAAGAAAATACCGGTGAAGGCGAAACAGTTGTAGACTTTGTGGAAATTCTTGAAAAGATAAAGGCTGAAAACGATGAAATCAGAGAAAAACTCGAAAAAATTGTTGGAAAGGTTAGCTTCAAGATAGACCAGGAAGCTTCAGCTAATGCGAACGGTATTTTTGCTATCACTACGACTGCTGGCAAAGCTATTGTTAAGGTAAAGGACCCGACAAAACTGGATTTCGAAGCCCTTTATTCGAAGGATAAAACAAAGGATAAAACGACATATAAAGTTGTTGTTGTTGCTTCTGGTGAAGATGCTAATGGTTTCGATGTAGAAGCCTTGATTACCATGGGAATTACCGTCACTGACGTTAATGAAAAACCGGAAATTACGACTGCCGCCCCGCTTACTGTACCTGAATCGTTCACAATTGATGATGGCGAATTTGGTAAAGTGACTGCAACGGACCAGGATAATGCTTATGGTTCTGTGCATCCTGCAGGCTTCAACAAGTTGACTTATAAGGTTGACGAAGTTCTTGAAGTCAATGGTAGTACGGACTTCCCGTTTGAACTCAATCCCAATACGGGCGTATTTACGGTTGCTGACGGTCAAAAGCTTGACTATACCAAGCAGAAGCAATATAAGTGCATTGTGAAGGTTGTTGACAATCCGAAGCTCTTTGATGATGAAGGAAAACTGATTTATCCGGCTCTGTCTGCAACAAAGACTATTGTTATTAATGTTACGGATGTCAATAGACCTTCCGAATTCAAGGTGCTGACGAACCCGTACGAAGTTGAAGAAAATGTAGATAAGGGTACTGCATTGCAAGGCAAGCAGATTGTCGTCTATGACGAAGATGATATTGACCTTGATGAATTGCAGATTACCATAACGGATAACAATGCTACTGCAACTCGTGATGCAGCAAAGCTTTTCGAAGTTGTCCAGGTGGGTAAAACTGACCAAACAACTCATTTGAGTACGTTTGTTATCAAGACAAAGGCTGGTATCAATTACGAAGACCTTTACGATAAAACAGCATCTGAGGCTGCGTTTGATATCACTTTGACTATTGTTGATACTGAAGTAAGAACGAAGTATCCTGAGCAAGATACTAGAATTCAGATTATTGACGTGAACGAGGAACCTGCGTTTACAAAGCCTGCTTATGATTTCGAGGTTGCAGAAAATGTTGCCAAGGAAGCTATCGTGGGTACTGCAGAAGCTACTGACCCGGATATTTATAACGCTAGGTTTGGAACGCTTTACTTCTCGCTCGAAGGTGACGAAGCCGCTCCGTTCGATATCAACGGTAGCACTGGTGAAATTTCTGTCTCCAAGTCTGCAAAGCTTGATTACGAACTCAAGAATATTTATGAATTCTATGCCGTTGTGACGGATAAGAAGTTCAAAAAGAAAGTTCCTGTTACGGTTAAAGTTACGAATGTTAAAGAAACTCCAGAATTCCCGGATGTTCCTGAATTGGCTGTCGATGAAAACTCTGCTACAGGAACTAAGGTTGATGTTGTAACAGCCAATGATGACGATTGCAAGAATAGCAATACGTGCAAAAAGCCGACTTATTCGCTTGAGGCTACCGACGTTGCTGCCGATGATTACAAGTCGTTCTCTATCGACAAAACGACGGGAACCATCAAGGTGAATGGTGACTTGAACTATGAAAAGAAGGACGAATATTCTGTTCGCGTTGTTGCAACAGATGGTGATGATCCGACACTTACTTCTTATGTCGATGTCACGATTAAGATTAATGACGTGAACGATAAGCCGACCTACGCAGAAAGTGAATATGTATTCGAAGTCCATGAAAACGCTCCGATTGGCGAATTCATTGGCTCTGTTGTTGCCGATGATGAAGATACATGGAGCAAACTCACGTATGCGATTGTGGATTATGTTGAAGACTCTAAGGATGCAGCCGCCTTTAAGATTGATGATGGTAAGATTTACTTGAATACAAGTTCTTTGAACTTCGAAAAGAAGAAACAGTACCAGATCGTGGCCAAGGCTACGGATAATGGTAAATCTTATGGTGCTTCAATCGGAAGAACGGACTTTGTAAATTACACGGCAACGACGCTCGTGACCATCAACTTGATTGATGATCCGGATGGTCCGGAAATTGTCGATGATGGTAAGAAGAGCTATGATGTTGAAGAAAATACTGTCGATAATAATACTCCGAACGGTAAGGAAATCAAGTGCTACTTGGTCAAGGATGAAGATAAGGGCCAGCTTGCAACTCTCGTCGCTTACGTGACGGATGTTGGCAATACGGATGCCGATCGCATCTTTGATGCCAAGATGAAGAGCGACAGCCTCTGCCTTATTGTGAAGGATGCTTCTAAGCTCAATTACGAAACCAATAAGCATGTCCACAAGATCACTGTCGAAGTGATGGATACTGATAATCTTACCGCTAAGGTGGAAAAGACCATCAATATTATTGACGTGAACGAAATGCCGATGATTTCGGGTAACAAGGTCTTCTCGCTCTATGAAAATAAGGGTGAGGGGTATGTCGTTGGCAAACTTTATCCGGATGATATCGATACTTCTAAGGCCTTTATCGATAACGTGTTCAGCGCTGTCGGTGGCGATACCGATTTGTTCACGATTACCGAAGATGGCAAGATCAAGGCTAAGCGTGACTTTGACTACGAAAAGGAAACGATTCGTACGTTCGAATTGGATGTCGCTTTGTCTGATAGAAATAAGACGAAGTATCCGAAGCTTACCACTAAGACTACGATTACGATTAACTTGAAGGATGAACCGGAAGTTCCTGAAATCACAACCAAGGAATTTAGCGTCTATGAAAATTCTCCTGCAGATTCTTTGATTGGTGTCATTAAGGCTACCGACCCGGATGGTGATTCTGAATTCCTCTTCTCGCTTACCGAAGAAAGCCCGTATGTGACTGTGAAGCCGAATGGCGAAATTCACGTCAAGGAAGGTGCTAATATTGACTACGAAAAGATGCAGAAGTTCACCATCAAGGTGACTGTCAAGGATGTTGACGGTCTTGAATTTAGCGATGACATCGTTATCAAGGTCATTGACGTGAACGAACCGCCGAAGATTACTCCGCAGGAATTCACATTCCCGGAAGATTCTAAGCCTGGTACCAAGAAGGGACCGATCGAAGCCAAGGATCCGGATACAAAGAATCCGAAGTTCAACGATTTGAAGTTCTATCCTGTTGACGAAAATGAAAAGTTCGAAATCAAGACGAATGGCGACGTTGTCTTGAAGGGCGATCTCGATTACGAATCCGAAAAGAGCTATGTCATCAAGGTCTATGTGACGGATGGCGAATTCAAGGATACGACTGATATTACCATCAAGGTTGGTAATGTCGTCGAAAAGTCTGTTGTCGAGATTACTCGCGTCGAAGCCGGTGACTCCGTCTATATCAAGCCGCCGAAGGACAAGCCGATTTACACGAATCAGCCTGTTATTACGGTGGAATGGACTCAGGATGGCAAGACCAAGTCTAGCCTCGATTCCTTGAAGGAAGGTTGCCAGTACATCATCAAGAAGTATAAGGCTCCGGATAAGGACGTCGAAGGTGCCGATACTATCGAAGTGTGCTACAGCACAGCCGCTCCGATTGTTGATATCGATGCTGATAAGATCAAGGTGATTGCCGAAAACATCTATACGATTGTTGAAAACGTAGACAAGAAGGACTCTTCTGTTTATGTGAACAACAAGACTAAGGATGTCGAAGTCTCTGTTATTGACACCGCTTATAAAGATGCTGGCTCTAAGTACAAAGACAAGTTCAAGGTGACTGTTGTCTTGGATACTGTGGCTGTGTCTGATAAGACCGTGAAGGAAATGGTGGAAATCTCCAAGTCCGAGATTACGCTTGAAAAGAATCCGAAGTCCGATGTCAAGACGAAGCCGATTGGCGACAAGACCAAGGTCTCTTACAATAAGGTTATTAACGGAGACTCTGTGACGGTTTCTTACTACACCGATGACAAGGGTGAAATCATCAAGACGACTGTTATTGACGAAAACGGCGAAAAGAAGAATATCGACGTGATTGAAGTCTCTAAGGTCGTGGATGTGAAGGGTCAGTCTGTGACGGTTTCTTACAAGGCCGATGCCGAAACGGGCAAGATCTTGTACGGTGACTCCGAAGGTAACTTGCTGGTCAATATCCCGAAGAGCTCTTCTAGCAGCAGCGACAAGGATGAAGACGCTGTTGATTTGAAGACTGGCGTGGGCGCCTTTACGGTGACTTACGATGCTAAGGGTAAAGATGGCAACAAGACTACGGTCTCTTACGCTATTGATGAAAAGGGTAAGATTCCTTCTAACGAAGAAGGTGACAGGGGTTACCTCGTGACTTACACCTACACCAACAAGTATGGCAACTCTGCCGACAAGTCGGTGTTCATGGTGCTCGACAAGCGTGCTCCGATTGTGAAGATTTTGACTCCGGCTGATGGTGATGTGGTCTATGCAAACTATGTTGATGTGGACTGGTGCATTGCTGTCGATGGTGACGAAAAGAACTGCGTAAAGCAGGATACTTTGAAGTTCCAGAGCCTCAACAAGGGCGTGAACCGCATCAAGCGTATCTATCGTGACAAGGCTGGTAACGAAACTATCGCTGAAATTCAGGTGATGATGAAGAAGGCGAAGGATGTCAATATCAACCTCGAAGAACCGATGGTTATCGTTTCGATAGACTCTGTGAGAAAGTATTACGATAACAATCCGCCTGAAGAAAATCAGAAGTATGCAGTATCTATCTTGAACCCGACGACTCAGACCGAAAAGGAAGTTATCAAGGGCTTTAAGAAAGACACTAAGAAGGGCTCTGGCGAAGAACCTTATCCGGGTTACGAAGGTCATATTGGCCCGACGGTTACGGTTGACATGAAGGTGCCTCTCGTAAGCGCTGTGGGTGGCCTTGCTACGTTGGACGATATTATCATCAACGGCAACATGATTCCGTTGGATGGTGTCGATGCTGACAATAGTGAAAAGGCTACTGTGGAAGAATACGTTGAAAAGTATTGCTCTGCCGAATTCAAGAAAGATTTGGGTAAGGACTACAGCAAGGCTTTGCTCTACTCCACAACGGCTCGCGTGACTCTCTGGTTCTACACGACTGGCGGTCAGTTCGTTGACAAGTATCGCTTCGACTACGATATCGAAGATCCGGAAATGGTCGACAAGGCTGGTCTCGTGAAGTTCTTCTTCGAAATGAAGCCGGATATCAACGGTGAATTGAGAGATAAGAACGGTCGTCTCTATGGTACGGGTCCGTACATCGTTAAGACCAAGGTCGATATCCGTTCTACACAGCGTTGCGTTGTGCCGCCGGTAGACAAGTCCAAGGTTGGCGATGTGCTGAAGTCTAGCGACGAAATGCTCAAGCGCTTCGGTTACAGACGCCCGGTGTTACGCGGCAACGAAAAGTCTTCTGAATCTTCTAAGAAGGAAGATAAGAAAGAAGACAAGAAGGACGACAAAAAGAAGTCCAACGAAAAGAAAAAGTAACGCTTAGCTTTAAGTGAGAAAATCCCGAGCACCGCTCGGGATTTTTTCGTATGAGAAATTTCTATTTTTGAACGAAAAAGAGGATTCTTATGGGTATCGAAGAACGTTCTACATTGGTGTTTGCTAGTGGTGTTGGCCGAATCAAAGAAGAAAAGCCTAAGGCTTCTCGTCCGCAGGGTGATGGCGTTGTCCGCATTATGTTAAAGCGCCTTGGTGGCGGAAAAATGGCTAGCGTAGTCTCTGGTATTCCGATGAACGAAGACGAACTCAAGGAATTGGCTCGTGCTTTAAAGCAAAAATGCGGTGTGGGCGGTTCCGTCAAGGATTTTAATATTGAAATTCAGGGCGACAAGCGTAATGTGCTCAAGGCTGAACTCGAAAAGAAAGGCTATACCGTCAAGCTTGCTGGCGGGTAATGTGTTTATATTCACGTTCTGAATATTTCTTTCCCAAATCTCGACAAAAAAAAGTAAATTTATCGTAAGAAAATTAGTAGAGAGGTCTTATGTTTAAGCATCTGTCTTTATCATGTCTTTTACTTACGACAATTACTGCCTCAAGTGTTATTGCAGCCCCACAGGTTGGACAAGTTAGTAGCGTTGTCCCGGATGCTTTTAAAAGTGATAAAGGCTGTGCTGATGATGTTGCGTGGAAACCTGCTAAATTCCCGCAAAAATTTAACCAGAAGAACTGCTTTAAAACTAATGATGGTGGTTCTGTCACTTTAACGTTGAAGAGCGATAACAGCACGCTCGTCATTGGTGAAAATTCAATTGTTCTTGTCGACTCGCTTCTCGAAAACGATGGTCAAGGAAATTTTATCATAAAGCCCAAGATTCAAAAAGGGTATATGGGCTTTAATGTCAAATCAAACGAAGGCCATAAGGTAGACTTCTCTACGGGGACGGCTGCGGCTTCGATTCGCGGTACGAAAGGTGTTATTGGTGGCGATGAAAAGTCTTTCTTTGTCGGTCTGAAAGATGGTCATTTGACTGTTTTTGATTCCGTACGAGTTACTGATTCTATTCCTATAGCTAATGGCCAGACGGTTCTTGGCAGAGAAAAGTTCCTCGTTCTCAATTTAAAGTCTTCGGGCGATACAGCTTTTGCAAAAACGTTGGTGACCCTTTTGGCTGATTCTACGCTGTCCTTAGAAGAATTGGAAGCGGCTGTTGTAAAGGCTGATTCTGCTTATCAGGAATCGCTTGCCTCAAGTGCTGCTGCATCTCAGGCTCCGGCAGATGTAGCAAATAAGGAAGATCAAACGACAGCTTTGAAGGTCCCGAAAATCAAGTATTCTTCTTATGATTCCTTGCGTTGTGTGGCTAACGTTTCTGTGTCCGATGTGCAGGGGGATGATGTCCGCTTGTCTTCGTTGATGGATGGAACTCCTATTGCTGAAGTGGGCGTTAAACGTAATATGTCCAAGCGCCTTGATCTGCGTAGCGGTGTCCATGAATATGAATTTGTTGTTGAAAATAGTGCTGGCCGCAATAGCGTTAAAAAGACTCTGGGCTGCTATCCGATGAAGCCTTTCTCGATCAAGCTCTTTGGCAAAAAGTATGAGTCCATCACAATCCCGCCTGAACCTCCGATTGCGAATTTCGATGGAACCATTATGCAAACTGTTCAATTCCAGATTCGTGTGCCTGAGAATGATCCGAGTTTCTTGAACAAGGTTACGGTTCGTCAGAACGGAAAAGTTATTTTGCAGGAACGTCTCTCGCAAATTCAGAACTTGGACTACCAGATTCCTGTGGAACTGAATCGCGATATGAAAAACCGCTTTGATATTGAGGTTATCCATAAGAGTGGTTATGTTGTCAAGACCTCCAAGGTTTACGGGGTTAGTAAATGATTTTTCGAAAACTCGCTTTAGCTTCTGTTTTTGCCATACCAACTTTTGCTCAGACTGCTGCGGATTCGGCTAATTCAACGTCTGAAAATTCATGGACTGTGAACGGTTCTGTGGGTGCAGAATTTGGCTACCATTCTGTTGTGACCGAAAAGAACAAAACAGATGAAGTTTATGACGACGGCATATCCATGATTATGCCGGGAAGCAAGTACAGAAACTATTTCCAGGTTCCTGGATTCTATGGTGCATGGAATGCGTTTGTCCAGATGCAATCGTCTACGGGGAAGAAAATTGAATTCACCATGGACGTTTCGCATGATCAATGGAATCACTTTGACTTGAAATATTTGCAGGCTTTGTACGAAGATCGCTTCCAGAAATTGATTTTGGGCGATTTCAATGTTTCGGGCGGTGAATTGTCTTTGTCTAGTGTCGATGTATTTGGTGCTAGCTACGATATTTATGTGAATCCGAAAAAATCGGAAAAACCTTTGCTTGTGCTGAGTGCTTTTGGTGGTGAATCGGTTGCGCCTAAGTTGCCTGGCGAAAGGGATCCGGACCAGTACAACATGTATATTGGTCTTGATGATGTCGAAGCTCAAAAGATGGTCGTTGGCGGCAAGATTCTTTTGAACGCCACTAAGAACTTTGATGCTTCGTTTGGCTTTATTGGAAGCAAGGATTATTTGGATGATCCGTTCTTACGCGATGGTACTTCTGATAACGTAAATCTTTCAAACCCGATGTTCTCTTCGAAAACGTTCTTTGGCGAAGTCAACGGAAAGGTGCTTGGCGGACGTGGAACGTATAATTTGCAAATCGGTTTCGGTGGGGCTGATACGGTTAATGTCGTTGCCCATCGTGCTGTTAACGCCGTCTTTGAAGAAGCAGGGCTTGATGTATCCCGCTTTGCGCAATTGCGCCGCCTGATGAATAATTCATCGCTTGTAAACCGCATGGACCGCGATGAATTGGAACTGATTTTTGGCGACAATACGGACATGACCGTTGATGAAATGCGTAGTGAATTGACTCGCCTTTTGAAAGTTGCTCAAGACGCTTTGAAAGCTCACCGAGACGAAAAGAGTGACGATCCGACGGAATGGACGGCTCAGAATCTTGCTTTGTCGGGATCTTACAATTGGAAAAACAACTCGACGATGATCGATGCTTATTTCCGCTTTGTGGGTCGCAATTATTATAGTGCGGGTTCTGCGGACTTGTTGCAGAATTCTCGTTTGTTAGGTGCAAAGCTAGACCAGAAGATTAAAGATTTCTGGAAGTTGAACTTTGGGTATGAATTGAATATCGAAAATGCATCTGGTAGTGGTGATGCATACAACGTATTTGGCTTTGCCGAAGGTTCCAAGCTTGGACTTTTGCCGGGCGCTGATGACGATTGGCTTGAAAAGCATGAACAAGATGCTTCGAGAACGCTCTATGACCACAATTTCGATTTGATGAATACGTTTAAGGTTCGCGATTCAATTGATCTTAAAGTCCGTTATGCTTTGAACTACCGCACGCGTAGCACGCCGCAAAGACTTCATGGCAATTTCTTTGGTTCTTCGGGAATCTATTCGGACTCTTGGTTTGAAAAGCAGAAGGGCAAGCCGACTGTAGATGTAAAAACTGCAGACGGTACGATTCAAATTGACTCCGCTCGTTGGGCTAAATATGCCGCCTTGCAGAGCGAAGAATATTTGGCAACGCAGTTCGAGGAACGCTTGCTGAAGCACACGGTTGAACTTGAAGCAACGATTAAGTTCCCTAAGAATGTGTTGAAGATTGGTGGTGTCTGGACTTACCGTACTGATATGTCGAAGTTCAATGAAGATGACTTGCTTGATGGCTTTGATTTTTCTGATGAAACTTACGGTCTTTTGGGCTATTATTTCCATGGCGGCGATTATTTGGATGCTCGTTATCCGATTTCTCTCACGACAACGCTTGATCGTGTGCGTAATACAGTGGCTGTGACTCCGAGATTTAGAGTTTATAATCGCAATGATATGAGTGAATTTGAATGGAATCTCTTGGACAATGCGACTATCCAGTTGAAGCCGAATTTCCTTGATCTTTTGTTGCATGGCAACGTTCGTCAGAACTTTATGAGCCGCAAGGAAGATGGCAAGACGGTTGACGAGATGGAAATGGATTTGGATGTCTCGACAGGTCTGAAATTCCAGTTTACTGAAAAACTCGGCATGGAATGTGCTTTTGGCGCGTTCTTTAACTATCGTCCGGATAATGCTTCTGAAGATTACAGAGATCTTTACGGCATGATTTCGATGAATTACGATTTCTAATGCATATCGGATGTCATTTGTCCTCAACGGGCGGCTTTTTGGCGATGGGGGAGACTGCTCTTTCCATCGGGGCCGACACGTTCCAGTTTTTTACACGTAACCCGCGTGGTGGTGCTGCAAAACCGTTTGATAAGGCGGACGCTGAAGCCTTGAATGCGTTTATGGACGCGCATGGCTTTGCTCCGATTTTGGCTCATGCTCCTTATACGTTGAATGCTTGTGCTGCGGATCCTTCGCTTCGACAGTATGCGCAAGACGTGATGAAGGATGATTTGTTCCGTATGGACCATTTCCCGCATGCGATGTATAATTTTCACCCTGGCAGTCATGTGAAGCAAGGTGTCGAGGTGGGGATAGAGCTCATTTCGCAGCATTTGAACAATATTCTGCACAAGGATTTGAAAACGAAAGTGCTCCTGGAAACGATGGCTGGAAAAGGCTCTGAAGTGGGGCGTACATTCGAAGAACTGCGTGCAATTATAGACCGAGTGGAGCTTAACGAGAAGGTTGGCGTGTGTTTGGATACGTGCCACGTTTTCGATGGTGGCTACGATATCGTGAACCACTTGGATGATGTTCTTGAGAAATTTGACAAGGCTGTTGGACTTGAGCGTTTGTGTGCGATTCATTTGAACGATAGCAAGAATCCGATGGGTAGCCACAAGGATCGCCATGAGGTAATCGGAGGTGGATTCATTGGTTTGGAAGCCCTCGTAAATGTGGTTAATCACCCTTCTCTCAAGAAGTTGCCGTTCTATTTGGAGACGCCGAACGAATTGCCTGGTTATGCTGCAGAAATTGCGCTGATGCGGAGTCGGGAACGCTGACGAAAAAAGTTCAACTTTTTTATGCCTAAGCCTTGACAAAAGAGTGAAAATCATCTATATTTGAGCGCGTCAATGAATCTCTCCAAAAGAAAGTTGAATTGATAAATGATGCTTCATAGCTCAGTTGGTAGAGCCCGCGACTGTTAATCGCGTTGTCCTTGGTTCGAGTCCAAGTGAAGCAGCTGAAAAAGCCTCGGTCTTTGACCGGGGCTTTTTCGTTTTCAGGTTGTCATTCCATCGGGGCGAAGCCGCAATGGAATCCATTATTTTTAAACTTTATTCGTGGCGATGCCTTGACAGATGCTGAGGTTTATCTATATTTGAGCCCGTCAATTGGAATCCTTCAAAAGATTTTTGAATTGATAAATGATGCTTCATAGCTCAGTTGGTAGAGCCCGCGACTGTTAATCGCGTTGTCCTTGGTTCGAGTCCAAGTGAAGCAGCTGAAAAAGCCCCGGTCTTTGACCGGGGCTTTTTCGTTTATCGGCGGGCTGGTGACCAGCGTCTCTTGAATCGGGGCTCGTCGATGATTTTGCCCCAGATGAATCCGCGTCGTACGCTTTCCCGGCTTATCGAGCGTACGGCGGTACGCTTGGTGAGCGGGTCGGCAATCTCGACGGCTTCGCCGCTGTAACCGTTTTCACGGTCGCTTTGGCGGGCCGCCGCTGCGGCTTCTTCGCGTGCCCTGCGGGCGCGCTCTTCAAGGATTTTGAGCTGGCTTTGCTTATCGCTAGATGTAGAGCTTTGAGCATCTACGGCAGGGGCGGCCGCGGATCTCTCTGCGGTCATGGGGGCAGCCTTGAGCTCGCGCGATAGCAGGTTGTTGAGTTCGTCTATGTCTTGTACGAGAACGTCGTATTCGCCGTCTCCCATATCGTGCCCGATAATGCGGTGCTGCTGGAGTTCGTTCAGTATTTCGATTGCGCAACCCTTGGACATTTCGAATTCTTCCATCAGGTACTCGATATCGACAACGTCTAGCTGTACGATGTCTTCTGCAACTTCACGCATGGTCACGTTATTGCCTACGCGATGCGTTCTCTCGGGTATCGGAGGCGGCATTGCTGGCTCAAGCGTTCCTTGGGAGGCTTCGCGTTGAGCTTCTTCGAATTGCTTGATGTACTCTTGCAATCTACGAGAAGCAGATGGCGAAGGCTTTGGGAAATCTTCTGAATTCTCGTCGTAATCATCATTTACATCATCTTCGGTTTCCTGCGTAGAATCTTCCTCAGGAGCATACGGTGACGTTTGCTCCTGCTGAGATTGCTTCTTCTTCGCTTTCGCCCTTTTGATGACTTGGTCGACGATGATTGCGATAATGACAATGACTAGTTTGTCAAATGAATCCATGGGCTAAACCCTTTTGGTCAAATTACTTGTTTGCTTCCGGGGCAGAACCGATTTCCTTGCGCATTTGCGTGTCGGCTTCGATGTTCTTGAGGTTGTAGTAGTCCATCACGCCGAGCTTTCCGTCGCGGAGTGCAGAGGCCATGGCCATCGGAATCTGGGCTTCGGCTTCCACGAGCTTTGCCTTCATTTCCATCACCTTTGCCTTCATTTCTTGTTCGGCTGCAAATGCCATGGCGCGGCGTTCTTCTGCCTTGGCCTGTGCAATCTTCTTGTCGGCTTCGGCACGGTCGGTTTCGAGGATAGCGCCGATGTTCTGGCCCACGTCCACATCTGCAATGTCGATAGAAAGTATTTCGAATGCGGTACCGGCATCGAGACCGGAAGCGAGCACCTTCTTGGAAATCATGTTCGGGTTTTCGAGCACTTCCTTGTGGCTCTGTGCAGAACCGATGGAAGACACGATACCTTCGCCAACACGGGCGACAACAGTTTCTTCGCCTGCACCACCGACGAGCTTCTGGATGCTTGCGCGCACGGTGATACGGGTAATGGCGTGGAGCTGAATGCCGTCGAGAGCCACGGCGGAGACCTTCGGGGTTTCGATGACTTTCGGGTTCACGGACATCTGCACTGCTTCGAGCACGTTACGGCCGGCAAGGTCAATTGCTGCAGCTTCCTTGAAGTCGAGCTTGATGTTTGCCTTGTTGGCGGCGATGAGAGCCTGGATCACGCGGAGCACGTTACCGCGGGAAAGGTAGTGGGCTTCGAGGAGGTTCGTGTCGACCGGAAGGCCTGCCTTGCAGCTCAAAATGCGAGCTTCGACAATCACCTGAGGCGGCACCTTACGCAAACGCATACCGATGAGCTGGAAAATGCTCACGTTTGCCTTGGAGAACAAGGCCTGAAGCCAAAGGCTAAAGAACTTGCCGATGAAGGCGAGCAGGATGATGACGACGATAGCGGCAATAATAATGCCAATGATGATGAGATTATCCATTTATCTTCTCCAGTTTATGTTTTTTGTTTTAAAATTTATGCTAGGCGCGGGTGACCCAAATGTGCCCTTCTTGCACGGCTTCGACTTTTATGCGTTGGCCGGCTTCGATGATTTCTCCATGAGTTTGTACGTCAAAGAGCTTGGTAGAACCATCTGGCATAGTAAAACTTGCTTGTCCAACGGGACGGAGGAATGTTTTGGCAATACCGGTGTCGCCAATGGAAACGACTTGCACGTTTTCGGTGGGGGAGACTGCTGTTTCCATGTCGGTCTTGAGCATGGGAGTCCAGCCTTCGGGGAGTAGCGGTATTAAATACTTGCTTGCCGCAATTGGAATGATTAACGCAATGGCTGCGCTTCCGAGAACGAAGAATAGCCCGAATAGCCAGGGGGTTGCATCAAATGTCGTTTCGACGGCTTCAGGGACGTATTCAGGTATGTTTGTGGTATCGACGCTCATGATGAGTGCTATGATCATACACGCGATACCGCCTATGCCAAATAGGAATGTCCCTGGCATGACGAATATCTCGACGAGGAACAAAATAACGCCTGCAATAAGGAGGATGATCGGGAAGTAGCCATCGAGCTGCGGAGCGAACTGTCCGAAGAAGACAATACCGATCAGGATGATACCGATGATGCCGAACATTCCAAATCCGGGAGTCTTGAATTCGATATAGAGTGCTCCGAAGCCGAGAATCAAGAGAATGCCCGAGATGGCGGCAATGGCGCTTGCAATTTTTTCACCCGTATTTGTTTCGACTTCGCTTTTGCGTTCGATAGCGAGTTTCGTTTCAAAGTCTTCGCGGTTCTTGAACGTGCCCTTGGAAAAACCGAGTTCTTCGGCTTCCTTGTCGGTCATTGTCAAAAGTTCGCCTTCTTTCACGAGAATCTTGGGGGCGCCCCAGAATTTCTTTTCGGTACTGTCGAGAACGGCAAATTTTTTCCCTTCGATAATGAGCGTCGTGTCGCGTTCTGTTGCCGTACCCTTGTCAAGTTTTGCCGTGAGTTCGAGAACTTCGAGTTCCGGAGTCACGAATGAAGAGGCCAAGAGTTCCGGGTAGCCGTTGCGCTGGGCGAGGTTCCTAAACTTGGCGCGGAGCGGGGATTGGATTTTTTCACCCACGATTTGCGGGGTGCCGTCGCCGCCTTGTACAATCGGAGCGCAGTCGCCAATGGTCGTGGCTTCGAGCATATAGAGCTTTTTGCAGGCAAGAGCAATGAGCGAACCCGCGCTGATGGCTTTCTTTTTCACGAGAGCGATGGTTTCTGGGCCCTTGACGGCCATGATGGTATCGACGAGGTCGAACGCGGCATCAAGACGCCCGCCGAACGTATTGATTTCAAAGACGATATAGTCTGGCTTTTTATCGAGTGCTTCACCGATGGCGCGGGCGCAGAATTCGTACATGGCAGGGTCAACATCCCCTTCCAGCTTAATCCATACAGCCTGCTTTTTCGGTGTTGAAATATGGGTAGCTTCAGTCACCTTGGGGGTGGTTGCAGAATCTTTTGTAACAGAATCGACTGTAACGCCTTCTGCAGCAAATGAAATTGAGACTAAAAGTGAAAAAAGAACGAGCAGTTTTGATAAAATTTTCATATCGTCAATGTATAAAGTTTTGTTTTGTACTGAACAAGTTTTTGTGAAAAAAAACACGATTTGGCGTAAAAGATGGTCAAAAATGCGTTTTTTTTTGAATTCTTAATCAGTTTGTCTCTGTAAAATGTATAATATATCTTGAATTCTTACAAAAAACTTATGAATCAGAATTTTTTTAAACGAAATCTAGTTGTATCGTTATTGTTAGTTGCGTTCCTGTTTATTGTTACAAACGTTTCCTTTTTGTACATAAACGGAAAGGCTATTGATGATAGTTGGGACTCCCTTGACGAAGTGGCTTATGCTTCTGAAGCGAAACTAGGCTTTTTGGGACGATCCCTTTTGAGTGCCTTGACCAATATTTCGACTGTGGTGGGGATGGAAGAAGACATGCTTTCAGAAAGCATGGTTAGAATGATTCGTGGTTCGCGAATTGGGCCTTTGGTATCTGCTGCACGTTTGTATTTGCCTGATGGACACATTATCGTTGATCAAGGTGTTGTTTTTGACTCTTCTTATATACAGCACTACAATTCGATTGTTTCGTCGAAACCGTATATTTCGAAGGTTGGCCGCGATGTGGTCCATTCCGAAAATATTGTGTTTGAACAGTTTGTTCCTGTCCGTCGTAGGGGGCAGGTGGTCGCTATGCTTTCGGCTGTATCCGATATTAGGCCGTTGTATGGTTTTGTAGCGACAAGTGCGTTTAAGGGAAAGACATCTTTGGTTGTTCTAGACCGTAGGGACGGTTCCTTTGTTGTCGAAAAGACAGGAAAGTGGAACAGTTTCAATGACTTTATAAGAACGATTACTCCAAAGAGCGGGTATTCGCTGGAAGAGTGGGCCGCAAACGTGATGAAAGGCGAGCTTGCCCATTTGGCTTATGAAGAACAATCTTCGGATGATGAGAAACTTTTGGTCTCGCTCCCCTTGTTTGGCGGCTGTTGGTCTTTGATTTTGTACGTCAACAAAAATATTGCCTTTACGCGAGTGGATACAATCCGTAGGTTCTATATTGCGGTTTCGGCTATTGAACTTTTAGTGATTCTTTTGTATCTCCTGAGGATGGTGTGGAATGCCCGCCGTATGGCAGAAGCGGAATCTAGCGAATATTCTGAAATTGCGGATGCTTTGAGCGGAACATACGAGTGCATTTTCTACGTGAATGTCTTGGATGATACTTTTGACACATTCCATGCTGACACGCTTATGAATAAGTTGCACGAATCGGTAAATGGACGGGACTTTTTCTTTGAGTCCATTTCGAGTTTGCGCAACAACCTTTACGAAGACGATCTTGAAATCGTCATGCACTTTATGGAAAAGGGAGCCTTCCTCAAGCGTCTTGAGGAAAATGCAAGTGCTTCTGTTGAATATAGGCTTGTGATTGATGGTGCTCCGCAGTACTATAGGATGAAGGTTATTCGGTCTCACAAGGATGAAAACCATGTTATTGTCGCTATAGAAAACATTGATTCTGAAGTCAATAAGGCTATTGCTCAGCGTCAGGAAATCGACCGTAACAACAGGGTGATTGAATCGCTTGCTTCGGACTTCGATTTTGTGAACTATGTAACGATTGGCGATGATGCTGCATCGGACTATGTGGTGACGTACCGCGCAAGTTCTGTGCTTTTGAAGGCTATTCCGGGATGGTCTTTGGAAAAGAGCTTTACGAAGAGAATGGAGCTGTTGCAAAAATACTTGGTTTGCGATTCGGATAAACTCCAGTTCCACGAACAGGCAAATCGTGACCGCCTTGTGACAGTATTGAAAGATGAATCCGTTGTCCATATTAACTTCAAGATTAATCTTGATGGTAAGGAAGTCTTTTACCAGATGAAGGTCATTGCGGACAAGGATGAAATCGGTAATCTTAAGGGTATAGTTTTTGGTTTGCATAGTGTGGATGACGAAATCAAGAAACAGATGCAAATCCAATCGAATTTGAAGCGCAACCTTGAAATTATCGATATTTTGTCAGAAGATTATTCTTCGCTCTTCTATTTTAACCTTGTGGACAACACAAGTGGCGTGCTTGCGGTTCGTGAGGATATTAGGGGTGCTTTGAAGGATTTGTTTGCAAATTGCGAAAGACTTGAAGATGTGTTTAAGGCGTTTGTCTTGGATATGGCTCATCCCGATGATCGCGACAAGCTTATAGGGCTTGCTTCTAGAGAAGTCGTGGCTGAAAAACTCGAACACCAGAAACGCTTGACGATTGTGTTTAGGCATCTTTATGGTTCTGAATACAAGTACACGCGCTTGGTGTTTGCCAAGGCTGAACCGACCGATGTTCCGGCTAAACTCATTGCCGTCGGTTTTGTGGAAGTAGACGATCAGTATCGTGCCGAAACGGAACATCAGGAAAATATTGACCGCATCATGAGCCTTTCGGACCAGTATGAAAATGTGTTCGATGTCAACGTCGATACGGGTTTGTTCAGTACTTCGTTGAATGGCAGTAAGTTTAAAGATGCTATCGATGAAAAGACGGGCAAAGCCTTGAATTTCTTCAAGGATAAGGAAGCCGATTTGCAAAAGACCGTTTACAAGGATGACTTGCCGCATGTACTGAGATCAATTAATCGTGATGTTGTTTTGACTCGTTTGCAAAATGAAAATTCGTTTGTTCAGGATTATCGCCGCGTGACAACTAATGGTCTCAAGTGGTACCGCCTGAAGGTGACGAAGATGGGTGACTGGTCCAAATCGCATCGCGTGCTCGTTGGCCTTTTCAATAACGATATTGTTTACCGCAAGGAAATTGCGCAGCAGGCAGCTCTTGAACAGGCGCTTGAAATGGCGAAGTCCGCGTCTCGCGCAAAGACGATGTTCCTTAACAACATGAGCCATGATATCCGCACTCCGATGAATGCGATTATCGGTTATACGGAACTTGCGACTATGCATCTTGATAACAAGGACTTGGTTAAAAACTTCCTTGGAAAAATCGAACTTTCGTCGAATCATTTGCTCTCGCTTATCAACGATGTGCTTGACATGAGCCGCATCGAATCGGGCAAATTGAATTTGAATGAAAAGCCGGAACATATTCCGGAAATCATCCATACGTTAAAGGATATTGTTCAGGCCGATATAAACGCTCGCAAGTTGCAGTTCTTTGCAAATAGCATTGGCATTCGAAACGAAGATGTTGTTTGTGATAAGCTTCGCATGAATCAGGTGTTATTGAACGTGATTTCGAATGCTATCAAGTACACTCCGATTGGGGGTTCTATATGGTTCTCTGTGGAACAGAAAGCGTGCGATGAACCTGGCTTTGGCGCCTATGAGTTTAGAATTAGGGACTCGGGCATAGGCATGAGCGAAGAATTCTTGCCTAAAATTTTCGATGCATTTACTCGAGTGAATTCGTCGACTGTTTCTGGAATCCAGGGAACAGGGCTTGGCATGGCGATTACAAAGAATATCGTCGATATGATGGATGGTACCATCGATGTCAGCAGTAAAGTGGATGAAGGAACAGATGTTGTTCTTAACTTCCAGTTTAAACTTGCGCCTGCAAAACAAGAACTGACGAAGGTTAAGGAACTGGAAGGCAAGAAGATTCTTGTTGTAGATGATGATGTTGATTGTATAAGGAGTATCCCGCAAATCTTTAACGCGATGGGTGTTGAAGTTGATTGCTGTTATTCTGGTGCTGAAGCTTTGGAAAAGGTGCAAAAGGCAAAGGCTAGCGGCTTTGCGTATGATGCGTTCCTTGTGGATTGGCGAATGCCAGATATGGATGGCATCAACACGACTACTCGTCTGCGTGAGGAACTGGGTGATGATATCCTTGTGATTGTGATGTCGGCTTATGAATGGTCGGATATCGAAGATAAGGCTCTTGCTGTCGGTATTCGCAATTTTGTAAGCAAGCCCGTGTTCCCGTCGGATGCTAGGGAAACGCTGTTGCAGAGCTTTGGGCTATTGCAGACGGATGCTCCGGTAACGGATAAGAAGGTCTGTTTTAGCGGTAAAAAGGTGTTGCTTGTCGACGATAATGAATTGAACCGCGAAATTGCCGAGGAAATTTTGGAAGATTGCGGTATCGTGGTGACTACGGCTTGCGATGGAGAAAAGGCTGTGGAATACATGAGAACTGTCACGCCGGGGGCATGCGACTTGATTTTGATGGACGTTCAGATGCCGATTATGGATGGTTACGAGGCTACTCGCCAAATCCGTAAGCTAAACAAGGTTGCGGCTGAAATTCCGATTATCGCTATGACGGCGAATGCTTTTGCCGATGATCAGCAGGCGGCCTTGGATGCCGGTATGAACGAGCACGTGGCAAAACCAGTGAACGTCAACAAACTGAAAGAGGTACTATCGAGGTTTTTGTAGGAGTTAGGTTACAGGTGGTAGGGGTTAGGATTAATTTCATGCGCTATGCGCATTTGTAAAGGGCGGCGAAGCCGCGATTATTCACCTAATCCCTAAGACCTAATACCTAAAACCCATAAAAAGACTTTAATTTCGATGTATTTTCTAAGTTCTAAGTTCTAAGTTCTAAGTTCTAATAACTATATTTGCTCTCAAATTGCATTTTTGCCTGGGTCCTGTGACCAGATTCGCCAATTCCACTGGTGCTAGAGCAGAGAAACTCGGACAAAAACATGTGATGAAACAACAAACAAAAAAGGAATGGCTACAATGGCTACTATTACTAAAGAAAAAGCTGCAGAACTCACCGCTCAGTTTGGTGCTAACGAAAAGGACACTGGTAACGTCCGCGTTCAGATCGCAATCCTCACGGAAAAGATCAAGAACCTCACCGAACACATCAAGACCAACAAGAAGGACTTCCACTCCCTCCGTGGTCTTTCTGCGATGGTTGCAAAGCGCAAGAACCTTCTCAAGTACTACGGCGAAAAGGACATTATCGCTCAGCGTGCTTTGATCAAGGAACTCGGTCTCCGCGGCTAATTCTCGTATTGGAGATTTTTTATGTCAACAGAAGCTTATCAAGCTAAATACGGCAAGATGCTCGATCCGAAGGAAGTGTCGGTAAACCTTCCGGATGGTCGTGTCATTACGTTTGAAACTGGCCGTATCGCAAAGCAGGCACGTGGTTCTGCTGTCGCCAAGATGGGGGACGCGTTTGTCCTTTCTACCGTTTGCTACGGTGAAGAAAAGGATGGTGACTTCTTCCCTCTGACAGTTGAATACCGCGAAAAGTCTTATGCTGCCGGACGCCTGCCTGGTGGCTATAGCAAGCGCGAACCGGGTCGTCCGAGTGATGAAGAAATTCTTTCTGCTCGTATTATTGACCGCCCGATTCGTCCGATGTTCCCGGAAAACTTCACTCGTGAAGTCCAGGTCATCGTTCAGGTTCTTTCTTCCGACAAGAAGTTCGCTCCGGACGTCTTGGGCGTGAGCGCCGCATCTCTTTCCATCGGTCTTTCTGAACTCCCGTTCGAACAGCAGGTTGCTGCGGTTCGCGTGGCTGTTGTCGATGGTCAGAACGTTGTGATGCCGACTTACGACCAGGTTGCCGTGGCCGATCTAGACCTCGTGGTCGCCGGTACGGAAGACTCCGTGTGCATGGTCGAAGGTGGTGCTTACGAAGTGTCCGAAGACACGATGATTGGTGCTATCCTCGCTGGTCACGAAGTAATTAAGGAAATGTGCAAGGCCCAACAGCAACTGGTGGACCGCTGCTCCAAGCCGAAGATGGAACTCAAGCCGAAGTTTGTTGGTGAAGAACACGACAAGCTCGTTGCTACGGTTAAGGAAGTTGTCTGGGACGAACTGAACAAGGACGTCCACTCCAACATGGTGAAGACGGACTTCTATCCGGCTATGGCAGACCTCTGTGCCAAGATGCTCGAAGATCCGCGTATCCTCGCTATTATCGGTGAAGGCGAAGCTCAGAACGCTCAGCTTGCTGCCGATGCGAAGGGCATCTTCAGCGATCTCGAACGCACTGCAATGCGCGAAATGATTTTGAACGAAGGCGTTCGTCTTGACGGCCGTACCACGACCGAAGTCCGCCCGATCGAAATCGAAATGGGCGTGCTCCCGCGTGCTCACGGTTCTGCAATCTTCCAGCGTGGCGAAACCCAGGGTCTCGTCATTTGTACGCTTGGAACAAAGGCTGACGAACAACGTTTCGAAAGCTTGCAGGGCGAAGGCGCAAAGAGCTACATGCTCCATTACAACTTCCCGCCGTTCTCCGTCGGTGAATGCAAGAAGCTCGGTCTCTCTCGCCGTGAAATTGGTCACGGTCACTTGGCCGAACGCTCCCTCGCTGCAGTCCTTCCGCTCCCGGAAGACTTCCCGTACACAATCCGCGTGGTTTCCGAAATCATGGAATCCAACGGTTCTTCTTCTATGGCCTCTGTTTGCGGTGGCTGCCTCAGCTTGATGGACGCTGGCGTTCCTATCAAGGCTCCGGTTGCAGGTATCGCCATGGGCCTCATCTCCGAAAAGGGCTCCGTCAAGGAAGGCGGCAAGATCAAGATCTTGTCCGACATTACTGGTACGGAAGACCACCTCGGCGATATGGACTTCAAGGTGACGGGTACTGCAGAAGGTATCACTGCATTCCAGATGGACATCAAGATCCGCGGTATCACCCCGGAACTTATGCGTGAAGCTTTGGAACAGGCTCGTCAGGGTCGTATCCATATTCTCGGCAAGATGGCTGAACTCGGTCTCCCGGCACCGCGTCCGCACGTTTCAGAAAAGGCTCCGACGATGCTCAAGATGCGCATCCCGACCACGAAGATTCGTGACGTTATCGGTTCTGGTGGCTCTGTCATCAAGGGTATGCAGGCTCAGACTGGCTGCACCATCAACATTGACGACAACGGCAATATCGACATCGCCGCCCCGACGGGTAAGGCCGGTGAAGTTTGCCGCCGCATGATTGAAGAACTCACTGCAGAACCGGAACCGGGCCGCAAGTACAAGGGCAAGGTCAAGACGATTCAGCCGTTTGGCGCATTCGTCGAAATCCTCCCGGGTCGCGATGGCCTCGTCCACATCTCCGAACTTGCCGACCGCCGCGTCGAAAAGGTTGAAGATGTTGTTCACGTCGGTGACGAAGTCGAAGTGCTCTGCCTCGGTGTTGACCCGAAGGGCAAGGTGAAGCTTTCTATCAAGGCTTTGCTCCCGCCGAAACCGGCTGCCCCTGCAGAAGCTGCCCCGGAAGCACCCGCTGCCGAAGCTCCGGCTCCTGAAGCTTAGTCGTGGACTAGTCCAATTAGACTATTAAAGAGAACGCATGGCATTGGCTGTGCGTTCTCTTTTTTTATATTTTTCCCGCTTTTTGTGTTAAATGGAGAAATTTGGGAGGGGGATAATGTTCTTTTTTGAAAAAAAAGATTAACTTTATAATTGTTGTATTCCAATAGCGGATATGGGTTATCTTTATTTAACATTGATGTTTGTGTTGTCAGCTGTCAATTTGGCAGTGCTTTCTCTGCGTTTCCAGAACCAGAGAAATAATTACGTTTATTATTCTTTTTACGCCATTCTTGTTGCAAATTTTGGCCATTGGCTGCTCGGTTTTTCGGAAACGGTTGAAGGGGCGATTATCGCCAATAAGGTGAACTACCTTGGTGGGTCGTTCCTTCCGATGTTCATGTTCTTTGCGCTTTTGAAAGTCTGCAAGATGACAATTCCGAAGTGGCTGCACCTGACTCTTATCCTCATGAGCTTTACGATTTGCGCACTGGCTATGACGGTCGGGTATTTCCCTGCTTATTACAAGACTGTGGAATATGTGGTTCATGCGGGTGTCGGTAATTATGTCGCGACGTACGGATGGGCTCACGGCCTGTTCAATGCGTTCTTGTTGAGCTATGTTATTTTGGATATTTGGGTTATCGTCCGTGCAATCATGCACCAGAAAATGGTCTCGCTCAAAAATATTGCGGCGATGATTATTGGCGAAATTGCAACGATTTTCTCGTTCTTCTTGGCTCGTTATTTAGGCAGCGACATGCTTATCATGCCGGCTATCTATGTGATTGACCAAATCCTTTTGCTCTATATTTGTAACAACGTCAAGTGGTACGATATTACGGAATGTGTGATTGAATCCATCGAAACCGAAAGTTCTTGTGCGTATATGTCGTTCTCGGTTGATTGCGCTTACTTGGGTGCAAACCGGATTGCAATGGATTTCTTCCCGGAACTTGTAAAGATGAGGGTGGACGCTCACCTGAAGGGCGAAACGGAATTGCAACAGCACATCATGTCGTGCATTGAAAAATACCGTAGGTCCAAAATCTTGACGGATTACAGCCAAATGACGGAATTCAATTATTTGGGACGTCATTACAAGTGCGAAGTGAAGGTCTTGAGACAAGTTCATGGAAAGAATGTGTTCTTGTTTAGAATTGAAGACAATACGCAGGAACAGCAGTATATCGATGCGCTTGGTCGTAGCAATTCCATGTTGCAAAAGAACATGGTAAAGACCGAAAACGAAAAACTCTCGGTGCAGGAAAAGTGGATTGTCGGTATGGCGCAGATGGCCGAAAGCCGTGCAGGTAATATGGAAGGTCATATCAAGCGCACTAGCGAAGTCGTAAAAATTTTAGTGTCGATGATGCGCAAAAAAGGCATAGACAATTTGTCTGATAAATTCCTTGATGTGTTGATTGCAGCTGCTCCGATGTACGACTTGGGCAAGGTCGCCATTGACGATGCTGTATTGCGTAAGCCGGGCCGCTTTAATTTTGACGATTACGAAATCATGAAGACCCATGCGGCGAAGGGCGCTAATATCATTGAAAAACTTCTCTCCGATGTCAAGGACAGTTATTTTGTCAGTGTCGCTAAGAATATGGCGCTTTACCATCATGAACGTTGGGATGGTACAGGGTATCCGGAACGTCGCTCTGGTGAGAATATTCCGATGGAAGCTCGTATCATGGCTCTTGCGGACGTGTACGATGCTTTGGTGAGCAAACGTTGCTATAAGGAACGTATGTCTTTCCGTGAAGCTCGTGATGTGATTGTTGCGTCGATGGGTAAACAGTTTGACCCGCATTTGAAAGACTGCTTCTTGGAATGTCAAGACCAGTTGATGGATTATTATTGTTCTGTGGATCATTGATGAACTTGTCTTGAGAGAAGCGGTATGTTTGTTATTTATTACTTGATTGCGATGTGTGTCTTTTCGGGGGTGAATGCCTGCCTGCTTTCGTATTTTTACCGTAGGCCGCTAAACTCCTTTTTTACGGCATTCTTCTTTTCGATTGTTCTTGCTGATTTTGGCTACCTCTTTTTGGCTCTCTCGACGACGATTGAAGGGGCTATTGTTGCAAATAAGGTGTGCTATTTGGGCGCATGCTTTTTGCCGTTATTCCTGTTCCTTTTGATTTGTCGCTTGTGCTCGTTTAATCTTCCGCGTTGGTCAAAGATGCTGCTGTTCTTGTACAGCGCTTTGGTGTTTGCGCTTTCGTGTACGGTTGGCTTTAGCGATGTGTTCTATGAATCGGTACGCTATGTTATCCTGAACGGTTTTGGCAGTTATATCCCGACGTATGGGCCTGGCCATATTTTGTGGGACTTGTTGCTTTATTTTTATGCTGTTGCCAATTTGGTGGTTATTGGTATTGCGGCAAAGAAAAAACGCAATGTTAGCTATAAGACTTTGATGGCGATTGCATCGCTTGCTTTTGTTTCGATTGCATCGTTTATTTTGACGCGCTATCTGGAAAATGACACCTTGCTCATGCCGCTTGTTTACTTGATTGATGAACTGGTGTTGCTTTATGTTTGCGCCCTGGTGAAAATGCACGATGTGATGAACAGTGTGCTTGAATCGCTTGAAGCCGAGAATACAGCGGCGTACGTGGCGTTCTCACCGAAAGGGCTTTATCTTGGTTGCAACGATATTGCAATTAGGTATTTCCCGGATTTGTTGGATTGCCGTGTGGACCATGTCTTGCCGACGAATACTGAAATTGCTTCTTCCTTTAAAGAGGGCATGGAGCAACTGAAAAACTCTAGTGGTGACAGGGTTTATCGCTTTACATACAAGGAACGCTATTTCAAGGCGGTGATGAGGGATGTGCACCAAAATAAGAAGTTGCAGATATTCTTGTTCCGTATTGAAGATGAAACAAATATCCAGCGCTACATTGAACGTTTGGATGCGAATAACACGGAATTAGCAGCTCTTATCAAGAATAACAAAGATCAAATTCGCCTTTTCCAGAACCAGATGCTTGTTGGCATGGCTGAAATGGTCAACAACAAAGATGGCTTTACCGGGGCGCACCTCAAGCGTACAAAGGAAGTGGTAAGTATCCTTGTCGAAAAGATGCAGCGCGATCCGAATTTGAATTATTCGAAGGAATTCTATGATGACATGATTGCGGCCGCACCGATGCACGATATTGGTAAAATTGCAATAGATGACAAGGTGCTTTGCAAGCCGGGCAAGTTTACGGAAGAAGAATTCGCAGAGATGAAAACTCACGCCGAAAAGGGTGCAATCATTATCAAGAACCTGCTTTCGAATTTCCAGAGCGAACTTTTTGTTGAAATTGCAAAGAATATGGCTGGTGGCCACCATGAACGCTGGGATGGCAGTGGATATCCTTATGGCTTGAAGGGCGAGAGTATTCCGCTGGAAGCCCGCGTGATGGCCATTGCGGATGTGTACGATGCCTTGGTGAGTAAGAGATGCTATAAGGATGCGTTCTCTTTTGACGAGGCCTATAACATCATAGACAGCTCGATGGGCAAGCATTTCGATCCGAGCCTCAAGAAGTATTTTGATCAAAGCCGTGGTGAACTGGAAGCCTACTATAAAAAAGAATGTGAGGCCGAAAGAGCTGAAGCGGAAAAGGCTGCTGCTGAAAAATCCTAGAATTTGCGGGACTCAAAATCGGGTCTGCCTGTAAGTTTGGTTGCCGTAAAATTCTCTTTTTTTTATCTTTGCGGCATGCTAGATTTTACTACACTTCCGTATGTTGATGACCGTTTTAAAGCGGTTCGCAGGGAAACTGTTCAAGTCCGCGTAGGCGATGCAGTGATAGGGGGCAATGCCCCCATTTTAGTTCAATCCATGACGACAACCAAGCCGAAGGACGTCGAAAAGACGGTGGCTGAAACGCTTGCCTTGGCAAAGGTCGGTTGCGGTTTGGTGCGTATTACGGCGCCTACATTTGCCGATGCTCAGGGACTCGAAGAAGTCATGAAGCGCGTGCGTGCTGCCGGTTGCACTGTCCCTGTTTCTGCCGATATCCATTTCCAGCCGAAGGCTGCTTTCGAAGCGCTTAAGTGGGTGGAAAAGGTCCGCATCAACCCGGGTAACTTTGTAGATACTGGAATTTTGACGCTTGACCAGCAGACGGACAAGTCTTTTGAAGAAGGCAAGGAAAAGGTTGCCGAAGCATTTACTCCGTTTGTGCAAGAAGCGAAGCGCCTCGGCCGTGCTATCCGCATTGGCGTGAACCACGGTTCCTTGAGCGCCCGTATGATTTATCGCTATGGCGACACCGTGGAAGGCATGGTGGAAAGCGCCATCGAATATTTGGCTGTTTGTGAAGCCGAACATTTTGACCAGGTGGTCTTGAGCCTCAAGTCGAGCAATCCGCGCGTGGCCATTTCGGCTTACCGCTTGCTCGCCGCTCGATTGAAGCAGGAACACTTTAAGCCGTATCCGTTCCATGTGGGCGTGACAGAAGCAGGTGCCGGTTCCGACGGACGTTTGAAGTCTGCGGCTGGCATTGGTGCGCTTTTGCTCGATGGCCTTGCCGATACGATTCGCGTGTCGCTGACTGAAGATCCGGTGGCTGAAGTCCCGGTGGCGCAGGAACTCATCAAGGCTTGCGAACTCAAGGCGGATGCACCGAAGTTTGCTGTGCCGGTTTTGGAAAAGGATCCGTACCACTACGAACGCAGGGAAACTGTTCCGGTGACGCTTGCTGGCGTAAAGATCGGTGGTTCGGAACCGGTGCGTGTCGGCATGAAGGCCGATGCCGTGAGCCTCACAGGCGAACGCCGCAATGCAGAATTTGCTTTGGCAGGTCTCGATGCAAAGCCGGTTGTGGAATTCAAGGATACGATGGATATTGCGGGCTTTGCTGCAAATCCGAACTCCGTGCCGGAAGGATCGCTCTTCTGCTATACGGGCCCTGAAATGGTGATGGGCGTACGCGCTCTCGCTTCGGCTTTGTATGCTGCAAACCGCAAGGATCCGATTCTCCTTTATGCAAAGATTACAGATAGCGAAAAGGATACACTCCGTGTATCTGCCGACATTGGAAGCCTTGTGACGGACGGTCTTGGCGATGCTGTTGTAATCGACGGTTACAAGAGCCCGAAGGATTCTGTAATTCTCGCATTCGATATTTTGCAGGCCGCTTATTGCCGCCGTAGCAAGACAAACTTTATCAGCTGCCCGAGCTGCGGTCGTACGCTTTACGACATCCAGCAGGTGATGGGCAAGATCAAGGCCCGCTTTGGACATTTGCAGGACATTTCGATTGGCATCATGGGATGCATCGTGAATGGCCCGGGTGAAATGGCTGATGCTGACTTCGGCTATGTGGGCGGTGGCCCCGGCCGTATTACGCTTTTCGAAGGCAAGACTGCCGTCAAGAAGAACATCCCCGAAGAAGACGCTATCGAGGAATTGGTGAATTTGATTAAGGAGCGCGGTCGCTGGGTCGAACCGTAACGCGCCACACAAAAGTTTTAACTTAAACAAAGGAATGAAAAATGGCAACTATTAAGACGATGAACAACATTTCCAAGAAAGGCTTGAGCCTGTTTGGCTCGTTCTATCAGGTTTCCGATTCTATCGAAAATCCGGATGCTATCTTGGTGCGTTCTGCCCAGGTTGATACCGACAACTTTGATGGCCTTTTGGCTGTCGCTCGCGCTGGTGCTG
Organism: Fibrobacter sp. UWB12; assembly: GCF_900142485.1. Classification (NCBI taxonomy): domain Bacteria; kingdom Pseudomonadati; phylum Fibrobacterota; class Fibrobacteria; order Fibrobacterales; family Fibrobacteraceae; genus Fibrobacter; species Fibrobacter sp. UWB12. The sequence goes on along the minus strand of NZ_FRAZ01000002.1, from coordinate 138,630 downwards.
GCGTGAACAACATCACGATTGACAAGGCTTCTGCAAAGGGCATTTGCGTGTTCAACACTCCGGGTGCAAACGCAAACGCTGTTGCCGAACTCGTGATGACCGTGCTCGGCATGGCTGTCCGTAACGCAGACAAGGCTGCTGCTTGGGTCAAGGGTCTCGATGTGAACGATCCGGATCTCGCAAAGACTGTCGAAAGCGGCAAGAAGAAGTTTGCTGGCATGGAACTTGCCGGCAAGACTCTCGGTGTTGTTGGTCTTGGCAAGATTGGCGTGCTCGTTGCTAACTACGCTCGTTGGAAGAACATGCGCGTGATCGCTTACGAACCGTATCCGAACGCAAACAACATGCATGAACTTTCTAACAAGGTTGAAATTGCTGATCTCGACACCGTGATTGCAAATTCTGACTTCCTCACGGTTCACGTTCCGTTCATCAAGGGCGTTACCGAAAACCTCCTCAACAAGAAGAACCTCGCTCAGTTCAAGGGTTCCTACATCATGAACTTTGCTCGTGGTGGCATTGTTGAAATGGATCCGGTGAACGAAATGCTCGCTTCTGGTTCCCTCCAGGGCTACCTCTGCGACTTCCCGACTGCAGAACTCATCAAGAACGACAAGGTCACTTGCTTCCCGCACCTCGGCGCTTCTACCGAAGAAGCTGAAGAAAACTGCGCAGTCATGGCTGTTGAAGAATTGAAGGACTACATCGAATTCGGTTGCGTTCGCAATTCCGTGAACTTCCCGGCTCTCGTCGATCATCCGCATGCTGGCATCAAGAGCCGCGTTGTCGTGATCAACCAGGACGTTCCGAACATGATTTCTGAAATCACGAAGGTGTTCGGTGCAGAAGGCATCAACATTGCTTCTTTCAGCAACAAGAGCAATGGCAAGATCGGTTACAACCTCGTTGACGTCGAAAGCAAGGTCGATGATTCCATCGTCGAAAAGCTCTCCAAGCTCGACAAGGTCATCAAGGTCCGCGTAATCCACTTCTAGTCATTGGTCAATGGTCTTTGGTTATTAGATTTCAATCAGGCGGCGAAGCCGCGATTGTTAAACTAGTGACTAATGACTAACAACTAATAGCTAAGAATACATCGCTTCAATTTGTTCGGCGTACCGTTTTTCAGCAACGGTGCGCCGAATTTTTAATGTGGGGGTCAAGAGCCCTGATTCGATGGTGAGTTCATCTCCGATTAAAGTCCATTTGCGAATTTGTTCCCAATGGTTCAACTTTTCGTTGATATGTTCGATATGGCGGTTGATAGCATCGCGGACAAGCGGTGATCTCAGTGCGTTTTCTACATCGTAATCTTCGTTTTGCGGTTTGAGCATACGACGTGCACCGACGGGGTTTAGCCAAATAATTGCCGATACAAATTTGCGATCATTTGCTATGACAAGAGCTTGCTCTACAAGCGGGTGGCGGATGATTTCGAGCTCGATGGGGTTGGGGCTCACGTATTTCCCGGTGCTTGTTTTAAGAAGTTCCTTGATGCGTCCGGTAAAGTAAAGATACCCGTCATCGTCAAAATAGCCTTGGTCGCCGGAGTGATAAAATCCGTCTTCGGTAAATGCTTTTTCATTCAAGTCTGGACGGTTGTGGTAGCCTTTAAAGACACTTTCGCCGCGAATTTGAATTTCGCTACATTCACCGATTCTTACTTCGAGGTGGGGGAGAGGTTTGCCTATGGAACCGGGCTTGATAGCTTGTTTGCAATTGGCCGAAACGACAGGTGAACATTCTGTCATGCCGTAGCCTTCGAAAACGGGGAGACCGATATTCAGCAAAAAACGTAGAATAGATTTGTTGAGAGAACTGCTGCCCGAAATGATCATGCGGAAGTTTCCACCGACTGCTTCGCGCATTTGTTTGTAAACAAGCAGATTGAGAATCCGTTGCATTATGCACGGACGTTTGGTGGGGTCTTTAATTTTGGCAATCTTGATGGCTTGTTTAATGGCGAATCGCTTAAGACCTTTTGCACGGTCTGCTGCAGTTGTCATGGCTTCGTAAAGACGTTCGAGAATGCGAGGCACTACAATCATGATGGTCGGGCGGACTTCGCGCAACATGTGCGAGAGATTCTTGGGATTGTCTCCAAAGTAAATGGAAACACCGCTTAAGGTGTAGAAATACACGGCCATGCGTTCAAGAACATGGGCTACCGGGAGAATTGTGAGACACGAATCTTTTTGCGTGTCGAACCGGAACATAGGTGCTATGTTTTGAATTTGTACAAGCATGTTTCGGTGCGTGAGTTCGGCGCCTTTGGGACGTCCTGTAGAACCGCTTGTGTAGATGATGCTGAATTGGTCATCTGGTTGGATTGTTGCTAGTTGATTGTCAATCCATTTGGCTCGCATCTTGTCGGCAAGAGCGTCAGATCCTCTTTTGATAAGTTCGTTCCAGTATATACCATTGGGTGGACGCGATGAGCTGTTCTCCATGCATATAATGGTTTTGAAAAATGTGAGGTTCTCGAGGAGCGGTGCATCAAGTTCTTCGATCGAATTGACGATGAGAATTCTGACGTTCGCATCGTTAATTTGGAATAAAAAATTCTCGGATGAGATGTTTGGAAAAAGTGGAACGACACAGGCTTGGTTCAGTTGAATGGCTATATCTGCAATGAGCCAGTTTGGTGAACTTGGGGCAATGATGCCGACACTTTCGTTTTTTGTCAATCCGAGGGAATTCAGTGCAAGCGCAAGAGCTTTTGTTTCGGTCTTCAGTTTTTGGGGAGAATAGTGAATCCACTCGCCGTTTTTACGGTGATACCATCCTTTGAAATCGGAGCGGTCACAGTTCGCGAAGAACATCGACGGTAGAGATGTAAACTGAAGCTCTTCCATATTTTTAAAATAACATTCTATTTTGCAATAGCTCAATTTTTTTTGAAAAAAATGGCTTTTGCATCTTTTGTAAAAGCGCGGATGGATCCCTTTTTGAAAAAGAATTCTTTATATTTAAAGTATGCTGAAAAAGTTGAATGACTACGAGAGTGTACTTTTACATTTAGTGTCGCAGGGGAGTCCGCTGACGGCTGAGCAATTATTGTCGGTGCGGACGCATATTGGATTTTTCCAGCACGAGCGATTGGTGCACGAACTTGTGATGATCTTGTTTGCGCTTTTGACGGTTGGCGGAATTTTATTTTTGGTGGTTGTGCCGGAAATTCCGGTGCTTGCTCTAGATGTGCTGTTCTTTGCGCTCTTGGTGCCGTATGTGAGGCATTACTACGGGCTTGAGAATGGGGTGCAAAGGTTGTACGACGTGTACGAAAAGCTCGAAAAACTGTAGGAATGGTGACCCCGGCACCCCGGAACATGTCCGGGGCAAGCTCAGGCCGGGGTGACAATGAAAAAAAAGCAAGTCCGTGGGACTTGCTTTTTGAAATTCGATGGATCCTATCGCCTTCGGCTCCAGGATGACAGAATGTAATTACTTCTTCGGGGTGATGAATTCAAGCCCACCCCGATGAGCGGGCAAGGTTTCTTGCGAAACCTCGCACTCGGATTTTTCTTGCGAAAAATCCTCACTACATGGTTAGGCTTTCGGTTTGATAAACTCAAGCCCACCCATGTACGGACGGAGGACTTCAGGAATCTTGAGCGAGCCGTCTTTCTGCTGGTAGTTGTCGCAGATGCCGACCATCACGCGCGGAGTGGCGAGGCCAGAACCGTTAAGCGTGTGGAGGTAGACGTTCTTGCCGTTGACCTTCGTCTTGATGTTGGCACGGCGTGCCTGGTAGTCTTCGAAGTTCGAGCAGGAGCTGACTTCGAGCCACTTCTTTTCGACTGGAGCGTAAACTTCGAGGTCGTAGCACTTGGCTGCACCGAAACCGAGGTCGCCCTTGCAGAGTGCGAGGCGGTGGTACGGGAGGCCGAGCTTTTCGAGGAGTTTTTCACCGAAGCGGGTGAGTTCTTCGTGGTCTTCGTAGCTGTGTTCCGGATGTGCGAAGTAAACCATTTCAACCTTGTTGAACTGGTGCAAGCGGAGGAGACCGCGGGTGTCCTTGCCGTAGCTACCAGCTTCGCGGCGGAAGCAAGCAGAGTAAGCGCAGATGCGCTTCGGAAGTTCAGATTCCGGAATCACTTCGCCAGAGTAGAGGTTGGTGAGCGGGACTTCTGCCGTCGGGATGAGGAACAGGTCATCATCCTTGTCGCAACGGTACATGTCTTCTTCGAACTTCGGGAGCTGACCTGTGCCGCGCATGGTGTTGCGGGTAACGAGGTACGGCGGAGTGAATTCTTCGAAGCCGGCCTTCTGGTGTTCGTCGAGGAAGAACTGGATGAGGGCGCGTTCGAGGCGGGAGCCGAGACCGCGGTAAACCGGGAAGCCGGAACCAGAAATCTTGGCGCCACGTTCAAAGTCAAAAATGCCAAGGCGTTCGCCGAGAGTCTTGTGGTCAACACGGGCGAAGTCATCGTTCTTGGTGTAGTAGTCAAACGGAATCGGGCCGTCTTTTTCGACAACGTTGTCCGAACTGTCCTTGCCTTCCGGAGAACGCGGAGCGATGTTCGGAACGTGCATGAGCATTTCGGTCTGCTTGTAGTCGAGTTCCTTGAGCTTCTTGTCGAGTTCGTCAATCTTGTTGCCGAGTTCGCGTGTTGCGGCCTGGGCTTCGTCAGCGTTTTCGCCTTTCTTCTTGAGTTCGCCGATGCGCTTGGACTGGGCGTTGCGTTCACTCTTGAGGCGTTCGACTTCGGTGAGGAGCGGGCGGCGTTCGTTATCAACGGCGAGCACGTCACGAAGGCTTACGGTCGTATATTTCTTTTCGGTTTCAGCAATATAATATTCCGGATTTTCGCGGATTTTCTTAATGTCAAGCATTTTATGCCTCGGTTGAAAATTTTTACGGGGGAGAATATAGAAAAGTAGGATGTAGGATGTAGGATGTAGGATGTGAAAATTTAACGAAAACCAATGATTAATAACTTGCAATCATCCATTAATCGCAAGATTTTACTGGATCTTTTTTTTATGCTGAATGCGCTCGGGATTGTTTATGGAAAATGCGCGGGACGTTTGGGGCGAATGCTTTATGAAGTGCGCGCGGTCTCGTTTAGATTTTGTTAGGCGATAGGTTCTGCGAGCAGTGCGAAGGGTTCCGCATCGGTGATGCGGACGCGAAGCGTTGTTCCCGCAGGGAACGAACCCTGAAGCGCTACGGGGCGGTAAGCCATGTTGCGGGCAATTGTCGTGCCGCTGCGGTAGCCGGGTTTCTCAGTGACTACGGTACATTCGTCGCCAATCCAATTGCTGTTGTTTTCGAGCGCGATTTTTTGGAATGCTTCGGCGAGAATCGCGGAACGTTCGTGCTTAACATTGTCGGGTACGGCAGCGGCACTTGCATCGAGGCGTGCGGCAATAGTGTTCGGACGCGCAACGAATCGCGTGATATTGCAGACTGTCGGACGCGTTTCTTTCAAGATATTTAGCGTATCGTTGAAGTCTTCGGCGGATTCTCCGGGATAGCCCACAATCAAATCGGTGCTGAGTGTGAACTTGCTAAAGCGTTTGTTGAACTCGTTTGCAAGGGTTATGTAATCTTGTGCGGTATGGCGGCGGTTCATTGCCTTGAGCACATTTTCGCTACCGCTTTGAACAGGAATGTGGATAAACTTGTAAATGCGTTCGTCCGTGAAGCAGTCGAGCAATGCTTCTCGATAGCCGAGGACATGGCGCGGATTCCCCATGCCGAGTCGGATGCGGTAATTCCCGTTTACGTGCGTGAGGATTCTCTGCGTAAGTTCGGCAAGGTTTGTGCCGATGTCAAAACCGTAGCAGGCGCAGTCTTGGCCGGTAAGCTGGATTTCGAGGCATCCGTCATCGACGAGCGCTTGGACTTGATCGACGATGGCGTTGGGCGCAAAGCTGTGGAGACGTCCTTTGACGAGATGCGTGCTGCAAAAAGCGCAAGCATCGAGGCAGCCTTCTTCGATGTTCACGATGCCGACGAATGGCGATTCGCGAAGGACGTTCCTATGGCGGGCAAAGTTCTCGTCGGATTTTTTATAGCGAGTGCGGTCTTGTATGGCATTACCCGAATCATACTCAAATTGCTGTTCTTTTTCGAGTTCCGAAAGCGTTGTAAATTGCACTTTTGGGACGGCTCGAATTGCTTCTTCGCGGAAGTCCTTGGGGGCGCAACCCGTGATGTAAATGGGAACGTTTGGATAAGTGCTTGCTACTTTGCGTAATAGCTTGAGGGCGCCTGAATTTCCTTTGACCGTACAGACATTGAGATAGAATGCTTCGGGCTTTTCTGTGTGAGCGTCTGCGGGGGACGCTACATTTTCAAAATTTGCGGCGTTTTTCGTCGCATTTGTGGGTTCTGGAAATGTGAAGGTGACTTCGGATCTTTTCGAGAGTAGGCGCGCTATTTTTTCACCGTCGCCGAAGTTTGCGGCGCAGCCTTGGCTTAAGACGACTATCATCTGGTGAATTTTTCCAGCGTGATGCCGGGATAATAGTGTGTTAAAATTTGAATGTAGCTTTGCCCTGCTTGAGCGCGAGCGCGTGCGCCCATTTGGCAGAGTCCGACACCATGGCCGAATCCCTTGCCTTTAAGAATCCATTGATTTCCGTTGCGATGGATGCGGAAAAAACAGGAGGGGAGGATGGTGCTGCCGCGTTTGAACAGCCAGCGGATTTTGTCTGCTTTTGCGGTGAACGTGCCGTTGTTCGTTTCTATGACGAGCGTGTGAATGCGGCCGCTCTTGAGCGTGTCTTGAATGTGCATCGACTTGATGCTCGAAAAACTCGGGACGTTCGCTTTGGCTTCTTTGGCGTTTATCTGGAATAAGTCTTGCAATTCGTTTTCGGTAAATTCACGAGTCCATTCGGTGTAGTTGGATTCTCTGCACCAAGGGGTTCCATCTGGGCGAAGATCGGGTTTATTCTTGAGATAGGGGTGGTCTGGGCGGCCCCAGGTGGCAACGCCTTCTGTTTCGCCACCGCAGGTAGAATGGTAGTAGGCGGTGATAAATTCACCGTTGTACGTCATCACGACACCTTCGGTTTCGCGGACTGCTTTGTCCGTTATGTCGGTAGCGCTGTGGAGGCCTTTGTAGACTTGGTCGCGCGTGTCGGCGTAAACGTCAAAGCCTTGTGTTTTGCGACTCCCGAAGTGCTTGTAAGCGTATGTTCGGGCGGCAACGGCTTGAGCCTTGAGCGCTTCGAACTTGGATTCGTCGAGTTTGCCGATTTCGTAAGGAACAACGCCACGCAAGTAATCTTCAATGTCGATGACGTTGATGGCGTTTAGCTTGTTGCCATTGGCGGTGACAACGAATTCACCTTCGTAGCAGGCTTTGTTGAGGGATGCCTTGTCGGTTGCGATGGCAATACATTCGCCTGTTGTAGACCCAGTGGCTTTGAATACGCGGCGGTCTATAGTCTGTTGGCGTTTCGCCTTTGTCTTGATTTTGAGTTTGCCTTTAGAGGCTGTGATGTGGAACTCTTCGTTCTTTTGGCGGACGGTGATGCTTGGCACGCTTATAAAAACGCCCACTTGGATCGGGCGATTGAGTTCCTTTGCGATTTTTTGAGGAACGATGGTCTGCTCGGATACACTGCTTGCTTCAATCGGATCTAGCGGTATCGCCAAAGCTAATGGCGACATCGCTAGCGCTAAAACAGAAATTATCCGGCGCAGACTCATGAACGTTATTTCTTCTTGAGCTTCGCTTGAGTTTCTTTGGCCATCTTGCGGAGCTTGGACTGGTTCAGCGTGCGGTCCGATGTCGAAATCTTGTCGACAAAGAGGTCTCCGTTCAGGTGGTCACATTCGTGCTGGATGCAGCGTGCGAACAGACCTTCACAGTTGTGAATTTCCTGAGCTTCACCGTTGATGTCGAAGAATCGCACCGTGACACGGTCCGGACGGACTACGTTGCAGAAAATATCCGGGAGAGAGAGGCAACCTTCGTCGTAGTCGGCTGGCTTTGCATCCGGTTCTGCTTCCCATTCGGGATTGAACATAATGTACGGGCGCGGTTCTTCTTCGTCGGGGATGGCGGTGTCGATAACCACGAGACGGATGTTCTTGCCAATCTGCGGTGCAGCAAGTCCACAGCCTGGTGCTTCGTACATGGTTTCGAGCATGTCTTTTGCGAGCTGGCGGAGTTCCGGCGTGATTTCGGTAATGGGCTCGCACTTTTTGCGAAGCACCGGATCACCGTAAATTCTGATGGGGAGAATAGCCATGATTACTTCTTTTCTTCGACCTTAGCGGAAAGGTCGTTGTTGAGGACGCGGAGGATAGCAGCCTTTTCGAATTCGATGGTGGAGGTGCCAGTGCGGAGCGTGATGATGTTTTCTTCCATGCTAGCGATGGTGCCGATGATGCCTGCTGCGGTCATGACCTTGTCACCCTTCTTGAGCTGCTTGCGCATTTCGTCCATCTGCTTCATTTCCTTCTGCTTCGGGCGGATGAAGAAGAGCCACATCACAACAAAGAGAAGAATGATGGGGAGGAAGCTGGCGAGTGCACCCGGCTGTTCCGGCTGGGCAGCTGCTGCATCCTGTGCGAAAGCGGCGATGGAGGAAAGAGTCACGAGAAGTGCAGAAAGTTTCATAATAAACCTTTTAGGGGGTTGAGTGTTTTGTTCAATGAAAAAATAGAAATTTTTGATGCACTGGATTCTTCGGCTACGCCTCAGAATGACGTTTTACGCTTTTGTCCTACGGACTATTGAACAGTAATTAATTTCTTGTCCAATAACGGGTAGATGCGGTTGAGCTCGACTAGGTTCAGCAATCTATCGAAATCGGCTGAAAATTTTTCGATGAATTCTAGCCCGGGCAAATCGTTGTTCTTTGTGGATGTTTGCGGTGCAGCTTGCAACAATCGCTTTTGCAGGAGCGATTCGAGGCTTCGCATCGTGAGCGTCATTCCGTGCATGGAATGTTTTGTTTGTGCGGCAAGATCTGTTGTCTTGACGGCTACGAGACCGTTTGGCTGTAGTTCGCCTTTTTCGCTTGCTGTTTTGACGAATGCTGAGAGTACGGCTTGCTCTGTGAGCGATAGAATGTAGTGCGAAGAATTCTTGTAGATTGCTCTGATCCGGAGAGTGTCGTAAAGGAGCTCGATGAGCTTTTCGTTTTCGATGGTAAGCGATTCTGCTTGCAAGCGGATCAACTTAAAATCTTGTAAAATGAGCAATAGTTTGTATGTCTCGAGTGATGACAAATTTGAAAAATTCTTAAGCTCGTTCTTGATTGTTTTTAAACTGATTAATTTGTCTTCGGATTTTGCAAGAATGAATAAAAGTGATGGAAACGATGTAATAAATTCTTTCTTGCGTTTGTTTTCTTTTGCTATGCGGTTGCGTTGCGTTAAAAACGAAATGATGGATTTCATCCAGATAGGCTGTTTTTCCATCGTCTCCTGGAATAAACTTTGCGGGATGACTTCGATTTCGCTGTCTTCTTCTGCGCGTACTGTATATTCCAGGGGTTCGCCTTCGACAAGACTCATTTCGCCGAATGTGGAACCCGGTCCTAAATTTTTTGTCTGGATTTCGTTTTGTTCGTCCTTGTATGTTGCGACAAGGGTTCCTTTTTTGACGATATAGAAGGAGTGGGGCGTGTCTCCTTGCATGCAAAGGATTTTATCAGCAGCGATTTCCATTAGACTGTCCCCTTGAGATTTTGTTCGTACTTTAAGGCTGTTTCGTAGTAGTTTATTTTTTTCAAATCAAGAGAAAGAAGATGATTCCCTTTTTCGATAAACCACTCGAATTGCTGTATTTGGAGCCAGTCGGCGACTGTTATGGGAATATTGCGTTCCTTGAAAAAAGCGATCCAGTCCGTTGCATCTTTCGATGTGCCATTTTCTAATGTCGAAAGCAATACGAGAATTCTTTTTTGCTGGAGCGTAAGGCAAAACGGGTTCCAGGGCTTGTCCAAATCCTTTGCTTTTTGGTAATCAGAGAAGATACCGAGAAGGTATGGGTTTGGAATGGAAAGACAGGTTTTGTCACCGTGGAAAACAATCAGCTTGCGACGAATGAGAGCCTTTAAAGCTTCTGTTGCTGCTGGTAAGGGAGTCTTGGTAAGCCACGAAAATTCTTGCAACAGTGCGTTTGTCTGCAAAAAATCTTCGCTTTTGTAGAATTTGCAGAATGACGCGAGACTTGCAAGCGTGTTGTCTGTCTTTGCCGAGCGGATGGAGTCGTTGATTCTTCTTGTTCTAGCAGAAATTGCCTTGATAACGGCCAAAAGCCATACGGGGAGGCTCTTTAGCTCGGATTCCATACATTCGTCGTTGATAATCGTAATGGAGGAATCAACCGTAGCTTGGAATACGTAACGTACGGGCTCACGTTCAAGGAGCGCTCCGACGCCTACGAGATTTCCGGGAAGAATTTTAAAAACAACCTTGTTGTGTGCTTTGGGGTCAAGCGCAACAAGCTCACCCTCGTTCAAAAGGATGATTTTTTTGTCTTCGTCCTGTGGCGAAGATACAACAAAACCCGCCTTCACGCGGAGTTGCGTGGGCGGGATAAGTTTCTTTCGGGAATCCCCCGTAATCATCGGGAAATAACCGCCTTCGAAGTCGGGCTAATTAAGCCTGACGTTCTTCGATACGTGCAGCCTTACCACGGAGGTCGCGCATGTAGTAAATGCGAGCCTGGTGGACCTTACCGGAGCGTTCGACAACGATGGAGTCGATGCGCGGAGAGTTGACCGGGAAGATACGTTCGACAGCCACGGAACCAGACATCTTGCGAACCGTGATGGACTTGCCGATGCCAGAGTTCTTCTGCTGAATAACGACGCCCTTGAACGGCTGGATACGTTCCTTCGTACCTTCGATAACCTTGACGTTAACGGTAACGGTATCGCCGGCGCGGAATTCCGGAAGGTCGGTCTTCAAATTTTCATTCTGGATTGCTTCAATGTTCAGGGACATAATGTGTACCTCGTTATTATTTGTCGCCAAATGTAGTATTTATTTCAAGATTTTTAAAGATGTCGGGACGTCTTTCTTGCGTTCTTTTTAACGATTCTTGGCGTCTCCACTCTGAAATGTTCTTGTGATGACCGGAAAGTAGCACTTCGGGCACCTTTTTTCCTTCGAATTCTTCGGGGCGGGTGTAGACGGGCCAGCCCAAAACGCCTTGCGCGAAGGAGTCCGTTTCGCCGGATTCCTTGTGGCCCAGAGCTCCGTCCAGCAGTCGCACTACGGCGTCCGTGACGAGCATCGCCGGAAGTTCGCCTCCGCTCACGACAAAGTCCCCGATGGAAATTTCCATGTCGACCTCGGTCTGGCGGATGCGGTCATCGATTCCCTTGTAGTGTCCGCAGACAAGTACAAGGTGGTTTTCTTGAGAGAGTTCTTTGGCAATCTTATGTGTGAAGGGAACGCCGTCTGCCGTGAGATAGATGACTTTGCCGCCATCTTCCTTGACACCCGTGCTGCGAATGGCCTTCGCAAGCGGTTCGGGACGGAGTACCATGCCCGGTTCACCACCGTACGGGACATCGTCCACTTGCCCGTAGGCGTTGATGGCGAAGTCACGCAGATAGACTGTGTTGAACTCAAACAAGCCTTTTGCCTGTGCGCGGCCCATGATTGAACTTTTCATCGGCGCGAACATTTCGGGGAAGATGGTGATGCAGTCGATCTTCATCGTTCCTCCGGGCAAAGGGATTTTAGATAGTCGCTATCGCAAACTATGAACTTTCCGTCTTCGTTGATTTCCTTGACACAATCATCAATCCAGGGGGCGAGGATGGACTTGCTGCTGAATTCGGATTGCATGGCGAGGTCGAACTTGATATGGAACGCATCGACCGTCATCAGTTCTTGCACTTCGAGGACTTCGCCTATGTCGCGACCGTCTTCGGTGTGAACGCGGAAACCTTCTAAATCGTCAATGTAATATTCGCCTTCGGGGAGCGGGAGACGTTCGGATTCGGGAATCATGACGTCGCTATTGACGAGGACTGCTACGGCTTCGGGAGTATCAAAACCCTTGAATTTCAAGTGCCAAATCGTGTTGGCGACTTTAGCGTCTTCGAGGGTGAGTTCCACGATTTCGCCATTCCTCTTTTTGACGCGCACGTCTTTAAGGCTCTTGCAGCGATTTAAATCATGGGTCAGGGGCATTGCTTTGATGTAACCCTTAACGCCATGCGCACGCATGAGTTGGCAGACGGTGATGTAGGATTCGTTTTGGTCCATTTTAGCGGATTGGCGAGTGTGGAAAACCGGGAGGGAAAGTTGTTGCTAAAGAAAAAAGTCCCGTGCAAGCGCACGAGACTCTTCTTTAAAGGCGTAATTAAGCCTGTGCTTCTTCAGCGGCCGGAGCTTCAGCAGCTGCCTTGGCAGCCTTTTCAGCTTCGAGACGAGCCTGAGCCTTCGGGCTCAACTTGCGCTGCTTGGACTTGATTTCGCGAGCCTTCGGAGCCTTGCCTTCGATGGAGCGGTTGGCCTTGAGGTCGTGGAACAAGTCAGAGATACCGGTCTTCTTGAGGAGGGACTTGACGGTGTCAGACGGCTGAGCACCAACAGAGAGCCACTTGAGAACCTTTTCCTGTTCGAAGCGGATTTCCGGCTGCTTGAGGTTCGGGTTGAAGAAGCCGACCTGTTCGATAAAGCTATCGTCGCGAGCCTTGCGGTTGTCGATGACGACGATGCGGTAGATCGGGTTGTGACGCTTGCCGAAGCGGGCGAGACGGATAACAGTTGCCATTTTATACCTCTTTATGGGGTTTTTCCCGAAATTTCGGGGTTTTAGTTCTTTTGATGCCAAATATAGCAAACTTGCTTTTGTGTGTAAAGGACGGCAATGAAAAAAAAATCCGTCCTTTTCTTATAAAGTAATTTATGAAATAGCCGAAAAATGCCAAAAAGTGTCGAAATTTTGATAAAAATGGCAATTTTAGTGTATGTGAAGAAAGCCCCGTGAATCCGGGGCTAGAATGATTTTTTGACTTGATTAATGCTGTTTGGGGATCAATATTGGGTTTAATCTGGATTTAGAATGTCGTTATGGGCTCGATTTGAGGAGGGATACCTCTGCAAGCTTCGATTGTTTGCGAGGCAAATTCATTCCAGTATATGTCGAGGTAATTGTAAAAATAATGGGGCTTAAAGTATTTTCTCGAATCTCTCGAGGGATCGTCTTGAGACGGGCTTGGCTCTATTTTTACATTGCAGACGATTTTTGTTTCTGTTTCTTCCGTGATATCGCCGAATTCGGCTTTGCAAGATTCCTTGAATTGCAATTTGGATTGCGCGAACATTTCAGTGTTGAACCACGGGTTTGTCCATTTTTTCGTGATGGTGTTGCTGTGCAAGTAAACGGAATAAAAGATGGTGTCCTGGTATGTTTCGCACGCGATCACATCGGAATTGCCATTATAAAACTCGAATGCGGTTCCGTTTTCCAACTGGATTCGATTGGGCAAGCACCACAAGGGATTTTCGGGGTAGTCCGGATTTTCTGCACACCAATAATCTACGGTGATATCGTTGCTTATCGGGTTGCCGTTCAACCAGCTTTCAAGAGTCTCTTTGGTCTCGTCAGAAATTGCAAATATTGGTGGAGTGTATGTGGAGTCTTGTTGAGGCTCGAGGCGTATCTGTTTGCTCGGCTCTTCTTTGATTTGCGCAACGGATGCTTCCGGTGCAACGGAATTGCTCGAGGAGCAGGCGGTGAACGCGAGTGCTACTGCGGCTCCAACGATTGTTTGTGAGATTGATTTGGTGATGGTTTTCATGTTTTTCTCCTTTTTTAAGAATAAGTCTTACAACGAGTCAGAATAGATTTCTGACACTTTTCATTTTTAATTTTTCATTTTTAATTTTTTTTATTCTCTACAGACTTTTATAATCTGCGTTCCGTACTTTTTCCAGTTCGGATCGGTGTATTGTATGGCGTTATTCTCGACTAGGTTTTCTTTAGTCGGTGCTATTTTGCAGCTGTAGCTTTGTTGCCCGTCAGTGATGCCTTCTGTTTCTGTAATGAAATTTCCGTGTTCATGAATGCAGTCGGCCTCGAAATCCATTGCAATTGATGTTGCCGAGGTATCGGGAATTGTGAAATTTTTTTGTATAAGCGAACTCGAAACTTGGACGGAGTAAGCGAACCACGTTTCTTCTGTTTCGCAACTGATAGCGGCGACATAAGCAATTTCAAGGTGCCGCAATGTTCCATGCTCGGTCTTTACTCCTGTGAGTAAACTTGTATGTTGTGCAGAAGTGTCTAGATTAATGATTATATCGTGTATGGGCGTGGGGGTTAGGGGATTAAAGCTTGCCTTGGAATCGACGATAAATGTTTTTTCGCCTTGAAACCAGATGGCCGATGCGCTGTCGACAGCTGCGTCGATTTGCGCCGTGATGGCGTTCGGCTGTTCATCCGTGCCGGCTGAGTTTTCGTTTCCGCAGGCGGCGAGGGAGGCAATTGTGACCAACGAGAAAGCGACCGTTATAAGACTTACAAAAATCGTGACCGGGAATGATAAAATTTTGTACAAGTGCTTCATAATCCATCCTCCTATACTTTGTCCGTCAGCGGGAAAAGTTGCAAGTTAAGGCGGTAAACTTGATCGATTTTCTTACATTCGTTGGCAAGAGTGATGACGCGTTTGCGGCAGTTGTCGACCTCTTCGGAAATGCGCTCGAATGTCGGTGCGTCGATGCCCATGGTGACTCCCGAAATGTTCCTTTCGGTGACGTCGATTTTGTCGATGGCTTCTTTCGCGAGGTCGGTCATGTCGCGGTGCATGGTACGGAGGGCGAGCGGTATGGCCTCAGACGAACCGGTGATGGCCTTGTCCGTTTGCTGGTAGGTATTTTCGTCAGTTTCTTCAAGGAATTTTGCCTTGGTGAGCATGGCTAGCGAGTCGCGGACTTGTTGCGCTGTGAAGGCGTGCTTGATTTTCTTCGCAATTTCAAGCGGGAGGGCGCCTGGCATCAAGGGGGCGAGTTCTCGGACGATGGAATTTATGGCAGATTCGTAATAGGCGAATGTGTCGGCGTCAATGACACGTGCATGCTGTTCTTTTGCAATGCGGGTGAGGTCGGCAAATGCGGCCTTTTTCTTCTCGTCGTTTGATGCATTTCCGAAATCGACCATCTTTTCGAAGTAGGTGAGTTCAAAGCCTGTCAGCTTCATTGCGGCAGCTACGCGCGGTAACCCCACGCGGCTCAGTGAAGTTTTGCCTTCACATACGAGCTTGAGGTAAGACGGCGAAGCGAATCCGGCATCCTTCGAAAATTCACGCCAGGTAAAACCGGACTTCTTGCGTTCTTCGTAGAAGTCCTGCATGTAGCGGCGGTAATCTTGGTATTCGGTTATCGGTTTCATGAGGTTAGGTGTTAGGTAATAGGTATTAGGTGTTAAGGGTGTCACCCCGGATTTATTCCGGGAGCGCCTTTTAAAAATCGCGTTCTCCTGCTTGTTTATAATATAACTCTGAAAAACTCGAAAGTCAATAGTTTGTGATACAAAAACTTTGAATTTTCACGAAAAATCAAAGAAATTTTGATATTTATAAAATTTATTTTTGTTAATGAAACAAAATTCTTTGCTAATGATACAAGGGCGAAATTCGCGGCAGTAGACCGAAGAAAGTTGCTGATGGAAGTTAGCTGTTGGAAGTATGAAAAAAGCCCGCTTGCTTTTGCAAACGGACTTTTGAAATTCTCTAGACGAGAAGCCGAGATGCGCGGAATTCACGGAATGCGTGGAAAACGCGGCGCCTATCTCTTTTTCTTCTTGTTCTTGTCCTTAGGCGGCGTGTAGTTCGAACCGATCGTTCCGCCGTTGTTCTGGCGCTTGGCGAAATCGCCGACCTTCTTGAACATTTCCTTCATGCTTTCGTACTGCTTGAGGACTGCGTTCACGCGGGCAGCATCCGTGCCGGAACCCTTCGCGATACGTGCCTTGCGGCTACCGTCGATAATCTGCGGCTTCTTGCGTTCCTTCGGCGTCATGGAGCTGAGGACAGCTTCCACATAGACCAACTGCTTTTCGTCAATCTGGTCGAGCGGGAGCTTGTTGAGTCCCGGGATGAGGCTCAAAATGTCCTTGATGCGTCCGAGCTTCTTGATGGTGCGGAGCTGCTTCAAGAAGTCGTTCAAGTCGAACGTGTTGTTGAGAATCTTTTTCTTGAGGTCCTTCGCGTCCTTTTCATCGATGACCTGCTGTGCTTTTTCCACGAGGGATACCACGTCGCCCATGCCGAGGATTCGGCTTGCCATGCGGTCCGGGTGGAAAAGGTCGATTTCGTTCAGCTTTTCGCCAACACCGATAAAGCATATAGGCACGCCCGTCATCTTCTTGATGCTAAGCGCTGCACCGCCGCGGGTATCGCCATCCATCTTCGAGAGGCAGACGCCCGTGAAGTTCAGGCGGTTCCAGAACGTTTCGGCGACATTCACCGCTTCCTGACCAATCATAGCATCGGCAACGAACAAAATTTCGTCCGGATGAACCGCGTCGCGGGCCTTTTCGAGTTCCTGCATCAACTCTTCGTCAATCTGCAAACGGCCTGCGGTATCGTAAATCACGAGGTCAAAACCGTTGTCCTTGGCGTACTGGTAGCCGTGCTTGATGATTTCGACCGGATTGCCTTGGCCTTCGTCGTAAACCGGAACGCCGATGGACTTGCCGAGCACCTGCAACTGCTTGATTGCGGCCGGACGGTAAACGTCTGCGGCGACGAGGAGCGGTTTCCTCTTCTTCTTGCTGCGCATCCAGAGAGCAATCTTGCCTGCGAAAGTCGTCTTACCCGAACCCTGCAGACCAACCATCATGATGCCCACCGGAGACGGTGCGGAAAGATTGATTTCCTTAGTTTCGCCACCCATGACGGCCACAAGTTCGTCGTGGATAATCTTCACAATCTGCTGACCCGGGGTCACGGAATTGAGCACTTCGGCGCCCATGGACTTTTCCTTGACAGACTTCACAAAGTCGCGGGTCACGTTGAAGTTCACGTCGGCAGCGAGGAACGCGCGACGCACCTCACGCAGCGATTCCGCCACATTTTCTTCGGTAAGTTTGCCCTGCCCACGCAGGTTCTTGAGGGTATTTTCTAGAGAATCAGTCAGCTGTGAAAACATAGTGGGTCAAATTTAGTAAAGTCGGAAGTAGGAAGTAGGCGGTAGGAAGAAAATGTGAGTGAAAAAGCTTGTAATGGTGTCATTCTGAGCGGAGCCAGTAAGGCGAAGTCGAAGAATCTATAAAATTTAGGAATGTTGGTGAAAATGCTTGTAATGACGTCATCCTGAACGCGAAGCGTGAAGGATCCAGTAAATTTTATATGGGGAGGGAGAAGTCTCTCCCTCGCTTCAGCCCCGGCTATCAAGTGCGAATGCTGTATGTCATGCCCGTCTCCGAACGGGCACCTCCATTTTTTTTTCAAAAAATGAATCTGCGTTGGGGCTTCCGCTACCTTCTCGAGCGGGCTTCAGACGCCAGCCCGCAACGCCTGGCTTACGCCGCCTTCGATAGTTCCTTTAGAAACGTTTGATCCGATCTTATCCTTTCATGCGTCGGTAGTTGTCGCATTGCGGTCGTATATTTTCCTATAGAATTTAATGGAGACAACCATTTTTGCAAACTATAGGAAAAATGAGAAGTAAACATTTTAAAGAACGTGCCTTTGAGCAGGTGGAGTACAATTACTGGAAAAAACTGGTGGGCGAGATTCTTGTTCCCGGAGTGCCAGGGAGTTACCCTTCCGAAGGGGAAATCCTTAGCGCCTATAATGAGATGTCGGCTCGGCATCCGGAATGCAAGTGCAAAATATTGAAAGCGAAAAATCTAGGCCAACCTAAGCCGAGTTCGGAATGTTTGTTTCAAAGGGGGGATAAAATCAGTGGAATCTGGATAATTCGGCAGATGGGGTCTACAGATGACGTGCTTGAATTTTTTATGAGTTCTGCACAACTTTATGTGAGTCTTAAGCATAAGGGCTTACCATCGATTTTTGTGCGGTCTGCGACCTGTAACCTGCAGCAGACTATGAAAAATTTTGAGGACTTTATCGACAACTACTTACTTCATCTTGTGGGCCTTGAACAGGAGAAAATAGAATTTGAAAAGATGCTCAAAATCGAAAAAATGGCAAAATTAAGCATAAGAACGGGCGTTTCTCAGGTCTTGTCCTCATTGAGTTACGAATGGAATTTGGTGGACAAGGGGGAATGTTTTGCTCTACGGATTGGACTTGGAAAGAAAAAACTTGTTGAAATGTCGCTAAACGATAAAAATTTCACTAAGAGAATCCCTGCTATACCCGAAATGCTAAAAAACATTGAAGGACTGCTAAAAATAATGCCGTTTCCGGTGGACATTTCAATGACAAAGGAACTCTTAAAACTATAGAGGTATGTATGTCGGTAAGGATCAATGCGCGGGAATTGGAAAGTTTGTTGGCTGCGACTCCCGCATCGCAGAACATTATGCTCACGGGCAAACACGGAATCGGCAAGTCGCAGATTCTGGAGAAGTTCTTTACAGCCCGCGGCGAGCGTGTGATGATTCTGTTCTTGGGGCAGATGAGCGATCCGGGTGACTTGATTGGGCTTCCGCGGCTTGACGAAACAACCGGAAAGACTCTGTTTATGCCGCCTTACTGGTTTCCGACCGATGGCAAGCCAGTGGTGCTGTTTTTGGATGAACTGAACCGCGCCCGCCCTGAGGTGTTGCAGACAATCATGGATTTGACGCTGAATCGTACACTTGCGGGCCGAAAGTTACCCGAAGGTTCTCGTGTGATTAGTGCGGTGAACGATGGTGAGGAATACCAGCTGACCGATTTGGATCCGGCGCTCGTGAGCCGTTTTAATATCTACGAATTCAAGCCCACTACGCAGGAATGGTTGCTGTGGGCGGCGAAGGCGGGGCTCGATTCTCGCGTAATAGACTTTATTTCGGAAAATCCAGAAATGCTCGATGGGGCCGCCTTTACTCGCGAAGATCAAGGACTTGAAAAATCACCTGACCGCCGCGGATGGGAACGAGTATCGAATGTGCTGCAGACGAACGAGGTGACGCCGCTTTTAAAGATTGTAATTGCGGGTATTGTCGGCATGCCTGCAGCAACCAAGTTCTTTGCGACAATCAACCAAAAACGTTTGCCTAGCGCAAAGGAAATTTTGCTCGGCGATTTCGCAAAGTTGCAAACAGCGCTCAAGAAATGCTCAACGCCGGAACTTGCCTCAGTGAACGAATCGATTCTTCGCTTTATCGAGACGAAGAGTTATGATGAGAAGGATGATGCGAAGGTATCGAAGAACGTTGCTGCATATTTTGAATTCCTTTCGGGTGAAAATTTTCGCGAGGCGCAGGCTCATTTTGCAAACTTGTATTCCTCTTCGCTGTACCCGTCGACGATGACATTTGTGATTATGCAGTGCCCGGATTTGTATAAGAAGATTACGGCATTTGTTAAGTCAATTTAAGGCTGTCATCTTGGAGCGTAGCGATAGGATTCAGTTAAGATGAGTATAGAAGGACTGGGGTGAATGTTTTAAATATGGATTGTATAGATAGAATAAAGAAAATTGGTGAAAGGTGGTTCCTGACGGAGCCTCTGTTGTTTGCTGTATGTTGCAGTCACGAGTTTTGTGAGAATGATTCGCTTGATGTGGCGATGCGAACCGGAAACAGAAAGGTCGAATTTTCTCCGAAGGTTTTGCTAAATGTGCCTGATATTGTGTTGGCGGAATTCCTAAAAGTAGAGATGTTCCGAATTTTGCTCAAGCACCCGTATCAACGACAACCCCCTTTTGCCGAAAAATCGTTGCTTACTTGGGCGAGTAATGTCACGATCGCTGATGTGTACGATGTTTCGCTGCCTGTTAAAAAACAGATGAGCGGCACCGAGTTGAAAATGTCTAAAGGGCTTTGCTTTGAGGAATATTACAACTTGCTCAAGCAAATGATGGAGCCAAATTCAGGAAGTAACGGTGAATTGCGGAATGACGGCGGGTCGAGCCAACAAGGCGATGCTGGTGATGGTTCTTCTGGGAAAAATGCCGCTGATGGTAACGGTGCGAAGGATAGTACGCAAGGTGAAGGTAATGCTCAAGAAAAACGGGATACGCAAATTTCGGAGCTTTGGGATGAAGATGAAGAAGCCTGTTGCGACATAAACGGATTTGTCGAAATTGCCGAGGCTAGCAACAACTGGGGCTCTATTTCGGGCAAACTGCAAGGCATCATCAAGGCGAGCCTGAAAGTAGACATGGACTATCGCAAAATGTTGAGCCTGTTCAAAACCTCGATCATTTCGAGTAAGCGTCGCCTTACGCGTATGCGCCCGAATCGCCGTTTCGGTTTTGATGCCATGGGTAGTCGCTACGAGCTTTCGACAAACTTGCTGATTGCAGTTGATGTTAGCGGCTCTGTAACCGACAAAAGTCTATCCTTCTTTTTCTCGGTGATTAATAGGCTCTTCAAATACGGCGTCGAAAAATTAGATGTGTTGCAGTTTGATGCTAAAATTCAAGGTGATCCTGAACCGTTAAAAAATGCGCGCAAGGCTGTAAAAATTATGGGGCGTGGTGGTACGAATTTCCAACCTGCTGCTGACTATTTCTGCACACATCCCGAATATGACGGACTCATCTACTTTACCGATGGCTTCGCTCCGGTGCCAAAGTTCAACACCAAGCGCCCCATCGATGTACTGTGGGTTTTATGTGGAAAATCCGCCTACGACCAAAACGCAGAGCGAATTAAAAAATTGAAACGGAACCGTGTCACATACATTCCTAAAAGAGAATGATGACTGAAAAGAAATTGATTAAATCTCCATAAAATAGTAACGATATGTTGGATCGTTCGATATAAACTTCCACTTAATTTTTTGAGTTAGTTGTTGATTTAATGTTGTAATGTCATCCTTTTTCCCTGTAGGCTTTCCAATATCTTTAGCTGAAGGGATTATTTCTTCTGCTTGTATTTCGTCTTTTGAAGAAATGTTTGTTTCTTTACTTCTGAAATATTTGTAGATGTCTTTTTCTTCTTCACCTTTTTTCGGTTCTAATTTTGTGAAGAAATTTAGATCATCAACAATTGTTAAAACGAATGTCCTTGCATAATGTTTTTTTTCTTTCACTTGTTGCATAAATTTGATGTCCTTTATAAAGGAGTACATTTGTTCTGGATATTGTTTATTTCTAGGGAACTTTAATTCAATGGCGTAAATTTCATCTATATCCTTAACTTCTTTTTTATTATTTTTCTTATAGACAAAAATATCCATTTCTGTTTTTTTCCATTTTTCTTTTTCAAAAACTCCCCAAAGTTTCTTTGCGTTTCGTTCAAATTGAACTTTGTAGTTCTCTCCAAGTTTTTCTCGAATATATATTCCTAGTTCATGCTGCAAGGAAAATTCGTTATATATATCATAATCCTTATTATTGGGAGTTTCTAATTTTTTGAGCAATTCCTTGTCTAAGAAATCTTTAATTATTTCCTTTATATCCATTTTTATTTCCTTCTTGCCATAATCATGGTAATTAAACATTTTTCTCCATAAATATACTCCTAAAATGTCGAAATAGCCCATTTTTTAGAGAATTCGCATCTTTGGGCGGTTTTTAAGCGGACTCCATTTAAGCGTCTGTAGTTGTCGCATGTGAACTGTATATTTATAAGCAAATAAAGGAGTTCTTTATGATCGAAGAAAAAATGGCCGAAGAAGAAATGAACAAGGCTTTCCGCTACTATAATTACGTGCGAGAGTTTTACGGTTATTTGTGCGATTCGCTGGACTTGGTTTTTGAAGATGATTGCTGTGAATTTGACCCAGCATATGCTCCCGCTGAAAAGGAATTCCCTCCTGCAGAGGGAATAGATGAAAATTCTACCGCCAAGGCGATTGCGCTTGATAAAATGGCGCGGGCTATTCGAGCCTACGAAACAATGCGGACTATTGTTGCGGTGCTTGACAAAGATGGCGTGGAGAAGGCCGCGAATAATCGCGGAATGATGCAGGATCCCCATAAGTTTGCGCTTACAAGTATTGGGGAGTATTTTCCTACGACAACGCTATGGCGCGAATTTGAAGAACCTGCGCAAAAACGGCTTGGAAAATATGCGGATGATGCTCAAAGTGCGATTATGTTGATGGAACCGCTATCACTTGAATCTGCAATTCACAATATTTTCGCAGAGCAGAAAGAATGCCTCGAAAAATTTTTACCGCAAAAAATTGAGGAATTGAAAAAGTTGCAGGCTGAGATGGAATCCTTCTTTGAAGAAAAAAATGAAAATCCGCAGAATCTCCACAGGCGGCAATTTAAATACGAAGATCGCAGAAGCCAGGAATACATCAATAGTATAATGGAAAGCCTAATCAAGGATGATGGCTGGATTGGTGCGCGAAAGAAATGCAAACTTGAAGAAAAACTTCATCAAGATATGCAGCTGTTGGCACGGAAGGCCTTGGCCAATGCCCGCTTTGAACACCGCAAAGAAAATATTGATAAACTGTTGCTGCTGAACAAACGGCTCCATGAACTGCAGGACGAATGTGCAAAAGTCGCCTTCAATATGTACAAGGACATGAGAGCTCTCATGGCGCAAGGCAAGTCGTATTACAAGACTTTTTGCATTGAGGCGTATATTGTATATGAATCAGAAGATGATTGGGAAGGAAAAGTTTCTGGACTTTACGATTCCTATGACAAGGCGAACCGTTTTGAAGTAGGCCTAAGTGATGCTCCTGGCAAGGTACCCGCCGACTATAAGGAATTGAACGCTAGGCATGAGGAACTGAACTGGAACATCGAGGGGCTTGACCTGCCTGAATTCAAGGACGAATATATCTGCTTTGCGATGCACAAGTTCTTTGCCGATGGTGATTACTCCCTCGAAGACGCCATGCGTATGAAACCTGAAGATTTTTACGTCCACACGGAGATTCATATATAGACATTTGTTGATGTGTTGGCTGAATGGATGTTATGATAACGGAGGTCTTATGCAGAATGAAAAATTTGATAAAGATACGCAGTCGTTGGTTGACGTGGTGACGGATTACGCGTTTGCGCTTGATACGCTTGATGATTACGATCATCAGAGGCTTACGTTGCGCAAGAGTGCGGTCGCAGAAAAGTTTCATGCGACTTACGAGAACGCTATGGCTGCTATTCAGGGACTTAAGGACAAGTTTGGCGGCAGCGCATTGTTTGGGCACGAAAAGGATGAGTCGTTCAAAAGCAGCATCGGGCAGATTTACCAGACCTTCGACGGTGTGGAACTTTATCCGAGCGTTGAACAGAAGGCAGCGATGCTTCTCTATCTCGTCACGAAAAATCATTCGTTCAGTGACGGCAACAAACGCATCGCGGCAACTCTCTTCTTGTGGTTTCTGCTGAATAACGGCATCTTGTACAAGGATGACGGATCCAAGCGTATTGCCGATGCTACGCTTGTGACCATGACGCTGATGATTGCAGAAAGTCGCTCCGAAGACATGGAAATGATGGTGAAGGTCGTGGTGAATCTGATGAGGTGATTATGTGCAATAAACGACAACTCTGGATTTGTGGTGACATTCGCGGTGAGTTGTCCGGGCTTGTCCGAAATGCGGTAAATCGCGGGATATCGTGTGCCGATATCCTGGTTGTTGGTGATTTTGGCGCTGGTTTTGGTCGCCCGAAATCGATGGATGTCGCCTACGGCAAGGTGCGCGCTGCTTTAGAG
Source organism: Fibrobacter sp. UWB12 (assembly GCF_900142485.1). NCBI lineage: Bacteria > Pseudomonadati > Fibrobacterota > Fibrobacteria > Fibrobacterales > Fibrobacteraceae > Fibrobacter > Fibrobacter sp. UWB12. The sequence goes on along the minus strand of NZ_FRAZ01000002.1, from coordinate 114,937 downwards.
AAAAATGACATTTGCATATACTCGATTCGCGGCAACCATGATGACCCTGCGTTTTTCGACGGCAATCACGATTTTGAATGGCTGCATTTTATGCCGGACCATCGCATAATTGAATTATCCGGCAAGAGAATTTACCCTATTGGTGGGGCTATTTCTGCTGACATAGATTTTGTTGATCCGCTAATCCGCAAATCGCGGCGAATGATAAACGAAACCCTAATCAGGATGGGGTCTTCCAAACGCATCTGGTGGTCGGATGAGGCTCCCGTGCCGATTGTCGAAGAATTTCCCGCTGCCGTTGATATTGTTGTGTCGCACGAAGCTCCGATTTCTTTTGAACCGCCCCTTGTGCGGGCCGATTATGTGCGTGATGAAACTTGGCTGAAGATTGTCGAATCTCGCAAGTACTTGGATTATGTTTTGCAGACTGTCAAGCCATCGCTTTGGTTTTATGGGCATTATCACAGCCATTTTGAGGGTGAAGTGGAATTTGCTGCTGAAAATAGCGAATGCTTCCCGCGCAAAACTCGCTATCAGTGTTTGGATATTGCTGAAATGACGCGGATAGTTTGATTTGTTGCTAGTTGTGATTATATTTGATAAGGAAATAAGGAGATATGTATGGCTGAAAACGTTGAATTTGATGAAGAAATATGCAAAGTGCTATTGGATAAATTTCAGGATGAATTGGCTAGTAATCTTAAGGAATATTATACATGGAACTTTGAACCTGCATTGAATAAGTTGGATAAGTCTATTCAAAAAGAGATTAGAGTTAAAATAGAACAGTTGGATCCAATGCCGGTAGATTTAATTCCTTGCAAAACAATAGCATTAAAACAAAAAATGAAAGATGTTATGCTAAAGGATATAATCTCCCAAAATGAGATTGAAAACGAAGATTCTTGGAATTTGTATTCAAAATTTGTCAAGTGGGTTGTCAAAGATTGGGGTGGAATAAAGATAGACGTAAGCAAAAATAAAGACAAATTTTGTGAATTGTGGAAAAAAATCAAAACAAATCAAAAAAGAGATGACTATACCGACATTCTTGGTTTTGATAATATATCGTCCCTTTCTAAAGTGGCGTCTTTTTTGGACGAGAAAAAATATGCTGTGTATGACTCTCGCGTTGCCTTTTCTTTAAATTGGCTTATATTCATTAAGGGATTACACTGCAAAGATAAAAAATGTGGAACAATGAAATTTTTCCATCAACCCGGCGGAGAGGGACGCAATTCTGATATGAAAAAACATCGTCAATTGCCCTTTTTTAAAAGGAAATATGGAAAGGAATCAGAAAATAACAAATTGTTTTTCAAGTCTTTTTATTATGAAAGAATGGAAACCTATCAAAGATATTGTGAATTGCTTAATAAAACCGTCAAATATTACAAAGACCATAAGTCTGATTATCAGATAGGAAAAGATCAAATAACAATTGGCGAACTTGAAATGTGTTTGTTCTCAATAGCGGCTGATGGTAGAAATATTTCTAAAGAAAATATTTATAAGAAAAATATAAAAGTCATTGAAAATGATAATCGAAAGATTTTTATTGCCAATGAAATGGATCTTTATCCCCAAATCGAACGAATTTAGTCCTTAAATACACATTATCAAATAAATAGGTAAACAGGTCTCTTCGTCTATTTGTTGGTTGTTCTCTGAAAATTTCCTTTTTTAAATGAATTTTTGAGGGCTGTTTTCATTTTTTGTGCGAAAAAAGGTTGATAATAGGTTTATGCGACCGTATTTGTCGTAATTTGCACATATATTGCTCTTCATTATTCCTTTTTATTTATATTAAAAGAGGATTAGTATTGGAGAAAATATGGCAGACATGACCCGCGGTGAACGGACTGTGCAACTCTTTGCGAAGGTGATTTCGAATCCCGACAAGAAATTTACCGTTAGCGATTTAATGACATCGTTTGAAATTCCCGAAGGTGAACGCCGCAATATTCAGCGTGATATGCGGTTTCTTTCGGAAATGGATGGTGGACGCTATATTGCTGTTGAAACGGTGGGGCGCACTGCCTACTATACCTCGGCACTTCGCAATGCAGAAAGACTCCTTTTCCCGAATTTCGAAAATACGATGCTTCATTTTGTATTCTTGAAGCGCATTGCCAATATTTATCCAGCTACTAGCGAAATTATCGCGCAGCTTTTGGACCGCATTGAAAAAAGTTTACCGCACAGAGAACAAAAATCGCTCCAGCTGCTTGGTCAAGCTTTGAATACTAAAATTCTTTTTATGGGTGCGCCTCCAAATTTTGAGGAAGAATCTAGTGAAAAAATTCGGATTATTTTGCAGGCTATTCACGAACATCGCAAAATAGATGTAACCTATAAGACGGAAATGGGAGAGAAACAATCGGTCCGAATTCCGCTAATGATTATCATCTATGAAGATGATCTGTATGTTGGCTGTCAACGACCGGACGGCAATACCTATACGCTCAAGTTCCGCCGAATCAAGAACGTCAAACTTTCGAAGGAAACGTTTGTCGAAAATCCGAAGGTTCTTGATAAGCTTCGCAGACAGGTTGTGTCGGGTGCTGCGTTTATGGGAAGCCAGGAGCCAAAACTCGAAAATGTAGAAATCGAGTTTAATAGTCGAACAAGTCTTTATCTCGAAGAAAATCCGTTTAACCGTTCTATGCGAATTGGCAAGCCGAAAAACGGAAAAGTCATGGTGAAACTGAAAGCCGAAATAAATAATCTCTTGTTCAACTGGATCGTTTCTTTTACGGATGCTGCTTGCGTTAAAAAGCCGGTCTCTTTACGTAATCGTCTCAGAAACTACGCTAAATTTTTAATGGAAAATTACGGGGAGTAATTTTTGCCGTTTTTGTAAAAAACACAGTATTTTATAACAAAAGGGGATTTCAATATGAATGTGTATTATAATCCAGCGTACAGTGGTTTTGTCTATACGGGATTGACGGATGGTCAGGTCTTTTTTAATTCAACAGTATGCAATACGAATTCGCTTGTTGACTTGATTGCCCTTCATGCGGGTGTGGATTTCCCGGTGGCATCAAATATTGACCGTATCCTTGATTACTACAAGGCGATGTTGGAATACAATAAAGTTAATCCAGGTAATCTTTTTGAAAAATCTTTTAAGGTTGATAGTTTTAATACGGCAAAGGAATGCTTAAAGTGGCGTGACGCGATGATTCTTGCTGGGTGGCAACCTGGTAAAAATGATGTATCGGAGCGTATGAAGGTCCTTGCAGGGATCGAGAAGAACTTCCATTCCATTTCCAATGGCGAAAAATTGCTGCGTATAATAGAAACGGTTGAGAAAGGCTGCAATTTGCCTGAGAATTTGGAAATTATTACGCCGTTTGATTACGCTTGCTTTAAACCGGCTGAAGTTTATCTTTTGGAGGCGTTGAAAAAGAGAATTGGTGATGATAAAGTTCATTCCAACAATAATCTCCCGCAGAATTCCAACAATCTCCGCAAAGTCGCCAATATCTTAGTTGAAAACAAGCCTGATGCAATATCGCTTGACGGCGACAAATCCTTGGAACTTCTTTGTTTTGCTGAAAAGAAAGAGGCTCTTCAATATCTAAGTCAGCTTAATGCGGATGATTATTCTGTTTGGATAAACAGGGATAACCGCGCTTTTGACAACTATTTGATTCAAGTTCAGAAGCCGACATGTGGCTCCAGCGATAAAGGTGTCAGCCAAATTTCGGAATTGCCAATCATTGGACTTGCGCTTTTTACTAGACCTCTGAACTTGAACGCCATTATCAACTGGTTGACTGTTCCTAAGAGCCCTCTTAGCACAAAGTTTAGGAATGAACTTATTAATGCAATCGTTAGTAGCGGTGGATATTTCAATGATGCATGTCGTAAGTGCCTCCGCGAAGCTGAGGATAAAGATAAAGAACGGATTAAGTATTTCCTTCCAGATATTTCGAAACCAAAAGAAGCGATTAGTGACAATCCAATTAAAAAGTCGGTAATTCTCGATTATGTAAAACAGCTTTCTCAATGGATTAATGCTAATCTACACATGGAGATGAATGATTTTGAAAAGAATCACTTGACGGGGGCTCAGTCGATATGTTCTGCAATGGCGCGAATGTTGGAACTGATTGATGCCGATGAAGTTTCTTATGATGATTTGATTTTGAATTTTGATTCCATTTCGACAGAAATAGAATCTGAAATTTCTGAAAGTAAGGTTGGTTGCCAGAATCTCATTTCTTCGAGTTCCAATATCGCCTCGATTGCCGACTCTACGATTTGGTGCGATTTTTACAATTCTGATGAAATGGCTCTGTCATACGACTTCCTTTTGCCTCAAGAAAAAGAGGCTCTGAAGGAAAATGTGTGGACGAGTGAAAACGAGCAGAAATTTAATCGTTTGAATAAGTTGTTGCCATTCTTGCTTACCCAAAACAAGCTGACCTTGGTTACTGTGAAAAAGGATGGCACAAAGGATGTTGTTAAAGATCCGATTTTGATTCGTCTTGAAAAGAATATGGACAAGGAATTGACAAAAGAATCGTTGTCATTAAAACAGACTTTGGGTATTTCAACGGAAGCGATTGAACAATTCAATAATCGTCATCAGAATGAAGATGGAACGATTCGTTTTGAACGAAAAGATTTGGTATCGTTTCCTCAAACAGAAAGTTTTAGTTCCATTTCAACCTTGATTGACAATCCGTTTGATTATGTTTTTAACAAAGTTATAAAATTGAGAAAGTTGGGAAGTGCTGCTATGTCAGCTGTGTTCACAACAAAGGGTACGGTTGCTCATGCTATTATTGCAAAATTATTTGACCCAGAAAAAGGAGGTTCTCCAGCTGCAATAAGGAATCGTATTGATTCTGATTTTTACAAGGTCTTTGATGAGACTGTTCTTGAATGTGGTGGAATTCTTTTGCAACCAGAAAATCTTTCCGAAAAAAATGTTTTTAAGAAAGATATGAATAGTTGCGTAATAAAGCTGTGCAATTTTATTGAAAAAAATGGCCTGAGTGTTGTTGCATGCGAAAAAGAATATAAAGATGTTCTGCTTCCGGAATTTGAATCTCAAGAAATTCTTTTTGACGGCTTCATAGACATGCTTTTGAAAAATCAATCTGGTAAAACGGTCATTTTTGACTTTAAGTATTCTCCCAAGAAGGACAAATACGAAAAATGGATAAAGAACAACAAGTCCATGCAACTTGCCCTCTATAAAGGCTTGGTGGAAAGGACTTCTGATAAAAATGTCAAGGCCAAAGCGTACGTACTTTTACCCGATATTAAAGTCATTACTGCTGCTGATTTGATTGGAGCCTCTTTTAAAACGAATGTTGAACGAGAGGGAGATTTGCTTGAAGAAATGAGCAATTCCTATGAATACCGCAAAGTGCAAATCAAAAACGGCATTGTTGAAGATGGTGAAGGTCTGATTTTCCCTCAGGATGATGTTAAAATATCTTATGCGCTTGATATGGGGAAAAAAACTCTTGTCCCTTTGGATGCTGAAGAAAAACTCAAAAATAAAACTTGGGAAAAAACTCCTAACACTTACAGCGATTACGCATTTTTTAAGGCAGGTAAATAATGAATCACGTTACGTATATTAGTGCAGGTGCTGGTAGTGGAAAAACATACACTTTGACATCCATTCTTGCTGATTTAATTGTTAAGGAAAAGTCTACTCCTGATCAGTTTATCCTGACAACTTTTACCGAAGCCGCTGCAAGTGAATTTAGGGAAAAAGCTAAAGCTAAAATTTATGAGCATACTGAGTATGGCAAATATGCCGAAGCTGCGGAAAAACTTGATCAATCTATGATTGGAACGGTTGATAGTATCGCCAATAAGTTTGTGCAAAAATATTGGTATTTGCTTGGAGTTAGTCCTGATCAGAAACTGATTGATGATGACCAGAAAAAAATCTTCATAAGCCAAGTCTTACAATCGGTCACTTCTATTAAGGATGAATCCGGTAATTCTCCTGAAGAAGATTTCTTTGTTGAATTCTGCAAAGAATTTAATATTGGTTATCCTTTTGGTAGTGACAAATTTGGGCTGAATTATGATTTTTGGAAAGATGATGTCCGTGAAATTTTTGAAAAAGTTCAAAGCTTCAATATTTCTGATTTAAAAGAGAGCCGAGGAAAATCCATCGCTTACGCCACCGAAATTACTGGTGAAAAAGATTTGGTTGGTGTTGAAGAAGAAGTTTCAGAGCTTCTAAAAGAAATTGAAGATGTTGATAGAACTGTTACGAGGCCATCGAAAGATAGAACTGAAAAAATAAAGAAATTCAAACATTTGCTTTCAAATGAACTAAAGCTTTGCGATTTAGCATGTTTTAAAACATTTATAGATAAATTACCGAAAGCTTTTAATAACTGTAATAAAAAGGATGAGGTTTCGGATTCCCTCGCTTATGTTTATTCATCAAAAAAAGTCCGTGATTTGGTTCTTAAGTACATTGATTTGATTTTTGACTATGTAGAAAAAGCTCAGGAAGAATTCAAAAAGTTTAAGGAAAAACGCCATCTTATCGACTTTGTTGATATGGAAACGCGATTCCTAGAGCTTTTAGAAAAGGAAGAAGTTCGGCAGGATATCCGTAACACCTACAAGTATGTATTCGTTGACGAGTTCCAGGATAGTAGCCCTCTTCAGGTCAAAATTTTTGACAAGCTTTCTGAAATAGTTGGGCGTGATGAATGTGACGATTTCGTTGTTACCATTGGATCTGACAAAGATGCCAATGAATTCCATATTCACAATAGCATTTGGGTTGGTGATTTTAAACAGGCTATTTATGGATTCCGCGGAGCCGATACCGACTTGACAAAAGCTGTTGCTGACATTATCGCACAAAAGCAATCGTCATCGCCAAAGCAATTTAAAATTCATACGCTAAAAAAGAGTTTCCGCTCTTTAGAAAATATCGTGAATTTCACGAATGAACTTTTTGTTCCCGCTTTTGAAGGAACTTTAAAGAAAGAAGAAGTTGAGCTTATTGCTCATCGTCCACAAGACAATGCGGTAAAAAGTCTCAAATGTTGGGAGATTGAAGGCAAAAATGCCGAAGATCAATCAAAAAATTTGGCTTTGCAAATTGCGAAACGTCTTAAAAATGGCGAAAAGCCCTCTGATTATGCAGTTTTGGCTCGAAGAGGGGCTCCGTTGGATAAGCTTTCCGATGCTTTGAAAGCGCTTAATATCCCTGTATGCAGAACTATTGAAATTGATGAAAATCGAGATGAACTTGCTTTGGTTTCTGCACTGATGAATCTTGTTGCGAATGATTTTGATAATTATTCTAGAGCTATTGTTGCTTTTTTGACTCAAAAGGGATTTGATGCAGGATGTATAATTGATGCAAAACTTGAGTTTGATAAGTCCTATCAGGATAATAAGAACTGTCCTAAGTATTTGTCTGATAATCTGATTCTTGCAAAGTTTACGGAGCGTCGTGATTTCTACAAAACACTGACAATTCATAATTTGGTGGAAAGCTTAATTGTTGATCTCGACTTGTATTCTGTTGGTCGTAGTTGGGAAAATGCTGTTGGTACTGACGAATGCTTTGCGGCTTTGATCGAAGCTTCGTACGATTACGAGGAACGCTGTTCCCAAATAGGCGTTTCGCCGACTATTAGTGGCTATATCGATTACTGCAAAAACAATGCAAAATCGGCTGGCTCCAAGGACGGTGTGGTTCTTTCGACATTCCATCATTCAAAAGGGCTTGAATGGAAAAAGGTGATTCTCCTTGAACTTGATGAAGACGTTGAAGACGAAAATAAAAGAATCAAGTATGATGTTTTGGGCGTCCAGAATTACCATGACGTTGCTCCATCTGAAAGTAGTCTTTATCCTCCGATGATTATCAATTTGATGCCGAATTTGTTTACGGGTAATACGAAAGTTGCTGTAGACATGGCTGAAAAGATTAAGACGTCGAAGTTTTTCGAATCGTCTCGCCAGAGATTCTTCTCCGAAACGATTCGCTTGCTTTATGTTGCAATCACTCGTGCTAAGGACGAATTGATTTTGACTTTAGACGAGAAAAATCCTTTGCAAGTATTCTCCTGCTTGAATTGCAAAGTTCTTGACGCTGCTAATTGCGAAAGTGGTAAAGATGTCAACTTATTCGGCTTTAAAGACCAAGCGTTTGACGAAAGATTAAAATTCTTGTTTGAAAACGATAAATTGTCCGAGGGTGATTCTTATCAGGTCGAAAAACCTGAAAAATTAGTTTTCAAGAAAAACGAAAAAATCGAAACAGCCAATCGCGACCAACAGCCGAGTAAGGTAAAACCAAGTCGAAAGGTAACCGCGAACATCGTGTTTGATTCTAGTAGTCGTATTAAAGCGAATCCGGATGAAATGGACAAGTTTGGTACGTGTATCCATAATATTTTCTGCGTGTTGGAAAAATCTCCGACCGTGGAAACGGTTGAACGAATTATCAAGAATCATCAGATGGAAACTGCGCTTCCGCAACCCGGTGATGTCCTAAACGCATGGCGAAATCTTGAAAAGTTCTTGGCTGATACATATGGTGCTAAGGTCGCAACTTATCATGAGCTTCCGTTTAAGCATATGCACGATGGACAGATTTTCAATGGAGAGATGGACCTTGTGTGGGAAACGGATAAAGGCGTAGTTCTTGTGGACTTTAAGTCGTATCCTGGAAACAAAAATGATGTCGTTACCGAAAATAACAAACACTATGCGGGAATGTATGCAGGGCAGTTTGAATGCTATGAATGTGCGTTAAAGGCCGCTGGCAAGAATGTCCTTGCAAGGCTGGTTTATTACCATGTCCTTGGCGTGGTTGTGGAATTAAAATTAGATGAAGAATAATCATGGAATCCGTAAGGTGCGCACGGGGCGCCTTGCAATATAGCCCGACCCGCATGTATGCGGGGAACACCCAAAAGAAAAATGTGAAAATAGCAGGCCGCGTGAACGACCTGCTTTTTCTGTTGATTCAGTTAAAATCTGCCAAAACTTCGGCCCCTTGCACGCATAGTTTTGAAATAGTATATTCATGGTATTGATAGCATCTCGTCCTGCTGACAGCGTATTCGATCCGGGCAGGTTGTTTCACTATCTGCTTGACGCCGACCTCCCTTTGTTTCGCTTGGCAGGCGAAAATATTCGAGGCAGCATACACCCTATGGGGAAACTGGCCCCCTGGCGATCAACGTAGAGCACCGTCTGTCATAAGAAAAATATGGTAGACGTAAAGCCTTGTCTTTAAAGGTTTGTTTTAACCATTCAAAAAAAAGGACATCCCGTTTGGCGGGATGAATCAAAATATGGATTGTTCTCAGCACTATAAAATGCTTAAGGATATGGAAAAGGATCCGAAGAACCTTGCCAAGTATCAAAAAATGTACAAGTACGCTTATCTTTTGAGTGATGGCGTTTTCAAGATTGTATTCACGGAGGAAAAGTCGCACTCGCTTCTTATTTCGCTGTTGAATGCGATGCTTGACTTGCATGGTGGCGATGCCATCGGGGAAATTTCGCTGGAAATGCAGGAATTCCCGGGTATTTTCAATAAGAAAAACTGTATTGTCGATATTATTGGCACGACCAATGCAGGCGAAAAGGTTCTTGTTGAAATTCAACAGCAAAAGGACAAGTTTTTCAAGGATCGCGTAGAATACTATGTCTCTCGTGTTATTGAAAATCAGGTCCATAAGAGCGAAAAATTTGAATTGCCGCATATCTATTTTCTTGGGCTTCTGGATTTTGAACTTTTCCCGGAAGAAGAACATGAATACATCCATCATGTCGATGAAATGTGTCATGGCAAGAAGTTCTTCCCAAAGATTCAGAAGGTTTTCGTGGAAATTGAAAAGTTTTTCAAGCTCGAAAAGTTGGGTTTTACTAAGGATGACGAGTCTGATGCCGCTCAGTGGCTACGTGCTATCAGGGTTGTTATCAAAGAAGAACCTGCTCCTGAAAAAATTATGCAGAATGAAACGTTTAGGCGGTTGCTTGAATCGGTGAAATTGATTAATTTTGCAGAGGAGCTTTTCAACTGCGAGGTAAAGAAAATGACGGATGTGATGGCTGAACGCGAAAACGCTTTTGCCGAAGGCAAGGAAGAAGGCCGAGCTGCCGGATTTGCCGAAGGCAAGGAAGTGGGCCGTGCTGAAGGGGCTTCTGCCGAGCGGACGAAGGCGGATCAGGAAAAACGCCAAATGGCGAAAAGTCTCAAGGAACAGAATGTCGATGTTTCTATAATCGCTAAAACGACTGGTTTTTCTGAAGAAGAAATTCGCAGTTTATAGCTGAAATTCAGTCTTTAAGAATGCAAAAAAGCAGGCCGCATGAACGACCTGCTTTTCTTGTACCGTAATTTTACAGCTTTTGCCCTTTGTTCCAGTAATCGGTGGGCTGCTCGACGCCGCATTCTTTTGCGATGTAGACGGGCTCGAGGCCTTTCTTCTTTTGGTCGGTGTAGTTTTTGAGGGCTTTGATGGCGATTGGCGAGAGTATCAAGATGACGGGAATATTCACGAGAACCATAAGGCCTTGGCAAAGGTCTGCGCTGTCCCAGGCAAACGATGCGCTGGAGGTGGCGCCTAAGAAGACGATGGCGGTTGCGATGGTCTTGAATACGTTGCGGATTTTCTTGGTGGGGCGTCTGTTCAAGATGAAACGGAGGCAGCCTTCGGTGTAGTAGTAGTTTCCGATGAGCGTGGTGTAGCCAAAGAGGCACATGGAGAATGTGATGAAGATGGCGCCGTTGCTGCCGAGGACGGAGGCGAGAGACTTTTGTACGTAAATGATTCCAGAGATGTCTTTGCTGGGTTCGATGTTGGTCGAGAGGCACATGAGGGCTGTGGCGGAGCAGATGAGGAGCGTGTCGATGAATACGGAGAGTGATTGCACGAGGCCCTGCTTGACGGGGTGCGAGACGCTTGCGCTTGCACTTGCGTTCGGGGCGGAACCCATACCTGCTTCGTTGGAGTAGAGGCCGCGCTTGATGCCGTACATGATGCAGCTTCCGGCAAATCCGCCGAATCCAGCGTCGAACGAGAATGCGTTCTTGAAAATCGTGCCGAACATGGCAGGAACATTCGAGATGTTGTAGATGATAATGCCGAAGGCGACGATGACGTAGATAGTTCCCATGAAAGGAACGAGGTAACTTGTGATGGTGGAGATTTTCTTCGCGCCTTCCCAGATGCAAAGTGCAAAGAGGGCGGCTAAAATGAATCCGACGATGAACGGTGTGGATGATTTGTCGTAGAATTTAAAGCCGGTGAGGGAGTCCTGAATGTTGTACGAGGCGAGCAGGTTGTAGCCCACGATGTAGGTGAGGAGCACAAAGCCCGAGAAGAGAACGCCTAGCCAACGTTTGCCGAGTGCAATATGGATGTAATAGGACGGTCCGCCGTAAGAGTGTCCTGTGACATCGTCATGGCGCTTGTAAATCTGGGCGAGGGTGGATTCTACGAATGCGGAGGCGGCACCGAGGATGGCAATGACCCACATCCAGAAAATGGCGCCCGGGCCGCCGAGGCAAATGGCCGAAGATACGCCGACGATGTTTCCGGTGCCGACGCGGGAGGCGGTCGAGACCATCAGCGCCGCAAATGACGAAATTCCGTGCTTGTGCAATGGCTTTTCGCGGGTGACGCGGAATGTTTCAATCAGGTAGCGAACTTGTGGAAATCCCAAGCGAACAGAAAGGAATACCCCGGCTACAATCAAAAACAGCGGGACAATGTAGAAATCATACAAGGCGGTGTTAAGCACCGAAACAATGGGATGTAAGGGATTAACCATAGAATTCTCCTATTGGATAAATAGTAGAAAAATTTTTAAATTTCCCCGCCATGCAACCGTTAAGTAAACGCACCGAAACTTTTACCGATTCCGTTATCCGCCGAATGACCCGTATTGCCAATGCTTGCGGGGCTATTAACCTGTCGCAGGGATTCCCTGATTTTGACCCGCCGGAATTGCTCATGAAGCGGCTTTCGGAGGTGGCTTTGACGGGACCGCACCAGTATGCGATTACGTTTGGCGCGCAGAATTTCCGCGAGGCGCTGAGCGATAAGCAGTTCCATTTTAGCGGGCTGCGTTACGATCCGCAAAAAGAGATAGTGATTACTTGCGGCAGTACCGAAGCGATGATGGCTTCGATGATGTCGGTCTGCAATCCGGGCGATAAGGTGGTGCTGTTCTCGCCGTTCTACGAGAACTATTCTGCGGACACGATCCTTTGCGGGGCGACTCCTGTTTATGTGCCTCTTTCGCCGGTGGACTTGAGCTTTGATGCAAACGTGCTTGAAAGTGCGATGGCGCAGCCGGGCGTGAAGGCGCTTGTGTTATGCAATCCGGCAAACCCGAGCGGTAAGGTCTTTACGCACGAAGAACTTTCGATTATTGCATCGCTTGCAATCAAGTATGACTTGTATGTGATTACGGACGAGGTTTATGAGCATATCGTTTACGCTCCGCATCGCCATACTTACATCGCGACGCTCCCGGGAATGTTCGAACGCACGATTGAATGTAGCAGCTTGAGTAAGACTTACTCGATTACGGGTTGGCGCTTGGGCTACGTGCTTGCGGCGGAACCGGTTATGGAACGCATCAAGAAAGTTCATGACTTTTTGACGGTGGGTGCTGCGGCTCCGTTGATGGAAGCTGCTGTGACGGCGCTCCGTTTTGACAACTCGTATTATACGGGGTTGCAGGCGCATTACACGCACATGAAGGAAGTGTTTACGAGTGGCTTGCGTAATCTCGGTTTGCGTTTTACCGAACCGCAAGGTGCTTACTTTGTACTGATTGATATTTCGGAATTCGGTTATGGTCGCCGCAGTGTTGGCGGATCGCGCGGATCTTGTAGTGATGTAAAATGCGCGGCAGGCACATTGCCTGACGAACAATTCTGCATTGATATGGCGCAGAAGGTGGGCGTCGCTGCTGTTCCGGGTTCGAGCTTCTTCCGCGAACCGGTGGACCATCTCGTGCGTCTGCATTTCGCGAAGAAAGATGAAACGCTTTACGAAGCACTCAATCGCTTGGAAAATTTGAAAGAGTTGAAACGATAGCTTGTATGAATTAATTTGTAATTGAAAGGTGTGGCGGAATGCTGCTCCTTTTTTAGTTATAAAAAAATTGTATCATCAGTAATGAAATAATGGTATTGGACAAAAGCCTTTATAGAATCTATCATTGTGCGTGCTAAAACAACACAACAATGGAGGATTCAATGAATATCTTTAAAAAAAATACGAAACTTTCGACTATTATTTTAGCATCACTCCTTTCACTTTCTGCATGTTCTGATGACGATTCAAATTCTGTCGCTCCTTCAACCTCTGAAGAACATGAGCATCATGCTACGGAAGAACACTCCGGTTCTGGCGAAACGCATTCCGGTGCTGCCGATGAACATTCTGGTCATGCTACGGAATCTGGTGACCACAAATCTGCATCAAGCGGCTTGACGCTTGGCGATGAAAATATTAAAGATGGCATCATTTTCTTGCAGGATACGACAATTAATGGCGTGTTGACGGTGAATACTTCAACGCCGGGCGCAACTGTTTTGAAAAATGTCAAGGTCACGGGAAATCTGTTGATTAAACGCGCTGGCCGTGTTGATTTTTCGGGTAGTGCCGATGTGGTTCACGTGGGTAGCAGCAATACAGATGTCTATGCCTTCGATGATGTTGCTCTGGTAAATGGTCATCATTTTATGGGCAAGAACAATACCTTTACGACCAAGAGATTCTCGGATTATCAGGAAGTGGATTGGACCGAAAAGGCGGCTCACCTGTCTACGGGAATTCATTTATCTTACACGGTCTCAGGTGATGAAAAGGGTGTTCCGGTTATCTTGATTCATGGCCTTGTCGATGGGCGTGTTTCCTGGTCGCAGGTGGCTCCACAGCTTGCCAAGAAGGGCTATCGTGTATATGTTCCTGAATTGCGAGGCAACGGAAAGACGGACAAGCCAATTGAAGAATCGGCGTATTCAATCAAGGAATTGGCAAAGGATATTGCAGCTTTTATCGATAAGCTTGAATTGAACAAACCGCATATTGTTGGACATTCTTTTGGTTCATTTGTGGCGCAGGAATTGTCTATTTCGTATGTGGATAAAATCGGTTCCATCACATTGATTGGCTCGGGCGCTGCGGTCGATGAAACGAATGCCACGATAGATTGGCTTGTGAATGGCACAGGTGATAAAAATTTTGATGGAATTTTTGCTTACGATTCCACGCAGAAACTTCCTGAATCCTTCATTGAAAAGTGGGGCAATAGCACGAATCCGGATAAGGATTTCCAGACCGCACACTTGGAACATTTGCATCAAGTCCCTTATTATGCCTGGAAATTCCTTGTCAAAAACTTTGTAGCTGTTGACAATGCAAAGCGCCTTTCTTCGATTTCTTCGAATGTGCAAATTATTTGGGGCTCAAAAGACACTTTGTTTAACGAAAAGTCTCAGAAAACTTTGCAGGAAGGCCTTTCTAAGGCAAAGAAAGTCGTGTTCCGTGAAGTCAAAGATGCGGACCATAATACACATTGGGGTTCCAAAGCCGCTGTAGAAACGGTAACGGACTATATCGACAACTTTATCAAGGGCGACAAGTAATTATTAATTATGGGGAGGAGTATCTGTAAAAAGATACTCCTTTGTGTTATGAATAAAATAATTTTATCATGCGTTTTATTGTTTGCGGGTGTCGCTTTTTCTGAAATTCGCCCGAAGTTGGACCTTTCTGGGATGGTGATGGTCCACGCTTATGCCGATTGGAATACGGATGAGCCTAAGGTTACGCACCGTTTTGAATCCATGCTAGATTTGGACTTTGACCTTCGTTTTAACGATCGCTGGTCTGCATGGCTTGAACTCGAAGCGATGGGGATGGCGATGAACGGAATGGAGGATATGGAAGGGATGGACATGGGCGATGAATCGTCTATGGATCCCGTAAATCCTGCTGTTGTCTTTAATGGCGCGTATATTCAATACACTCGTTCGGAACGCACTTTCTTTCGCGTTGGTGATTTGAAATTTTTTGAAGGTATTTTCAAGAATTATTATGATTTCGGGGATCCGCGCGATGACGCTGCAGGCATTTCG
Source organism: Fibrobacter sp. UWB12 (assembly GCF_900142485.1). Lineage (NCBI taxonomy): Bacteria > Pseudomonadati > Fibrobacterota > Fibrobacteria > Fibrobacterales > Fibrobacteraceae > Fibrobacter > Fibrobacter sp. UWB12. Next base: position 99,807 of record NZ_FRAZ01000002.1, on the reverse strand, counting down.
CAAAAGACGATTCGCGGTTTAGAATTCCAGTGGAACGGATTGCAATTTGATATAGGTTTTGGCACTGCGGGCAATGACCAAAGTTGCCATTACCATTTCATGTTTGGCGAGTACATGGGAATGGATTGTCTGGAAGGTTATACGTATGAAGTTCATGCGGCGTACGACTTAGAAATTGCAAATCAAGTTTTCCGTCCTTATTTTGATTACAAAAGCTATCAGCGTAAAGACTACAATGAACTTTATGCAGGCTTGGATGTATCGCTATCTTTGGGAAACTTTGCTTTCCACGGGTTGTACGGATTTCATTCGGTATTCCTCGCAAGTAACGATGCTGTCTCGAACCACGTCTTGCTTGTAGAACCGTCATTTGATATTTCGAGATTTTGCATAGTGGGCTCTTTGTTCTATGCGTTCATCGATGACCCTGTGCGCACAAGTCTAGAAATTACCTCGCGTCCGGAATACTTTTTTGCTTTCATTGAACCGAGTGTTGCCGTGAACGAGTTCTGGACCATCGGGCTTCCGCTGGAATTGCATACAAATACATTAGATAAAAAGGACGACTTAGGCTCTGTACGCGTGGGTGGGCGATTCTACTTCAATGTGCCTGATTTCAAAATTGATATCATCTCGATGGTGCTTGTCGATATCCCGTATGGCGATGATTGGCCGTCCGAAGGGAATAAGAATGATCCTTCCTTTATTTTTGGTGTAGAAGCGATGTTTGACTTCTAGGAATTTATATGAAAAAGATTGTATTACTTTGTATTTTGCTGAGTTCCCTTGCGATGGCTCGTTTTGATTGCTGTGCCCGCAAACGCGCAACTGTCAAAAAAGAGGAAACGTCATTGACGTTTTCTGTGGGTGTAGTTCGCGCAGAAGATGAGTCCCTGCTGAAGAAGGCTTCATCTTCGCTTGCCAAGGAATCTATCACGTTACAGATAAAAAAGTGGGATACCAAAGAACACGCTAACGAGGCGCTTGCCAAGGGCTTTGTCGATGGCCTGTATATCGATAGCCTTTGGTTTAACTCGGATTCAGATAAGAAAGAAGTTCTCTTGAGGCTGAAAAAAGAAATAGGAAAGTAAAATCGGCTGTCGCGCGGTCTTTGATTTTTCTATCTTTGCCAAGCTATGGTTGATGCTATTTTAAATAGGTTCTATAAACCTTCGAAATTCAAGAAGAACGGGGACGTAAAGGATGTGCTCGTGGTGGCACTCCCGATGCTTCTGTCGATGTCGTTTGACACGTTCATGACGTTCATCGATCGCTTGTTCCTCTCGAAACTTGGCCCCGCTGAAATGAATGCGGCGCTCGGGGCGGGGGCGGTGCAGCTTGCGCTCACGATGTTTTTTACGGGCGCGATTAGCTATACGACGGCAATGGTGGCGCAGCGCCTGGGTGGCAAGAAACGCTGGGATTGTGCCCGCGTATTCATGCAGTCGGTGTACTTGTCGCTGATTTCGGTGCCGCTTTTGTACCTCACGATTCCGCTGGGGCATTTTGCGTTTGGACTGGAACATTTGCCGGCCGACCAACTCGAATACCAGAAGACGTATTTTAACATCTTGATGTTCGGCGGCGTAATCAACTTGTTGCGTAATGCCGCGCCGTGCTTCTTTAGCGGTATTGGCGAAACCAAGGTCGTGATGAAGGCGGCTTTTGTTGGCATGATTGTGAACGTGGCCTGCAACTTTGTATTGATTTATGGCTACGGTCCGATTCCCGCGATGGGCGTTGCGGGCGCTGCTTATGGCACGCTCATAGGCAATGTGGTTTCTACGGTGATTCTGTTTGCGAAGTTCTTTAGCAATAGTTGCCATCGTCGGTTCCGCACGCGTTTTGCGTTCGCGTTTAGCTGGCCTTTGACCCGTGAACTTTTGCAAAAAGGAATCCCGTCTGGCGTCGAGATGTTCTTGAACATGGCAGCGTTCCAGTCGTTGATTTTGATGTTCCATGCGCTTGGGCCTGAGGCGGCGACCGCGTCTTCGATCATGTTCAACTGGGACTTGGTGGCGTATGTGCCGCTGATGGGGTTGGAGGTCGCGTCGACGAGTTTGGTGGGGCGCTATGTGGGCGCCAAGAATGCCGCTGCGGCAACGCGTTCGACTTATTCCGGGCTTAAGCTCGGCTGGGGCTATTCCCTGGTAATGGGGATTTTCTTTATCTTCTTGCCGGGAGTGCTGACGGATATCTTTAAGCCAGATGTTGCCGAGGCTACGGAAAGTGCGCTTGCGATTTTTAATGCGGCTCGACCGATGAGCATGTTCATGTTGCGGATTGCTACGTTCTACATCTTTGTTGAAGTCCTGCTTGTGATTTATGCAGGCGCGCTTCGCGGTGCGGGCGATACGGTTTGGGTTATGTTTGCGTGCGGTATCATGAACTGGTTCGTGGCGATTGCCTTGTACATCGTGGCTTACGTCTTCCATCTGCCGGCCCATTACGCTTGGATTGTGGTTGTTGCCGTTTATAGCACGGCTCCGCTGATTTTCTGGCGCCGCTGGAAGAGCGGAAAATGGCGCAGACACGTGATGAACGCTAAGTAAAGTGCGAAAATCGCAGATTCGGGGCTTTTTTACAACTTTTAACTAGGCTTATTGAAGTGCTGTAGGTATATTTATAAGACCTGCGGCATTTTTGTTTTTGGTGTGGGCTATTTTTGCAGAGGTCGTGGGTGAGGATTGGAATTGGATATGAAAAAAAATCACGTCATTGCGAGCATCGTGGCGCTCGCGACTATCGCATTTGCTGCTCCGCCGTCTAATTTTAGCGGTTGGGATCTCGTTTTTGAAGACAATTTTGATGGAACTTCTTTGGATAAAAAGAAGTGGAATCCGACTTATAACTGGGGCCCGACGCACAACCACCGCGCCTATTGTGCCGAAGAAAACGTAATTGTATCCGATGGTACACTCAAACTCAAGGGCGAAAAGAAGAAACATCCTAAGGCTACGGGGGACCGCTCTAAGGCGAAGTTCAACAACAAAGAAATCCCTGTTGATTACACTTCGGGTGCGATTGACACGAAGGGTAAATTTGAGGTCAAGTACGGCTATATCGAAGGCCGTTTCAAGGCCCCTTGGCAAAAGGGAACTTGGCCTGCGTTCTGGACGTTGCAAGACGGCTGGCCTCCAGAAATTGATATTCTTGAAATTCCTGCATCGCGCAAGCAGCACCATTACTACTTGCATTACACCGACCCGAGTTGGTACAACAGTCATGGTTCGGCGTGGGATCACGAAGCCTCTTTTGGCGGACATAAGGATGACAATGTGGACCGCTCGGCGGACTTCCACACGTATGCTGTGGAATGGGATGAGTCCACGCTTAGCTTCTATTTTGACGACAAAAAGTTTGCAAGTTACAATCGCCCGACCGAAATCAAGCAGCTTTCGGCTCAGTACATCATCGTGAATTTGGCGATTGGTGGCTGGGCAGGTGACGATATCGAAATTACGTCGGACAAACCTGCATATTTTGAAGCGGACTGGGTGCGTGTATGGCAGGCGAAACCCGCAAAGCCCGATACCGTGCGCATCATGTCGATGAATTTTGGCACGTGCATGACGAGAACTGCTGAAAAGAAACTTGCGTTAGGCGACTGCAGTGGCGATAATGCGATTGCGACGATTACGCCGCTTTCTTCGACAACTTATCGTATCAATTTTGGTGATGTCTCGCTTGATACCCCGAATGAATCGACCGATGCGGGCGTGACGATGGGCCTTTACCAGTGGAATGGTGGCAGCCATCAGAAAGTTGTTATGGAAAAGCAATCCGGCTACGAGGGCTCTGTGGTGCGCATGAAAATGCAACACAGCAATATGTATTTGCGTGCAACGACGGATGGCGAACGCGTGGTACAGAGTTGGGCCGATGACTGGGAATGGAATCAGATGTGGCGCTTACTCAAGTCAGGTGATGAAATCCCGACGAAGGACCCGTCTGTTGGAATCCACGAGACTGCGCGGACGATTGCCCCTGCTTATGGCGCCAAAGTTTTCCGTAAGAACGGGATGCTTTACGTGCAGTTCGGCGACGGGCTGCGGGGCGTGCCTAACAATAATGGCACGAAGCTTGAGCCTCGTGCCTACGATTTCAAGGGCCGTATCATTAAATGATTGTCATGCCCGCCGGAGCCTGTGCTGAGCGAAGTCGAAGTAAGCGGGCATCTCCATCTCGTGAAAAAACTACTCTTTCCTCTTGTATCCGCTGAGCCCGAGCAAAATCAAGGCCGGCGTATAGAAGTACCATACAAAGTTGTTGGCGACAGTCGCTACAATTTCTTGAACGCTGTGGTCATCGCCGGTTGCAAGCGAAATGCCTACGCATGCATCGCAGCAGAAGAATAGAATCATGCCGCGTTTGATGTTGCGTGCGTTTTTAGCGGGGAAATATCCTTTGCTAGGAACCTTGCAGGCGACAACGAGTGAGCAAATGAGGAATGCTGCATAAGTTGCGATAATCGGGACGGTCGGTCCTTCGAAAATGCGGAACAGATGAAGTGCGTTTGCAATAAACATGACTGTAAACGGAATAATCAAAATCCACGGAGAACTCTTGTCCGTATCGCTTGTGCGTGTGTGACGGTAAATGAAAAGTGCCTGCACAACCATAAAGAAGCAAATGCCAAGTAACGTGTAATCGCTGCGGTGTTCCAACACGTGAGCGTAGTTGTGCATGATTTTCAAACAGAAATCCGCGCACAAAGCCATTGCAAAGCCTGCCTGCAAAAAATTGCGGTCGCGTTTGCAAAGGCAATTCTCGCCGATGAAAAATACGACAATCGTCATGATTGCGGTAACGGCGAACTTGGCTATGTTCTGGTAGTTGCTGCTTTCGACGAGACATTGCTCGACAGCACCGCAGTTGTAAAATACAAGCCAATCCTTCACGAAGAAAGAAATCATGAGGATAGTAATGATAACTAAAAGTGATTTTATGAGTGTTTTCTTATTCATGGGGTGCAATATAATTAATTTGTTTTTTTTAGTTCCGGTGATAAAATTTTATTTGAGTTCAACGAGCTCAAAACGATATTTTTGCTTGACGTCCGGATATTTTTCATGATCGACTTCGCTTAGAAACATGGACTTTTCGCGGAGCCAAACCGTATTGTCGCCATAAAGAGCGCGGTAAATGACGTATTCATCTTCGGTCTCTGAATGTTTGGCGATACCTTCGACGATATAGAAACGATTTTTGAAGTGCCTGTAAACGGCGTGGATTTTGAGTTCTCTATTTTCCATAAATTTTATCCCAAATAATCAAGATTGATTTTTTTTTCACGTTCTTGCGACTTGTTACAATTCGTGAAAATCTCTTTTACATCATGCGTAAATTTTTGAAATGCAAAAATTTATTTGTTTGGTAATTTACCTTATTTCGTGCGAATTCGCAAGAGCTTTTGTTATATTACTTTTTGTAAGCCATTCTAAATTGGCTTCGGGAGTAAAAATGATTTCTTTGAATGACTACTTGTTTTCTGGAAATACGGTGCTAAAAATTTTGCATCAATATTCGAATGATCTCAGAAACAGCGCGAAGGAAACTCATAATAGTATCGACCTTGCTCATTCAAATTTTCTGATACAGATTATTGAACTTTTGGAGCATAACGACTTCTTGACCTCGCAGTCTCAAAGAATAAAAGAGTTCTACAAGTACATGACGAGGGAGTATCCATTCCTTGCTTTTACGTTTAAAGGACGAATAAAGTCTTTAATCCGTGCCGAAGAAAAATTCAACGGATATATACTTGAATTTATCTATAATTACTACCAAAAGAACGGAACGTTCCCGTCTGAAGCCGAAATTAAAAGTAAGCTGAACTTCCGTGACTTGATTGCTTACCGTATCGTAATATCGATGCCCGCTTGCCATATCAAAAAGGGCGAGGACCGCACTGAAGTTGAACGGAAATATCTCTACGAAATCGCAAACGTTATGCCCGAGTTTTTGGAAGAACGTGGATTTACTCCGGAAATTTCTCGACATAAGGATGGCGGTCATTGCGATTTGCTAAAAGAAGCCGTTCAACCCTATTACCATGATTCGGTGGTCACTCCGCGAAGCTCCGGTTATCAATCATTGCATATAACGATGTATGATAATCTTGCTCGTTGCTATACGGAAGTGCAACTTAGAACAAAGGATATGGATGATTTTGCCGAAATTGGTGAAGCGAACCACTTCGGTTACGAGAAAACGCAAGAAACAAGACGTTCCAAGCATGACCAAATCCCAAGTGGCGAATGTGTTTATTTTGACGAAGCCTATGAACGCTTGACAAAATTGCAGGAACTTGAACTTGCAAAACTTGATGTGAATATGTTCAAGGCCATCAACAACCAATTGATTAACGATGGTTGCGGACTTTTCAGAGGCAGACAGATTTTGCCGTTCGAACACTTGTCAAGATTCCAAAACGACTTGATAGATTAGAAACTTTTTGCGATATTTATAGATGCAAAAAGGAGAATGTCGGATTATGGATACTCAGTTGTGGAAACAAGTGACAAATTGCTTGACGAAGAAAAAAGTTATCGTAGTTGCTATTGTCTTCGTGTTCTTTGTGGGCTTGTTTTTTGCAACTAAATCCGTTGTGAAAATGTTGCTGCCTTCTGATTCTCGTAAAACTCAGATTACGAGTGAATTTGTATCGAGTCAAATTAACGGGATTTCGGAACTTGCAACACTCCATCACCATTACCGAAAAGTTGCCAATTATCAGGATGCGAAAAAGCTCTTGGTTTATATGCCTGATTGGCGGATTAATAAGTCTATCAAGGAATTTTCTTTAATATATCAAGGCGATGTCAAGATGGGTTACGACTTGACAAACGTTAAAATTGAAGTAGACTCCGTGACAAGGACTATTTTTATCCATCTCCCAGAACCGAAAATTTTGAGCCATAGTATTGACTTTGAAAGTATTCAAGTTCTATGGGAAAGACAAGGCTGGTTCAACGACATCAAGTTTGAAGACTTTAAGCAGTTCTTTATTTCAGAACAAAAGAAATACGAAAAAGAAAACTATGATGAGTTGAAGCGTTTGGCGAGTGAACGCGCTCAAAAAATTATTCGCTTAAATCTTGGCTCGAATATCAAGTTGGTTGAATCGCCTGAGAGTGACGAAAAATCGTTTATAGACAGATGGATTCGCCCCGAAGACGGATATCGGATAAAAATGCCGTAAAGTATTATTGCTCTTGTTTCCGCTAAATTGACAATTCTTTTGATTTGTCAAATTTTGACATTTGTAAAATGTATAATATTGTCAAAAAGGTGGTAAAAATGGAACAATTACTTTTTGGCTTGTTGATGTTTATCTTTTTGTATTTGATTTTTGAAGTGTCCTGTTATGTGGCTTCTAGTTTATGGAATTTGATGCTAAAAACGGTATTCAGGGGCAGGCGTTTTTTGAAACTGTATGCTACGGATATTTCGCACCGGGAATGTCTTTGAGAATTTCTTTCCAAAAATCGCGGAATTCCTTTTCGGTGACGGTGCCGCCTGCGGTGAGTAGGCGGTAGTGCTCGTCTTGCCAGACGTAATCAAAGGGGGAGGAGTCAAAGCCGTTGCGTTGGTAAAAGTTGCGGCGGCGGTTCCTGCGTTCGAGTTCCTCGGCTTCTTTGGAATCTTCTTCGACTTCGATATCGACGACAATGCGTGTGTCGGGGTGTTGTTCGCGAATGACTTGCAGAATTTGTGAGCCGTATCCGCGACTGCGTAGTTCTGGCTCTACTGCAAAATAGACGATGTTTGTGATGTTGCCGTGTGAAATGGAATTTGAAAATCCGCAGAAAGAATCTTCATCGAAAAACGCCCAAAATTCCCGCTTGATTTTGTCATCGAGCAATTGCTTCATCGGAATACGTTCGTTTGCTGGGAACGCGGATTCATACAATGCCTGAACCTGCGGAAGATACGGGGAATTTATGGTTACATCGAAAAATTGGAGCATTTGCGGAAAGAATAGGATTATGTGACTTGCGTGTCAAGTTTTAGAAGTGCGAGATTGCTTCTTTTAGTATATATTTACCTTTATGAAATTGTTTGAAAATAAATTTATTCCTTTTATTGCTGCATTTGCTTTTGCGATTGCAGGCTGTAGCGACTCGAAAAATTCCACGAAGGATTCTGCGGAAAGTAAGACAGCGTCGGGCCAAGAGGCCCCTGCAAAAGTGGAGATGCCTGAAGTCGAAGGAACGAAAACCATTGCGCTTGCGAACGGAGCTTCGGTCACTTGGATTCAGGATAACGAGGGCAAAAAGCTGATGCCTCGTGAACTCTTCAGCGATGCGAGCGATTCGCTTTATGAAAGTTTGAATATGCCTGCGGGGCTCCCGGCTTCTGTCAGCACGTTCTTGGTGAAGGTCGATGGCAAGTACATCCTGTTTGACGCTGGTCTTGGTGCGTGGGGCGGACAGATGATGAAGCGTCTTGCTGCATTGAACGTGAATCCTGATTCCGTTGGGCTTGTCTATTTGACGCATTTCCATGCGGATCACATTGCTGGTCTTGTGAAAAATGGCGATTCTGGGAAAATGGAGAAGGTCTTCAAGAATGCGGCTGTTTATGCGGGTAAGGTAGAATATGATGCTTGGATGAACGACATTCCGAAAAATGATTTGCAAAAGAACATTATGGCGCTATACAAGGATTGTCTTCATTTGTTTGCGTTCGGCGATAGCCTTCCGCATGGAGTGCTTGCGATGGATGCCGTGGGACATACGCCGGGACACACGGCTTTCCAAATTTCAAATTTACTTGTAATTGGCGACTTGATGCACGGCTATGCTTTGCAAAAGTTCCATCCTGAAATCAGTTCCAATTACGATATGGATAAAGCTAAATCAGCCGAGAGCCGCAAACGCATTATGCAATACGCTCGCGAAAACAAACTCCTGATGGCCGGTATGCATTTGCCGCCTCCCGGATTTGCGAAGTAAAGGCTTTTTGCAGAAAGAAGGTTACCAGAACAGGTTCTTATAGCTAGTTCCGAGAGCGTTGGCGAGACGATGTGCCATTTTGCGTCCGATAGGCTCTTTGCCTCGTTCCATTGCAGATACTTGTTGCTTTGTAATTCCTGCTTTGTCTGCCAGCTGTTGTTGCGTATAGCCGAAGGTCGTTCGCAAAAGCTTTAAGCTTTCTGCTGGAGTCGTTTGGGCTTCCATTTCTTTGAACCAGTCGGAATCCATAATATTTATGGATTTTTCATTGTTGTCACTTTTGACTTCCTCTACATTTGGAAAAGCTGACTTTAAGAATATGACGAGATAGTCGGGGATGTTTTTCCCTTCAAAAGTAAATACAGTCCCGTTCTTTGCCTTACTAGTAAGGCGCATTTTCACGGCTTCCAACATAAGTGACCTCCAGTTCAATTCCTTTAATCGTTTCAATCCAACATGCCGCCCAATGGTATGATAGGTGGCAATGGTGCGTATTTGTGTTCACTAGTTTTTTGTAGTTCGGCCAGTTGGGTAAGACAGGCCCTTTCTCGTGTAAGTCTCTTACCAATTTGGCGAAGAGAACTTGCTCTTTTTGGGGCATAAGCCTTACTGCTTTTAGAATTTTTGGTTTTGTTATTACATTCATAATATATGAAAAATCTTTCCTTGTGTCAAGAAATTTTCTTTACATCAATCTATGAAAAAGATGCCATGTAAAAACTTGGTGTCTTAATCTATAATCGAAAAATGTGAAAAAAGAGAATTCCCTAAATTTTGCAACCAACCGTTTGCAAAAGGCTTTATTTTGTCGCCAATGGTTGTCAGTCGTTCACTTGAAAAGAACAGGAATGTATATTTATCATTATGAAGTCGTTTGAAAATAAAGTGGTCGTGGTGACGGGTGGGGCGCATGGGATTGGCGCTTCCATCGTGAGTGAATTTGAAAAAGAGGGAGCGAAAGTCGCGTATATCGACATCCGCGAAAATCCTTGTTTTGTTGGGGATCTTTCAAAGAAAGAGACTTTGGAAAAGTTTGCGCAGTTTGTTATCGAAAAAAACGGGCATGTGGATGTGCTGGTAAATAACGCACTCCCGCTGATGAAGGGTATTGACGAATGTAGTTACGAAGAATTCAGCTATGCGCTCGCTGTCGGTGTGACCGCTCCGTTTTATCTTGCAAAACTTTTCTCGCCGCATTTTGCAAAGGGCGCGAGCATTATAAATATATCGTCATCTCGCGACCGCATGAGCCAACCGCAAACGGAAAGCTATACGGCGGCGAAGGGCGGGATTGCGGCTCTCACGCATGCTTTAGCTATGAGTTTTGCGGGCCGTGTGCGAGTGAACTCGATTTCTCCGGGTTGGATTGATACGGATTTCAAAGTTTATGATGGCCCTGATGCCTCCCAGCAGCCTGCTGGCCGCGTCGGCAATCCGCTAGATATCGCGAACATGGTGCTTTATCTCGCGAGCGACAAAGCCGGATTCATCACCGGTGAAAACATCTGCATTGACGGCGGTATGACCCGCCAGATGATTTACCACAATGATTGCGGCTGGAAATTTGAAGGGTAGCGGAATTTTCTAAAACGCACAAATTTTAATTCAAGGTTGTTTCTCAAACACTATTTTGCTGAATGTTTTGTAGTGGTCGGTGGTGTAATAAATGTTACAGCCGCTGCTATAGACAAGGCGGTTTGTGCCGCGATTGTCTCCAAAGTAATCGACATCGGCTTCGTAGTAATACGCTGGCGGTAGCCTTCCTTCGCGATTGTCAAAGTAGTCTCCGCCAATCATCACACCGAGCGTTGTGTGCGGGTTGAAATTCCATTTCACAAATGTTTTGCCGGTCTTTTGTTCGTAAAGCTTTATTCCCTCGCTTTTGGTGACGTAATAGACCGGCAGATGGTCGTTGTCGCAAATGTACTTTGCAACATGGAGTCTTGAGGAGTATTCCTTTTCGGCTGGATTTTCTTTGAGTAGGCAGGCTTTTTTGTTGCGGGGCGCATCTTCGGGGGTCGTGTAAACTACATATATATCGAATGCGAATGCTAACGCAATGCATATCGCGACTATCACAGCGATCTTGGATTTTTTCGCCTTACGGTAATTTTTGCGCACTGGGGAGGATGTGGCTTGTTCTTCTCGCGAGGCTACACCTTCGAGGATTCCTTTTTCGATTCTTGCGCCTTTCTCTGTTTTGCCGAAGCTGCAAATGATGATTGTGTCGCCGACTTTAGGCGGTCTCACGGGATGCCCTAAAGCTGAAATATGGACAAAGTATTTTATTCCGTTTGCGGTTGCAAAACCGAATCCTTTTTCTTCGTTTCATTGCGTGAGTGTAGCTTTATTTGTGATGGGCATGGGGAAACCTTTGTTTGTAGATAATTGCGTGTTAAATGTAAAAAAGAAGTTTTTACCGATGAATCCGGGGTTTTAGGGGCGGAGCCCTTAGGAGTAGGGGTGATGGAAGACCCGGCGATTGTTGCAACAGAAATAGGCGACTCCGGAACTAGTCCGGGGTGACAATGTGAGCCGGGGCTGCAATCAGGGGGAGGCTTCCCCCTCCAATCTAATCCTTTCACTGGATCCTGCTCCTACGAACCTAACTTAACTAAGGCTACAAGTAGCCAAGTTTCGTATATCGACTACGCCCGAAGGACTTCGCTCAGGATGACGAGTCGGGCTTCTTCCGTTTTTTTATGTTTTCTAGTAATTAGTGGCTGGAAACTAGTAACTTTTTCCACTTTACTTTGCTATCTTTCCCCTCGGAACAATTTTATTTAACAGAGGTTCAAAAAAATGAATTATTTCAACTCTATCCCTATGCGTCGCCAACTTGAAGAAATTGGCCACTGCCGTTTCATGGAACATTCTGAATTCAGCCGTGGTGTTGAAGCCCTCAAGGGTAAGAAGATTGTGTTCGTCGGTTGCGGTGCTCAGGGTCTCCATCAGGGTCTCGACCTTCGCGATAGCGGTTTGGATGTTTCCTACACGCTCCGCAAGGAAGCCATCGAACAGAAGCGCCAGTCCTGGAAGAACGCTACTGAAAACGGCTTCAAGGTCGGTACTTATGAAGAAATGATTCCGGATGCAGACCTCGTTTGCAACCTCACACCGGATAAGCAGCACCACAACGTGATCCCGGCTATCATGAAGCTCATGAAGAAGGGCGCAGCTCTCTCTTACAGCCATGGCTTCAACATCGTCGAAGAAGGCCAGGAAATCCGTAAGGACATCACTGTGATCATGGTCGCTCCGAAGGGACCGGGTTCCGAAGTTCGTTCTGAATACCTCCGTGGTTTCGGCATGCCGTGCCTTATCGCTGTCCACCCGGAAAACGACCCTGAAGGCAAGGGCTGGGACTATGCTAAGGCTTACGCCGCTGGTCTCCACGCTGACCGTCCGGGCGTTCTCGAAAGCTCTTTCGTCGCCGAAGTGAAGTCTGACCTCATGGGCGAACAGACCATCCTTTGCGGTATGCTCCAGACTGGTACGATCCTTTGCTACGACAAGATGGTGAAGGAATTCGGTATCGACAAGGCTTACGCTGTGAAGCTCCTCCAGTACGGCTGGGAAACGATTTCCGAAGCCCTCAAGCATGGTGGCATCACGAACATGATGGACCGTCTCTCCAACCCGGCCAAGATCCGCGCAACGGAACTCGCCGAAAAGATGAAGAAGATCATGAAGCCGCTTTACTGCGAACATCAGGACAACATCATCTCTGGCAAGTTCTCCAGCACGATGATGGTCGACTGGGAAGCTGGCGACAAGGACCTCCTCAAGTGGCGTGGCGAAACCGGCGAACTCGAATTCGAAAAGGTTGCCGCAACAGACAAGCAGATCACCGAACAGGAATACTTCGACCGTGGCGTTCTCATGACCGCTATGATCAAGGCCGGTGTGGAACTCGCATTCGAAACCATGTGCTCTGTGGGCATCAAGCCGATGAGCGCTTACTACGAATCTCTCCACGAAACTCCGCTCATTGCAAACCTCATCGCTCGTAAGAAGCTGTTCGAAATGAACCGCGTCATCAGCGATACCGCAGAATACGGCTGCTACCTCTTTGCTAACAAGTGCGTTCCTCTCCTCGCTGACTTCATGAAGAACGAAGTCAAGAAGGGCGACATTGGCGATATCTTCAACGAAGGCAATACCAACGCTGTCGATAACGAAGAACTCATCAAGGTGAACAAGAACATCCGTAACCATCCGGTTGAAGAGATCGGTGCTTGGCTCCGCGACCGCATGTCTGGCATGACCCGCGTCGTGTAACCTTCGCAATATGGCATCACGATTTGGCTCACGTACGTTTTAGTACGCTACGCCAAATCGTTCTTTGTCTTGCTCGGTTCCACTTAGCGGGATAAAGAGTGGTGCTACGGGGGCTCGCGCCTTGTCTTGCTTGATTATACGACTTTCACGGATTTCCATACTCGCTTATACTTAGCGGGGAAGTAGATACCTCAGTTCATAGCTTTGAACGTTTTAAAATCTCGTCAGGTATTCCCTGGCGGGATTTTTTTTGTTATATTAAAGACAAGATAATAAGGAGGAAATGATGAAATTATTCTCAATGTTTGGGGTTTTGGCACTTGCTGTTGGCTGTTTTGCCGCAGATCAGGGAACAAAGGATGATCCGCTCACCATCAGTTCTGTTCAGGAACTTCTTCAGTTCCGCAATGCCGTTTTGGATAGCGGCATGTACAAGGGTGTCAAGTTGGAAAATGGCGGCGAGGGCTTGCATTTCAAGCTGACTGCCGACTTGGACTTGAGCACGGTTTGCGGTCGCGATGTCGGTAACTGGAAGCCGATTGGTCCTTTCGAAGGTAGCTTCGATGGCGCTAACCACAAGATTTCGAACTTGTACATGGATGATTCGCTGGGTAGGGTCGGGAATCCGGGATTTTTTGGACCTGTATTCAACAACGGCGACGACACGCTCTATTTCAACAATGTCGTTTTCGAGAATGTCTACATCCGCACGTCGGGAATTGTTGGAACGTTTGTTTCGCAGGTGGTGACAGGCAAGGCTGTGGTGCGGAACAATAAGGTCGATTTAAAATTCGAATCCACTAAAGATGAAACGGCTGACCTGCAGTTGGGCGGCTTGATGGGTAACACCGTGGGTGATTGGGTTGGGTTCTACGACAACTCGGTTAAGGGGTCTATCAAAGTTTCGTCACTGAAACAGGTGTCTATTGGTGGCATTATTGGAATTCTTGTTGATCCGGGTGCACTCGAAAGAAATGTGAACGAGGCGAGTATTACAGTTGATGGAAATAGTTATACTCAGGTGGGTGGCCTTATTGGTCAGCTGATTGCTCCTTATACAATGAAGGATAACGTGAACAAGGGGGATATTTCGGTCAATGTCCCTGCGCAATACGCTTTTGTTGGTGGCCTTGTGGGCGTGAACCCGTCGCTGCCTTCCGAAAAGAATGTAGTCGGAAACGTCAATTACGGGAAGATTGAAGTCGCTGCATCGTATGCGGGGGTTGGTGGGCTTTATGGGTTGATTTCGGGCAATACCAATTCGGTGCTCGACAGTTGCATCAATAATGGTGATGTCATTTATCATGGTGTCGAAATCCAACAGAATGTTCAAGTGGGTGGTATTGCTGGCATTTGGGAAGTCAAGCAGGCGAGCCGGATGGAAAACAATGGCAAAATCGTGATTGAAAATGCCTTGAGTCCCAATGTTGGCGGTATCGTTGGTTATGTACGTCCGGGTGCAAAGAGCATGGATTTGTTCAAATCTGTAAATGCGGGTGACATTTCGGTAAATAACCAAACCGTAAACAAGGGCTGGGTCTCGGGCCTTGTCGGATTCACCGATGAGATCGAATATGTGAATTTGGATAGTTGCGTTAATAAAGGCAATATTGTATTCGAGGGTGCGATAGATAGCACATCGCTCTTTGTAGTCGCCTTTGCTTCTGCTGCGCCTGGTACGAATATCAATTTCAAGACGAGCACAAACGACGGAACTGTCCCAGGAAATCTTGGTGGTCGTACGTCTCTGAAAGTGTTTGCCCGTGCGCCGAAAATGCATTTGCAGCGTTTAGGCTATGGTCGCGCAATCCTTGAAGTTCCTGATTTGGAAAGCACTGGTCGTGAACAGGTGGAATTGTTCTCTTACAATGGCAGACTCGTTCCGGTACAGCAGATGCAGTCGGGAAATCTTTTCTACCTCGAAGGCGTTCCCGCAGGGCGTTATGTAGTCCGCGTCAAAACCTCTCGCGGTTTGCGTTCGTTGCGCGTTACGTTCTAAAAAACACTATCGTTGTCTATGAACAACGTAAAAATGAATCAAGGTCATTAAAAGACTTCCGGCAACGGAGGTCGTTTCGCTCCCGTCCGATGCTGCTTATGGTGGCGGCGATAAAGCGGGCTCGGAGTTGATTGCCGCGACCTTTCACAATGGGGTGGCGCAACCGCGCTTGACTATGCAAGCGACAAGCTCCCGAGTGGCGGCGCTTTGAACGGCTTTGCTGCAAATACGCAAGCCAAGTGGATTTGGACGAGCGATGAATCTGACCCGACTGCAGTGTTGCTTTACACATTCTATGTGAAGGCCGAAGGCTTTGGTGCCTCGACGACGGGTGGCGATGCTGGAAAGATTGTTGTCGCGAGCGATTCGGCAAGCATCCGCAAGTATTTGCAAAGCAACGATGCGGTGACGATTCTTGTTCCCGAAGGAACTTATGACTTTAGGCAGTTCCGTAATGCAGTCACCGAAGCAAAAAGCAAAAAACGTACTTGGTGCAAAACGACATGTACCGAAAAGAATCGCGTGACGGGCAAGACGAATACTTTCTATCGCATTACGTTCAAGGCAAACAGTTGCAGCGACTTGACGGAAGCGGGCGTGCAGATTGTGCAAGAAAGTGAAAACCTGCAACAATGGGACAACTGGATTACCACCAAGGCAAACAAGAGCCTAGTGGGCATGGGCCGTGGTGCTAACCTTCGCGGGGCTGCCATCGCTGTGCGTAGCAACGAAGGTTCCGGAAACCATATCTACCGCAACCTTGCGATTTACGATGTGAACCCGCACTTGATTGAAGGCGGTGATGGCCTTGAAACGGTCGGTACTGCTTCAAAGCATATTAACAAGTTCTGGGCAGACCATATCAGCTACAAGTGGATTAGCGATGGCATGGATATGGAATTTGTTGACAATGCGACAATCAGCTATCTCGATTTTGACGGCGCGAATGAATACAATTGTTGGGGCACGGACCCTTACATGGCGCTTGTCGAAGATGCTCACTTGACTTATGCGAACAACTATTGGCATAACACTTACGGGCGCGTTCCCAAGGTGACAGGCGAAAATCTCGCTGCTGGAACGCATTCCGCTGTTGCTGTGGTGACGGATAACTCCGGACTTACGTGGATGAGTGAATTCGTGACATTTACCGTTGAGGGCGCGGCAGTCTCTTCATCGTGGTGGAATACACCACGGCGGGCACCGTGAAACGCCGCTATATCCAATAGCGATGATGCAATAGAAGTCTAGATGGAATCCATGCCTTCAAATACGATGTCATCGATTTGAAGGTATGTGCCGCTGTTTGCGAATATGGTGAAAAATCCGATTTCGTTTGCGATTTCGTTAAAGCGGACTTGATAGCTTTCGCTTTTCAAAACTTCTTCACCGGGGCGGAAAACAATTTCGCGCCATTCTTCGCTTGCTTTTGATTTCCACAAAGCCTTGCGGAACATGTTGTCGCCAATTTCTTTGTAGTGTTCCAGTGCTACGGAAAAATCTCCATCTCCGCGAACCTTGATGCGTATTGCGCTGAGTTTTGAAATGTCGTAATAGCCTGTATCGCTACCGAGATGTGTGCCGACTAGAACAAAACCGGAGTCTGTATTGTTGTAGCGAATGGAAAGATATTTCCCGTTTTCGTTATCTTCAAGCGCTTCGCTAAAACCAGATGCAGAATCGGGGCGCGTGAATTGAGCGTCTCCGATGGTGGAGAAATACCACCCGTAGTTTGAATAAGTTTTTGCAATGTTGTTTAAGCTATCACCATCGTCAAAGTCTTCGAATACGAACTCGCGTGTAACGCCTGGAACGCGGATAATCGTATCGGCTGAAGCTCCGTTTTCTAGTGCAACAGATGCAATGAGCGAATCGCCTGCAACGACGTCGAATAAGCCCGCAGGCACGTGGGTGAATGTGTATTCGCCATTTTTGAGGAATGCTGCATAAGGGGTCGCATTTAGCGAAATTGCTTCATAAAGCTTGGCGTAGTCCGTTTCTGCGGTACCGGTGCGTATAGTAAGGCTTGCCGAAGGTAAAAGTGAAATTTCAGTTTTGCTTGTGTCTAATGGCGCCCATGCCATCAAAGACGAATCGTTACCGGCGATGCTTTCGACAAATGTGTTGGCGGTGAGAGAACTATCAAACGTTTCTGCGAACGAATCGAAACGCGCAATGCCTGCGGTATCAGATTCCGCTGTTCCCAATACGGACATGTTTTCTTTAGAGTAAAGTTTAACGCGAGCATTTGCAATGGGCGCGCGCGATGCATCTACGATTGTAAACGCGATCCCGTTTGTGGTTTCGCTTGTGGCTCCAGCTGTATTAGAGTCAGAACAAGCCCAGAAAAAGGCAACAGGGAAAATCGCGGTCAAAAAACGTTTCATCGTCAATCCTTTTTCTTCATCATGGGGAACAATTGAAAATTTAATTGATAAACGCTATCGCAAATGGGCGAGGGCATAGAATTTGCCACGTTTACGATGGATTTTCGTGCTTCGGAGAGTATGTCTCGGATTTTTTGGATTTGTGTGGAATCAAGTGCCATCGTGAGTGTGCTGATATCTCGCTCTTCTTTGGGCGTTTCGGCTATGGAACGGTGGGCGAGTTCGGCGATACTCTTTTGGTATTCGCTGATGGAGGCACTAAGCCAATGTTCTTTCGTTTTGATGTGAGCTTCTGTCGGGACGACGCGTCCGTCTTTTCGAGTGCTTGCAAGGCCAAGTTGCAGTAAAGCCTCGACTGCGCTTTCGACTTGATTTGCCGAGAGCTTCGGGATGCATGAATCCCCAAGTGCGGCGGCATGTTCCGGGCCGCGGTAGTCGAATACGTCAAGAGCAGAACGGATCATGGGGTAGAACCACTGCTGGAAATAGCGGTAGCGGGCTTCGTCTAGTTCTCGGCAGGCAGCGGGGCGCATTTTCTGGAGCGTCTCAAAGTGTTTGCGTACTTGCTCGTCGTTTTTTGCTTTCCCGTAGGCTACCATTTCACGGAAGTATTCCGCCTTGCCTTCTTTATAGCGAAAAAACTGTACGAATGATTCTATGCTTATGCTTGAAACGTGTCGTTTGCCCTGCAAAATCTTGACCAGTAGACTTGCATCGATATCAACTGCGGATGCGAAAACTCTATAGCTAAAGGTGGGATCGAGGGATTTTTCCAATTCGTAAAAATCCTGCAAGAACTTGCGGTAATCGGAATATTCGTAAATGTTGATTTTGTTTCTTGCAAACATGAACTACCTATAATCAAAGATACATTTCTTTCTAAAGAAATATTTTTATAGGTGTTCGAGTATTGAATTTTTTACAGCTCTGTTGACATTTTTGTCCACACGTAGGGTTATGCCAACAGGTCTCATTCTGCGTTCGAAAATTATTTATGCACCATTTTCACTGTCTTTGAGGGATGTCCTTTCGATTCTGCGCGAATAATGTAGGAGCCCTTAGGAAATCTTTCGGGTACAGCAAAATTGTCAACAGCTCCCAACTCGTTGCCGTTCATGTCGAATAATGTGAATTTTGTGTATCCGCGTTCGATTTGTAGATTTTTGGCGATGGCTGTTGTGGAGTCTTGCGGATTCTTTTCGCCTTCTTTGGGCTTTCGTACCGTGAGTGCTTTTGCCATGAATTCGATAATGTAGGTGCCATCGCTTTCTTGTTTTAGGATTTTCCCGTCTTGCTCTACGATTGCTTTTTCGTCAACGGATTTGGTATCGATTTTTACGCGGAGCGGAACGCTTTCAGGCATGTGTTCGTTCGGAATCTCCCATTGGACGGTGTAGCCATTTTCGGTTTCATTTTTATCGGCTTTGTCGACGATGAAATGTGCTCGGTGGTAGGCTCCGATAGTGCCAAAAGGAGCTGTCCACAAATCGTTTTCAAGTGCATGCTTGAAAAGTTTCTTGATTTCTTCTGGGTTGATGGCGTAATCATCGCCTTTGTCATCGGTCACGCCATGGTTCAAAACGACTAGCCAAGAGCCGCCCTTTACAGAAACTTCCCATGGTTTTGCTCCTTCGAAGTTCCCGATAAATGCAGCCGTGTCAAGTGATGAAAGTAATTCTTCGACGCTTGCACCGGAACGGGTCCATACCTTGGCTTGGATGCTCAACCATTCGGGTTCTACATCCCATTCGTTTCTGCCGTGCCAGCCGCAATCGCGGTTAATAAAGTGGCGCTTGTTTATGACAGATTTGATTTTATCGTTGTTTTCGCAGAATGGCGTGGCTAGCGATGTGATGCGGACTTTCGCCCCATTTTCGGCCATGGTGCTTTCTATTTTATCCGCAAACTTGACAATTTCGTTTTCCAATTCGCTATTGTCGCTGATGCCGCTCAAGTGGGCGTGCGTATCGGTATGATTCCCGATTTCATGCCCTGCTTTTGCAAGGTTTGCAAAACCGGCTGCATTGTTCTGTATGCCGTTTCCCATGCTTGTAACGAAAAACGTGACATGGACGTCTTTCAATTCGTCAAGGATGGGGGTGAGGTTTTGCACCTGGTTTTCGAGTGCATCATCGAATGTGAAACTCACGGCTCCGACATGACCGTTCCAAGGTACTGTTTCAATGGGTGCCGCAGCACCACTAAATCCTGCAAGGCTCATTGTTAAACTCCATGCAGCAACAGCCGCTTTTACGGAAAAGACTGATTTTCGTGGTTTCATACAGCGAATTCAGATTACGATTTTGCTTGTGCTTTACGGTCCTTTACGACTACAAATGCGCCGAATGCGATAAGCAGTATGAGTGCAAATAAACTTACCTTGATGCAGGCATGGAACGGCTTACTGCGGTATTCCATGCGGACTTCAGATTTGCCTTTCGGAATTTCAACAGCGCGGAGTGTACCGAAAGCCTTGTAGACTTTGGCTTCCTTTCCATTGACTGTTGCATTCCAGTAGGGGTGGTAGTTTCCTGCGACAACCATAAAGCCTGCACGGTCGCTTTCGACTTGGAATACCTGCGTATCCATCTTGGGACTTGCAACGAGCTTTGCCTTGCCCTGAGCAACTCCGCCTTCACCCTTGTTTTGCGGTTCTTCGGAGAGAATGACTTTTTCGCGGTATTCAAATCCGTTCTTCAAAGCATCGATGGCTTTGGCATCTTCCATCGTGGCTGATTCGCCATAGATGTAGGCTTCGCCCATGGTGGTTGTAATCGGCATGTAGGTGGTGCCTCGCTGCGTGTCGAAGATAATCGCTCCGATGTTCATGAGGTCGAGGAACGGATGTTGTGCCGTTGGATCGCCTACATTAATCAAGTAGTTGGCGTTGCCCTGTCCG
The DNA here is from genome assembly GCF_900142485.1 of Fibrobacter sp. UWB12. Lineage (NCBI taxonomy): Bacteria > Pseudomonadati > Fibrobacterota > Fibrobacteria > Fibrobacterales > Fibrobacteraceae > Fibrobacter > Fibrobacter sp. UWB12. The sequence goes on along the minus strand of NZ_FRAZ01000002.1, from coordinate 79,281 downwards.
CCACGGAATTCACGGTAGGTCGAAAGTTCGTTGTCGTGGAATCCGTCCGCATTGCGCATGTGGTATTGCGGGAAAATGTTTGCACCGAGCGCCTTGTTGCGCGAAAGCGAAAGCACGCGTGGTGTGTTGAGGGAATCGGCTTTATAAGGAGCCTTGATGGCTGCTACGACGCCGTTTTTCGGTTGCAAGTATTCGTTTGCGGCAACGTTCTGGATAAATGCGCCGTTGATGGTCATGAGTTCGATGCCTGCAACGAGGGCGAGTATACCGACTTTCGCGGGAGTACTTCCTTTCCACTTGAACACGGCAATGCTTACTCCAATCACGACGAGAATCAAGATGAAACTCGGGATAATCTTGGAGGCTGTTGCGTTCATTACGATCTCGTTCAGCGGCTTGAAGTACGGGGCTGTAATCGGATCGTTCAAGAGCTTTTGACCGCTCATGAGGAACATGCCGATAATGGCAAACCCAATAACGACTGCGGCTTGAATGCCTCTCGAAGTTCCCGGGAGCTTCGCCTTGAATGCTTCCACAAAATTCTTGGCGTTGATGGCTTTACCCTGATCGTCGAGGCTCATCACGCCGAGGCATGCGGCTGCGTAGGCGAGACAAACGACAAAACCGAACGGGCTAATGAACGTGGTCCAGTTGAAACGAGCAATCACGACGAGCAAAAGTAAGACGACGAACATTGCGGTACCGTGCAAGAGTGCGCGGCGATTCTTGGCTGCATTTTCACCTTCGTCCGTAACTGCCTTAAGCACGGGGCCTGCCATCATCACGAGCAAGAGCGGGAGCCAGAAGAGTGCCATGCCCGGAGCGCGGAAGTTCTTGACGCCCGGCAAAATATTGTACCAGAGTTTGAAGAACGGAGAGTGATCGCCCATGCCATAGCTAAGAGCAACAACGGCGCCGAGTCCCCAAAAGCTAGCCCAGCGGCGCTTGCCGGGCAAGAACAGGCAGAGGAACCCGAGGAAGGTGAGGAGCGCTCCCGCATTGTTGTGGTCGAGCTTGAAGCTGTTGTGTCCCCAGTAGAACGGACTGCCCTGGCTACCGGCTTCTGCCATCTTGCGGTATTCGTTCATGGAAACGTTCACGAGCGAACTACCCTTCAGGTCGCCGCTCTTTTCGTCCTGTTCGTAAACGTCAACACCGATAAATCCCGGAATGAGCATTTGTGCCATTTCTTCCTGATGGAAAGACCAGCTTACGGCGTGACCATAGTTCGTATGTTCGCCTTCGCCGCGAACGGATTGCGTTGTCGTGTAAAGGTAAGGCGGAATAATCTGGAAGCAACTGATGGCAAGCCCGAATGCTAGTGCCGCTGCCGCAAGTCCAATGCGCTTACCGCGGGTGGCAAGTGTATTGCAATGGAAGGCTGCTTCGTAAAGCGTATAGAGTCCTGCACCCCACAAGAACAAGTAAGTGAGTTGTAGGTGGCTTCCGAGAATCATCCATACAATGCTCAGCGCAAAGACGATGAGGTAGGGAAGGCTTCCGTCACGGACAATCTTTCTAACAGCGAGGAGTGCCAACGGAGCGATGGCAAAAACCATCATCTTTCCGTCGTGGCCGCCGTAAATGTAAGTGAAATATTCTGGGGAAAAAGCGTAGAGGAATCCGAGAAGTGAACCCCACCATTTATTGCCGGTCAAGTTCCAGGCAAGGAGCATTGCGCTCATGAAGGCGACCCAGATGGTCAATATGAACTTGAAACCTACGGCGCGGGCAGGGTCCATCAGGAACTGCGTCCACACAAGCGGGTGGTAAGCGTCGGCAAACAAAGCATCCATCGTCGGGATGCCGCCCAAACGGCTGTCGTCCCATTCCGTGAGAATCACGTTGAAGGTGCGCAAAATGCGGCTGCCAATGCCGTTCAGCTGGTCGCTGTTGAGCATGAGTTGGCTGGAATCGAATGCGAAATTACGGAATACAATCAGCAAAATCGCGAAGAAAAGTGCGGACATTGCCACGAAAAATGCAGGCTTCTTATTGAGAATATTCATATAAGGAAATATAAAAATACCGCAGCGGTTGCCCACTACGGTCTGTTAAATTGTTTGCCTTTGAACGAAATTACCGTTCGAACGTGGCTCGTTATTCGAGTGTGTTTTCGTCGGTCTTAGCGGTCTTGACGAGGCTGTAGATGCCGAATGCCGAAATAATGCAAACAGCGATGAATACGGTGTACTTGATCAGTTTTCCCATAAGGTTTCTCCTTGGCTTTTTTTATAAAGATATTTGATTTTCCCGAAATGGTCAAGTGAATTTTTAGTTATTGGTCGTTAGTCATTGGTTCTTAGACTGAATGACCTACTCCTTAGTAATAATCATGCAAATCACGGGGAGCTTTTTATCGACTTCGTTTTCACTCGGGATGATTTCGCTTTCGATGACCTTGCAGTTGAGTTCTTTCACGAAAAATTCAAGCTGGCTGCGTTCAAATCCAAGCCAAATGTGGCCGTGCGTTGTGCGGAAAGATTCTTCCTTGTGCTGTGCGAGGTCCAAAAGTGCAAGTATTCCACCCGGTTTCAAAATGCGGGTGGCTTCCTTGAGGGCAAGTCTCGGATCTGTCGCGTGATGCAACACCTGGCTCATAAGAACTAGGTCTGCGTAATTGTCGGGGAGCCCCGTCTGTGTCATGTCGGCGACTTTCGGCGTTACGTTCTCGATGCCTTTCTGCTGCAGAACTTGCTGGAGCCCGCTGATGATTTTGGGGTCATAGTCGAGGGCCGTCACGTTCTTGCAACGGCTGGCTAACATAAGCGAAAGGTCTCCGCCTTCGCCGCATCCGATGTCGACCGCGTTTTCAAACGGCACCATGAGTTTGCTGAACAGACTGATTTGTGCCTTGAGGCTTCCGCCGGCTTGGTCGAGCTTGTGAATTTGTCCCTTGGTCTTGTCGGTTCGTTCTTCGAGCGCTTGTGCGGCGCGGCATTTCAAAATGTCTTTATCTTGAAGTTCGTCGTACGCTTCGCGGATAATCTGCAAAAGGCGACCGCTCATGTAGAGTTCTTCGCTCAGGCGGTAATAAGCCTTGATGCCATCGCGGCGGTCTTTCACGAGCCCGCATTGCGAGAGCCTTGCCAAGTGGCGGCTTGCGTTACTTTGGTGAATATCTAAAATATCCTTGATTTCGTTGACCGTAAATTCGGACTGGTCCAGCAAGAGCAAAATCTTGAGGCGCATTTCGTCGGAAATGGCTCCAAAAAGTTCCATGTTCGGGATGATTGGTTCTCGGTTCTGGTTAAAATTCGAATTTATCACTTTGTCCGCCAAATGCTTTTTTATGTTTGTCGTTGTGAATATAAATTTTTAGATGGACTTTGATGTTTAAAATGATGGTTAAATCCTTTTTTCGCGTGATTATTGCAGTGCTTTGCGCTAAAACGCTGACGTTTTCTGCAGTTTCGCAAGAAATTGTAAAACCAGAGCATCACTACGAAGTATCTGTGCGGCTCGATGTACCGCTTGTGCTTGGAATTACCTTGACTTCGGCGCTTGGCGTTTATCGTTATTATGGCATGGAACGTATTTCGTTAAACGATTTAAAACCGAAGTCGGAATTTTTGCCGTGGGATCGTCCGTTCGTGGGGCATTACAGCGACTGGGCGACTACCGTAAGCCATTATTCGGGTGTGCTTGCTGTTGCACCGCTTGCGCTGGCAGGTTATTCTTGGTACAAAGGTGATGCTGATGGTCATGATTTTGGCGCTTTTACGCTCATGTTTGTGGAAGCGTTTGCGTTACAGAATGCGATAAACCAGATTGTCCGTTCTTCGCAACTTTGGCCACGTCCTTACGTATATGCAAAGCGCGGGGAAGGCAGCAAAAAAGCGGAGTCTGCTCGCGGTGAAGCTTTTGGCTCGTTTTATTCGGGACACTCATCTGCAGCATTTACCGTTGCAATTTTTACAGGCGAGTGGTTCTCTGAAATTTACCCGAACTCCAAGTACAAAAGTCTCGTGTGGGCATCATCGTTGACGCTTGCTGGGGGTGTCGCTGCCTTGCGTGTTATGGCAGGCAAGCATTATCCTACAGATGTTGTAGTTGGAGCGCTTGTCGGGACTGGAGTGAGCTTGGGTGTGCTTAAATTGCATGAAATTTGTAAAAATAATATTTCATTCTGGGTGATTCCGGGCAATATTGGCGCTGTTTTTTATTTTTGACAATTTTTTATAGCATTTTTCTTGAAAATGCGTATATATATTGTGTAGGCTTACTCGGTAAGTCATTTTGTTAGATGAGGTTTTAGATGTTGGATGAGGTTAGGCGTGTCTTGTGCGCCGTTGCTTTTTTGACCGTGTCTGTGGTCACCCAAAATTACGCTACTGAATTTAAGGATTATAGGGATGGGCGCGTTTATCGTGCTATTCCATCTGGAAATTTAAACTGGTTCAAACAGAGCCTCAGGTATAACAAAACCTCGTTCTATACGGATGAAAACGGAATTCCGTTTTACCGCGATGACAGCTGGGTCGCCTCTTGCCCGGAAGGTACGCAGGTTCCCGATGAAATGGACTGGGATCAATTGATTGAAGATCAGTTTTCCGGTGACGACAAGTTGGAAAATATGAAAAACTTTGTCGGTCATTCTTCGCTCGGCTTTTACAAGTTCGAAATGGACGAAGTCGTGAATGTGAAAAAAGGTTTCGCGTATTTTGCAGTGCGCAATCAGGGCAATCGCGCAATTAGGCTAGAAACCAAGCGTGGTACGGCAAAAATTGTCGATCTTGAAAATTCCGATGCTGTGCAAGTGCGCTGCGTGTATCCTCGCGATTTCCTTTCGGAAATGGGAATATCTAAAAGGGATATGATTTTTACGGATAGACGAGACAATAAAAAATATGTGGTCGGTGTCCGTGGCGGAAAAATCTGGATGATGAAAAACCTTGCTTTTAGCGTAACTTCCGAAAAGCAATGCTATGTAGAAGATAAGTCTTTCTGTGAAAAGTTCGGGCGCTATTACACCTACGAAGATGCTCTCAAGGCTTGCCCTTCGGGCTGGCACTTGCCAGACGATGCGGAATGGCGTGACTTCCAGAAAGACCGCAAGACGCTGGACTGGGATAACTTAGGGCAGGGCGGTTGCCAGGACTGGGACAATTATTGCGATGGAATGAATTCCGGACATTATTGGTCTCGCACGTCCATACAAGAAAATACGGCCCGTTCATGGGAGTTCAACCGAGCTGACCACGATATTGATCGAACAGACGCAAGTGTTCATAAGGGACTATATGTCCGTTGCGTTGCTGATATTTAAAAATTAATTTGTTTTAAATATGGCTATAGTTCGTCGTCACTTTCGGACACGTCTTCGAAGTGACTTCCATATTCGTCAAAATTGATTTCTTCGGCGATATCATCGTTGTCGGAGTCGTTTTCAAGACCAAAACCGAGGCGTGCGCAAATGCGGTCAAGAAGGATGAGATCCACATCTTCGGTGTCGCCGCCTTCACGTTCATAAGCTTCGATGATAAGCTCTTGTTCGTCCGGTTTGTATTTGTCGACAACTTCAGTGATTTTCATTTTATTTTCTCCTTTGCGGATGGTTTTAGAGAAAAATATCCGCATTCTCTGCTTGTAATATCGCCTATATAAGTTACATTGTCAATGGGTTTTACTATTTTTTTTGCTATGAACAAGAAATTGTCTTTTATTGCACTTGCGTTTTTGTTGGGTATGTCTCAATCTTGGGCTGTTGACCCCCGTATAGAACAGGGCGCCCGTTTTGAGGCTAAGGGCCAGTACGATAAGGCTCTTGGCGAATATCGTGCCATGTTGGCTGAAAATAAGAAGAATACCGAAGCTTACATGGCTGCCGGCAAAGTCCGCATGAAGATGAAGGACTATAAGGGCGCTGTGGCTAATTTCCGCCTCGCTTATGGTTACGATCCGAGTTTGACAGAGGCTTATGAAGGTGCTGCCAAGGCTTACGAAGCTATGGGCCAGCAGGCAAAGGCCGATGCGGAACGCGCAAAGATGAAGGGTGGCAAGGCTGCTGCAAAGACCGAAACGGCAAAGGCTGAAACAAGTGCACCGAAGGCTGAAGTGGCTAAGGCTGAGCCCGCAAAGACTCAGGCTCCAGCAAAGGCAACCCAGCCTGCACAACAAGCTGCTCCTGCAAAGACGGAAACTCCGAAAGCTGCTCAACCTGCTCAAGTTGCCGCTACCGAAGACCCGTTTGAAAAAGGCAAGGCTTTGCTTGCCGAAGGCCGTTATGCGGAAGCCGCTCCACTTTGGAGAACTGTGCTTTCGAAGAAGCCTGGCGATGCCGGTGCATACTTCTATGCAGGCCTAACTCGTTATGAGATGGGAGAATACGACAAGGCCGAGTTCAACTTGAAGAAAGGTCTTTCGTACAAGGAACGTGGTAACGATGCTAATTACTATTTGGCAAAGATTAACCAGAAAAGCAAGCATCTCGATTTAGAAAAGAAGTATTTGTCTGCTTATTTGAAGAAAGCCGCTCCGGATGCAAAGTTCCGCAAGGCTGCCGAAGACCGCATGGCCGAAATCAATGCTGTTGCTAATGCCGCAGCCGAAGAAAAGGCCATGAAGGAAGCCGAGGCTAAGGCTCTGAAAGAAGCTAAAAAGACAGGGAACGACAAGGCGAGGTCCGTTGAAACAGCTGTGAGCTCGCAGAATAATGAAGTTGCTCCGACGGCGACGAACTCCATTGCCAATGCCAATGCGCTTTATGCGGATGGCTACAATGAAGCGGCTCTCCAAATGTATAAGGCCTTGCTCGAAAACGAAATCACTCCGGATGAACGTTATTTCGCAATGCTCCAAATGGGCAATATCTATCGCGAAATGCGCGACTTCCACAGCGCTGTAACGCGCTATCGTGATGTTGTTCGTGAATTCCCGGATTCCGACTGGGCAACTGAAGCTGAACGTGCTCTGGAAGATGCTGTATGGCTTGAAAAGCATGCAAGCGAACTTCCGCGTAACAAACGATAATTGGCCATTAGTCAATGGTCTTTAGTTATTAGTTACAACTGAAAGATTTCGTACAATGTTATGCCGGGCTCGTCCCGGCTTCATTGTTTTTAAGGTGTCATGCCCGCTCAGGTCCCTGAGCTTGTCGAAGGGCGGGCTTCTCTTTTTTTGAGGATTTATCCTTTCACAAGCTTTCGGTCGCTTTTGACTTTAGCAAGGAATTTCTTGTAGATTTTGTTGTAAATCTCGTGATTCTCGGGATTCGGTGTGTATGTGTTCGTAATCTCGATGTAGTTGTGAATGTCTTCGAATTTCATTTGCCCAAGGCCGATTGCGGCAACGGCTGCAGCGCCAAGTGCGCCCACGTACTGCGGATGCTTGACCGTTTCGATTGTATGGCCTGTAATGTCTGCAAGAATTTGGTTCATGATGTTGATTCTTGCAAGCCCGCCTGCAAAACGAATCGTGTCAGAAATCTTGCACTTCTTGGCTTGACATTCAAGAAGCCAGCGGAAGTGGAAACAAATTCCTTCAATTACGGCACGGAGCAAATCTCCACGGTTTGTTTCAAGATCAATGCCCGAAAGCGAACTGCGGATTTCTCCATCTTCGAATGGCGTTTTGCAACCGTTCATGAACGGAGTGAACAATAGTCCTCGTGCCCCAGGTTTTGCTTTTGTGACAAGTGAAGCACATTCTTCATAGCTGTATTCGGAATTGTCTAGTTTGCCGATTAATTCTCGTGCCCAAGCAAAGCACCTGCCTGCAGTTTCGAGTTCACCGTACAAATATTTTTGAGCGGGATTAGGACCTTTGACTGCAATCATCATGATGTCGGCAAACTGGATAATATGGTCGACCACGGTGCAGACTGAACCGGAGGTGCCGCAGTAAATACCGGTGAGGTTACTGTGGGTGTTTCCGCAGCCAATGGCGACCATGGCAACGTCTCCGCCACCAGCGATAACAGGCGTTCCCTTTTCCAAACCCATTTGTTCGGCAGCTTCTTCTGTAATCTGTCCGACGATGTCTGTGCTTTGCACGATTTCGGGCAAGTGATTTTCGTTGATTCCGTAAGCTTTGGCCATGGTGTGGCTCCACCCGGAATGCCCTTTGCGGCAATCATTGAGTGCTGCACAGAATGCGGAGTCTTCGGTGCGTACAAAACGGCCCGTGGTCTTGAACAAAAGATAATCGCCGACATCTAGGAACTTGTCTATTTTGGCGAAGTTTTCGGGCTCGTTGTTTTGCACCCACTTGTATTTCCAGATAGGGCTGTATGCTCCGACCGGAACCATGCTCGTGTGTCGCATGGCCTTGATGAGCTTCCAAATATTGAGCCCGTGGATCTTTAGGCCGTTGTTGAAATATTCTTTGAATTCTTGATCGGCGCGCCTATCAAGGAACGTCATGGGCGGGCGAACAGTATTTCCTTTTTCGTCTACTAGAACAGTTCCGTTCAATTGGGAACAAAAGCTGATGCCCTTGATTTGGTCGCTTGTAACACTGTAATTTTTGAGAAGTTCTTTTGTGCTGCGGCAGATGGAATCCCACCATTGCTCTGTGCTTTGCTCCACACCTTTGCCACCCAAGGTGGTTGTCGTATGGGTCGTCGTGACCGTTGCACCGACAAATTCAATTGTATTGTTGATTTTTGTAAGTGCTGCTTTTATAAAGGAATTGCCAATATCGTATGTTACTAGGTACATTTCTTGATCCTCTAAAAAGCAGTCTAACCTTACTTGGAAAACTATAAAAAAATACAGGCGTTGTCACTTGTATATAATCATTATGTAAGATTTTTGGATGTTCTAGTGGAACAGAACATCCCTTTTTGTGTTTTTTACACGACTTGAACGAGTAATCCCTTGAGATATTGACCTTCGGGGAAGGCTGTGTTCACGGGGTGGTCTGCGGGCTGCCCAAAGCGCTCGATAATTTGCACGCGGCGGTGAGCGTCGGCTGCAGCATCGGCGATAATCTTTTGGAACAGGTCCATTTCCATGAGGCCTGAACAGCTGAATGTTGCAAGCATACCTCCTTCGGCGAGGAGCTTTAACGCGAGCATGTTGATGTCTTTGTAGCCGCGGGCGCCTTTTTGCAAATTGTCCTTGCTTTCCACAAACTTTGGCGGATCGAGTACGATAAAGTCAAACGTTTCTGCCTTGTCGCGGCATTTGCGCAGGTACTGGAATACGTCGGCTTCGACATGTGTTGCGTGTGCCGTACTTAATTTGTTCCTCATGATGCCTTCCTTGGCGAGCTTGAGCGCGTCCTTGGAAACATCGACTTGATAAACTTTTTCGCACCCGCCACGAAGTGCGTAGAGACCGAAACCGCCAGTGTAGCAGAAGCAGTTGAGCACTTTTTTGCCGGCTGTGAGTTCTCCTACGCGGCGTCTTGCATCGCGCTGGTCGAGGTAATAACCCGTCTTGTGACCGTTCTTCACGTCGATAGGGAACAAAATGCCGTTTTCATTGATGATAACCGGTTCGTCGGGAACTTCGCCAAAGACCGTGCCCGTGCGTAACGGCAATCCTTCTTTTTTGCGGACTTCGGAATCGCAGCGTTCATAGATGCCGCGGCAGCCCGTCTTTTCGGCGAGCAGTTCGTAAATGATTTTGCGATTGACTTCGGCTCCTGCTGCGAGAATTTCGACAGAGTAAATGTCAGCATATTTGTCTATGATGCAACCAGGAATGCCGTCATTTTCAGCGTTTACGAGGCGGAAAGCGTTTTCCTTATCGGCAATGTCAAAACCGCGGCTCTTGCGGGCAGCGATAGCTCGGTCAAGGAGGTCGCTAAAGAATTCTCGATCGATTTTTGTATTCTTGCCTTCGTTCCCGAACGTCCAAAAACGTCCGCGGATCTGGGATTTGGGGGAGTATGCCGCGAGGCCTAGAAAATCACTGCGGTAGCTGTAAACTTCGACAACGTCACCAAGTTCAGGGTCCCCGACAACTTCGTCGATGGCGCCGCTAAAAATCCAGGGGTGGTAACGGAGGGCGGATTTATCACGCCCGGCTTTTAATGTAATCGCTTTCATGGGTAAAAATCTAGAAATTTTTGTTATATTTCTTTTAGTCCCGTGTTTTTCGAGTTTGTCAAAACATGTGATGGGGAACAATTTCTTGTTTTTTTTCTAGGGGGAAAAGTGATTTTAAATTTCATTTATGAAATTTTAATTACTAGATTGAAAAACATGGTAAGTTCGTTTCGAACCGATTTTTTGCAAGCGGGACTATTTGGTGTAGCCCTCGTTTTTGCGTTATCTCTGATTGCTTGCGATAAAGATGATCCTTCGAAAAAAAATGCAAATAAGGATTTGCCCCTAAAACATGAATTTAGTGCTGTAGTGCTTGATGTAACAGGTGATGCAAGGATAAAGGTTGATGGGGAAGCATCCAACTTGAGCTTGGGACAGAACATCTACGAAAAAACGCAACTGACGTCTGGAGTCGCTTCTTCAGTCGTGCTTTCGGTAGCCGATGGTTCGGCTTTAAAGATTGATGGAAAATCGGATGTCCAATTTGATGTTGCTATTGAGTCTTTGAAACGTTCTTTATCGGTTTCGCTCCTTCATGGTAGATTGCTGTTCGATGTACAAAAGCAAGCGGTCAAAGATGAGTTTGTTTTTCGGACTGAAAAGGTTTCGGCAATTGCTCGTGGTGCAGCTGGCTTTATTGAATATACCGACGGCCTGAATGTTTCCTCGCTCAAGGAAGGTTCCGTTGATGTTTCTGTGAATGGTGATTCTTTACAGCCTGTCAAGAACGGACAAACTATGATTTCCAATGTGAATGGTGTTAAAACTCTTTCGTTGGCTAGTTCGGGAACGCTCATTTTGGCGCGTGCTATAGATTCGATAGCGACTGAGGCCGCTTCAGAACTAGGAATTCGGGCTTCCAAATTGAATCTTGATAAACTGGAAACTTTGCTGCTTGCTTTTGATGAATCTTTTAACAAGAAGGCCGATAGTCTTATAAAGAAGACCCAGGTCGAATTTAAGCCGAAGGTCCTGAATGAATATATTGGAAAACCGAGTGTTACGCTAGAAGCTTTGTATGTGCCAGGAGGCTTGATCTCGGTGCAGGGACTTGTAGATACTATTTCTGAAAGTGGGCTGTACAAGCGGACTATTGAATGGGAAGACTCTACGGCTTTTGGTCCGAAACGTTTTATTGTAAATTGTGGCAATGGCGAGGTGGAATACATCTGCCATACGTGGAATATGAATTTTGTTTCGGCTAAAATGGCTGAGGTTTTGACGAAGGCCGATGAACGTAAGGCCAACGTTGTAAAGGATTCCGCTCAACAACCTAAAATTCTAAAGCCGACCATTGTTATAGAAGGCTCGGGACGTGAACGAATTCATGTGTTGCCCGAAGAGCGCGATATTCCGGCAACACTCCGTTTTAGCGTGGCTGGCTTGATGGGTGCTGATTTAAAACAAATTAAGAAGATTGTTGTCAAACGTAAAGGCGTTGTGATTAAAACGTTTAGCGGAGATGAACTGACGACAAATTCTTTTAAGTTGCCGCTTCGATTGAAACAGAATAGAGTTGCTCATATTGAAATCTCCGTGTATTTTGTGAATGGCAAGCGCATCAAAGTACGAAAAGTTTACGAAACGTATTGCTATTTTGAAAATTACGAAGGTGGCAAAAAGAGCAATCGAATCAACGATATGACGGCAGAAGAAGAGTACAAAAACGTGGTATCAAAGCACTTGCTCAAGGACGAATAGCTTTTTTAAAAAGCTAAATTTGCGTCCATGTTTGAATCGCTCTTTGACAAGTACCCGTTTTTCAGAAAAGTCCCAGCCATCCTCTGCATGGCGATAATCTTCAAAATTTCATCGATGACATCTTATGAACTCGAAGATTTCCCGCATGTGTGGGATAAACTGGCGCATACGTGCGAATATGCGACTTTGGCGGGTTGCTTTTGCATGTGGTGGGCACGTGGCCAGTGGTCTTTGAAACCGTGGCTCAAGGTGTTAATCGTGATGGCTATTGCGCTTGCTTACGGTTGCACGGACGAATATCACCAGAGTTTTGTGGAAGGGCGCGATTGCAGCGGTTATGATTTGATCGCCGATGCTCTCGGCGGCATGATTGGCGGCTCGGTGTACGTGTTGGTTGTGTGGATTCTCAATCGCTATGACCCGTTGCCGTCAACAGTGAATGAATAGCTGTCTTTGCTATGATGTCTAGGCTTGTTTGCAAACCGCAATAACGATAGAAGTTATAATAAATACGACAATTGCAATACCTATTGCAATTCTTTCCTTTTTACGGTACATTTTTACATCGTAGTCGGGGACATGTGTATTGACTATTTTTGCGCAAATAAATCCCTGTGCGGTGGCGTATCCGATGCATACTAAAAGTGGGATAAGCCCTTTGACGGATTGAGATATTTGAGGATGTTTGCTGGCAATATTTGCAATAGTGTTGGCGAATGGAAGGGTGAGGAAAAATAAAGCAAGATTGGCAACAAATATTTTGAAAAAGAAACTTAATGAAGATTTAGTCTCGCGCAAAACTTTATGATGAAGCAATGTTTGGATAATAGCTACATAAATATAACCGAATGCAGCTAGTCCAAAGATGAATGAACTCCACATGAATAAACCGGCCGGTTTGCGGTCATCTTCGACGCAGTTTTCTTGCGGGGCGGAAACGATGCTTGCTTCGTGCGTTTTTGTACTGTCATGATGTGGATTGTTTTTAAAGTTCGGATGCTCTTCGTTAGGAGCATCGCACCAAAGGCAACATGGCATGTCGTCTTCGTATTCCTTTCCGCATTTTTTGCAAATCATTGAGCGTTCCTTGAAATTTTTGCGTATAAAATATTAAAATTTCCCAAGCAATATAATTTCGCGTTTTAGTTGGATGCCGAATTTTTGGGCAACGGCATTTTGTACGTATTCGCTAAGCGCCTTGATGTCTGCTGCGGTTGCTCCGCCTACGTTTACGATGAAATTTGCATGGACGCGGCTTACTTCGGCGCCACCGATGCGGAACCCTTTTAATCCCGCCTGTTCGATGTAATAGCCCGGTGCGATTTGCGTGGGTGTGGCTGCAGCGCCTGCATCGAGGCGCTTGAAGGTGCTGCCGGCATTGGGCATGGAAAGTGGTTGTGAATTGCGGCGCTTTGTCATGCATTCTTGCATTTCGTTTTCGATATCCTTGACTGTTTTGCCGAGTTCTATGGCAGGCGTGAGCTGGAATGCGGCAGAAAGGATTGTTTCGGCGCTTTCTGCAGAAGTTACGGATGCCGCGAGTTCCTGAAAAATGCTGTGGCGGTAGGCGAATTTGCAGTCTGCGGCGTGTCTTGTGTGTACGTTCCCGGCGGCATCGATGCTTTCGACTTCAACGCAAGTTTGCGAAACATCTTGTCCATAAGCGCCTGCGTTCATGTAGATCGCGCCGCCGAGACTCCCGGGGATGCCTGCGAGTTTGTGGATGCCGGCAAGCCCTTCGTTAATGGTATAGCGGGCGAGGCGAGCAAGTGGCGTGGCGCCTTTGACGCAAATTTTCCCGTTGCCGAGATTCGTGATTTCCGAGAAAAACTTACCGAGCTGGATGATGACGCCGTTGTAACCGCGGTCTGAAACGAGCAAGTTTGTGCCTTTGCCGAGTATGTAGCTCGGGAGAGCGCGTTCTTTTGCGAATTGCAACGCCTCCTTGATATCGTCGATTGATTCAGTTTTGATAAAATATTTTGCAGGACCGCCTACTTTAAAGGACGTGTGCTCGTACATCGGTACATTTTCAAGAATAATCATGACGAAAATATATATATTCTTTGTGCAATGACAGAAGAGGAACTCAAACAATTTAAGGCGGCGCTCTCGATTACTGCAGTAGCGACTGCGCTAGGTGTGCCTGTGGTGCGTGGTCGTTGCCGTTGCTTTTTTCCGACTCGTCATTCACACGGCGATAGAACGCCTTCTGTTTCGTTCTCGGAAGAACGTGGAACTTTCCGATGCTGGGTCTGCGATGATGTCCGTGGCGATGTGATTTCGCTTGTCCAGATTGTCAAGAATTGTTCCTTTTTAGAAGCTTTGAACTGGCTCAAGGAAACGTATGGATTCTTGGTGCCTGGGGCAAAATCTCCGGTGCAAAATCGCGTGGCAACGACGAATCCTGCTTCTGCTACGGCGCAACCGAATAGTTCTCCTGCTCCGAATGTGTCGACTGCTCAAAATGCCGCACTTGTTGCAAAAGCTGCTATTCGTGATGCTGCTCTTGAATATCCTTCGCTAGAGCCCTCAAAAGAACTTGTCTCAGAAGATGAACGCAAGAAGATTATTCTTTCGTTCCTTAAAATGTTGAGCCCGGTCGATAAGACTCCGGCTGCATCATACCTTGCTCGGCGCCGCATTTACAAGCCTATTTGGGACAAAATGCTTTTGCGTACGATAATGGATTATGGCGCACTCAACAACAAGCTCAAGGAAACTTACGATTTGGAAGTCCTCAAGTACGTGGGACTTTTTAGCGAAAAAGGAAACTTGAGGTATTACAAGCATCCGCTGTTTTTCCCGTATCTCGACACCAAACGCCGTTCGTTTTATTTTCAAGCTCGAGCAATCGATAGCACTGTTGTTCCGAAGGAACTGAATTTGCGCGGAACGGTTCCGTTCCCCTACAACGTTTCGGCTCTTGATGGAAGGCCTGGCTGGGTTTACCTTTGCGAAGGCGTGGTCGACACGCTTACATTTTTGGGGCAACGCATTGCTGCCATTGGAATTCCTGGAGTGCGCTCATTCAAGACCGAATGGTTACCGCTTTTCAAGAATAAGAGCGTTGTGCTTTGTTTGGACAAGGACGAAGCGGGCCGCAGTGGTACGGAGTATTTGCAGACTGTTTTTGCGCAGGCGGGAATTCGCACGGTTGTGCTTGGCGATGGTGTCGATCAGTTCGGTAAATTGTCAATGAAAGAAGGCGAAGACATCAACGATTGGTTTGGTGGGAAAAAGTAGCCCCTGTTGAACGCTGTCATCCTGGAACCTGTCATTCTGGAGGCACGGAGTGCCGATAGAAACCATTATTTCTTGAATAGCATTTGACGATAGGATCCATTGCTTTTTTTAAGTTAGCATTTGTATATTCCTTTATGAAGGGGTTTGCATATGCAAAAAAAAAGGATTCACTTATATTTTATTTAACCATATAAATGGAACTTTGTATGTTGGTGTAACTAGTAATTTAAAAGAGCGTATTACGCAACACAAAGAAAAGTCTTTTGATGGTTTTACTAAAAAATATGGTGTAGATAAATTGGGATATTTTGAAGAGCATACGGATATGCGGCATGCTATAGAACGAGAAAAGTCTATGAAAAATTTGTTAAGGGAAAAAAAGATTGAGTTGATACAATCAATGAATCCTGATTGGAACGACTTGTTCTATAAATTATAATGGACCCTATCAGTCCTCTATCCCCTTACAGGGGCTAGAGTCCTTCCAGGGTGACATAACATTGTACTGTCATTCTGAAGGTCCGTAGGACCGATTGAATCCATCAAATTTAGTGACTATAATCCTAGCACTCTCATAATTTCTTCTTCGGTGGTGATTTCTTGTTGGATGAGGTGTGCTGCGTTTTCTTGCATGGTGCCGTCGGCGTAGGTGTTATTGGGTAAGAGTAATTCACAGACAACGGTTCTGCCTTTGTAATGATGGGTGGACTTGCAAGACTCGTTTTTGTCTAGCTTTCTTACGAGGCGTTGTGCGAAAACTCCGAGCAAGGTTTCGTTTAAAATACTTTGAGAAATGCCGAGATCAATTAAGCGAGATGTTGCGGCTTTGGCGCTGTTCGTGTGCAACGTGCTCAATACGAGATGCCCTGTTTGTGCAGCTCGGATGGCGATTTGTGCCGTCTCTGTATCGCGTATTTCGCCAACGAGAATCACGTCTGGGTCTTGGCGTAAAATGGAACGCAATGCGACCGCAAACGTGAATCCGCATTTTTCGTTTACGGGAACTTGATTGGCTCCGCGGAGTTCGTATTCTACCGGATCTTCGATGGTCGTGACGTTTATTTTCCGCAGGATGATTTCTCGGAGTCCTGCATAAAGCGTTGTTGTTTTGCCGCTGCCGGTTGGGCCTGTTACAAGGAATAACCCTTGCGGTGCGCTGAAAATGCGGCGGAGTGCTTGGAGCGTTTTTTCGCTAAAGTCGAGACTAGCGAGCGTTTGTGCGGAATCATTTGCGGGGAGCAGTCGCAAAACGCATTTTTCGCCATTGCTAATCGGGATTGTACTTAAGCGCACGTTCACTTTCTCGTGAAAATCCTCAAATGCAAAACTCCCGTCGTGCGGCAAACGGCGCTCTGTGATATCGACATTTGCCATGACCTTCAAGCGTATCAAAACAGGTTCGGCAAGCCATTGCGGAAATGTGCGGTATTCCGTTAAAAGTCCGTCAATGCGGAAACGTACGCGGAGCGCGTCTGCCATCGGTTCAAGGTGAATGTCGGTTGCTTTTTTCTGCAATGCCTTGACGATAAGGCTATCGACGAGATTTATAATGGGTTCTGATTCCCAGGATGTGTTGCGCGATGCATCAAGTTGCTTGATGTCTTTGAACAAATCTTCATCATCGATAGATTCTGCGTGGCTGTGCATCAGCCGGATTTCGGCAGGGGTGTGTTCTTCGGGAATAATTTGTTGCTGCGTGATAAATCGGATTTTTTCAAGTAAAAGTTCGTCGCTTGCATTCGGTACTGCGATTTTCAGGGGCGCGGCGCTTTTTTCATCGCTTTCCATGACACATTCTCCGCAGCACTCGGCTTCCGCCATTACTGCAATCCCGTTTTTCTGGCACCATTTTTTGGATAAAATTTTTGTATTCATCCCCGTAAAATACAATCAAAAAATTCTAAAAATCACTTTCATGCAAATTTTGCAACCTATGGTTTGCAAAGTAGTCAATGGTCGATGGTCATTAGTTGTTTGTTAAAGTTTGGCGGCGAAGCCGCGATTATAAAAAACAATGGCTAAATACTATTGACTAATAGCCAATGGCTATAAATGCAAAAAAGTCCCCCGGGTGGGGGACTTTGCGGAGTTGTCTAATGAAACTTAATTATGCCTTGCTGAACTTTGCCTTGACTTTGTTGGCTCCTTTCTTGGCCTTGCTAAAGAGGGCGTTCGGGAGCCAGAAGAATGTCGGCACAAGGAACATGGTAAGCACGGCTGACACGATCAAGCCACCCACAGAGGCGATACCCATCGGCTGCGTCATGGCGGCGACGTTACCACCGAGTGCGAATGCGAGCGGGAGCTGTGCAATCACGGAGGCAAGCGTTGCAAGCATAATCGGCTGGAACTTGGCTTTTGCGGCCGTAAGCACTGCCGAGCGGCGGCCCATGCTTCCACTACGCAACAGGCGGTTTGCTTCGTCCAGCAAAAGAATGGCGTTGTTCACCACCACACCAATCAACATAACGATAGCCATGAGGGCAATCATGGAGAGCGCCTTGCCGGTAAAGATAAGGGCGAGGAGCACACCGATAGCACCCATCGGGATGGTCGTCATAATGATGAACGGCTGGGCAAAGCTTTCGAGGAGTGCGATGAGCAAAATGTAGGTGAGGAGAATTGCCATCACGATTGCAGTCATGAATTCCTTCTGCATGTCGTTCTGCATGTCGGCGTTGCCACCGAAGCTGAATGTAATGCCTTCCGGGAGTTCGTCCTTCATGCTTGCAGTAAGTTGGCCAAGCTTGCCCATGATTTCACCGGTCGTGTGGCCAGGGAGCAAGTTCATCGAAACGTCTACACGTCTCATCTTGCGCTTACGGTCAATACGTGTCGGACCTGCACCATCTTCGATGTGGAAGAGTTCACTTGCACTCACGTAACCTTTAGGAGTCTTGACTGGCAGGTCTTCGATGTCGGCATGGCTCTGTCTATCCTTTTCCATCAAGCGTACGTAAACGTCGTATTCTTCACCGTCTTCGGTGTACTGGCCTGCTTCGAAACCGTTCACTGCGATGTAGTTGTAGTTTGCGACGGTTTCTAGCGTTACACCGTAGTCGGCAAGTGCTGCACGATTCGGAATCAAGCGGATTTCCGGCTTACCGGCTTCGTAACTTGTCTTGATATCCACGATACCGTCAATCTTTTCCTTGACGCGGTCAAGGACGATTTGAGAAGCCTTAATCACGGAGTCTGCATGGAGACCGCTCACTTCGAGCACCACGTCACCGGCGGAGTTGTTCTGCATTTCAGAGGCGGAGGTGGATTTCACGGAAATGTAGGCGTCAGGAATGTTGGCGAGGTACGGGCGGATGGAGTCGACGATTTCGTCGGTGCTGCGGTGTCTGCCCTTCCAGTCTTTCATTTTCTTCTTTTCCCAGTCCTTCAAGAGCCTTACACGCATGGTAGCCTGGTTTACGGTCGTAAAGCCGTTGGAACCACCCACGTTCATGCTGTAGTGGACAATTTCAGGAATATCCTTGACGCGGGATTCGATAATATGAGCCACGCTGTCGGTCGTTTCGATATTCGTACCTACGGGCATTTCGAGCTTGATGCTCATCATGCCTTGGTCCTGTCTCGGGGTAAGTTCAACGGTCAAGTACTGCGTAGCCATAAGGTACACGATAGCACATGTTCCTATAAGAGCCAAAACCTGGACAATCACGCCTGGAATAGAAAGGCAGAAACCAAGCATCTTCAAGTAGACAAAGCGTACACCGTTCAAGGCCTTGGGGAAAAGTCCCAACAAACTTCCGATAAAGCCCGGCTTTTCTTCGATGATGTTTCCGTTTTCGTCTTTCTTTTTACCCTTGAACAAGTAGGCGGCCATAAGCGGTGTAAGCGTAAATGTCACGAGGAGCGACACGAATGTTGCAAACACCATGGTCATACCGAATGTTCTAAAGAAGATACCTACGATGGACTTCATGAATGCGATAGGCACAAACACGCAGACGTTGGTGAGCGTCGAAGCCATGATGGCAATCATGATTTCAGAAGTGCCCTTGTAGGCGGCTTCCTTCGGGTCAAGGCCTTGGTTCAACTTGCTGTTGATGTTTTCAAGCACGACGATGGAGTTCGTCACCAACAGACCCACGGAACTCGAAAGAGCCATGAGGGACATCATGTTGATACCAAAACCTGCAAAGTACATGAGCGTGAAAGCGCCAATCACAGAAATCGGCATCGTGAGGGCTGCGATAATCATCGTAGAGAACTTGCCGAGGAACAAGAGCAAGAGGGCGGCGGTAAGCACGATGGCGATAATGATGTTTTGAATAACGTTATCGATAGATTCGTTCACAGCTTCGGACTTGTCGTAAATGAGCGTGAGCTTGAAGCCTTCCGGGAGAGTCTTGTTGACTTCTTCCAAACGCTTGAGCACGCCTCTGGAAACTTCCACGACGTTTGCGTCGGAGCGCTTCTTGATATCGAGTGCGACTGAGTTGATGCCGTTAAAGCGGGAAGTCGATGTAATTGTTTCGATGGTATCTTTCACGACGGCAATTTCAGAGAGCTTGACGACTCCCTTTTCCGTCGGAATTTCCATGTTGCGCATTTCATCGAGGTTCTTGAACTTACCTGCGGTACGCACAGACGTGTTCTTGTGCTTGCCGATAACTTCACCAATCGGGAGGTTAACGTTGGACATGCCGTAAAGGCCCATCATGGTGCCGATATCGACACCACGGTCCATCATCTTTTCCTTGTCGACTTCGATGGCAATCTGGCGGGTTGTACCACCGAAGATATCAACGCTTGCGACACCGGAAACAGAGGTGAAGAGCGGTTCAATTTCGTCTTCGACTTTCTGGCGGAGTTCCGTAGAGTTCAGAGGGCCGGTAAACGAAATTGCCATGATGGCGGCACCGTTAATATCGACCTTTGAAATAATCGGAGCCTGCACGGCATCCGGGAAGTCCGCAGAGGCGAGGTCCACCTTGGAACGCACGTCGTTTGCGGCAACGTCCACGTTCACGCCCATGTTGAACATGGCGACGATAATGCCGTAGTTTTCCAAGCAGATGGACTGCACGTAGTCGATACCGTCCACGAGTTCCACTTGTTCTTCAATCGGCTTGATAATTGTGGTTTCGATTTCTTCAGGGTTTGCGCCCTTGTAAATGATGGTGGCCGTAACCACGGGGACTTCGAATTTCGGCATCAAGTCCACCACCATCATAGAATAGGTATAAAGACCGAACACCACCACGGTCAAGATGACCATGAGCATGGTGATTGGTTTGTAAATACTGGCTTTAATCATTGACTATACTCCAGTGTCGATTATTCGACAATCAGCACCTTGTCGCCGTCGTTCATGCGGTTCTGGCCTTCGACCATCACGACATCGCCTTCGCTAAGGCCATCCTTGATTTGAATGTCGGTCTTGGTCTGCACACCGAGTTGCACAATTTTGCGCTTGGCCTTGCCTTCGTTATCGACAATCCAGACCGAGTTCACGCCGTTGCTATAGACAATGGCTTCGACAGGGACGGTAACGCCGGTGACTTCACGGGCGTCAATCTTTGTGGTGAGGTACATGCCCGGGAGGAGCTTACGGTTCTTGTTCTTGAAGGTCACTTCGACCGGGAAGAAACGCGTAATCGGGTCTGCGGCGAGCGGGATGAGGCTCACTTCACCGACGAGCTTTTCGCCGTTGAGTTCGATCGTTGCCTTAGCGCCCTTCTTGAAAAAGCCAATTTCGGAGCTCGTGACATTGAGCTTGAGGATTACCTTGTCGAGATTTGCGATGGTGAACATGGCGCCACCGACACCCGGAACTTCACCGACCTTGAACTTGACTTCGGTAATGGTGCCGGAGGACGGAGCGAGCACGAGCGTTGCGCGGCGTGCGGTTTCCATCTTCATCTTGGCAACGTTAATTTCGGTTTCGAGCTTGTCTACGTCTTGCTGAGAAACGCCACCCTTGGCCTGTACTTCTTTCAAGCGGGTGAGGGTCTTTTCTTGCATTTCAATGCCAGCTTTAGCTTCTTGGTAGCCTGTGTTGTCGCCTGTAAAGACGAATTCAGCAAGGACTTGGTCTTTCTTGACTTTGGAACCGACGCGGACATTGACTTTGGAAATCGGGTCGCTGAGTTTTGCGGTTGCTTTTGTCTGCTGGCTACCTTCGATGGTGCCGCTAAAGGCGCGGACGTCGGTAAGCTTGACAACGCCTGCCTTCACAACGCGAGCAGGCTTGCCATTGACCTTCTGGATTTCTTCGATGGTCGAAACTTTTTTCTCGGACTTGGCGTCTTTCTTGGCGTCGCCACATCCAGCGAGGAGGAGCGACAGGGCAGAAATAGTAATGATTGATTTTGTAATGGTCTTCATGATTGTCTTCCTCTTAAATCTTAGTATTCACCAGTGGCCTTGAGCAATGCGTTGTAGGCATTGTTCCAGTCAAGAACAGCCTTCATGTAGCCAAGCTTGGCCAAGCGAAGCTTCTGGCTTACGTCAAGAAGGTTGATTTGTGTTTCCGCACCGATTTGGTAGGCTGCTTCGGAGATTTCGTATCCGCGATTTGCCAAGTCTACCTGGCGTTTTGAAATTTCGATTTGATTCTGTGCGTCTTCCAAGTTGTTGACGCACGCCTCTATTTGCAGGCGGAATCCGCGTTCTGCAGTTTCTTTCATGAGTTGTGTGCTGCGAAGTTCTGATTTTGCTTGAACTACGGCTTCCTTGGTCTGCATGCCGTTGAAAAGGTTCATCGACAAATTTAAAGAAACGTACTTGTTGAGTTTGTCCCACTTCGGGGCATCCCATTCGGTAATCTTGTTTTGGTTATTGGCGTATTTGAGACCTCCGAGCAAGGCGATTGTCGGCTTGTAGCCGCCTTCTTCGATTTCGATATTCTTTTCTCTCATTTTTTCGGTGGCTTCGAGCATCGCCAATTCCCTACGGCGCTTTTTCACGCTGGCCATTGCCGTGTCCGGATAGGGGAGGTTTGCTTCGGGCATGCGAAGTTCACCGACGAACTGCACTTCGGAATCCCAATCCAGTCCCATCTTGTTGAGAAGAGCGTTCTTGGCGAGGATACGCAATTTCTTTGTCTTTTCGAGATTGGAACGCTGGCTTTCCAACTCAAGTTGTGCGCGAATCACATCGATTTCTTTACCAGATCCGCTTTGGAATTTCTGCGTGGCGATATTCAGATTTTCTTCAGTCTGCTTGATGCCTTCTTCTGTGATGGCGATATTTGAATCCAGGAGGATCAAACTGTTGAAAAGGCTATCAACGGCGTAGCGGATGCTAGACTTCTTGTCTTCGAGATTGACTTCTTCCATGTGCTTGTAGGCCTTGGCGATATCGATGGCGGTACCGACCTTGCCTGCAGCGTAGAGAATCTGGGTTACAGTGAGGCCCACGCTGGACTGCCAGCGGTAACCTTGAGATTTCATGCCGTAAATAAGCCCGTCCATGCCTGGACCAATAACGTTTTGGTCAAAAGCGTTTGCTTTGGGGTAGCCAGCATCGTCTTTTTTGCTAGCCATGTCTTTTGCGGCATCCGTAAAAACGGATGCTTTTTTTACATCGTCCAGTCCAAAAATACGGGTGACATTGGCGCTAAGGTCAATAGAGGGGTATGCGTTACCGTAGCCTGCATCAACTTGAGAAGATGCCTTGATGAGGTCTTCTTCAGCAGTTTTGACATCCGGAGAGTTTTCAATGGCGGTCTGGACCGCTTCATCTCGGGTGTAGGTTTTTGCCGAGGCTGGTACAATCAGCCCTAGTGCGAGGGCAGAAAGGACTAAAAATTTCCTTGACATTCGTTCTCCTGAATATAATTAACGGGCCAAATGTAAAAAAAAAGCGCCCTATTTATAAGGGTGCTTTTTTTTGAATTTGATGAAGCGCAAATTTTGGGGATGAAATGCAGCAAAATTTGCGAAATTTGATGAAAATTACATCAAACCGGGGATTTTCATGCCACCAGTGATGTCGGAAATGCTAGACTGGGTGGCGTCATCTTTCTTCTTGACGGCGGAGTTGACTGCAGCCATGATGAGGTCTTCGAGAGCTTCGACATCGTCTTTATCGACTGCGTCCGGATTGATTTTCACCATCGTGAGCACGCCTTTTCCGTTCATGGCGACCTTCACCATTCCGCCTCCGGCTTCGGCATCAAAGCTCTGTGCCTTGAGGTCGTTTTGGGCCTTAAGCATCTTGCTCTGCATTTTCTGAAGGTCCTTAAGCATTTTGCTCATATCCATGAATATATCCTCGCTTTTTGAGTGTATTAAAGGTTGTTTTTGTGCTCCAGAGGAAACACTAAAGTCGTTTATCGTTCGTAATTATAGAATTTTTATCTGGTTGGATCCTATCACTACACTACGTTTCGTTCCAGGATGACGTTTTTATTGTCACCCTGGAGGGAGCTTGCGACCGATAGGGTCCATGATAATCTACGCGTCGCAATCCTCGTCATCGCATTGTGCAACCAAGGCTGCTTTCTTGATTTTCTTGGTGAAGACGAGTTCGGTGGCAAACATTTGCTTGAGCCTTGCTAGCCCCGGTTCTTTTTCCAAGTCGAGTTCGTAGGGGCTCATCTTGGCGGCGCGTTGTTCGGCAAGTTCTGTTTCGGTAAAGGCTCGAGTGCGGATAGAAAGCGCAATTTTTGTCTGTAGGCGATCTTCCAAAATGCGTGTGACGCGTTCGACGTAGTCTTGGCGTTCCATCATCTGGCGGTAGCCCCAGTTGTCTGCGTTTTCTGTGGTGCCCGCGTAAGTAAGCGCAATCGGGAACGGGTTCATTTCGGGGTCGCCCGTTTCGAGAGTCGTATTAGCGATGGCTGCTGAAAATACGTAGTCACCGTCATTGGCGATGTTCGAAAGTATGGACGGCCAAGCGGCAGAAATCTCGTAACGTGAAAACGCCTGAACGCCACCCTGATCGTAGCCTGCAAACGGGTCATCATAAGACGCCTGGACTTCTTCCTGGGCGTCTATCATGGCGCTGACTTCAGTTACTTTTTTTTTTACCGCGTCGTTTTCGGCGCTTTTAGGATCGTTAATCGCTGCAAGAGCTTTTCGCAAATCGACCAGTCGGTCGAGCCAAGCCATTCGGGCGAAAGTCGTCTCGACGAGGAGGCGCGGGTTCGTGCTGTAGCGGAGCGTACCCTGCAAGTCGATAAGCATCTTGCTTATGCGGAGAATGTCACCGTTGGTGAGACTTTGTGCGCAGCTCTTGTACTTGGTGTAAAGCTCTTCGGTAATGTTGAGTGCATCTGGCGTGAATGCATCGAGGCGGGCGTAGAGCAAATTGCGGAGGAACTTGCCAAAGCCGTCGAGCAGCGGGATGAACTCGATACCGATTTTCACGGCGTCATCCACCATGCGGAAGCAACCCTTGATGTCGTGGTTTTCGATAGACTGGATGAGCGAGAAGAAAAGTTCTACAGGCGGGATGCCGAGGACGGAGCGGACTGATTCCGCAGTCATCTCGTTCCCGGTAAATGCGTATGCCTGGTCAAAGTAGGTGAGACCGTCACGCATGGAACCGTCGGCCTTTTCGGCAAAGATGTCGAGGGCTTCGTCGGTGGCCTTGATGCCTTCCTGTTCGCAAATGTAGCGGAGGCGGCTGCGGATTTGGTCAACGGTCAGGCGCTTGAAGTCAAAGCGCTGCACACGGCTCAAAATCGTCTGCGGGACCTTGTTGACTTCGGTCGTTGCAAAAATGAAAATCACGTGGGCGGGCGGTTCTTCGAGCGTCTTGAGGAGAGCGTTGAAGGCGCCTGTCGAGAGCATGTGGACTTCGTCGATAATGAAAATCTTGTACTTGCCGATGACAGGCGGGTACTGCACTCGATCAATCACATCGCGGATGTTGTCGACGCTGGTGTTGGAGGCCGCATCTATTTCATAGACGTCCATCGGGTTTCCGCCGGCGATATCCTTGCAGCTGTCGCATTCACCGCACGGGTGCAGCGGGTCAGAGCCCTTGCAGTTGAGCGTGCGGGCGAGGATGCGGGCGCTAGTAGTCTTGCCCACACCACGGGTGCCGGTAAAAAGGAATGCATGATGGAGACGACCGCCCTGAATGGCGTTCTCAAGAGTCTTTGCGATATGTTCCTGACCGACCATATCGCTGAATGATTGCGGGCGCCACTTACGCGCCATTGCGATGTATGCCATGCTGTTTAATATAGTAAAGTAATCAGGATTTTTTAGTTAAGAGTTTCTAGTTACTAGTTACCGACGTGTCATTCAGGAGTGGTATTCCTTGACCTAGTCATCTTGAAATCGTCATCCTCGACCTTGGAATAGGGGAGGGAATCCTGTAAAAACGCCTCTGTTTTTTGAAAAATTTTCTGATAAGGGTCGTGGTTGCTCCAAATATAAACCCATAATTAGTTTATGAACCTTTGTTTACTAATCACTTTTTTTCGTATTTTTAAAACGTAAATATTTAAAATTTGTCATATCGCTTTTTAAGCGGATGACTATGCAAACAGAGGTTCTTATGAATTTTGATATGGCACTTTTGATTTTGTGCTGGCAGACAGCCTGCCTTTCGCATAACCACGAGAATGAACAGCTTTTGCCGGGGGCTACTTCGGCAACGGAAGCGGAAAGTGCTGAACTTGACAAAATTCATGACGAAGTGACTCCGAACGCTAGTTGGGACGAATTCAACAACCTTTATGCAGGTTACAAGTCGGCAAGTGACCGCACAAAGGCTTGCGTCAAGGCGCTCCAGTCGGCTTCAAACGATTTTAAAATTCAGGTGACGAACTGCATGGTCCGTATTGCGAACGCATCTCGCGAAGATGACAATGAGAGCAACATGTCGCCCGAAGAATATGAATTTATCAAGAATGTACGTGAGCAGCTTGGACTGAATTAAGTCCAAACTTGGGGGAGTGTGTTTGTGGTTCATTCATTAAAAATCATCGTAGTTTCTGTGCTTGTTGGGAGCGTATATTGCGCTGCGCAACTTGCATTAAAACCTGCAGTTGAAACGGATAATGTCCCTACAATTGAAGATCAGTACTTGATTTTTAAACCTGCTGAAAATGAATTTCGCGATGAAACTCCAGAGCTACCGAAAACAATTCCAGCAGGGTTCCATAACCCAACGATTTTGATAGGCTCTGAAGATAGAAAGAACGTTAATGAGGCTATGTCCAAAGTCGGGAAAGGTCTTTGCTACGGCTCGATTGCAGCCATGATTTTGTCGGGCGGTAACGTTCCAATCCTTTGTGAACAACACGGAACTCACTAGATTTCTTTTTTTACTTGTTTATTGGATTTTTCTATAATTTGGAAACTTATAATGTTTTCACAAAAAACTTGGAGGTGGTGTGAAAAAGCTGAAACTAATTCTTGTTACGCTGATTGCTTGCCCTTTCTTGACAGGGTGTGCTTTAATCTTTTTATTATTCTCTTCTTCGCCAAGTAATTCGGTGGAGGAATCTTGGACAAAAAAGCCCTCTAAGGTGAATATCGTGTTCACGGATCCGTTTCTTGATAATCCGGAAAAATTTGATCAAGATATCCCGGAATATCCAGGTCGATTCAATGACTGGTTCATTGCAGAACTTATATCTGATTTGGAAAATCGGACATCGGGTATTCATTACTCTATGAAAAGAATCCCTAAGGATAAAATTAAAATTGAAAAGGTCCTTCATAAAGATGAGGGCGTGAATGCGCCTGTATTTACGGAAATGGATAAATCGGCTGAAATTTATCTTGTCCTGGATAGTCTTTGGATTGGAGGGACGAGGAAGGAAACTTCATGTGAGACTCATGGTGTTTGTGAAAGGTTGTATTTAACGGCTAAGGGTAATTTTGCTTACTATGATGCAAAGAGTGGCAAAAGAGTTGCCTTCGGTACAATTCTGTCCAATTCAACGTATAGGGGTATGATAACTCGCGGCAACTGGACGGGTATGGTTAACTTGACGAGTAAAAAGGTTCTGTTGGGTACGCCGTTAGAAAAGTGAATTTTGCTTGAAAAGCAAAAAGAGTTGGTCGCGTGACCAACTCTTTTTTGTGAATTTAACTGAATGGGGCAAGCCCCAACCTCTTTGGCTCGGTCATATCCATGCAAGCATGGCTGCGACACTCGCCTTCTGAGGTTGTCCCTCACTCTGTTCGAGGAGACGGGATGCGCCGCAGTTGCTGTTAGCGGAGAACGATGTCGCCGTTTTGAACGAGCTTGTCGCGAAGCTTGTTGTGAGCCTTGTTGACTTCGTCGTCCGTGAGCGTGCGGTCCATAGCCTGGTAGGTGAGGCTGTAAACCATGTTCTTCTTGCCGGCTTCAATCTTTTCGCCTTCGTAGATGCTCTTGAGAGTGATCTTTGCGAGGTTCTTCGGGTTGAGAGCCTTGATGCGGGCGAGCACATCTTCGTGAGTCATCGACTTTGCAACTTCGATAGAGATGTCGCGGGTCGAAGGCACTTGGCGGCTGAACGGCTGGAACACAATCTTCTTGTGGCTTTCGTGTTCCATCTTGTCCATGTCGGCTTCCATCACGTAGGTCTCGTAGCTGATTTCGTTAGCCTTGAGGCAGTTCGGGTGGAGTTCGCCCATCGTTCCAAGTACCGTGCCGTTGCAGACGATTTCGGCCTGCTTGCCCGGGTGGAGGAATAGTTCCGGCTTTGCGGCGGCGCGGAATTCCACGACGAGGCCGAGACGCTTGAAGAAGCTCTGGACAAAGCCCTTGAAGGCGGCAAAGTCAATCTGCTTCGGCTTGTCGTTGAGCGGGTCCACGTCAAAGTTACCGGCGATGGTGAGGGCGACGAGGTTGGATTCGTCAAAGCCCGTATCGCGTTCGTCCTTGCGGTCGCGCTTGAACTGTCCCTTGGCAACTTCAAACAGACGAACAGAACCCGGACGGTTCTTTTCGTTTTCAGCAACGGCCTTGAGCAAATTCGGGAGAAGGCTCGTCGGCACAGCACCGAGTTCTTCGGAAAGCGGGTTCAAGAGGAGAGCCGGCTTGCTGCGACGGTCGTCACTTTCTGGGCCAAAGAGGGCTTCGGTGCGGGCCTTGCTCGTGAAGCGGAGGCTCAAGCATTCGTGGAGGCCCATGGCAGAAAGCGTCTTGCGGATCTTGCGGTTCAAGACTTCGATAGCCGGGAGTTCGTTCGGCTGCATCGTGAACTTCGGCAAGCTGTACGGAATGTTGTCAAAGCCGATGAGGCGAGCGATTTCTTCGATGAGGTCAACTTCGCGTTCGAGGTCCGGGCGGAAGCTCGGGATCTTGAACGTGAGAGATTCGGCGTCCTTCTTCACGACTTCGAGAGCGATACCCGTGAGGAACTTTTCAATCTGTTCGGCGGAAACTTCCATGCCGATGACCTTGGCGGCGCGAGCGACGCGGAGCGTGACCTGGTTGTTTTCCTTCTTGTGGTCTTCGCCGGTGTATTCGACGGAACCCTTGAGGATGCGGCCACCAGCGACTTCCTGGATCATGGCGCAAGCGTATTTGCTGTATTCGTCCTGCGTAGCAAAGTCGATTTCGCGTTCGAAGCGGTAGCTGGAGTCCGTAGAGATGCAGAGGCGCTTGGCCTGCTTGCGGATAACGGTCGGGTTGAACCAGGCGCTTTCGAGGAACACGTTCTTCGTAGCGTCGACGATTTCGGATTCGACACCGCCCATAACGCCAGCGACGCAAGCCGGACGGTCACCGTCGCAAATCACGAGGTCGTTTTCGATGAGTTCGTGTGCAGTGTGGTCGATCGTTTCAATATGCTCGCCCTTGACGGCGCGGCGGACCTTGATCTTGTTTCCGTGGAGCTGGTCCATATCAAAGCTGTGGAGCGGCTGACCGACGTCCATCAAGATGAAGTTCGTGATATCGACGACGTTGTTGATGCTGTTCATGCCGACAGCGTGCAAGAGTTTAGCAAGCCATGCCGGAGACTTTTCAACCTTCACGTCCTTGATGACGCGACCCACATAGCGGGAGCAACCGCAGCCCGGAACGACTTCGAGGCTGATGGCGGCGCTTGCGTCTTCGGAATCTTCCTTGAAGTTGTAAGCGAGCGGCTTGAGCGGACGGTTAAACTTGGCGGCGAGTTCGCGAGCGACACCGCGGTGGCTAAGAGCGTCTGGGCGGTTCGGCGTGACGTTCAGTTCGAAGCAGACGTCGTAGAGGCCGAGGCTAACAAACGGCGTACCTGCCGGAATGCTGTCATCGAGAACCATGATGCCGGCGTGGTCGTCGGAAAGACCGATTTCGTCTTCGGCGCAAATCATGCCGAAGCTTTCGACACCGCGAATCTTGGATTTCTTCATCTTGAGCTTGGTGCCGTCGGGGAGCGGGAGTTCTGCGCCAATCGGGGCGAGCACAACCGTCTGGCCTGCAGCGACGTTCGGGGCTCCGCAAACAACCTGGATGGTGTTCGTGCCGTCGTTCACGGTAGTGATGTGCAAGTGATCGCTATCCGGGTGCGGATCGCAAGTGAGAACCTTTGCAACGAGCAACTTGTCATAGACCTTGCCCGGTTCTTCCATGCCTTCAACTTCGAGACCGATGGAGGTGAGCGCCTTTGCGACATCTTCCGCAGATTCCGGAAGGTCAACGTGACGTCTAAGCCAATTCAAAGAAACTTTCATTTTATTACCCTTTGTGGCACGAAACTTGCGTAAGTCCCGGCGTTTTGCCTAGATGGTCCGCAAAATCCATGCCTGCTTAATTTTTCGGCGTAAATGTAGAAAATATTAGCTCGATAAATTGCTTAATATGTTTCGCAATAAGGAATATCGTCGAACTCAGCCGCTACTTCTTCTTTTTTGAATTGGTTGAATAGCAGGACTTCGTTTTTCGAGAACAATTCATCGTTATTGAGGAATGAAATGACGATTTTGCAGAAACCGTTTTGCGGAACGACAACGCCGTGTTTTTCAGCAAGGGTAAGTGTTGTTTCCGTAAAGCCACAAGAGTATCTATAAGACTCTAAATCTGCTTTTCCCGGTTGGATATATGCCGAAAAGAGATTGTCCTGTTCGCTAGTCCAAGTGGGCTTGACGATGATTTTTTCACCGCCGAGTTTGATTTGCTGCTGGTATCCGCCGCTACAGAAACCAACAGGCTGGCGGAACACGCCGATGACGCCTGATTTTTGCTCGAAAGTCTCTTTCTTGGATACAGAAAGGGATTGTGCGCATGAAGTCATAAGAACGCAGGCGCTTAGAATGCCAAGGAGTCTGAAATATTTCATTTTACCTCGTAAAAATTAAATGTGTTTTGCCCTGTTCGTGAAGATCTCGAAATCTTCGGGCGTGGTAAGTTTGTCGTTTGCAGATTCGCCTTTCACGATATAGACGGGCTCGCCAAAAAATTCGAGAATGCTGGCTTCGTCGGTCGGCGTAAAGTCGAGCGGTTCTTTTGCGATGCGCGTATAGAGCTGCTTGAGCAAATCGATGCGGGCTGCTTGCGGAGTCTGGGCGAGCCAGACCTTGTTGCGGTCAATCGTACTTTCGATGCGGCCATCGCTTGCAATCTTGATGGTATCGATTGCAGGCTTTGCAACGAGACAGCTCCCTTGATTGACGAGTGTTTCGCAGACATCGCGAATGATTTTTTCGCTTATAAACGGGCGTGCGACATCGTGTACGAGAACGTATTCGGCGTTACTGGTGAGTGCGTTCACTCCGTTTTCTACGGACTGCCAACGTTCTTTTCCGCCCAGAACGATTTTTAACTTTGTTCTAATATTCTCGGGAAAATTGCTTGTAGAAAACCAGGTCTCAATTTCCTTTTCGAAAAAATCTTTCCAGTCTGCAGGAACCGCCATGACGACTTCTGCAATCTCGTCCATCTTGAGGAATGTTTCGAGAGAATACTGGTAGACGGGTTTACTGCCCAGTTGCATCAACTGCTTGGGAATGTTGCCGCCCATGCGCTTGCCAAGCCCGCCAGCGGGGAGGACTGCTGCGAATTTACCGAAGTGTAATGTTTTTGCCATAATAAAAAAATAGAAAGATTTGTGATTGTAGTCACCATGCTAAAAAAGTAAGAACTATAAAATTTTTCAAAAGGGGAGAATGTTTTTACTTTTGGCCTCGGTGTATATGGGAGATCAAAATGGATTTTGAAGAATTAAAGCCAAAGAATCGAACCAAGATGGCTATAGTGGCATGTCTGGGTGGCTTTGTTGGTGTTCATAATTTTATGCTCGCGAACAGTGTTTCGGGGAGCATTAAAATCTATTTGACTTTAGTAGCCCTTATTGCTCCATCCCATGTTGGCCTCTGTATTGCTCTGGTTAACTTTGCTTGGGTCTTGTTTGATCTTTGGCAGATTTGTTTTGTGAAAACCCTGCCAGAGATCCGTTTTGAAGGTAGCCGGAAAAAAGCCGCATTGTTTGTGTTTGCGTACTTGTCTCTTGCTACCGTACTTGCTTTTTTTGTCGCCCGAAACTACGGCGTATTATTTTAGTTATTTCTTGAAGCGGACTGCAGTGCCGTAAACGATAATTTCAGAGGCGCTTGCCATCAGGCTGCTTGTGGCGAAACGTACATTTACGATTGCATCGGCGCCTATCATTGTTGCCTCATTTATCATGCGCGCGGTAGCTTTTTGACGGGCCTCGTTCATCATTTCGCTGTATCCTGCGATTTCGCCACCGATGATGGTCTTGAGTCCTGCGAAAATGTCGTGTACGACATTCTTTGAAAAAACGATGCTCCCTTTGACGAGCTGAATCGTTTCGAGTTCCTTGCCGCTTATGTAGTCTGTGTTGACGATTATCATTGTTACCCTCAAAATAGTTGTTTATTACAATATATAAAAAATTGCAAATAAGAGAATATTGCAAAAACCCCTGCACTTGATGTGCAGGGGCCTTGGGGGATTTGAGGAGGAGAGAATTGATGAATTAGAAAACGAAGAACATACCGATGTGTGGGGTAACGTTAACTCCAGTGAATAGGTAAGAAAGTCTGCTTGTTTTTGACAATCGGCCAGGATCGTTGTAATAAGCACCGATTCCATAAGCGTTTGTAGTGATGTCAATACCGCCGATTACACCGATTGAATCGAATACGTGGTAGCCCACGACTAAATCGCCACCGATAACAGCGTCAACGTATATGGCGCCTGGGTTGTATTTACGTGTATCTGTCCTGACGTCGCCTTCGATTAATTTCATGTCGAGCCCGCAAAGAAAATGCACTGCGACAATCAATTCGTTTGAAATCGGCGCCATGCCTATGCCTAGCTTTAAATTGAAGTCGAGTCCCTTTAAATCTGTTTTTTTACGGGTGATTTCATCTTTGAGGGAACCGTTCAAAAAGCCGATACCTAAACCGAATATGGACGAATAGCCATTTGCGTCTGTTCTATAGCGGGTCCAGCCGAATTGGTAGCTCACTGAACTCCAGTCGAAGTTTATGGCTTTTATCTTCCATGTTTCAGATTCGATGGGCAGATAAAAATTCATGCTTTGAAGGCTTTTGGTTGTCCTCATGGGCTTCTTTTCAGTAGCCTTGGTTGTTTGTGCGTCCAATGGTGTTGCGTCGATTTGCGCAAACAGCATTGAACTGCACATAATAATCGCGATAGCCACAATTTTGGAGAGCTTAGTAAGCATAATACACTCCTTGGCTGAAAATGTGGTTTTATCATTGCTCCGTCATTGAATATACCCAAAAGTTTCTAGAAATCTTAGAAAAATGTTACGAAAATACTCCAATTGAGAATTAACCCGTAAAAAATGCCGTTTTTTATGAAAAAAAGGGAATTGGGCTTTGGTAAAATTTTCTTGAGGAATAAAGTTTTGACTATGACAGTATTTGACATGAGGAAATTGTATATTGAATTTTGTAATTGATGCATGTATTTGTATATGTGCATTAATTGGACGAAAAAGGCATATTTGCTGTAAAAAGTCAAAAAAAAGGAGTTTCCTATGGCAATCATATTCGATGATTCGAAGTCCATTAACGATTATCTCAAGAAGCCGGAATCTCATCCAGAGTCGTTTGCTTCGCTATGCAAGCGTCAGGCGACCGGTCTAAAGCTTGTAAGCGACGAAATGGAACAGGACCGCAAAGAACAGGAGGAAATGGCGAAGCTAAGGAAAATGAGCTATGAGCGCAAGTACAAGTTGTTTTTCGAGAATATCGACCTGATTATGCGTCACAGGGATGAAATCATCTCTACACCGCGTTATGCAAACATCGATGCGCATTACGCGCTTGGGGGAGGCGGTTGTTATATCGGGCCGATTTCCACAACAAGGAGCTACAATTTTGCGGGGACGCAAGTCAATATTAATCTCAAGCTGGGGGCGCTTCTGGAACTTTGGGATACCGATACTTTCAGGGTGGGCTGTAAGTGCGGCGGCACGGCTGTAATCCGTTACTTTTCGGGCTCTCCGCTTTCGGGAGCGTCTGTCGCGGCTGCGGCTTGTCCCAAGTGCAAGGAGGTTCTGCATGGTATACGGAGCCGTAGTTTTGGGGATTATATGGGGACCATGCTCACAAAACTTGCAGAAAACACCGAGAAGGTTATAAAGGATATCATTGCCAAGTGGACGCTTGCCGAGGCCGAATGTGTGAAGAAAAATGCTGAAGGGAAATTTTCGCGGTCGTGCCGCCCTGGTGGTGAATTTCGTGGCGAGGAGCCGGCGTGTAGCCTGGAAACAATGATCAATGAACTGAGGTTGAAGGAATTTGGGGCGGATTGAAATTTTACTTGACGGTTTATATTCAAAAGACTACTTTTTGAGCAGTAAAACAAATGTTCACTACAATGCGAGGCGCGGATGGCTCTCTCCCAAGAAATTAATGCTCAAGTTGCTAAAGCTCAAGTTGTTGATTCCCTTGAGGGGGAACGCTCTCGCTTGGACAAGGAACAGCTTGAGGCGGTAGAAACGACCGAGGGCTACGTGCGCGTTGTGGCGGGTGCAGGGTCGGGCAAGACGAAAACGCTCACGCACCGCTATTTGTATCTCGTGAAGGAAATGGGAATTTCGCCGTCGAACATTCTTTGCGTGACGTTCACGAACAAGGCGGCGAATGAAATGAAAAAACGCATTCGCTCGATTCTAGGCGGTGACGATAGCGGTTATATTTCGACGTTCCATGGTTTCTGCGTGCGTTTCTTGCGTGAAGAAATCCACGTGTTGAATTACCCGAAAGAATTTATGATTCTGGACGAGGATGACCAAAAATCGCTATTGCGCAAGGCGTATGCGGATCTCGGTTTTTCTCTCAAGGATTTGAAAATCAGCAGTGTCCTTGATTTTATCGGGGGCCGCAAGGCAAATGATTTGGATTACGTTTCACTCTTTGCAGAACTGCCTTCGGAAAATGATATTGGTTTGAGTGTAGATGGTCGCAATGAGGGTGCCCGCGATGAAGAGAGTCGCGAAATGCCTAAAGACCATTTGCTGGAATTGTCTGATGATGCAGATGACAAGTGGATGAAGGTTTATTACCGCTACCTTTACGAGCAAAAGAAAAATTATGCACTAGATTTTGACGATTTGATTTTGGTGACTTTGTACATTCTTCAAAGTTTTCCGGAACAGTTGGACAAGTGGCGCAAACGCATGATGTACGTGATGGTCGATGAGTATCAGGACATTGACGGTCAACAGTTCATGCTTGCGGACTTGCTTTCGAGCTATCACAAAAATTTATTTGTGGTAGGGGATCCGGACCAGACGATTTATGGATGGCGCGGTGCCGACGTCAATCGTATTCTTGAATTTGACAAAACGCATCAGGGAACGAAAACGATTTTATTGCAGAATAATTATCGTTCTACGCCGAGCATTTTGAAGGTGCCGGATGCGGTTATCAAGAACAACAAGTTTAGAATTGAGAAGGTCTTGAGGCCTGTGCGTGTTGGCGGAAAAACGCCTGTCTTTTACCATGCAAAGAATACGCGCGAAGAGGCGAAATGGATTGTAGAACGTATCCAGAATGCCGTGCAGAGTGCGGGTGGTATGCGTTACAAAGATATTGCGGTACTTTACCGGATGCATTCGCAGTCGCGTTCTGTCGAAGAAGCTTTGATGGCGGAGAATATTCCGTATAAAGTTTATAGTGGTGTCGGATTTTATCAGCGCAAAGAAATTAAGGACGTGATTTGTTATTTGCGTATGCTTGTGTATGCCGATGATTTGTCTTTCTTGCGGACGGTGAATACACCCAAACGCCAGTTTGGGCCGCGTAAGGTTTCCATATTGCAGGCTTTTGCAGATGCGCGAGGCGTAGGGCTTTACGAGGCGCTTTTGGAAATTGTATCGGAAGCGGGAATGTTGAATGATGTGGCTTGTGATATTTCGTCGCAGGCGGAAATGTCGTCGGTTGGCAATGAACGCAATAAGATTGATTTTGACTGCAAGGGATTTTTGGCGCGAAGCAATGTCGTTGAGTATGTGAAATTGATTGAAAAATATCGTTCGTGCTATAGGGACATGAGCGTTTCTGAAATCTTGGCGAAAATTTTGCGAGAGACGAAGTACGAAGAAATGTTGCGCTTGGACGGCGATGAAGACCGCTTGGACAATCTTGCAGAACTCAAACAAGGAATTCTCGAATTTGAAAATTACTACGAAGAGGACGCTTCGCTAGATGAGTATTTGCAGAATATCGTGCTGTTCACGAATGTTGATGAAGATGCCGAAGAAAAAGACCGCGTACAACTTATGACGATTCATAACGCCAAAGGTTTGGAGTTCCCGTACGTTTTTGTGTGTGGCTTAAATGAAGGCTTTTTCCCAGTAAAGCGCGTGCAGAATAAGGTTCAGCTCGAAGAAGAACGCAGGCTTGCGTATGTGGCATTTACGCGTGCCGAAAATGTGCTTTGTATAAGCGATGCTGAAGATGGTGTGGCGGGGGATAGCGGAACGCGTTACCCGTCAAGGTTTTTGCTTGAAATGGATATGGGCGGGCTTGATATTGCTCGTGGATTTTCGGAAGATTTGCTCGAGGCCGCGAAGGCACACATATCAAATGTCGATCAGGAACGAGATTTCCTGAATGACGAGAGCTTGGGACTAGTCAAGAAAGCGCCTTCGGCAACATTTGAAGTTGGCGATCGTGTTGTGCACAAGATTTTTGGCGTGGGTACAATTCGCGTTGTGGACGAAAAGAATTTCTGCTACGAGATTGCGTTTGACAAGTTTGCAACCCCGCGCAGCATACAGTTCGATTTCCCGTTAGTACGGGGATAGTGTTGCAGTCCTGCATGGAAAGGTGCGGCCCCGTGACAAGCACGGGGTGACAGGCTTCGCCTACTTATGTCATGCCGCACCCTGTTGCGGCATCGCCGTTTTATCGTCTGTGACTTTTTTGAAAATTGTTCTCGGGGCGCTCGTAGTGAATCGGTTTTAACTGCTTGATGACGTCTCGAAGTTCTTTGGGCAGCGGACAATCGAATACTTTGTGTTCACCTTTCCAATCGAATTCCAGACGGCAACTGTGCAAGAATAAACGGTTCAGACCGAATTGCTTTTTTACTTCGCGGTTGAGCGCAAAATCACCGTAGCGCGTGTCGCCCAAAAGCGGATGTCCGATGCTTGCAAAGTGCGCACGGATTTGGTGCATGCGGCCTGTTTCGAGTTTGATTTTTACAAGATCGTAGCCTTCGTAATGTTGCTTGACACGGTAATGCGTGATTGCCTTTTGTGCGTTATCGTCATCTTGACCGACGAGCATCTTGCTGCCCTTGGCGCTATCAGTGCGCAAAAGCGATTCGTTGATGGTACCGCGGTCTTTCTTGAGATTGCCTTTGACAAGCGCGAAGTAGAATTTATCTACGACGTGTTCGCGAATCATGCGCGTGAAGTCGCGGAGTGTATCACCATGGAGGGCCGCAATAATCATACCCGAAGTTTCTTGGTCGAGGCGGTGGGCAATAGTCGGCTTAAAGTCGAGACCTTCATTGCGGCCCCATTCCCAAAGGTATTCCACGAGGCTCTCGCCGGGGCGCGTGCCGCTTCCTGGCTGGCTTGCGAGTCCCGAGGGCTTGTTGACTACAACGTAATCTTCGGTTTGCACGATAAGGTCGAGCTCGTGAGCGCCCCAATGCGCTTGTTTTTCTGCGCCAGTGCGTACTTGCCCCCAAGTGCTTTTTTTCTTGGCGAAACCTGTTGCGCTTTTTGCGTCGGGGTGTTGCTGGGTGTCCCCGCTCGAAGGGGTTGCGGGAGCCGCTTCGGCGGCGGAAGCGAGGGGAAGGCTTTCCCCCTTTTTATCGTCTTCACTAACGCTTTTGAAATTTTCGTAAATGTTTACTACGTCGCCTTCGACGAGCATTTGGTTTGCCTTGCCGACAACACCATTTACACGGACTTTCTTTTTGCGGATGACGGCGAAGAACACCGAGAGGGATTCTTCGGGGAATGCCTTGCGGAGAAAACGGTCAAGGCGCATGTTGGCAAAGTTGCGATCAATTGTTCGTGTAATCATTTTTTGTACCTAATAACACCTATTACTTGTTTTCCTTTTTCGCGTAATGAGCAAGGCGCACGCCGTCGGCGGCGCTGGTGACGATTCCGCCTGCGTATCCGGCTCCTTCACCAAGGACGAATAAACCCTTGGTATTCACGCTTTCGAGTGTTTCGTTATTGCGCGGAATGCGGAGTGGTGAACTGGTGCGCGTTTCTGGTGCGACAATTAGCCCTTGATCTATAAATCCCGGAATTTTGCGGTCGAAGTTTTGGAATCCTTCGGCAAGGCTCTTGCAAATGGTCTTGTCCATCCAATCCCACAAATTGCTTTGGACAAGTCCGCAGGGGTATGTGGATTTCGGGAGTGATTTGTCTTCTTGGTGGGCGAGGAAACTCTTTATTGTTTGTGCAGGTGCTGCGTAATTTTTTCCGCCGACGTTGTATGCATCGCTTTCGATTTTGCGCTGCAAGTCGAGACCGCCAAATAGTGAACCGCTTGATGGAATGTCAAAACCTTCGGCGCCTGCAGTAATCGGGACTGCGATGGCTCCGTTTGCGAACGCTCCGTTGCGGCGGCTGTAGCTCATGCCGTTTGTGGCGAGTGTTCCCGGTTCCGATGCGCATGGCACAAGAACTCCGCCGGGGCACATGCAAAAACTATAAGCGCTTGAGGTCTTGTTTAGTGTTGGCGTAGCGAGGAAATATTCGGCGGCACCGGTGATTTTTGTATCGACGTTTCCGAGTTGGCGCCTGTTGATGAGTGTCTGCGGATGTTCGACGCGAACGCCCATGGCGAAAGCTTTGCTTTCAAGCTGGACTCCGCGTGCATGGAGTAACTCATAAACGCCGCGTGCGGAATGCCCAACGGCGAGAACGAGCGCTTCGCAAGGTTGCCAATGAGAAATCGCGGTGCTTGCATTGGATTGCTTCGCGGAGTTTATCCCGGACATTGTTCCGGGGCTCGCAAAGACGTTCTTTAGCTTAATAGCTGTGATTCGCCCGTCATTAATTTCAATATCTTCAAGGGTTGTATTGAAATGGATGTGTCCACCGAGCTTGACGATTTCTGCACGAATTTTGCGCAACATCAAAACGAGTTTGTCTGTACCGATGTGCGGCTTTGCAAACGTGACGACGCTTTCGTCGACGCCAAATTGCACCATGTCCTTGAGAACTGTTTCACTGAACAAGTTGCGGCTTCGCGTGTTGAGCTTGCCGTCACTGAATGCGCCTGCACCGCCTTCGCCAAAAAGTACATTGCTGTAGGCGTTGAATTTACGGTCTACAAAGAATCGACGGATGTCGCGGAATCGTTCTTCGACTTGCTTCCCTTGTTCGTAAACGTCAACGGAAAAGCCTTTGCGCAATAGATGCAATGCTGCCCACAAGCCGCTTGGACCTGCACCGATGATATCAACGTGGCCTGCCAAGGGAACCGTACTTTTGCCCGGTTCTGCATCAAGACTGCGAATTTCTCGTTCCGACTCGATGAGCCCGCGTGCGTTGTTGCCTGTTGCACGGATTTTCCGCTTCAAGTCAAAAATGACATTATATGACCAACGCAAATCCCCTTTACGTCTGGAGTCTAGCGAAAAACGCTCCACTTCGAGGTTGAAGATTTCTTCGGGGTTTACGCGGAGCGTTTTTGCGAGTGCAAGGCGAACTTCACCCTTTTTTTCGAGGGCTACGGCGAGTTCTCTGTAGCGATAAGTAAACATGTTCGTCGCTAAATTTAGAAATATGGCAAAAAAATATTTTTTTGGACTTGAGATGGTGGTTTACATTTTTTTATAATTGTCTAAAACACAAAAAATGGTATTTGATATATGTTTAAAGTTGGTTTTGATAACGAAGCTTATCTAAAAACTCAATCTGAAAAAATTCAAGAACGTATCTCTAAATTTGGCGGAAAACTCTATCTTGAATTTGGTGGAAAATTATTCGATGATCATCATGCAAGTCGCGTTTTGCCGGGTTTTGCTCCAGACTCCAAGATCCGCATGCTCGAAAAGCTCAAGGATAAGGCCGAAGTCATCATCGCCATTAATGCTGGCGACATCGAAAAGAACAAGGTTCGTGGCGACCTCGGGATTACTTACGATCAGGACGTTCTTCGCTTGATTGATGCTTTCCGCGGTTATGGCCTTTACGTGAGCAGCGTGGTATTGACTCGTTGGCAAGAACAGCCGAGTGCGGTCGCTTACCAGAAAAAGCTTGAAACGCTTGGCCTCAAGGTCTATCGTCATTACCCGATTGCCGGCTATCCGAGCAACATTCCGCTTGTCGTGAGCGATGATGGTTATGGCAAAAATGAATTTGTTGAGACTTCTCGCGAACTCGTTGTGGTGACTGCTCCGGGTCCGGGAAGTGGAAAGATGGCTGTCTGCCTTTCCCAAATTTATCATGAAAACAAGCGTGGCGTTAAGGCTGGTTACGCCAAATTCGAAACGTTCCCGATTTGGAACATCCCGCTCAAGCACCCGGTCAACCTCGCATATGAAGCTGCAACGGCCGACTTGAACGACGTGAACATGATTGACCCGTTCCACTTGGAAGCTTACGGTAAGACGACCATCAACTACAATCGCGATGTCGAAATTTTCCCGGTGCTGAACGCTCTCTTTACGCGCATTCTCGGTGAATCTCCGTACAAGAGCCCGACGGATATGGGCGTGAACATGGCTGGCAACTGCATCGTTGATGATGCTGCTGTTTGCGAAGCCGCCAATGCCGAAATCATCCGTCGTTACTACAATACGCTTTGTCAAGTCCGCAAGGGCAATGCCGAAAAGGATCAGGTCTACAAGCTTGAACTCGTGATGGAACAGGCTCACATTAGCGCCAAGGATCGCAAGGTCGCTGTTGCTGCAGTCGCAAAGGCCGAAGAAACGAATGGTCCGGCTGTTGCAATCGAATTGAACGACGGTACCATCATTACGGGCAAGACCTCTTCGCTTTTGGGCGCATCCTCAGCTGCTTTGCTCGATGCTCTCAAGCATTTGGCTGGCATCCCGGACGAAGTTCGTTTGCTCTCTCCGATGGTGATTGAGCCGATTCAGAACCTCAAGACAAAACAGCTTGGTCACAAGAACCCGCGCCTCCACATGGACGAAGTTCTCGTGGCTCTCTCTGTTTGCGCTCTTACAGATTACAACGCCAAGATTGCTCTTGAAAAGCTTCCGGAACTCCGCCATTGCGAAGTCCACTCTAGCGTGATCCTCTCGCAGGTTGATGTTGGTGTGTTCCGCCGCCTCGGTGTGAATTTGACTTCGGAACCGAATTATCAGACAAGTAAATTATATCATGGGTAACAAATGCGTAAATCGAGAGTCGCGCCCATGCTTGCATGGACATGACCGAGATTAGCATTTGGCGATTGAGCGAAGCGAAAGCGCAAAAATCGTCTAAGTTTCGCATAGCGGCGTTCTCAACCCACTCGCCGTACTATTTGTACGGCTTCGGGGTCTGCGGCCTGGCTCTGCTCGCTTATCCGATTTTTTGCAGTCATCCCGGATTTATTCCGGGATCGGCATATACGGTTCAAATAGCAGATACTTTTAGAAAAAGATTATCGAGAAATCGGTAGTCTTTTTCTTTTTGTTTGTATATTTAAAAAGTGATTTGATTATAAGGATGGGCTTTGAATGGCTGATGATAAAGTTTATGATGATGTTGAAGTTCACGATATGAATGATTTGCATCGTGATAGACGGACTGTGAAACCGGGGGATGAACAGAATGGTTCTCCTGTTGTCTGGAAAGCACTTTCTGTAGTTATCGCAATGCTTGCTGTTCTTTACGACTTGTCTCCGGTTGATGCTGTGCCGGATGCTATTCCTGTTTTTGGTTGGCTAGATGATGTCGGGTTTACGTTGATGGCTGCTCTCAATGCTTACCAGCATTTTTCAAAAGACCAGTCTTCAATGTGGGTTCGCATGGCTAAATACGTCAAGTGGATGATGGTGGCTTTAATTGTTCTTGCCGGAGTTGCTGTTGGCGGGCTTGTTGCAGCCATTATCGCTCTTGTGGTGCGTTAAGTTTACTGCTTTGCTGTTCTTTTTTGGGGGGGGCGTTCTTGGGCCCTCTTTTTTTAACAAAAGAATAACTTATATTTAATTCAAATGTATGGGGAGGAGATGTTTATGAAAAAGTTGTTCGCAATTTGTGCCGTGTCAGCGTTCTTGTTTTCCGCCTGCGATGATGATTCTACGTCGGCAAGCTCGGACGAACCGGTGTCCAGCAGTGCTGTGAAAAAATCCAGCAGTAGCAAGGCGGACTCCTCGTCAAACAAAAAAGTTTCATCCAGTTCTGCAAAGTCGTCTTCGTCTGCGGACGATTGGGATGACGATGACGAAGAAATGTGCATGCCACCAACGATATTTGGCTTGGCGGGTGAAGAGGGGTGTTCCGATCCGAGTATATTGAGTTCCGTAAAGCCCGCTAAGCAGTGCAAAACGGAAAAGGATGATAAGTGCGAATACGGCACGATGACCGACCCTCGTGATGGCAAAAAGTACAAGACGGTCGTCATTGGTGAACAGACTTGGATGGTGGATGACCTAAATTACGAAATGGAAGGTTACAAAAAGGGCCGTTATAAGCAAACCGCTGCGATGCATGCTTGCCCTTACGGTTGGCATTTGCCGAGTGAATGCGAATACATGATTTTGATGGAGGCCATTGGAGGGACTGACGTTGCGAGTAAAATGCTAAAGTCTATGACAGGCTGGAAAGAAGGCCATAATGGTGTCGATGCATTCGGCTTTTCGGCTCAGCAACTTTCTGATTTGGATGACACTTATTTCTGGACGAGCAATTTTTATACCGACCTAGCTATAACCATGTGGGTTAGGGGTGATGAAGATGCTCATACGACTTGGTGGATTCGCCCTACATGTGAAAAATATCCGGTTCGTTGCGTTAAGGGGTATGGCCCTTCGGATGTGGGTGTCGAACGTAGCTCCTTCAAGGATTCTCGTGATGGTCAAACGTACAAGACGGTAAAAATCAATGAGCAGTGGTGGATGGCCGAGAATTTGAATTACGAGTCGGAAAATAGTTTTTGCTTCTATGATAACCCAAGCAAATGCGAAGAGTATGGTCGTCATTACACATGGGCGGCGGCGAAGACTGCATGCCCTTCTGGCTGGCACTTGCCGGATACAACGGAATGGAATACGTTGATAAACCTTATGGGCGGTAAAGATGAAGCTGGCAAAATCCTCAAATCCACAAGTGGTTGGGAGCCTTGCAATCGGTATCGGACTGCAAGAAAGGGTGACGAAATTGTTAGGGTTGATACTATCCCAGTTGTGAACTTGGATAAATACGGATTTACGGTTCTTCCTGCAGGTAATGCTCATTCAGTTTTCGGTCTGGAGGGCATTTTGACGGAATTTTGGACTTCCGTAGAACAAGGGGATTCTTTGGCAATCGACATGATGACCACATATACGGATGATTCATTTGTGTCGGCTAAATCAGATAAAAATTGGAAACTCTCGGTCCGGTGTGCAAAAGACAAATAAAAAGATCTTTAATTTATTCCTTGGAGGTTGTAGATGAAAAATACGAGTGTCATTCTGAACGAATTCAGAAGAAAATTGTTTAAGAGTTGTTATGGAGAAGATTGTATTAAAAAATGTCATCCTGGAGCGCGTCGCGCGATAGGATCCATAATGATTCTATTGGTAGCTTTGGCTTTTACCGCATGCGGTGGCGATAGCGGCAGCAACGCCAATTCAGACGAACCTGTGTCCAGCAGTTCCGTCAAAAGCTCTAGTAGCAGTGCGAAATCAAGCAGTTCGGTGACTGTGGCGACTTCGTGCAAAACCGAAAAGAAAGACAATTGCGAATACGGTTCGCTGACCGACGACCGCGATGGTCAGACTTACAAGACCGTGAAAATCGGCGAACAGATCTGGATGGCTGAGAACCTCAACTACGAAGAACGAAATAGTTACTGCTATAATGATTCTGCAGAATACTGCGCCAAGTACGGTCGCCTTTACACCTGGGCTGCTGCGATGGATAGTGCGGGAGAATGGAGTGATAATGGTAGGGCCTGTGGCCTCAATATGATGACGTGCTCGCCGAAATACCCGGTGCGCGGAATATGCCCCGAGGGCTGGCATCTGCCTTCCAATCTGGAATTCAAAACCCTGTTTGAGGCTGTGGGCGGCAAACCCACTGCTGGTATGGACCTTAAGTACACCAAAGGCTGGCATAATGAAGGTTACGGTACCGATGCCTTCGGGTTTTCGGCACTTCCTGCCGGTGACAGGGAAACTTCTGGCAGGCGCGATGCTGATGTGGTTTTCAACAACGAGGGCAACGACACGTACTTTTGGAGTTCTACAGAGTTTTCTGCCACTTGCGCGTGGGGCATGTACTTGAACTACAACAAGGACAACACGTATCTGGACTGCGGACGCAAAAGCTACGGGTTTTCAGTCCGCTGCATCCAAGATTAGACGCGAAAACGCCTGCTTAGGTTGGTGTGGTTCGGCTGGCTCACCAACCTATTGTCGAAGCATGCGGGCTACAGACGAGAG
This sequence comes from Fibrobacter sp. UWB12, assembly GCF_900142485.1. Taxonomy (NCBI): domain Bacteria; kingdom Pseudomonadati; phylum Fibrobacterota; class Fibrobacteria; order Fibrobacterales; family Fibrobacteraceae; genus Fibrobacter; species Fibrobacter sp. UWB12. Next base: position 35,420 of record NZ_FRAZ01000002.1, on the reverse strand, counting down.
ACTGGATTTGCAAAACGCAAAAAAGACCACGAGTGAATCGTGGTCTTTTTCTGTGTGCTAATCGTCATGCTGAAGCCCGTAAGGGCTGAAGCATCCAGTAAAGTCTTGCTGTTGGACAATAACTGGATCCTTCGCTTTCGCTCAGGATGACATGAAACGCATTCTCGTTCTGCGTCACTTCCTACCGTCTACTGTCTACTTGTACTCTCGCTACGCTCAAGTACCAAATGCTCGGCTCGGTCCTATCCATGCAAGAGCATACAAAGCGAATGTCGCAAAAAATGCTTGCATTTTTTATGGCTGAGCTGAAGTTGCGGACGCGAAGCGTCAACCATGGCTGCGACACTCGCCTTACGCATTTGTCCTACTTCACGCTGGCCGTCAGCAGTTTTGTAATCGCAGCGACGTACTCAGCGGGGTTTGGCAGCGGAGAACCTTCGGCAAGCAAAGCCTGACCGTAGAGGGCCTTCGGCCAATCGCCAAGATCCTCGTTCGCTTCGGCCTTCTTCTTGAGCATTTCGCAAATCGGGTGTGTCGGGTTGATTTCCAGAATGCGCTTGCTCTTCGGCAAGTTCTTCTGGCCCATAGCCTTCATCATGCGTTCCATCTGGGCGCTCATCGCATCTTCGCTCGTCACGAGGCAGCACGGGCTATCCTTGAGGCGGCTAGACACGCGGACTTCCTTGATGTTTTCGTCCAAGACCTTCTGCAAGTTTTCACAGAGACCCTTGAAAATGCCCTTGTTTTCTTCTTCGGCCTTCTTTTCTTCTTCGGTCTTTTCGAAGTCCACATCGCCACGGGAAATGTCGTGGAATTTCTTGTCGCCGAATTCCGTGAGGCTAGACATCATGAATTCGTCGATGCCGTCGCTCATGAGCAACACTTCGTAGCCCTTGGCCTTGAATGCTTCAAGCATCGGGTTCGACTTAATGGCGTTCTTGTCGCCCACGAGGTAGTAGATTTCCTTCTGGCCTTCCGGCATGCGCTTCACGTATTCGTCGAGGCTTACGAGAGCGTCGCCTTCGGTCTTGGTGCTTTCGAAACGGAGCAACTTCTTGAGTTCGTCAAGATGTTCCCAGTTCATGTAGAAGCCTTCCTTAAGGACCATGCCGAGTTCGCGCCACCAAGCGTTGTACTTAGCGACATCCTTGTCGGCCATGTTCTGCAAGGCGTCGAGCACCTTCTTAATCACATGCTTGCGGATGTTCGTGATAATCTTGTTGTTCTGCAAGATTTCACGGGACACGTTCAACGGCAAGTCTTCGGAATCGACCACGCCGCGCACAAAGCGGAGCCAAGGCGGCAGCAAGTCCTTGCAGTCATCCATGATAAAGACTTTCTTCACGTAGAGCTTCAGACCGTGCAGAGCGTCGTTGTGCCAAATGTTGAACGGAGCCTTGGACGGAACGTAAACGAGGCTCCAGAATTCCTGGGAACCTTCGGCGTGGCTGTGGCTCCAGGCGGCCGGTTCGTCAGCTTCGTGGCTGATGACGTTGTAGAAATCCTTGTATTGTTCTTCGGTGACGTCCTTTTCGCTCTGGCGCCACAAAGCGGTCTTGTCGTTCAAACGTTCTTCGGGCTTTTCTTCGATTTCGCCCTTGTCGTTCTTCGTTGCTTCCGGGTGGAAGTAGATGCCGTAGCTCACGAAACCGCTGTACTTTTGGACGATGTCCTTGATCTTCCATTCGCTAGCGAAATCATCGGCGTCTTCGTCATCCTTGAGGTAAAGCGTAATCTTCGTGCCGACCTTGTCGAGCGGGGCTTCAGAAATTTCAAAATCGCCCGTGCCTTCGGAGCTCCACAGGTAACCCTGCGTTTCGCCAGCCTTGAGCGTCAAGACTTCGACCTTCTTTGCGACCATGAACACGGAGTAGAAACCCACACCGAACTGACCAATCAAATCGACGCTGCTTTTGTCGGCATCCTTCAAGTTCTTGATGAAGTTCTTGGTGCCGCTACGTGCAATCGTACCCAAGCAGTTGATCAAGTCTTCCTTGTTCATGCCGATACCGTTGTCTTCGACAACGAGGCGCTTGCCTTCCTTGTTCACCGAAATATCGATGCGCAACTGCGTGCCCACCGGGAGGAGGCTGGAGTTCGAAAGCGAGAGAAAACGACGCTTGTCGAGTGCATCTGCTGCGTTAGAAACCAATTCGCGGAGGAAAATTTCCTTGTTGCTGTAAAGAGAATGAATCATCAAGTTCAGCATGTCGCGAACTTCGGTCTGGAACTCCATCTTTTCTGTTGCCATGTTTTCTTGTCCTTTGTTAAATTTTGAAGCAGGAAACTTTTGAAAGTTTCAAAATGAAACGTTTTGCGTGTTTCCGCTCTGTTTTCGCGGGAATATATGCAATAACCGTGCCAACACAAGACCGCTCGCGCTAATGCAAAATAACAACACCTTTAGAGCGTTCGCTCTCGCAAAAGCGTGCAAAACGAGCGTCGCGAAATTATGCTTGCATAATTTCATGACCGAGTAAAGCCGCGGACGCTGAAAGCGTCAATCACGCCTCGTTAATACGAGGCGCTTTTTGCTCACACAAGACCGCTAGCGCAATCTCGTTTGATAGTAATGATGTCTCGATTTTTAAGACGATATTCTATGAGAAATGTTTCTCCAGATGTCGAATAGTGCTCCTCGGCCGATTTTCAGGTATTGCGGCAGAGTTGAAATGCGGTCGTAAAGCATCTGGATGTATTCGTCCTTTTTGCCGTTAAAATCGAGAATTTCGACGGTATAGACGCTTGGAATGTGCGGATTATTAGAACGATGTTCTGCAACTACAGTTCCCTTGAGTTGCAGCGTGTAGCTCGTCGTTTGAATTTCAAAATTGATGGGTTCACCTAGGTACAAATCGTTCATGTTGTCTGTGTAAATGTCGACTCCGTGTTCAAGTAGTTTTGTGGTAATGCCACTTACGCGGCAGCCGTCTTTTTTAGTGACCTCAACCAATTCCGCGGCTCGAACTTTCACGTTTTCGCCATCTGCATCGCGTCCGAGAACAAGCATAATGCACATGATAAGGTAATACGAATTGATGAATAGCCAGAACAATATGGCGAGTACTCCGATGTATTCGTAAACAATGAACATGTAAGTCATTTGCGCAATTCCCAAAACGGTCAGTGTCAATAACACAATAAAGGGAATAAGGCTCTTTTTGTCGATAATTCTTTCGTTTGCTTTTTCTTTCTTGGTGACTTTGAATGTCGAAAGCGTGAGGCCAAGCGCTTCCTTAATGATGGGTATCAGCAAGAATGGCATGACGGATGTTTCGTAAATGCCGCTCCAACGAGTTGAAATCATGTTGCGGCTAAGAACGCGCAGCGAAATAATCTGCATAATATGCATCGGTAGCCAGAATAAAATCAAGTCTAGCAAGGTGCATTTGAAAATGGGAATGCAAAAAACGGCAAACATCAAGGGTGATAGCAAATAAACTAGATGCTTGATGGGGGAAAACCAATATAAAACGGAACTCAGGTAGCTTAATTTTTGCGCAAAGTTCAATTTGCGATTTCGTAAAAACTTGAGCTGCTTGGCTGTTGCGATGACTCCGCGCCCCCAGCGGGTGCGCTGCTGGATGTGCTCTTTGAACGAGTTGGGCGCAATTCCCGAGGCGAGCGCTTCCGAAAGCCCAAGGCTTGCAAATCCAGATGATTCAATCAGCATGCCGGTTGCAAAGTCTTCGGTGATGGATTCCGTGTAAAAACCGCCGATTTTGTTTAGCGCCTTTCTTGAAAGAATTGTATTGGAGCCTCCGTAAATCACGCTGTTTGATGAAGTCTTTGCCGCTTCGATTACGCGGTAGAAAAAGTCTTGTTCGTTCGGAACAATTGTTTCTGCATACAAATTATGTTGGAAAACATCCGGTGTGTAAAAACTTTGCGGTGTTTGTACAATGCCGAGCGGAAATCGCTTTTCTTCGGGCAAAGTTTCGTTGATTTTTTCGGCATCGATAAAGTAGGGGATGGTCTTGAGTAAAAACTTGCGGCGCGGAATCATGTCTGCATCTAAAGTCACTATGTAAGGCGATGTTGTTCGCTTTAAGGCTTCGTTCAGGTTCCCGGCTTTGGCGCCTTTGTTATCGGGGCGGTCAAAGTAATTTACGCCCAGTTCTTCGGCAAGCTTACGCATTTCGGGGCGACGATTGTCGTCGCACAGATAAATGTGAACTTTATCCTTATCGGGATATTCCATGTACTTGCAACCGATAATGGTCTTGCGCAAAAGCTCAACAGGTTCATTGTAAGTGGATATGAAAATGTCGACATCCGGGAATTCTTCGGGCTTGATTTGCGGTAGCGGATATTTCCTCAAGTTGAGCATGTCGTTGTAATGAATCAATGATTCTATGAATCCGAGAATTTCTACAGCGAGCAAAATGACGCTTCCTATTACGGCGATGTTTCCGAATGCAAATGGGATGGAACATGTCATTCGCCAGCAAAGGTAAATCAAGGTACAAATAGTTCCTATAATCAGTACGGCGTTTCTCCAAAAACTTGGCTTGCGTACTTTATCTTCGGTGTGCCCGTATTTGTATAATTGCGTATAGGTCTTGATTTGGTTTCTTTTTAATTTTTTTAGAACGATTTTTGTTACTGTTAATAATAAAACGATAATGAGCGCCGGTGCAGCAAATATAAGCCAAAGCATGTAAGGCTGTGTTCGCGATATAATTTTGAATTTTGATGATATTCTGTTGTCTGGGGCGATGGAGTCGACATCTTCTTTGCGCATAATCGCTCGTGCGAGTTTCCCGTAATATGTCAAATCTTTTTCGGTCAGGTATTCTAATGCACGAGAATCCGAATTGACAATGGCGCAAGTTTCATCTTTGTTGGATAAACTCCAAATTGTATAATTTAGATGTAATGAATCGACAAGGCTGTACCATTTTTTGACGCTTTCCAAGTCAATATGCCCATTGCCATCTTCTTCGCAGAGACCGCTTTCGGTAATGAAAATGGGCGTACCTGAGGCTACGACTTTTCTAAGCTTTTGGCGAAAATCATCTTTGTGCGAGGCCGCGTAAAAATGGAACACGTACATGACATTTTTAAATTCCAAAGGATCCTTGGCAGGGAATTGAATTTCTCGACTGTAGTTCGGTGTTCCGACAAGAATCAATGCATCGGGATTGTATCTGCGGATGACGGGAATTATCAGATTTGAATATTCCTTGATGTCGTCCCAAGTGGTATTGCCGTTGGGTTCGTTGCAGATTTCGAAAATGACATTGGGAATATTGGCGTATTTTTTTGCAATCTTGTTAAAAAAATCGATTGCTTCAGCAAGGTTTTCGTTGGGATTATTGTCTTGTAAAATGTGCCAGTCGATGATGACATACATGTCGTTTGCGATGGCGAATTCGACACCTTTTTCGAGAATTTCCAAATTTTTCTTTTTGTTACCGTTGCAGTAGTCGTAAGAATACATGGCGAGTCGAATCAAGTTGGTGTTCCACTCGGAACTGATTTGGCGGAAAAGGCCTTGATTGACATATTTAGGGAACCAAGTGAGCCCGTGTGTGCTGAATCCCTTGAGAACGGCTAGATTGCCTTTGTGGTCGTAGAGGTTTGAACCTACAACGTGGAGCTTTCCATGTGTGGATGGTCGGGCAACATTGGCGTTCGCAAAAACAGCAAATACGAATAAAAACGCTAAAATAAATCTCGCCATAAAAATTCCCCTTCTTATAAAAATAAAGATAAACAAAAAAAATAAAAATCGCACTCGCAAAGCGAGTGCTGCTGAAAAAAGGACTTTTTTTTATTTTTTACTTTATGAAAATCAGTCCCAAGATGCCGACTGCCCAGACGTACCAGGCGAAGTGCTGGAACTTGCCCTTCTGCAAGAAGGTCATGAGCCACTTGAGAGCGATGATGCCGAAGATGAAGGAAACGATCATGCCCACCAAAAGTTCCGGCGAGAAGTTGCCTGCGTCAACGCATTTCAAAGCCTTTTCAGGGTCGAGAAGTGCTTTTTCCGGGGTCATGCTCTGGCACTTGATCCACTTGATGCAGTCGAGAAGTGCTGCACCGCCAACTGCCGGGATGCTCATGAGGAAGCTGAATTCGCCAGCGTATTTGCGGTTCACGCCCATGAACATCATGGCGCTAATCGTCGAGCCGCTACGGCTGATGCCCGGAATGCAGGCGATGCCTTGAACAACGCCAGTCACGAGAGCGCGCCACCAGTTCATCTTGACGCCTTCGTTATCCGGGTGTTTGGCGCCGGTCGGGCCCCACTGCGATGTGAAAAGCAAAAGACCGGTGAAAAGTTCTGCAACGCAGACGGCGCGCGGGTTTTCGAACAGGCTTTCGAGTGCATCCTTGAAGCCGAGCCCGATGAGTGCTGTCGGGATGCTTGCAAGAATGATGTAGCCCGCTTCGCGGAGCTGGTCGCGGTCACGGCGGATGCAACCGACGATGATGTCTACAATCTTTTTGCGGAACACGACGAATATGGAAAGGAGCGTTCCGGCATGGAGCATGATGTCAAAGAACATGCCCGCTTCGTTCATGTTTAAAAGTTCGTGCCCGATCACAAGGTGACCCGAGCTAGAGATGGGGAGAAATTCAGCGAGGCCCTGTAACAGACCGAGGATAATTGATTCAAACATGTCGGGAAATATAGATTTTTTACTATCTTCCTTCGCATGTCTCGCCAGTTTCTCCTTTGTTTTCATGATTTTTCGGTGTGGAATTTCCGCACGTCTCTTCCAATCCTTGAAGAACTCAAGGATCTTGCTGGAGCTCCTTTTAGTGTGCTGGTTATTCCTGATACGGAAAATGCTACGGACGAATCAATCGCTGAATTTCGTGAAACGCTTGCTCGTTTGAAATCCGAGGGCTTTGAACTTGCGTTGCATGGCTTTAAGCATAAAGCCGAATTCAGCCAGGGGCGTAGCTATGCGGGGCTCATTGGCATGAACATGACGTCTGGCGAAGCTGAATTTGCAGGGCTTTGCGAATATGAATCGAGCCGTCTTTTGCAGGCGGCGCTTGGTGCATGGAAAAATTTATTCGCCGATGAAAACGGAAATGTTGAAAAGCCGGTTGCGTTTATTCCTCCGACTTGGTTTAGCAATAAGTTCTTGCCAAGACAAGTTCGTGCTGAAAAAATGTTGTACGAAGACCGTTTTTCTTTAACGACCGCTGATGGTGTCCGCTATTCGTCTCCCGTGGCTAGTTTTGCGGGTATTCCGAAAGCTACAGAAAAAGCGGCATTTGTCTATGCCGAAGGAATATTGAAGTTTCCGTTCGGTGTTCCGCGCATTGCCGTTCATCCGGTGGATTTCCCGCGGTTGAACGACAAAATTCGCGACCTCGTGCGCTTGGCTCTTGGTTGCAAACGAAAACTTTCGCTTTATTGTGATTTGTAATTTTTAGAATCCAGGAACGGTTATATCTTTTTTGGTCTTGCGCTTCGAATCGTCGGTGATTTCGATAGTGAGCGTTTCTCCAGCATCGGGGAGTGCTTCGCCAAGAATGATGATTTCACGCGGTTCGGAGTCGTATTCTGCAGCAATCCACTTGTTGCCGTACTTGACTGTAATGGCGTTTCCATCAGGGATTCCTGCATATCGAGAATAAAGCGGAATCTTGAGAGCTGCTTGGTATGTGCCTCCGACGAGTGTTTCTGCCCAATAGGGGAATCCGAGCGAAATTCCGTCTTCGTCAGAAATGTTTGCCAAATCCCTAAGTTCATTAGTTGTTGCGCAACGGTTCTTGGAACCTGTTTGCTTTTCGAAGTAGAACCATCTGCGTGTTGTTTCGCCGAGCCAGTAAAGCGGGGCCGGGTTGTCTTCGTTTTCTATGCAGACGTTCCACTTGCCGTAGAATTGCAGACCCTTCGGATGGAATTCGTAAAAATCAACGCTGTCGGTTTGGTTGCGCGTGATGGCGAGAACGCGTTGCGAAGTGTCTCCAACAACGGGGATTCCCGAAATCTTTTGTGAAATTTTCACGTTGCCGACTTTCGTATACCAGTTGATGCTGTTTTTGTATTTCCCGTAAGGGTAGACTGCGATAAGTTCATTTACGCTGCGACCTGTGCCGGTCGAGGCTGCATCGGCGCTATACCGGATGTATCTTGTTTCGGGGAATGTCTCGACGATTTTTCCGATGGGGAGGGGCTTGCTGTGATCGAAAATCTTGCAGAGGTCGTTGTTGATAATTTGTTCGTCCTTGTTCAAGGCGGCAAACTTGTATCCAGATTCGCAACGGAAAATGTCAAGCATGCTCTTGCTCAAGAACGTGTAAAGCGGAGTATTCTGATTCTTGGTTAATACAAACTTGCCGTTATTCTTGCAAGACTTATGGAAGTTGAATTCACGTCTGACAACGTGACCGCTAAAGTCTTCGACTTCAAGTCTGTAGGTGGATATGGGGCCAATCTTAGCGTCAATGTAGTGCCAGTCGCCTGCGGTATCTGCTTCTTCTGCCCAGAGTAGTTCGTTACGGATGTCAATCATCTTCTTGTAGCTGAGTTCATCCATGACTTTGCTGTAAATCTTGTCGTCGTAACGCCACAGTTCGACTCTGCGGACTGCCATCGGATTTTCTTTGGGCTCGCGGCTGTAGTCGGCAATCTTGATTGCTATGGACAAGTTAAATTCATTCTTGACGGGCGTTTCCGCACATCCGTTGCGGAGCGCTTCGTCTGTCGTAAGTGCAAGTTCGTTACCTTGCCAAACGGCAATTCCAAAAATTTGCGGAGCAATTGTATCGAGGCATTTGACGCCCAATTGGCAAGGTGAAGTTACGTCATCCTTGTTCAAACGGACTTCGAGGTGCAGGTGCGGGTTGCCGATGCCTGTACTTCCCGAGAATGTAAGCGTATCGCCTTTGCGGAATCTTGTGTTTGGCTTAATCGAAACATCGTTACTCTTGGTTGCGTATTGTTTTTGACGAACTAAGTTGTCTACTTCAGGAGTAAAGCTGCTCTGGTGTGCGAACACCCATGTCTTTCCGCTTTGTCCTTCGTAGAACATCACTTTACCGTAACCGAACGGAGATACCTTGATTTCTTTGATGAATCCGTTTTCGGGTGCGTAGATCGGCCAACCTTCTTCCATTTGCGTGGAGTAGTCGATACCTGCATGGTAACGCGTACCGCGGTTCTCTCCGAATGACGATGTTAAGTAAGCGTCTCGTTGGAATGGATCGTAAGAGAATGGTTCAACGTAATTTTCGGAAATGAGCTCGGCGGGAGGAGCAGTCCTTTCGGAAAAATCGGTCTTGTCGAGTTTAGCGCCTCTTTGTTCGGCAATGCAATCTTCGTAAGCGAATGCGTCCATTTTTTTTGCATCGCATACAATGTTTGTATTTGCTCCGGCAAAGCATAAGGCACTAGCGGAGGAGAGTAAAACGAAAGAGAATTTTGTAAGCCTGGCCATAATGTTAAATAAAATACAAAAATGTTATTTTATAGTAACGATTCTTTTCTGTTTTAATGCGCGTTTTTGCGAGCAAGACGAGATCGCTATAAATTTATATTATGACTAGTGCGATAGGTTGTAAAATAAAAAAGACTCGCTTTGTGCGAGTCTTTTTAGTGGAGCTAAGGAGAGTCGAACTCCTGACCTCCTGCATGCCATGCAGGCGCTCTACCAACTGAGCTATAACCCCGAGGACGCGCACAAATATAGAATGAATAGATGTACGTGTCAAGGGCGTATGTCGAAAAAAATGAATTTTTTTCTAGGTATTAGGTTACAGGAGTTAGGGGTTAGGAAAAGTATCACGCGCTTCGCGCGTCTATAATGTGCGGCTATGCCGCGATTATTATCCTATAACCTAACACCTAATACCTATTGCCTAATTAAGCCTTTTCGATTGTCACGGATTCGATGATGACGTCATCGTACGGACGGTCCATGCGGTCGGTCTGTACGCCGGCGATTTCGTCGAGAACTTCGAAACCTTCGTAGAGCTGGCCGAAAACGGAGTAGCCGTCAGCCGGGCCCGGGCCGCACTGGTCGTGGTCAAGGAAGTGCACGTTGTTGCCGTGAACGATGAAGAACTGGCTACCGATGCTGTGCGGCATGGCTGTCTTTGCCCAGCTGAGAGCGCCACGGACGTGGGTGAGGCGGCTGTCGTACTTGTCGCCGATGGTAGAACCCGGACCCTGTGCAGCGTGGCCGCCGGTGCCATTTTTACGGGTGAAGTCACCACCCTGGATCATGAAGTCCTTGATGATGCGGTGGAACGGAGCGCCGTCGTACTTGCCTTGCTTTGCAAGTTCGATGAAGTTCGTGGCGCATTCACCGACGATTTCTTCGAAAAGACGGAGTTTCATTGTGCCGTGGTTGGTCTTCATGATGGCGATGGTTTCGCCTGCCTGCGGTTTGTCTAACTGATTAAATGCCATTTGGGGCTCCTGTAACTAGTGTTTTTGCCTATATATATAAAATTAAGGGGGGTGTTTTACAACTCGCTGAGGCAAATAGCCCCTAAAAAAACTACATTCACCTAAAAATACGGCTTTGTCGTACATGAAGACGTGATTCGTCATTCTGAGCGGAGCATCCGCGAAGTCGGGATGGCGCCATAGCATCATGTCCAAATAACATGGCCAGGAAATTATAGACTGAAGACTAACGACTAATAACTAACGACTGTTTTATGAACGATAACTGCAAAAAAGTAAGCGAGCTTCTTTCTGCCCAGACGATGGAATTCGCCCTGGACGAGATGGCGGCTAAAATCGCTAAGATGCATCCGTCTGCCGACAACATGATTGTCCTTGGCATGGCTAGCCGCGGTATTCCGCTGGCAAAAAAACTCACTGAACGCCTGACACAGAAATTTGGTAAGCCTATCGAAATGGGTAGCCTTGATGCTACTTATTATCGTGACGACTTCCACTACCGCAAAAAGGTCGCCACTGAAATGCGCTTTACAGAGATGCCCGCATCGGTAGAAGGCAAGACTGTTATCCTCGTGGATGACGTGCTTTATACGGGCCGTTCGGCACTTGCTGCCATGCGTTCCATCTTGGATCTTGGGCGCCCAGCTGCTATCCGTCTTTGCGTGCTCGTTGATCGCGGTCACCGCGAACTCCCGATTGCGCCTGACTGTGTTGGGCTGACGGTCGAGACTGCTAAAAATCAGGAAGTCCGTGTGGCTATCGATCCCATTGATAAAGAAAATTCCGTTTATCTCGTAGAAGTGGAGGCGTAACGTGAGCGCTTTGGAAATTAAACATCTGTTTGGACTCCGTGGAGTGTCCAAGCACGATATCCGTCTGATTCTGGACCATGCAAAACAGTTCCGCGAAATCCTCGAACGCCCGGTCAAGAAGGTTCCGAGCCTCCGGGGCATGACGGTCGTGAACTTGTTCTTCGAAAACAGCACCCGTACGCGTACAAGCTTTGAACTTGCTGAAAAGCGCCTCTCTGCGGATACGGTGAACTTCGCAAGTTCCAATTCCAGCGTCAAGAAGGGCGAAACGCTCGTCGATACGCTTCGCAACATCGAAGCGATGAAGATTGACATCGTGGTTGTTCGTCACAAGGGTACTGGCGTACCGAAGTTCCTCGCCGAACACAGCAATGCCATTATCGTGAATGCTGGCGATGGTGCGCATGAACACCCGACGCAGGCTCTCCTCGACATGTTGACCATCGAAGAAAAGTTGGGCACGCTCGAAGGCAAGAATGTGACAATTATCGGTGATATCCGCCATAGCCGTGTGGCTCGCAGTAACCTCTGGGGCATGTCCACGATGGGAGCTCATGTAACGCTCTGCGGACCTTCGACCTTGGTGCCGCGTAACACGGACCTCATGAACCACGTAACGTGGGAACCGGACGTGAAGAAGGCTGTTGCAAATGCCGACGCCATTATCGCTCTCCGTTTGCAGAAAGAACGCATGGACGATGCTCTCCTCCCGAGTATGCGTGAATACCGCAATACGTTTGGCATTACGGATGAACTTTTGGAATGTGCCAAGGACAAGGTCATCATCATGCACCCGGGTCCAATCAACCGTGGTGTGGAACTCGATTCCGATATTGCCGATGGCGAACATTCTGTTATTCTTGATCAGGTGACCAACGGCGTTGCAGTCCGTATGGCCGTTCTCTTCCTTTTGGCTGGAGGTCGCAACAATGAAAATGCGTAAGCCTTGTAATGGTCGTCTTTCGAATGTTGTTCTGAAAAATGCAAAGTTCTGGAACGGCAAGTCCTTTGAATTGCGCGATAGCGTTAGCCTGAATGTCTGCGAAGGTGCTGCAACAAGTGAATTTGATTGCAAGGGCGCCCTTGTGATACCGGCTCTCTTTGGGCTCGGTATTGATTTTATGGAACCGCTCCGCGACGATGTCTATACGTTTGCCGATGGCTTTGATGCCTTGCGCAAGGGCGGTTTTTACGGTGGCCTTTATGAAAGTGCCGCAAACCCGATTGACGATGCTGACAAGTTCACTGCAATGGTGAACCGCTTCAAGTCCGAAGAACGTGGCGAAGAAGCATTTGATATCAAGTTCCTTGGCGCCTATAGCAAGGGCTTTGGTACCGATAGTTTGGCCGAAATGGTCGAACTTGCCGAAGCCGGTGTTGCTGGCTTTGGCGATGGCAACGGCGTGATTCCTCATTCCCGCTTCCTCCGCTTGGCAATGGAATATGGCAAGATGACGGGCAAGCGTTTCTTCTTCCAGCCGATGGACAAGACGCTCCGTCACAGCGGCTGCGTTCACGAAGGTGCTTATTCCGACATGCTCGGCATGAAGGGTATTCCTCGCATTGCCGAAACGATTGCTGTTTACACGGTTCTCGAAACGGCTCGATTCTTGCAGGTGCCGGTTCACTTTAAGCAAGTCACTTGCGGTGAAACTTTAGACCTTATTCGTAATGCTCGCAAGATGGGTATTGATGTTACCTGCGATGTTGGTCTTTACCACTTGCTGTTCGACGATTCTTGTCTCGAAACGCTTGATTCCGCTTACCACATCTTGCCGCCAATCCGTTCGGCTGCCGATCGCGATGCTCTGTGGCAGGGAATTGTCGACGGAACGGTCAATGCTGTTAGCGTAAATCATACTCCGGTACTCCGTCAAGACAAAGTAGTGAACTTCGAAGATTCCGTGCCGGGCGCACTTTCTCTGGAAGTTGCTCTTCCTGCAATTTGGAATAAACTTGTTGCGAAGGTGGGCGAGGCTCGCGCTGTTGAACTTCTTTCAACGGCACCGGCTAGCTTGGTTGGCTCTGCCTCTAATGCTAACAACGTTGTTGTACTTGCTCCGAATGAACCGCATGTGGTCGTCGAAAGCGATTTTGCTGGTCACGTCTGCAATTCGCCGCTGTTGGGCAAGGAATTGCCGTCGTCGATTCTTGCAACCTACATCAACGGTGTCTTGACTGAGCTGTAATATGGTATAATCCGATGGCTAGTGTTCTTCAAGAAGCCTGGGCAATTTTTCAGAGCTATATCCTTCCGGCTCTTCCGTTTGTCGCGCTTGTGCTGATTGAAATTCATCTCATGTATAACCGTCGTGAAAATGAGGTGATGTTTGGCACAGACTCGTTCAACGAGAAGATCAAGGCGTTCGAGTTTACGCCCAAGGAAGTGCGTACTTTGGAAAAATTGGTGCGTTCATCTAAGTTCGAAAACAAGGATGCCGTGCTGAATTCCTCAGGACTTTTTGAAACCGCAGTCTCGGAGTTTTACCGTATCCGCAATGTTTTTTCTGTTCGCGATGAAACGCTTGATGCTATTTCTTGTTTACGGCGAAAGATGGACTTTACTGGAGCGAATCCTTTGTCCATAGTTTGCTCGTCAAGACAGTTCAATGTAGGGGATCGCGTGGACCTGGAATTCGAGAACGGTTTGTTGGTTAAGCGTTCTCAGATTCTAGAGCGTTCAGAAAAGACATGGAGCGTGTCGATTGAAGGCTCCGTGTCGCTTGCGAAATCGATTTCCGGCTCGCGTGCGCTTGTCCGCTGGACTCGTATGAATGACGCTGTTTATTCTGTAAGGCTTTCCGTTTTTTCTGCTTCTCCAAATAAGGTTGTTTTTCTCCATAGCGATAAGCTTGAAAAAGAACAGTTGCGTAAATGGGTTCGTCAAGTTGTCGATTTCCCGGTGACGGCAACGTTCCCGAACGGAGAGGTGCACTCGGGCGTGCTTTATGACTTGTCTGCTGGTGGTATTTTGCTTGGACTTACCGAAGATTGCAAGCCGGACCAGCAGTTTTCGATTTCGTTCGAGCTTCCGACGTTTGGCGTACAGAATGTGGATGTTAAGGTTTTGAACAATTTGGGGCATCGAAATCCTAATTTTCCACTATATAATTCCATTTCGGCGGTGTTTACTGGATCGTATGCTTGGACCCAAGAACACGTCTTGCAGTACATTTTTGAGGCTACTCGCAAATCAAAAGCGAAAAAAATGGGCCAAAATGATGTTTTAACTTAAATTAATGTGATTTAGAGTTGATTTTTCGCTTGACATTCGCTGTTTATGAAAGTAAAATTTACATAGGTAATGTTTCCTATCGGAGTTTATTTTGGCTTTAGGGTTGATTGCTAGAATTCGCGGTGAACGCGAAACTGTTGGCATTGATGTTGGCCACTACAGCATCAAGTACGTTAAGGTCTATCATGATGCTAACGGTAAAAGGATTGTGCGTGAAGTGGATTTGGAACCCGTTCCGGCGGGCTCCATCATCAATGGTCTTATCCAAAGACGTGATTCCGACGATCTGGCCGCAGATAATGGCGGAAAGAAGGAGAAGGACGGCTTCGACAAGTTGGGCGAAGCTTTTTCCAGGTTGATGCTTCGCCACCAGATTGATGAAAATGTGGATGTTGTGGCTTCGGTGAACTGTGGTGCCGGTGAAGGAGGTGTCCTTGTGGACCGCCTCTCGATCAAGGTTCCGAAAAACGGCAACGAAGATGCAATTATCGTTCAGACTGCACAGTCCCGTCCGCCGTTCGATGACCAAGAAAACGTTCTGGACTACGAGGTTGTGTCTCGCGAAGGCGATGAAGTCAAGGTGAACGTGGTTGCTGCAAAGAGCGCCATGCTTGATTCCTGGGCGCAGTTCTTTACTCGCAAGGGCATTAAGCTTTCGGCTTTGGATGTCGATATCTTTGGCTTGCTGAATGCGTTTGTCATGACTGCATCTGACGAAGACCGCAAAAAGACTACGGCAATCTTCAATATTGGCGATAGCAAGATGAGTGTGGGCTTTATTCAAGATGGCGCCTTCCACTCCGTGCGATCCATGAATGGTGGTTCGCTGAATGTTATTATTAACAAACTATCTTCCAGCCTCGATATTTCTGCGGAAAAGTGCCATGAAATGTTCGAAAAGAACGACTTGAAGGTTATTGACGACGTTGCAATCTCGGTTCTTGAAGATGCTATGGATGTTGCGTTCGAAGAACTCATGTCGCAAATTACATTTGGTATCCGCTACCATTCTTCTGCCGAAGATGCTCGTCCGCTCGAAAGAATCTTGATTGGTGGCGGTGGTGCTACTGTTCCTGGCTTGTTGGAATACATTGCCGAAAAGACCGGAATTGAAACAGGCTCTGTCAACCCCTTCCGTTCTGTGGAATGTGATTCTAGCGTGGTCGATAAGGACGGCATGTCGATTGCCTTGTCTAACATTTACGCCCCGGCTTTGGGACTTGCAATGAGGAAGTTCTAATGGCTACTAAGAAGAATAAAGGTGCCAATAAGGCGCTAGCGATTACGATCAACCTTTTGCCGGGCGAACACCGCAAAACGCAAAAGGATTTGACTTGGCTTACCGACCGCCGTATTGTGTGGCCTACCATTATATTTATTGTTTTTATTTTTGCCGCGTTGTTCACTTATGCATACACGTTGCAGGAAATGGCAAGCATAGAAGCGGAACTCCAATCCGTACGTGCTGCTGTTGAACGTGAACGTCCGTTGCTCAAGAAAATCAGCGTTCTCGAAAAGAACCAGTCTATTATTAATACCAAGATTAATGCTCTCAAGTCAATCCAGATTAGCAAAAAGCGCTGGGTGGTACTGTTTGAGAATATTTCCTCGGTGTTACCCCCGAACATGTGGCTTTTGAGTTTGTCCCAAGTGGGCGAATTCAACCTCGAAATGAGGGGCACGACGTTTGACTTCTCCGAAGTGGCTGAATACATGGTCAAGCTCGAGAAACAAGTCAGCATAAACAAAGTCTCGCTTGTATCTATCTCTACAACAAAAGTAGATGGCGACGAGGCCTACAACTTTACACTCAAGGTCGAACTCAAGAAAGACCTTGGAGAGGAGGGTTGATATGGGCAACTTTAATATTGACTTTAAAGACAAGAAAAATGTATACTGCATTGCGTTGATTGTCGCTATTCTGTTGTTGGTTTATTCTGTCTATACGTATATATGGGATCCGTTCACGATTGAATATGCAAGTCTTGAAGATCAGAGAAATTCTGCACAAACAGAATTGAACAAGATTAATGCTAAGAGACATCGCGTAGCTGAACTCGAAATGCAGCTTGCTCAGGCCGAAAAGGATTTCCAGAAATTAAAGGAAATGTTCCCGGAAGAAGAAAAAGTTCCTCTGCGTTTGCAGGACCTTTATTCTGTGCTGCGTAGCTCTGGTGTGCAGATCCAGAAGTTCAATCCGGAAGGTCGTTCCGAAAGGGAACACTACATTGAAAACCGCTATTCGATTGCGGTTAATTCCGGTTATCACATGCTCGGTTACTTGTTTGCTGAAATTGCAAACTTCAACTATCCGACTGCAATTACGAACTTGAAACTTTCTCGCTACTCAGGCATTGCTGCCGAAGTGCAGAAGGCTGAAACTCACGGTTGGACTCCGATTACCATGTCGGTGAACTTCAACTTGACCACTTATACATCCAAGAAGGTTGGCAAATAATGAAATGCAAGTTCCTTCTTATGCTGTTATCGAGTGCCGTAGCCTTGCAGGCTGCGCTCATTAAGGATGTCCGCTTTAATTGCACAAAGACTTGCCAGATGGAATTCCTGTTCGCATCTGACAAGAATTTGCCGACATTCTTCCAAAAGTACGATAATGCTTCAAAAACTTTGACCGTCGGCTTCTCCGAATCGGATTTTGCCCTTGGTATCGGTAATTACGATATCGATGCTTCATCGCCGTTTGTTCATTCCATGAGCGTTTCCAAGGAAGTCTATCGTGGCATGAACTTCTTGATGATTCGCATGCCTGTGGGTGCTTCCATCAATTCGGACAAGAATGCGATTTCTTTGGATAAGTCTAGCTTCTTCTTGAAGTTCGCTTCGAAGAATGGCAAACCTTGGACGCTTTCGAAGCTCTTTGCTAGCAAGAAGGCTGCCGCAGCAAAGGCCGCCCGTGAAGAAGAAAAGCGCTTGGCTGCCGAACGTAAGGCTGCTGAAAAACAAGCTGCTCTCGATCGCAAGGCTGCCGAAAAGCAAGCCGAACTTGATCGTAAGGCCGCTCGTGAAGAAGAAAAACGCATGGCTGCTGAACGTAAAGCCGCAGAAAAGGCCGCTCGCGAAAATCTTGCTCAGGCTGCCGCTCCGGCAAGTGCATCTGCTTTGCTCCCGGGACTTAAGGAAATGACGGTCCTTATCGGTTCTGGCATGGAACAGTTCCGCTTGGTGGCAAGTAATCCCCTGGAGATTGCTCAAGTTTCTAATCCGAATGGCGCCTTTGTAATAACTGTTGCTACAAAGGGACCGGATAAGTCTCCTGTGTTCAAGGTGAGTACTGGTGCTCTTGTGAGGTCTGTATTCTGGGATGCCAATGGCTTGAATATCCAGCTCTCGCCGGGAGCTCGCCCGGTCATCTTGGTGCAGGATGGCGCTTTGATTTTGCAGACTTCTGAAAATGCAATCCGTCGCGATGGCTTTGTGTTCTGGAGTGCCCGTCCGAATGGCATTTACGTTCGTGACTGGATGAAGTCTCCGGATCCGGTTCCGGAATTCTCGGATTTCGTTAAGTCTTACGAAAAGGATAGCAAGAAGGTTGTTGCCAGCGCACAGACATTCCATTTGCGCCCAGTTGTCCGCGAGTTGATTGTCGTTGCCGATGAAACGGAATTCTATGCAGCACCGAGCGAAAAGTCTCAGGTTATGCAGCGTGTCGTGTTTGGCGATCGCCTTGTGAACATGGATTTGACGGGTCTTTACCGCAAAGTTCAATTGGGCAACAAGATTGGATACGTGAATCGCCGTGCCGTAAGCTTTACGGATGAACTTTCTGCCGTGCAGATGGAACGCTTGAGGAAGGTGGACCAAGAACGCGGTGAAACACTCACGCAGGGAATGAAACCTGTCGGAAGTGCTCTTGATGAACTTTATGAAGACCGTGTGACTTACAGTTCTTTTGGTCGTCGCGATCCGTTTGTTGAAATCAAGGGCTTGGTCGAAGAAGGTATCAATATCGACCAGGTTGAATTGGTGGGTATTATTTGGGAAGCCGAGGAGCCGGTGGCTATTCTCGTCGAAACCAAGAATCCGGGCGTGTCTTATACGATTAAGGAAGGCGATAAGATCATGAACGGAAAAGTTCTTAAAATTACACAAACTGATGTGCTCTTCTTGATTCAGGAATTCGGGGTGAGCCGTCGCTACTCTATGGGTCTTCCCGATAAATTTGGGGGTCAAAAGTGAAAAAGCTGACTAAAATTCTGACGATTCTTATCATGGTGGCAAGTTTTGCTACCGCGTGGGCGGCTCCTGCTGAGGGCTCGGTTGCTCCGAATAAGAAGTTATATGACTTTAACTTCGTCAACATGGATTACGAAGCGATTTTCCGCTCTGTTTCCGTGATTGCTGGCGTGGATATTTTGATCGCTCCCGATGTCAAGGGAAAGATTAGCTTGCGCGTGACCAAAAAGACCTGGCAAGAAACTTTGGACATTATTTGTAACATGAATGACCTCACGTGGGTGATTCAGGACAAGTACATTTCAATTCAGCGCCAGAGTACTTATCAGGCAAAGCAGAAAAAAATTGCTGACGAAGAAGCTCAGGCCGAACAGACCGCTCCTCTTATTCGTAAGAATTTCCAGGTGCATCACGCCAAGGCCGATGAACTCGTCAAGGTTCTTGAAAACATGAAGTCTAACCGTGGTAAGATTTCTGTTGTGGAACGTACGAACTCCATCATCGTTTACGATACCGAAAGCAAAATCGAGCAGATGGGTAACGCTTTGACCGAACTTGACGTCGAAACGCTCCAGATCATGATTACTGCAAAGCTCGTGGTCGTGAACAGCGAACTTGCTCGCGAACTCGGTGTTGACTGGACCGCTACGATGGGTTCTGGTTCGCTTACGCCGGGGACTGCCGCCGCTGCAACGGGTGCTACCGCCGGTTCTAGCCGAATCAGTGGTGCTATCCAGTCTTTCCCGAACAGAGCATCGCCGGCTGTGGGTAATCCGAGTACCGCCATTACGGCAAGCCTCTTGGACAACAATCTCCAGATTGCAATTTCGAACTTGATGGGTGATGCTTCTACGGAAGTGCTTGCTTCTCCGCAGGTTTCTACGCTCGATAACACTGAAGCTCTCGTGTTTATGGGTGACAAGGTTTCCATCCGCGTGATTGACGATAGCGGTGAATCTTCGACTAAGATGGTTGAAACGGGTATCAAACTTACCGTTACTCCGCACGTCTCTGGCGACAATCGCATTTTGCTCGACCTCCATCCGGAAAACAACTCCTATGGTTATGACGAAAAGGGCGAAGTCGTGATTTCGACCCAGGAAGCAAAGACCAAGGTTGTTGTGGCTGATGGTGAAACGGTCGTGATTGGTGGCCTTACCCGCAACGAAAACACTGAAAGCGAAAGCGGTATCCCGTTCCTCAAGGATATTCCGCTGCTTGGTAACCTCTTCAAGTATAGCCGCAAGTCTATTACGAAGAAGGACCTCGTGATCTTTGTGACGCCGAGAATCATTCGCAATTACATCGGCAATGTCGATATTTCCGAAAAGTCTGAAATGACTTCTAGCGTTGCCGCTCCGGAACTTAAGCCGGTCGAACAGGCTGAAGAAGCTCCGATTGCAACAGGTGAAACCCCGGACGCTCCGGTTCCGGAAAATTCACACGATGACAGCTGGAATCAGTAATTAGCATGTGCCGGACTTACGTCCGGCCTTTCTTTTTATAAGTGAGAAAACCCTGGCTATGCCAGGGCTTTTTTTGGTTGATTGAAAAATAATCCACAGAACTTCAAATTAATCACTTTACAAAAAAATGGCTTTTTTTTACCTTTGCGTAAGATTTTTATAAACTTTGGGGCAGCTTTTGCCTTTGGAAGGAGTTGAAATGAATAAGGTTATGGGAAGCGCTCTGACGTTTCTTCTTTGTGCAGGAACGTTTGCAAATGCGACTTTTGAAAAAGCAAACGAATTGCTGCTTCAACAGCAATATTTAGAGGAAGGCCCACTCGACCCTAAAGGACCGATAACTGTGGAATATAAAGGTTTGGACGCTAGCAAATCTTATCCTACAGGAAAAATTTATTATAACGATGTCGCCTTTTGTGGTTATGGTAAGCAGTACCGCTACATGCCTACTCTTATCTATGGCGTTTTAGGAAATTCCTATTCCTTGTTAAAAAGTACGGACAATGAAAGTTTTCATTATGGATATACTTATAATGGCAATGCTTTAACATTTTCGAGTAATATTGGTGAACCGGAAAATTGGTTCTTTTATGATGATTGCGGAAAGCATGAAGTCGAAATGAGCATTGAAGACATTTTGAAAAAAGCTTATTCAAGTGAAAAAAAATATGGAAAGGTTCGCCTTACAATAGATCGTTTGCGCTACACTTATAGTTATGAGGAATCTATTGATAACAATAATTCATATGAATTGTGGTGGCTCAGCGGCAAAACGAGGGATTGGGCGGATGATCGTCGTTTAGCTCGTGCAATTTATTATGTGTACTTGTCGAAGCCTGCTAGCGTTTATCAAGAAATCGCTGATGAAAAAGGACAAATTAGAAGCTACGGTAATTTATTCAACTCTGAATTTACTTTGAATTATGATGATGCAGTTGGAGTCCGGACTGTTTATGATATTTATGCGCCCGACATTCCGAATGATGTCCGCATCACACGTCAAGCAAGACGTTATACGTATTCAGCAGCGGACCAAAAGTATGTTGCTGGTGAATGGTTTAATGTGTCAAGTGTTTTGACTAATAATGTGCAAAACTATAAAGAATATTATGATACGGTTTTAGTCAAAAAGGATCTCGGTTATTTTGCAAGAGGCGATTCCCTTGTAGAAATTAGGGACCGTATTATATATAATGTAGCACAAACCTATGGCCAGACTGTTGTTGATTCCACTTTTTCGGGAATGATGCGTGTTACGCCCAAATACAAAGTTCAAGCAAGTAAAGGTAATGGTGGAGGAACTATTGTAACTGTTAACGACTATTATAAAGCTGGGGAAACAGTCTCTTTAAAAGCAACTGCAAATGCCGGATATCTATTTGATTGCTGGGAAAGTAATGGTGTATGTGTGAGCAAGAGTTCAAAATTTGATCTCAAAGTTCGTGGTGATTCTGCATTGACTGCATTCTTTATTGAAAAATTGGAATCGAATACTCGCGTTGTGACGTTTGTTGATTTTAATGACGTTGTTTTGGGACGAGATACCATCTTAACAAGTCGTTCTGCTACTGCTCCAAACGCACCTGTTCATAAGGGGCTTACTTTTAAAGGATGGGATAAGGCTTTTGATAATGTAACGGAAAATATTACCGTGAGGGCTGTTTACGATGCAAAGAATCTTTCGTTTGAATTCAAAATAGATGGCTTTAAAACTGCTGAAAGTGCAGATGATATCACGTTTACTACGCCAAACGAGTGCTTTATTGTTTCTAAGGGTCGTTTCAATGAAAAGGGGCTGCCCCTTGACTATAGAGTTGTTGTGACTGTTAAAAACACTGGTTCTTGCGCTGATGATGAATTGTCTAATGTTTGGAATTCTGTCAATGATTTGAAAAAACTTGATATTGTTGTTAATGGTGTGAAAAAATATCAGGTTTACGCTATGAGTACAGGACGTATTGCTATTAGTTCGGTTGAATTCTGGTTCCAGAGATTTGAAGTTCAATTTATGGCGGTTAATGTAAATGGTAAACAAGGCTATAGCGTGATGAAACAGGAATATGTGCCCGAAGGAATGTCTGCAACTCCGCCGCCATCAGAAGATGTTCCTGCGCAAAGAGGTTTTGTATTCTCAGAATGGGGTACCGATTATTCTGAAATTGTGAAAAATACGACGGTTTCGGCTCAGTATAGGGAACTTCAACCTTTCTGGGTGAATGTTTCAGATTATGACGGATCGACTATATCGGATTCCCTGTATTATGAAGGGGATGAGGTTGTCATTCCGGAGAATCCGGAACACGCTGGCTTGACATTCAAGGGGTGGGACAATATACCCGATGTCTTTGAATTGAAAGAAACTACTTGGATTAAGGCAACTTACGAAGCCAAGAGTAATCCTGAGTACAATTTTACTGTAGCAGATTACAAGACTGCAAAGACTGTTTCTGACCTCGATGTGCAGGGGCCAAACAAGTGCTTTGTCTTGCAAGAAAAGTCGTTTAAGCAATATGATGAGGAAAAAGATTATGTCGAAGGCAAAGAAGATGCCTTGCAGTATAATTTGGAAGTAAGCTTTAAGATTGAAGATACAGATGAGTGTTCTAATGATAGCTTAGTTAATATTTGGAAGTTTAATATCCAAAATAAAGTAACGTCTACGGTTAAGGTAAATGGCGTGGAAAATGTTATTTGGAATACAGGTAGTACTATGGGCAATTTGCACTTCAACTATACCTGGTTCCGTATACAGTTCCTTGATGATGATAGAGTTGTTTCGAGTGATGGAACTGTAATAAAGGAAAATACGGTATTGAAATCGGAACTTGTCGGACAGGGATTATCGGCAACACCTCCAGAAAATCCAAAGCTTAGATGTAAAATCTTCAAGCAATGGGATCGTAAATATACTGAAGTCGAAGGTAGCAATAAGGTATTTGCTGAGTATGAGTATGGGCCTTCTAAGAAAGTTACTTTTAAGGATTTCGATGGAACTGTATTACAGGATTCTGTGTATTGCGATGATGAAATCGTTGTTGCGCCCAAAGATCCTGTGCATAAAGGCTTGACATTCAAGGGCTGGGATAAAAAGCTTGAAGAAATTGAAAACTCGACTTATGTTACGGCTACTTATGAAGTCAAGAAAGCTCCTGAATACAGTTTTACTGTGACGAATTACGAAAAGGCAGTAAAGGCGAATGATGCCAATGTCAAGACTCCGAACAATTGCTTTATTGTTGCAAAACAAGCGTTTAAGGATTTGTCGGATGGCAATGATTACACTGAAGGTAATAAAGACCCTTGGCGTTATATATTGGAAGTTGAAGTTGATGTTGCTGATACAGGTTCTTGTGCTAATGATAGTCTTGCCAATATCTGGAGATTCTATAGTAAGACGGATCACAACCTTGACGTGATGGTAAATACGCTGAAGGCTAAAGATTTGTTCATTCAGATTCTTACTATAGAAAAAATTGGAGTGAAGTTCCAGTATTTATGGTATCCGGTGGTGTTTGCTGACTATGATGGAAAAGTCCTGAAAACGGAAATTGTCGGCGAAAAACAGGCTGCAACTCCGCCGAAAGACCCTACACGTTCGCTTTACAAGTTCAAGGGCTGGAAGTTTATTGATGAGGGCGTTGGGTATGAAAGTATTTCGTCTAACATGTTGGGCCGAGGAGCTTCAATAAATAATCAGATTACGTTTGTTGCGGATTACGAAAAACTCCCGACGGTTGTAGTGACGTTCTTGGATTTCAATGGCACCCTCGTTGGCAAAGAGGAAATTTTGAAGGGCGCTTCTGAGACTTCCGTAAAGCCTCCTGTGCATGCTGGTCTCACATTCGTTGGCTGGAGCAAAGATTTGAATCTGATTACTAAAAATGATTCTGTTTATGCAGTTTACAAGGTTGCTGCAACTCCGGACTTTGTTTATACCATTTCGGGTTTAGAGGTGGGCAAGTCTTCGAAAGATCTTAAGATAAAAACGCCGAACAGTTGCTTTAAGGCTTCTGTCAAGGAACTTTATTTGGATAACAAAAAATATGAAGGAAAGTTGGAGGCTGGCAAGTATGTTATGTATATGAATCTTGCTGTCTCTGATACTGACAAATGCGCTGATGATAGTTTGGTGAATATATGGAAAACGCTTTCACAGAAAAATATCAATGATATACTTGTCATTAATGGAATTCCGGCATATTTCTCTGGAGAAAAACTTAATGGCGAGATTGTCTATAGCTTTGAATTGAAAAAATCGGATAAGGAATCTATTCCTGGTGTGAAAATGGCTCCTCAGTTCAAGTTGGCAACCATCGGCCGCAATATCCAGGTGATGAATGCCCGCAAGGGGAGTGCTTACGCCGTACTCGATATGCAAGGAAACGTTATTACGTCAGGAACGGTTGATTCTGCCAACTTCAATGTGACTATGTCTCGCTCTGGAGCGTATGTCGTGCGTGTTGGAAGTGTTGCTCAGCTTGTTCGTGTGAAGTAAGATAATGGCGGGCGTGCTTTTTAAGCACGTTCGCAAATTTTTAAAACGTGAAAATTAAAAATGCGAAAACCCTGGCTCTGCCAGGGCTTTTACTTTTTTGCGGCCTCGGAATTGAGTCCGGGGAGCGCTAAATTTGGGGAATAAAGAACCTATCGCACGACGAGAGCGGCGAGGGCGAGTTCCTGGCTCATGCGGGTGGGGCATTTGCCACTTTTCATTTCGTAATTAAGGTCGGCGAGGCGACGGAGTACGCGGATCAGGAGTGGCTTGCGCCAACGACGGCAGCACTCTGCGGCTTGGCCTTTCTTGACGAACATGTAGTAGTTCTTGCCAATTTTCTTGGCAGCCTCTTCGGGCGAAACGCCCTTGGCCGTAAGCGAGGCATAGTTCAAGAGCGAGAGCGCGTAGCTGTAAAGCGTGTTGGAGATGCGGATGGCATCGACTCCGCTGTTCAAAAGTTCGTTGAGCTTCTGGACGTACGCTTTTGCATCTTGCATCCCGAAGAAACCTTCAATTTCGTAGGTGGGGATATCACGCTGCGAAACGACCATCGTTTTCACGAGGTCGATGGTTATCTTTTTGCAGTCGGGGGCGTAAAGCAGAATCTTTTCGACTTCTTCGCAAACGAGCTTGGTGTCGTTGCCGAGCGCTTCGGCGAGGTACTGCGATGCCGCAGGTTCAATTGCCTTGTTGAAATGCGTCGGAACGACTGCCGAAATCCAGTCGGCCATTTCGTATTGTTTCGGCACGTCGTACTTTTCGACTTTGCAGACCTTCGAGAGCGCCTTGTAAAGTTCGCTACTGGCGAGGAGCGTTTCGAAGTCAAAGAGCACTTTGCCGCTTGCGGCATGAGGGAGCCATTTGGCGATTGCTTTGCAATCGTCGGTTTTCATGGCTTCGGCTTTGCGTACAACAATGACCTGTTCCGGCGAAAACATCGATACGGAATCGCATGCTTCGATGATGACATCGGAGATGGAAGCGATGTTTGTGTCTGTGGCGTACAGCACCTGCTTGGCCATCGGATCAGAAATCCGGTCGCCAAGAGTCTCGGACAGGAATTTTTCGATTCGCTTGTCCTTGCTGAACTGGTCTTTGCCGATGAGCGTTACGAACATGGAATGCTTAAAGCTGGATTACTTGAAATCGATGATTTCGAACTGGTTCTTGCCCTTGGGCGTTACGACTTCGACCGTATCGCCGCGCTTCTTGCCCATAAGGGCTGCACCAATCGGGCTCTTGAAGCTGATTTTGCCGTTGAGGGCGTCGGCTTCTTCGGGGGAGACGAGCTGGTAGACGATTTCGCGCTTGGTCTTCAAGTTCTTGGCCGTGATGGTGGCGCCGAACTTGATGGTATCGGAGTTCGCATCAAATGCAATCACTTGGGCGCGGGCGAGTTGGTCCTGGAGCTTCGGCATTTCGATGTTATCGATTGCGGCGAGGCGTTCCTTGGCGGCATGGTATTCTGCATTTTCGCTCAAATCACCTTGTGCACGGGCATCAACTAATTCTTGAAGTACGCGGGGACGTTCAACATTTTTTAAATTTTCAAGGTCCTTAACGAGCTTGTCGTAAGCCTCTTGTGTAAACATGATCTTTTCCATGCTCTATAAGGTAAAAATTTTAACGGGCGTTGCGAACCCTGAATCGCAAAAGAAAGCTTCTTTTTAGGAGATACTATGTACACTGTATTGGAAAAAGGCGGCGTCTGCTCCCCCAAGGGCTTTACCGCATCTGGAATTTGCGCCGGAATCAAGGCCAGCGGCAATGCCGATATGGCTCTTCTCAAGAGCGAAAAGGCTGCCCGCTGCTTCGCCGTTTTTACCACCAATAAGGTGAAGGCCGCTCCGGTCCTTTATGACAAGGCCGCTTTGGAACATGCCCACTTTGCATCTGCTGTGATCGTGAACAGCGGTAACGCTAACGCTTGCACGGGCGAAAAGGGTTATGCCGATGCTGAACGCATGGCTGTGCTTACCGAAGAAGCTCTCAAGCTCACGCCGAAGAGTGTGCTTGTTTGCAGCACGGGCGTGATTGGCCACTTGATGCCGATGGACAAGATTGAAGCCGGTATCCCGAAGCTCGTGGAAAAGCTCCATGAAGATGCTTCCGAAGAATTTGGAAAAGCTATCCTCACGACGGACCTTGCTCTCAAGAGCCACGCCGTGGAAATCAAGACTGAAAAGGGTGTAGTGACTATCGGTGGCGCCTGCAAGGGTTCTGGCATGATTCACCCGAACATGGCAACGATGCTTGCGTTCATCACGACTGACCTTGCTTTGCCGATTGACTTCTTTGCTGAATTCCGTGCCAACATCGCAGACTCCTTCAACGCAATTACGGTTGATGGTGACACCAGCACGAACGACACTTGCATCATGCTCGCTAACGGCATGAGCGGCATCAAGTACGAAGACCTATCCCTCAGCGAACAGGGCGAATTCCGTGCTGCTTTGACGCTCGTGATGCAGAGCCTCGCCAAGGACATTGTCCGCGACGGTGAAGGTGCAACAAAGCTCATCGAACTCCGCATTGAAAAGGCTGAAAGCCACGAAGAAGCTCTCCGCATGGCTCGCTTCATCGGTACGTCGAACCTCGCCAAGTGCGCTATGTTCGGTGAAGACCCGAACTGGGGCCGTATCCTTAGCAGTGCTGGTTCTAGCGGCTGTAACATGGTTGCCGAACACACGGACCTCTACTTCGGTGAAGTCAAGGTTCTCGAAGGTGGCCGTCCGGTACAGCTGGACGAAAAGCAGACGGCTGCACTGCATGCCGTGGTTCGTCAGCGTGAATACAAAGTAACGCTCGTGTTGAACATTGGCCAGGCTTCTGCAAGCGCATTCACTTGCGACTTGAGCTACGGCTATGTGAAAATCAACGCCGAATATACCACGTAATTCATGTTGTCACCCCGGATACCATTCCGGGGGTCACCTTTTTGAAACTTCTCGGATATGCTCCGGGAAGTTTTTTGTTTTATATTTAATGTATATGGTTAGGAATATTTTTCTTGTGATTCTTTGTTTTTGTGCGGTTGTTCTTGCTCAGGGGGCTGATTATGAGCAGGACGTTTTTTTAAGTGTTAAAATTGATCCTGTCGATATGTTTGATGAATGGAAGGCTCGTGACAATCTTTTGCATGCTTTGAAAGAAGGTGATGTTGCTAAAGCTGATGCGGCCCTTGAATTTTTGTCTCAAGCAAAGGTTCCGGAATC
Organism: Fibrobacter sp. UWB12; assembly: GCF_900142485.1. Classification (NCBI taxonomy): domain Bacteria; kingdom Pseudomonadati; phylum Fibrobacterota; class Fibrobacteria; order Fibrobacterales; family Fibrobacteraceae; genus Fibrobacter; species Fibrobacter sp. UWB12. The sequence continues at coordinate 7,622 of NZ_FRAZ01000002.1, read as the reverse complement.
GGCAATTGATAGCCTTGAACTTCTTCAAGTCAATTTTATATTGGGACGTTATGACTTGGCTGTTCCGCAGTTTGCGAATTTGCTTAAGAAGGCTGGGAAACGTGTCCGCTATTCTTTTGCCGATGATGATTTGAAGACCTACTTGAAAAAGGAAACTCGTTTTGCGGCTCATTATAACGATCGTCCTGGAGACCGTGATCACCGGCAACGAGTAGATAAGGCTGAATCCTATTTGAAAAGTGCGATGCAGGCCGATATAAAACAGGAATACAAAGACCTCGCACAGATCCTTATAGAAACGCTTCCTTTTTGGATGATTTATGATAAGGATTACTTTACGTATTCTTGGGACCATTCTTTAAAAGGATATGGAATCTCCAAGGATGTTGATTTAGCGAATGTGATAAAAGTTCGTGCAAGTTCATACAGGTATTATCGTGGCGTAGACGTAGATACGACTAGGATTGAACGTGCTTTGGAAAAAATGAATGAGTTCTGTGAAAAGTATCCGGATTCAGAATATTTTAATTGGATAAAAAAGAATGTTAAGGATTTTGATGAGTACTTGAAAGGCTATAAAAAATTCAGAAATTATCATGAGGAAAAGTTATATACAGGTGGCCTTGGTTTTGAAGTCTTTGGTGATGCGCTGAATTGGACCTTTATGTTAGGTGTTCCGATACAGTATTCTAGATACATCATTACCCCGTATTATTACAGAAATAAGGATTTGAGAGGTGGGTTTGTTTCTATGGGGTATGATGCTTATGAAAACAAACGATTTAAATTTCAGCCGTATTTTAGTCTAGGAACTTCGATTGGGCCGGGCGTTCAGGCTGATTATCGTTTTTGGTTGGAATCTGCTCCTGATTCAAAATTTCATATAGCGAGTTATTTGTCATTGAAACTTCGGTATATGTTGGGCTATACGTTTGACTATAGAAACGATAGCCGTAAGGATTGGGTCTTGTACAACTTTATTTTTGTGGGTTTAGGTTTCCACTTCTGGTAAGGTGGTTCTTGCTGTGAACGGCTTTTTTGAGAAAATCCTGCTTATGGCGGGATTTTCTTGTATTTTTATTCGAAACACAAGGATGGAATATGGATAACTTTAATTTCTACAGCCCCACGGAATTTGTATTTGGTAAAGACCGCGAAAACGAATGCGGTGAACTCGTCAAAAAGTATGGCGGCACGAAGGTGCTGATTCATTACGGTGGCGGTTCTGCGGTGCGTTCCGGTTTGATAGACCGTGTGAAGGCGTCACTCAATGCTGCAGGAGTTTCGTTTGTGGAGCTCGGTGGCGTGAAGCCGAATCCGCGTGATACCTTGATTTACAAGGGCATCGAAATGGTTCGTGCGAACGGGGTTGATTTCATCCTTGCTGTGGGCGGAGGCTCTGTTATTGATAGCTCCAAGGGTATCGCTGTGGGCGCTCTTTACGATGGCGACTTCTGGGATTTCTATGCGAAAAAGTTGCCGGTCACGAAGGCTCTCCCGATTGGCGTGGTGCAGACGATTGCTGCCGCTGGTTCCGAAGGCAGTGGCGATTCCGTCGTGACAAAAGAAGAGGGGATGCTCAAGCGTGATATCGGTGCTGACGTGATTCGCCCGAGATTTGCGGTACAGAATCCGGCTTTGCTTTGCACGCTACCGGCTTACCAGACTGCTTGCGGCATTACCGACATCATGGCCCACGTTTTTGAACGCTACTTCACGAATACTTTGGAAGTCGAGACGACGGATCGCCTTTGCGAAGCGTTGCTCATCACGATGCTTAAGGAAGGCCCGCGCGCCATGGCCGAACCCGACAATTACGAGGTTCGTGCGAACATCATGTGGGCGGGTACGGTAGCCCACAATGGCCTTGTGGGCTGCGGGCGCAGTCAAGACTGGAATAGCCACGCGATTGAACATGAACTCTCGGGACTCTATGACTGCGCCCATGGCGCGGGGCTAGCAGTTATTATGCCTGCGTGGATGGAGTATGTGGTTGACCATAACGTGATGCGTTTTGCACAGATGGCAACACGTGTATTTGGCTGCCAGATGAATTTTGAAAATCCGAAAGCGACTGCGCTCGAAGGCATTAAGGCATTCCGTCGATTCTTGCATTCCATCGGCATGCCGATTAACTTTGCCGAACTTGGCGCAAAAGAAGAAGATATCCCGACGCTCGTCGAAAAGTTGAATCCTGGCGACGGCTGGGGATTCGTGCCGCTCAAGGCGAAGGACGTGACTGCTATTTATACGATTGCTGCTCACGCTACATTATAGTTTTTCGATCCGATAAACTCCAGATAAGCTCTAAAATCAGAAAATGTGCTACTAAATGACGAAAAATCGTAATTTAGTAGCATAATTTTTAGATAAACTAGTTTAAAATAGCCGAAATATGAGTTTGTCTGTTTGTTTTATGCTTCCAAAAATGTGAAATCAGCTAATTTAGTAGCATGAAATTGAAAAAAATAGCATCATGAACAGTTTGCTCTTGTTCTTGTGCTGCTTATTTTGCTCTTTTTTGCAATCTGTTCTAGGATAGTTTATATTTAGGACAAGTATGATATCTAGAACGTTTGTAAAGTTATTTGTTTTTTTGTTGGGTGCATTTTCGCTTTCGTACTCTTGCGATGGCCGCTCTGCGTGCGAAGGCGGCTGTGCCATTTTCCTCAATGCCCTCGATTTGAGAAATAATCCGCAGATGGAGGAATTGTTTGCGTCCATTGATGATTCCCTATATGCGAGAAAAATCAATAACGGGTTTCAAAAGTTAGAACTGGCTGGGTTGTGCGGGTGCGATCCCGGTGGATTTTTCTTGGAGTCCCGTCATAAGGATTTAATGGATTCCGGTTGGGCCTTAAACTGGTGCGGAAATCCTGATTCTATTGTTATTTTCAACGATTATAGTGAGGGAATGTATAAATCTGTGGTGCGGAGTAATTCAGTCTTGTCGCATAATATAAGCGCGCTGAAAAAGTTCATCAAGGATAATGGTTGCCCTGTTGATTCCGTCTATGAAATTTCAGCAGACGATTTGAAAACTGAAAATGCGAAAAAAGGTATTTATGTTACCGATTTGAATATTCGTGATAGAGATATTGTTGTTCCCGCTTACGTACAGGTCTTGAAATCGTATCATTCAAACGGTAAACTTGCGAATAAAATTCATTTTAAGAAAGGTAAACGTGATGGTGCCGATATTTGGTATTATCCAATTGGAAAGAAATTTAAGGTGACGAACTATAAAGATGGTTTGCATCATGGAAATGAAATACAATACGATGAGTTCGGTCGCAAAAAATACGAGGAACCCTATAGGAATGGGAAATCACACGGCATAAAAAAGTATTACGATGAAAAAGGGCGAATTCGGACTAAACAGAAATATGAGGATGGAGAGGAAATATCTTTGGAGAGGATAAAATAAAAACTCCTCGGATGTGAGGAGCTTTGCGTTGTATGAATTGTTACTGGATCCTTCGAGTTCGCCTAACGGCTTCGCTCAGGATGACACGTTGACAAACTAGTTTTTCAAGCAGCGGAGACTTGCGCCGAATTCAGGATTGAACTTCTCGAACTTGGCGATATCCTTGTCGTGGAAGAACACGAGAACTTCGCCTTCGCTTGTCCAGAAGTATGCCTTCTTGCCGGCTTCGTCAAACTTGCGATCCTTTATAGGTACGTCGCTTTTTGCAAAATGTGCACCGCCAGCCTTGGCACCGAATCCGAGTTCATCTTTACCGTTTCCGAAAATCGGAGATTCCGGCTTGATGGGATCCCAGCCGTAGCCTGCCTTGAGAGCGACTCCTGGCTTTTTGCCTGCTACCTTCAGCAGCTTTAACCATTCAGCCTTGCTCGGCATGTGGAATCCTTCGAGACATGCTTTTTGAGCGTTCTGAAAATCATAGAGACGTCCCCAGTGATTGCATTGCGCACAAATTGCACCGGATGCCGTGGCGAAGTTCATGTTCTCTGCTGTCCAAAGTTGGTCGCCAATGACAATCCATTCGTAGGAGATTCCATCGCGCGGATCCTTGTAGCTGCCGCTTGTGGCGGGGGAGCCGTCTTCATTGTAAGTCTCGCCGAATGAAATTTGTTTATTTTGCTTGTATTCGGCCTTGGAGGCTACTTTCCCGTTCTTGTGGTAGCGGATAACGGTTCCTTCGATGTAACCGTTTGCGTATGTAAGTTCCGTCTGGAGAGTGCCGTCCTTGTAGTATTCCTTGGTGACTCCTTCGCGGCGGTCATTCACGTAGTTGGATTCTCGCTTGAGTGTTCCGTCGTCGTAGTATTCTTTTTCGAGGCCTTCCTTCTTGTCGTTCACGTAGGTGGCTTCGAATCGCGTGTTCCCGTTCGGGTATTTTTCAATACGAACGTCGTCGCAGGCGGTGAACGCTATCGAACTTGCAGCGATGAAGAGAATGAATGGTAGGTGTTTCATGCGTACTCCTTATAGTGTGATTTTTCCCGCCGTAGCGAGAAGCCCAATCATGTATAACATCCCATCATAATAGCGCCAAAAACGGTAGGGCACAGAGAGCGCGGCCAGTCGTCTTACGAATGGCGTGATGCGCGGGTCATCAAATGGTAATACTTGCGTTGCTGCTGCATTCATGGCGATTAGGCCTGGTGTCGCATTTCGTCCTTGGTGCGGGTAAGGCCCTCCATCGACAGCATAGTCCGAAAGGTACGGATTGCAGTTCTGGAAGAAATGCAAAATGCGTTCGCAAATTTCTTTTTCGCTTTCATGCCCACGGAAAATGGAATAGTCCAGACTTAAGTTGAGGGCAACGCGCCAAGCATCACCGCTAAAGTTGTTGCTTTCGGGGAACCAGGGCATCGCTTTAGGGGTTCCGTCGTATTCGGCGTAATCTGGGCAAAGTCCTGTGGTGGGGTGTGCTGCCTTTTGCAAAAATTCAATGCTTGCCTGTGCGACTTCGAGCCAAGATTCATCGCCTGTTGCTTCGGCAAACATGCGGTAGAACGCCATCGTGTGGTAGCTCGGGTCGGTAAAGTCGTTTCCGAGAACGGGAGAAAACTTGATTATTTTTCGTTCGGGATCGATAATTGGGCCGACGAGCTCGTTGACCGGTTTGTACTTGATGTCGGTGATGAGCTCTTTGGCGTCGTTGAGTAGATCTTCGCGATTAAAGCGCTTTGCGGCAATAAGGAGTGCTGCTGCAAAATATTCTTCGCTATCTGGAGCTGCACCGGGGTCCATCATGGAAAAGTCGGTCGTGTTGACCTGCCATGAAAAATATCCTTTGTGCGGACCATCGTTGTTACGGACAAATCTCTTTGAAAAGTTCCAAAGCTTGTCGAACGTGGATTCGTGGTCTGTCAGTGCCGCGATGAACATGCCGTAGCTCATGCCTTCCGAGCGGATGTCATCGTGTCCGATGTCGATGATGTATGCCATGTCGTCGGAAGCTTCAAAATAGATTCGCTCGTCTATCGGGTCGCCCTCAAATAGCTTGCTATAGGCATTCTGAATAAGCTGGTCCGCGAAATTGGGACCATATCCGGCTTCGACAAATAAATCACGCGTAGGGTAGCGTTGCAACATCATTCTCAGTTCCAAAAAATTCTAAATCAGTTATATATTTTAAAATAAATAAATTCGTATCTTAATTGTGGAGGTACACATGGCAGATATATTGATTTTGGGTTATGGTCCGGCTGGAATTTCGGCGGCTCTTTATGGTCTTCGCGCTGGACTTGATGTTCAGTTAGTTGGAAAAGATGTGGGCGCGCTTGCGAAGGCTCACAAAATCGAAAATTATTTTGGTCTTGAAAAACCGCTCACGGGGGCGGAACTTGCTGAAGTCGGTAAGAAGCAGGCGCTTGCTCTTGGTGCGCAAATCGTGGACGATGAGGTGACGGACCTCATGTTCGATGGTTTTGGATTTGTGGCTACGGGCTTGAACGGAACGTACCGCGGAAAGGTTTGTGTGATGGCGACTGGCTCTGCCCGCAAGAAGACCCCGATCCCAGGAATGGCCGAGATGGAAGGCCACGGTGTGAGCTACTGCGCTGTGTGCGATGCTTTCTTTTATCGTAAAAAGGATGTGGCGGTACTTGGTTCGGGCGAATATGCATTGCACGAAGCAACTGAACTTTTGTCTGTAGTCAACAGCGTAACACTCTTGACGAACGGTGCTGAGCTCACAGCGAAATTCCCTGAAAGTGTGAAGATTGAAACCCGCAAGATTACGGGGCTCAAGGGCGCTGGGCAATTTGAAGGCGTGAAGTTTGACGATGGCCTTGAAGCCAATTTTGACGGCATGTTTGTGGCTATGGGTAGTGCGAATGCAACGGATCTGGCTTTGAAAGCTGGCGCTGCGTTCGATGCCGGAAAGCTCGTGCTCGATAAGGATTTCCAGACAACAGTTCCGGGTCTCTTTGCTGCTGGCGACTGCACGGGCGGCACGCTCCAGGTGGCTGTAGCCGTTGGCGAAGGTGCGATTGCGGGCCTTGCTGCAATTAAATATTTGAGAGAACATAGAGAATAGTTAGTGTGCGGAAAATGCGCCGCGTTACTTTACTTACAAATCCTGACGTTTGCAATTTGCATTGTCCGCTGTGTTTTTTGAACCAGCGGGCTTTGCTTAATTGTGACGTGGCTAATTGTAATAAGGAACGCCGCGCGTTTGGCCTAGGCGAAATGACTTTCGAGATTGCTCAGGCATCGATAGAAAAGTATGCCGCAGAACGTGATGCTTCAGGTAATCGCTTGCTGCGAGAAGTAATCCCTTCGACGATGGGGGAGCCTCTACTTTATTCGCATTTTGACGAACTGCTAGAGTTGTGTAGGGCGCTTGAGATTCCGCTGAACCTCACGACGAATGGGACTTTCCCTGGGAAGTGGGGGTGTGACGCTGCGATGGAATTGCTGTTGCGTTCGTGCAGCGATATCAAGGTAAGCTATTTGGCGTCGGAACAGTTCGATGGTTGGAAAGCGAACGTTGAAAAGCTGGTTCGGGTGCGCGATGGACTGCGCGATAAGTTGCGCGAGAATGCGAGATGCGCGACGGTCTCGCTGCAAGTGACGTTGCATAAAAAGAATCTGCAGGATGTGCCGGAGTTGGGTTCATGGGCTTCTGCGATTGGGATTGACCGAATCAAGTGGAATAAAGTGGTGGTTTTGAGTACCGCTTCGCAAGAACTCCGTGAAATGTATATGCCAGACGATGCGTTGCTGGAATCGTTGCGTAAAGAGTTACGGTCGAGTGCGCTTTCGGTTTCGGATGTGAAGCATGAGGGGAGTCTGTTTTTTAATAATAGCGCAGACATTTGTGCTGTTGGCGGCAAGTGCGAATCATGTCCGTTTTCAGATGAAGTGTGGGTTTGGCCTGATGGCCATGAGGACCATTGCCCAAATCCGGAAAAACGGTGGGGAGAGGCAGAATAGTGATTTTTCCCACTATTTAAATTATAAGCTTGATTTTTGATAATTTATACTATATTCTATCGTTTGTGTGAAGCGTGAAAAAGTTGGCAATATTGCTTATTTTAAACGAAATTTCGCAAAAATGAAGGAATTTTGTAGCTTTAAAATAACGTATTTTGTTGACTGTAAACGACTTACATAAACGAGTTGTAATGTATTAAAATTTGGAGAT
>NZ_FRAZ01000016.1:0-9965 GCF_900142485.1 Fibrobacter sp. UWB12 | reverse complement strand
AACTGCGCCTAAAAGGAATGAGCCCGGTACAATACCGGACTCATAACTCAATTTTATCCTAACTTTAAACTGTCCAACTTTCGGGGTTCGGTTCAAAACCGGGGGATATTTTTGGATCCTATCGGGTTCTGCGAACCCTCCAGGATGACACGGGTTGCGCATCTTGTGCGCATCTCGCGATTAATAGCGATAGTGATCCGCCTTGTACGGGCCTTCCACGGGCACGCCGATGTAGTCGGCCTGAGCCTGCGTGAGCTTGGTGAGGTGAACGCCGAGCTTTTCCAAGTGCAGGCGTGCGACCTTTTCGTCGAGAATCTTCGGGAGCGTGTACACGACACCGCTTTCGTACTTGATGCCTGCGACAGTCTGCTTGCCCTGAGCATTGAGCCAGAGGTCGATCTGGGCGATGGTCTGGTTCGTGAAGCTTGCGCTCATCACGAAGCTCGGGTGACCGGTAGCGCAGCCGAGGTTGAGGAGGCGGCCTTCAGCGAGGATGAGGATGCTGTGACCGTCGGCGAAAATCCATTCGTCGTACTGCGGCTTGATTTCGTTACGCTTGATGCCCGGAATCTTCTTGAGGCCGGCCATGTCGATTTCGTTGTCGAAGTGACCGATGTTACCGACGATGGCGCGGTTCTTCATCTTTTCCATCTGAGCGGCGCTAATGATGCCGGTGTTGCCGGTGGTGGTCACGAAGATGTCGGCGTAGCTAACGACTTCGTCGAGGGTCTTGACTTCGTAGCCTTCCATGGCGGCCTGGAGTGCGCAAATTGGGTCGATTTCGGTGATGATCACGCGGGCGCCCTGACCGCGGAGGGACTGTGCGCAGCCCTTACCCACGTCGCCGTAGCCGCACACAACTGCAATCTTGCCTGCCATCATCACGTCGGTGGCACGGTTGATGCCGTCGATGAGGGAGTGGCGGCAGCCGTAGAGGTTGTCGAACTTGGACTTCGTGACGGAGTCGTTCACGTTGATTGCCGGGAACTTCAGGCGGCCAGCCTGGGCCATCTGGTAAAGGCGATGCACGCCGGTAGTGGTTTCTTCGGAAACGCCGCGGAGAGCTTCGCGGGCGCGGGTCCACTGTTTCGGATCCTTTTCGAAAATCTTACGGCAGGTGGCGAGGAATACGCCCCATTCTTCGGAGTCGGTTTCCGGGTTGAAATCGGGCACCTTGCCGGCGTCTTCGAATTCTGCGCCGCAGGTCACGAGCATGGTCGCGTCGCCACCGTCATCGACGATGAGGTCTGCGGTCTTGCCATCGGGCCACACGAGGGCGCGGGCGGTGTTTTCCCAATATTCTTCCAAGGATTCACCCTTCCAGGCGAACACAGGCACGCCCTGCGGATTGCTGACGCTGCCGTTCTTGCCAACGACAACGGCTGCTGCTGCGTTGTCCTGCGTGCTGAAAATGTTGCAGCTGACCCAGCGCACGTCGGCGCCGAGGTCCACCAGCGTTTCGATGAGGATGGCGGTCTGCACGGTCATGTGGAGGCTACCCATGATGCGGGCACCAGCGAGCGGCTTCTTGCCGGCGTATTCCTTGCGGAGAGCCATGAGGCCCGGCATTTCGGTTTCGGCGAGGTCGAGTTCCTTGCGACCTTCGATCGCAAGGTTGATATCCTTAATTTTGTATTCCATAAAGAATCCTTTGTTTTGCGGCACGGTTTTAGCGACCATCTCGTAATAGCTGCAAACCGCGCATTTCTTATTTATGCGTAAATATAGTTATATGCATAAATGTGGTCAAGCCTAAAATTTAATCCGAGTCATATGGATCCCCTCCCGTTGGTCGAGGATGACAAGATTTACTCCATGAACAGCATCCCGCGGAGACGCAGCCCCCTTTCTCGTTCGTGTTTTTCGTTTTCCCATTGGCCGAACTTGATGAATTCTACTTCGAATCGGGCGCTCTCGGTTTCGAGGACCTTTATGTCCTTATCGAGCCAGTTTTGCTTTGGTACGTAGAAACTGAAAACCTTGCTGCTTGTCGAATCGGTGTCCTTGAGCGGATAATCGAAAAACAACGTGTCGTTCCGGGTTACGAATTCTTCGTCTTTGAACGTGTAATTCACGAAAGCGACTTTGCTGAAACTTTCGGGCATTGTGTGGATTTTGTCATTTTTAACAGTTCTGCTAATTGTGCGGTATTTTTTGACGATGTCCGCTAGGTCGCTTTCCTTGGGAAAGTACTGATAAAGTTTTTCGTCGTGTCTGGAATGGAGTTCCTTCACTTGGTAGGCGATGATACTTGCTTTTTTCCCGTCTTTTTCCCACAGGTTAGAGAAAAATTCTTTTGCGTCTTTTTCGCTGAGTGGGAATGTGCTGTAGCCTTCGGTGGCGAGGGTTTCCTTGATATTCTTTAGCCATGCGTTGCGGGTGATGGTGGGGCCGATAGCGAGAGACACTAGCATCAAGCATGAAATGATGATAACATATTTAGATGGAATGATTTTAGGGTTGCAATCAAGTATAGCGCAGCAATCAAGTATAGCGCAAATGCAAATGATAATGCATAACGCTAATGCTGTAATTCGATTTTCCGTAACGCCGTATTCAGAAAATCTTTGGATGATTGCGATGGTTGCCGTAACGATAGGGATAAAGTAAGTGCATGAGAGAATTCTGGCGATTTTCTTTTCGGAAGAAGGTTCGGAATTTATCAGCGCAGGATAATATTCGTTTTTAATTATGAGCGCCAAAACTAAGGAAATTATTGCTAGATAAAAAATTGTTCTTGTTGAAAATGACCATTGCAGCAAGGCCGCGATATCGTAAAAGTGAACGGTGAGGGCGTAAATGGCGTAAAGTGGTAAAATTATGAACTTGAAGTAGTCGAATGAAATATTAAACCACTTTGATTTTATGGTTATCACAAAATTTTTTAAAGTAGGAGTTTCTTCGATGCATTTGTCGATGGACGGAATGCCTGTCATGAAGATAATGGGGAATACTGTGAAAATGTAAAATATGATTATTAAAATTATTGCTTTAATGCAGAGATCTTTATTGCTTTCAGATATTGCTCCAATTATAGCTAGGAGTATGATTGGTACCAATAACGAGAAGGTTGTGTTAATTGTGGGGGCCTGCTTGCCCATTTTTTTGCAGTAAACCCAAAAGGCGTTGTCATTCTTTTGGTTCCAGAACGGGCCGATGAGTATGGCTAGAACGCTAATGGTGAAAATACTGGTTATTACAACGTTTATGAATTTGCTGTCATAATAATTGTCTGTGGTGAATTTGCAAATAACGAGTGTTACTGATATGAGGAGCCAACCCACGCTTGTGATAATTTGCGGCATCTTGCGAGTGCTTTTTCGCGATTCTTGGATGAGTGAAGTCGCGAGGGCGATGAGCATTGCCGCTATGGGATAAATGCATAGCCAAAAATCAAGGCTTTGGCTGAATGTTGTTTTTTTGGGGAATATTTTGGATAATTCTACAAAATCGAATATGATTGCAATTGACGATAAAATTGCGAACGCAATGGCGAGCGGGAACCGCTTGAATGCGTTTCGTAAGAGACTCAGGTATTCTTTCTGTGCTTTCAACATTTTTGCTCTACTTCACAAACAGAATCCCTTCGATGCGGAGCGAACGCCCTTTTTCGGACCATTGTTCAGCGTGCAGTTTGTTGATGCTGAGCGTGACCCTGTCGTTTACGATGGTTTTTAGCGTGTCCTGCATCAGTTCCTGCTTAGTGATTCTGAAAGTGTAAGTTTTGTACTTTGAATCTTTCTCGTTGGCTTCTTTATCGGATTTTGTGGAATCCGCCTTGCTTGTTTTGTTTGCTGTGTTGCCTTTCCCTGTTTTGGTGGAGTCGTTATCGAATAGCGATAGCCAGAAGACGAGGGTGTCGCCTTCGAACTTGAAATCGTCCCTATCGAAATCGAGGTCGAGGTTGATGGCTTCCTTTGCTCCCTTGGGAATATCGACGCCTTCGTTCTTGGGGTGTCTTATGTCGGCTTCGAAAGATTCAAATTTTTTTGTGGAGTCTTTGACGCAGCAAGCGTTGTTTTCGAATGTTTCCCGGTACAAGTTTTCGAGATTATTCAAGGACTTTTCGCTTGTGGAAAAATGCGTGATGATGAATATGTTGTTCGATTCTTCGAGCGAAATCAATCGTGCAAGCGTCCTTTGCGATTCGGGGTCTTTGCTTTCCTTGAGCTTGAAAATGAAATTCTTAGTGTCTTCTTCGTTTAGCGGGAACTTGCTGTAGCCTTGTGTAGCAAGCGCGTTCTCGATACTGCTTTCCCAAATGTGCGCATTTATGTTGGGCGCGCTAAACGGTGGTTGCGTGAGGATAAAGAACATGGCACAGAAAACGATGGCGATGTATCGCATCTTGCGGCTGATTTTTTCGATGAGCAATATGGCGATGATGGCGTAAAAATAAATGTTGAGCGCGATGGCGTAAATGTATTCGGTGTCGATGCCGAGTTTGCTTATCATGTTGCTTATGTCGATGGACATCAAGATGACAAGGGGGATGCAAGCGGCAGGGATTATTTTGATGAAGCGTTTTTCAAAGGACGGCTCGGCTGCAAGGCGGACCGGGTACATGACGGTGACGAGCACGAGCATGTAAATCATGAAGCCAATAACAAAGTAAGACGGCGTTTCTCCGGGTATGTACCACAGTGCAATAAACTTGAGAATGTAGGCGTAAAAGAGGAGTGTGCCGATGGCGAGCACGGGGATGAACAAGAAGCGGATGGTGCTCGATGCGAACTTGCTCAGAGCGGGGGCTTCGTCAAGACATTCTTCGATGGACGGGATTTTGGTGAAGAACAGTATGGGAGCGACTACGCTTGCGCAGAAATAGAATATGTTGAGATAAGTGAAATCGCTGTCAAAGTCGGCATCGAACAGTTGTTCGAAACCAAAGACGAACCCTTCGATGGCTCCGAGTAAAATGGCCGAGACAAGTATAGCGACGACAGCCGCCTTGAAGCTCTTCTGTAGAAAGTTCCAGACTCCGTTTTCATTACGTTCCTTCCAGAATGGTGCAAAGAAAAATCCCAAGGATGCGGTTATATAGACGAGTGCGATGGCGCTTCCGAAATAGATGAGGTAATCGCCGCTTTTGTCGAATAGTGCAAATACTAGCGTTAAGGAAAGCACGAACCATGAGCCACTCGCGATGGCTTGGGGCCGCCAGTCCATGCTTTTCCGGGATTCCTGGACGAGCGATGTCGTGAGGGAGATGATTAATGCCGCAATGGGGTAGATGGCAAGCCATGTAAAGAACTTGATAGCATTATCGCCAAAGACCTTATCAAATAGCGAAAACAAGTTCGTTTCGATGACGAGCGTGATGAATATGAGAAACGTAAATGCCGATGCGGTTGGAAAACGTTTGAACGCCGTCGAAATTTGGTTCGGGTATTTCTTGATTGCGGCTAAGACCATGATTTACTCCAGAAAAAGGATACCGCGGATACTAAAGTAATTGTGCTTGACTTTTTCTTCTTTCTTGTATAAAGTCAAGTCTAAATTTTCGACACCGATTTTGGCACCTTCGGTTTCGAGGAATCGCACGTCCTTGCTTTCTAATGCTTGCTTGGTGACAAAGAAGCGGAAAGTCTTGTCTAGCTTTTTAGGAGAAAACTGGAAAAATAGCGTATCGCCCTGGAATTTATAATCTTCTTTATTGAATGTCTTGTAAAAGTGGTTTACTTGGGTTGCGTTTTTAGGAATTTCAAAGTAGCTGTTTTTGGAATTGTTTATGTAGGCGCTGATAAGGAACTCGTTGACTTTTTCGTTTGTAGAAGATTTTCTGGAAATCAAGATGAGGGCATCTCCCTTGGGAATGTACTGTGCGAGTTCTTTGTCGTGTCTGGAATTGAGAATTTCCAACCGTGAGGTGGCGATGTTTGTTTTGTGATCGCTTTTATCTTGGATGCGTCTTGCGAATTCTGCAGTTTCGTCTTTACTTAGCGGGAAATTGGTGTAACCCAGTTCGGTAAGTGCGTCCTTGATGCTTCCCATCCAAATACGGTGCGTGACGTTGATGGCGCTCAGCGGGCCGTTTGTGGCGATGAGGAACATGCTGCAGAAGACGATGGCGATGAATCTCGATTTGCACTTGATTTTGTCAATGAGCAAAATGGCGATAATGGCATAGTAGAAAATGTTGATGGCGGTAATGTAATAGCGGTCTTCTGAAATCCCGTAATCGGAGATTCTGCGTATAATGCCGACGGACATCAAAATGACGAGGGGGATGCAGGCGGCGGGGAGAATTTTCAGGAGCTTGCTCTCAAAGGATTGCTTGGGATTGATGCGTTCGGGGAGCATCAGCGTCACCCGCAGAAGCATGAGCAACATGGATGCCGAAACGAGATAGGAGACCATTCCTTTGGGCATTTCCCATTGGATGATGATTTTTGCAATGTAGGCGTAAAGAAGTAAAATATAGAGTGAGACGACAGGTAAAAAGATGAATTTGTTTGTGCTAGTCTGGAATTTGTTCAAAGCAGGAGCTTCTTGCAGGCATTCACCAATGGAGGGAATGCCGGAGAAGAACAAGATGGGGAATATGGTGCATGAACTGATAATCGCCGAATAAACGAAAGGTCTTGCAGACACTTTGATGTCGAACAGGTTGAAGAATCCAAACAGGAGTCCGTCAATGGCGATGAGCAGGACTACGGAAATGGCGATAGCGACGACAGCGGCTTTGGCATTCCTCATTAAGAATACCCAGAATCCGTTTTCGTCTTTCTGCTTGAAGAATGGTGCTACGAAAATGCTCAAGAATGCGGTTGTGTAGATAAACAAATATGTCATTCCGACATACGTCCGTCCGATATCGTTAGAGTTTTTCGGAAAGTAAAGAACGAGAGCGATGGAAATGGCAAGCCAAAGGGCTCCGGCGATGATATGGGGGAGAAAGCTGAATTTTTTTCGGGATTCCTGGACGAGCGAAACCGAAAGTGCTATCATCGAAGCTGCAATCGGGTAGATCATTAGCCAGTGAGAAAATTTATATTCCGTTGGTGAGTGACCGCTTTCATAAACGTAAATGAATGCGATGGTCGTAAAAATGGCAAACGCCACTGCAAGCGGAAACCGCTTGAACACCGTCGAGATTTGACTCGGGTATTTTTTGATTTTAGTAAAGTCCATTTTATCCCTCCAAGTTTTGCGTATTGTCTGCGACTCCCACACACCGTCAATGACTGGATCCATTCGGCTTCGCCTCAGGATGACCCCGGAACAAGTCCGGGGCAGGCTCAGTGAACTGCCTACTGTCTACTTCTTTTCCTGTCGTTCCTTTTTAAGTTGCTTCAGCTGTGCGAGGCGCTCTCCGAGAGCCTTTTCGCGTCCGTACGGCTTGGGTTCATAAATCGTCGTGCCGACAAGTTGCGTGGGCAGGTGCTCTTGTGCGGAGTAGCCGCCCGGGCTGTCGTGATCGTACTCGTAGCCGTTCCCGTAGCCGAGCTGTTTCCCGACGCGTGTCACTGAATTGCGGTAGGCACGCGGCACGGGGAGCGTGCCGGTCTGCTTCACGATGGAATCGGCCTTCATTCCCGCAAGTTCAATACTATTGCTCTTGGGCGCAAGCGCCAAGTAAATCGCGAGCTCGTCGAGTGCGATCAAGCCTTCCGGGATTCCCATAAAATCGTATGCTTCGCGAGCGCTTGTCGCAAGCAAAAGTGCGTTCGGGTCTGCAAGGCCTACATCTTCCATGCTCATGCGCATCAGACGGCGCAAAATGAATCGCGGGTCTTCGCCACCCTGCAACATTCTGTGGAGCCAGTAAAGAGCCGCATCCGGGTCGGAACCGCGTACGGACTTGTGCAATGCCGAAATGAGGTTGTAATGCTCTTCGCCGCTCTTGTCGTAACGCAACGGCTTCTTGTACTGGAATTCCTCGAGCAACTTTTCGTCGATTTTCTTGTTGTCACCGAGGTTCTTGCCAATCCATTCGAGCTGGTTCAGCAAGAATCGTGCATCGCCTTCGGATTGCGCAATGAGCTTGTCGACAACGGCGTCTTCGACTTCGACGTCCTTGAGCTGGAGGCCGCGAGGATGGTCGCGGAGTGCACTGAAAATGAGTGTCCGCAAGTCTTCTTTGCTGAGCGGTGCGAACAAAATCAGCTGGCAGCGGCTGAGCAAAGCTCCGTTCACTTCGAAACCCGGGTTTTCCGTGGTCGCACCGATGAGCGTCACCGTGCCATCTTCCACGGCTCCGAGCAATGCATCTTGCTGGCCTTTGTTAAAGCGGTGGATTTCGTCGATGAAGAGAATCGTGTCCATGAACGCGTGCTTCATCTGGCGAGCATCTGCGAGAACTTCCTTGACCTCTTTCACTCCGCTTGCAACTGCCGAAAGCGCAACAAAGCGTTTCTTGGTGTGCTGCTTGATGACGTGTGCGAGGCTAGTCTTTCCGCAACCTGGAGGTCCCCAGAAAATCATGCTGGGGATAGAGTCGTTTTCAAGACTCTTGCGAAGCAAACTCTGCTGCCCGAGAATCTTGTTCTGTCCAAGAAACTCGTCGAGGTTTTGCGGGCGTAGGCGTTCTGCTAAAGGGGCGTCCATGATTATACTATATAAAAATTAGTCGCTAAAGATTTTGTCTTCGACTTTCTTGATACATTCGGGCTTGTCGCGTGTCGGGACTCCGCCTTTCGTGAATACGTGTACGGAGTAGCCAGTGGTGCAAAGTTCGCCGTTCAAGGTGACTTGATAGAGGAACTTGTACTTGCAGCGTCCTTCGTGCACGAGCTTTGTTTCGACATCGACAAAATCGCCAAAACGGCACGGGCGCTTGTACTGCACGTTCAATTCGAGGACTGGGCTTGCAAACCCTTCGCGTTCCACTTCGTCGTAGGGGGCGCCTACAGCGCGGAAAAAGTCCACGCGGGCCTGTTCAAACCAGATGGGGTAGGTGGCGTGGTGTACGACGCCCATGGCGTCAGTTTCGGCATAGCGGACTTGAATGCGGGTTTTGAAAGAAAAATTATTTTCCATGTGTAATTATATAGAGGGTGGGTATAAGTTCGGTTGTATAAAGTAGTTAATTAGAATTTGGTCATTGGTCGCTAGTCATTGGTCAATAGTCGCTGGTTGTTTCGAGAATAAAATATAACTAATGACTAATAGCTAATGACTAAAAACTACTAAAATTAGTGCTCATTTTTTCACTTAAAAATCTATCAACAATCAACTAACACTCTTTACTCTAGTTTGTTTACGTGTATTTTAAAAAATTTCATTTTTTTTCAAGAAAAAACGCAATTCTTGTTGACAAAACCACATAAATCTTGTTAAATTTGCCACGCTTTAGTTCTTCAAGTGAACTGAAACAAAAAGAGTGCCAAAGTAGCTCAGCTGGTAGAGCAGCTGATTTGTAATCAGCCGGTCGTAGGTTCGATTCCTATCTTTGGCTTACATAATGGGTCGTTGCCCGAGTGGTTAAAGGGGACGGACTGTAAATCCGTTGGCTTACGCCTACCGTGGTTCGAAACCACGACGGCCCACGACAATCTAGCCCTACGGTGTCTAAAGGCATCGTAGGGCTTATGCCCAGGTAGCTCAGTGGTAGAGCACTTCCTTGGTAAGGAAGAGGTCTCGGGTCCGACTCCCGATCTGGGCTCTCACTAAAATGGAGATAGAATAATGGCAAAAGAACATTTTGACAGAAGTAAGCCGCACTGCAACATCGGCACCATCGGTCACGTTGACCACGGTAAAACCACTCTTACTGCAGCAATCTGCACGACTCTCGCAGCTAAGGGTCTTGCCGCTGCAAAGCGTTTCGATGAAATCGACAACGCTCCGGAAGAAAAGGCTCGTGGTATCACGATCAATACTTCTCACGTCGAATACACCACCGCAAACCGTCACTACGCACACGTTGACTGCCCGGGGCATGCTGACTATGTGAAGAACATGGTGACTGGTGCTGCTCAGATGGACGGCGCTATCCTCGTTGTTGCCGCTACTGATGGTCC
>NZ_FRAZ01000019.1:0-4250 GCF_900142485.1 Fibrobacter sp. UWB12 | reverse complement strand
TGATTAATTTGACTTCCAAGAAATTTTCTTGGGCCGTCACTAAGCACATCTCCGATTCCTTCAATCTTCCCGAAAGTCTTGCAGGCTTTCGTTTTTACTCTCGATTCTTCGTTTTGACCATCGTTTCGAGGGTGAGACCAATTATAGAATTTTCTGGAATAAAAACAAGGGGTTAGCGTAAAAAAAATCAACTTTTTTTCACTTTTTTTGAGAAAAATCTTTTCCATCCATCAAAACTACAAGATATTGACATTCTATTAACTTTTTTTCGAATCGCACAAGAATAAAAACGTGCAGACTATATCTTTTTATATATTAACATACAACGTATTCATTAAAAATATGAAAAAACAAGTAATTCTATCCCTTTTTCTGGCAGCAATCATCCTTTCTAGTTGTTCGCTATTTCAAGCCAAATTTAATGAGAATATCAAACGCGACGATTTAGCTCCTGCCGTTGCCGATTCATTGGAGCTTTTCACAAACGATGCCTATAAAATGAATCCGCAATATACAAACGATTTAATTGTAGCCCTCATTCGCCAAAACACGCTCAACGTAAAGACCGCCAAGGAATACATAAAAATACTCATCAACATCTTAAGCATCAGGAACCATAATCATATTGACGAAAAATGGATTTTAAGTCACTTAGATTCCAAACAGCAAAAGGATTATCATCGAGAATTTCCGGCGGGGCTTCCGACCCAACAAGGTATCGATGACATTGTTCAAAGTCATCCCCTTTTTCAGGACACTATTACTTGCAAGGCCGAAGAAGTCGATGCGCATTGGGCGTATTTTTCAGCAACAGGCGACACAAAAGTTATTGAGAAAATGAAAAAATCATATTACGTACCAGGCATTACCTGTTGCTTCAGTTGTCTTGAATGGTCTCTTCCAAGCAGGGCTACGCAGAATAAGGACGTTTATGACAAGCTCATTGAAATTCGCGATAGGAATTGCGCTACAGCAGAAGATCCACAATATTGTATTGATTATTACAACAATCGATTCATTCCTCCAATCAGTGATTGTCAATGGCGAAATCTTGCATTTTAAATAAAGGAGAAATATGAACAAACTACTATCTATCGGTTTCATTTCAGCCACGCTCATCATCAGTGGATGTGCGAGTTCAAATTCACATACCCAATTAAAAAAATATTTCCTGACCGGGTTCCATTATGTCTATACTGATATTCCGGAACCTCTTGAAATGGACTTGTCGTACTTGAGAAATGAATTCGCATACGAAAGACCTCTTTACTCTTCAGAAAAAAACTTTGCACAATTCGATTTTGCAAAAGACAACATCGCCATTAGAATTAAAACTTTGCCATCATCGTTTATCGTCACTGAAGGAAATTTCCAACCTCCGCAAAACGAAAGCGATTCTACACTCATAGATTATATCATCAATTATTCATTCAGCCGTAGGTTTCCAGGTGAAGAACGCAAAAATACGACATACAAACAAGAGAAAAATTACGGCTATGCCTGTATAATTCCCAAAAATTCTTCCATACTCAACTGCGAAGCTATTACGGTTACGCCTAAAAGAAGCATCGTAGCCATAGAATTCAACAGCAACAGAGAATCAGAAAGCAAAGTCATAGATTGGTTAATTGAGGCGATTGAAGGCGTAAAGCCCGTTGGCAATTAAATAGAAATTTCGAAATTTAGGCAAAAAAAAGAAGTCCGTCTCCAACAAAGACGGACTTTCTTGCTATTCAGCAAATTTAAGCGCAACTAAGCACCAAAAACGATGAGAGCACAGCTCAGCATCAAAAGAAGGATACCCCATACGGTTTCGACGATGGGACTATATTTCTTAATTTCAACATCTTTGTTTTCCATAGCAGTATCCTCTTTTTAACCCCGAGACGAACTGTTACGTCCGCCTACATTTTTAAACTACAAATAGTTTTGAACACAAATGATTACTTTTTGGATATTTTTATGGATTTTTTATCAATGTGGTAAGTTGGAATATTCAAGAATGGACAGCTAAAAGCTAGCGTTTTTCATTTGACTTATACAAAATAATTCGATTTCCGCTATATCCAAGGGTATTCAATCCTTTGATTATTGGAGCAATATCTTTCATTAAGACATCTTTTTCAAAAAGTATTTTCATCTGACTTTCTAGTAAGTCCTGAGCACATTTTATTTCTTTTGGAGGATTCTTTTGATTAAACGTTTCTTCTCTAGAACGGACTTCCGCTAAAAATTTCCACAAATCTTCTAGATTATTAAAGGAATGATAGTCATAACCATGAAATGAACTATTCTCTTTCAAAACATCTTCATTTAAGCTAACAACATAAGTAATGTCATCTTTTGATCGATAAAACGTCAACATCATATCCAAAGCTTTATAATCTTTAAAACATTCTATTTCAGATTCTCTGTGATCATTCTTGGCACTCAAAATTTCATTAAGTAACAGCTTGGAGCGATGACGCCCATACTTATACCTTAAAAAAGGCACATGTCAATGAACAAAAAAAGTACAATAACAAGGACTAGAACTTGTAGGTAATTTCACGTTATAAACATCTTTGTAATTTTCGCCAATCACATAATTAATTGTCGAATAACCAACAAAACCCATTGTAGCGGTGATTTTATAAAAGTCATCGAAAGAAAGATTTTCATCGACATGTAACTTTGCAACACCAAATTCATCAACCGGTTGGTTGTTTTTTAAAGCTTCCTCTTCTTCGTTTTTTCTTTTCTTTTTTAGCTCACTTTCAAGAGGCACAATCAAGAGCTCTTGATTAGCAGAAATATCAATGGCTGTCTTACCGAGAACCGTTCCGTTCAACGAATATTCATCGACATTCACGTCCACGACAGGTTCGTCTGGTTTCGGAGTCATGAATTCCTTCTTCTCCTCGTTGCAAGCCGCGAGAAGGATGAGGGAGAGGAATAACAAAAAAGCTCTAGAAAAATTGAACATCCTAAAACCCACCATCAGTAAAAAGCATTCGATAGCCTAAATTGGCCATAATTTTTATCAAAGGTTCAACCCTATTCAAAGTCATAACCTTATCCACTGAATCTCTCACAAAAATATTTATCCAATCATAATCTTTTTTACTTTGCAAATTTTCATTTTTCCGAACGGTTTCAAGAACATTCAATAAATCAGCCTCATTTTTCAAATCATACACTTTGGGCAAAATCGAATCAGTCTCATAAAAAACAACTCGGTACTTAGAATCCGAATTTTTTACAGGGAAAAGAACGGACAAATTCATATAGTTTTGAGTACACTTTAATTTTGAGGACCTATATGTAGTATCATTCATTAATTTTTGATTCGAAAAATAATCACTATTACCAAATTCAAGAACAGAGATAAGTTCTTTCTTTTCAAAAAGAGTCACAAAACAAAAATTCGCCCACTCGTCTTTCCACTCAACATTCCGTAGTTTTTCTCGAATGTCATAGATATAAACATTACTAGAATTTGAGCCTATCGTGTAACGAATAGGCTGCATACTATTATGGACAGCTGTTCTCAGAATCTTGTCAAACACACTATAATAAACATCTTCACTGAAACGAATTCGGAGTTTTACGTTATTTTCTCTCATTTTTTTGAATTCATCATCAAGTGGAGCAATTAAAATATCATCAATCTGAAAAATATCTTCTAGCGTATTGCCAATGACTTTTCCATTTAACGCAAAATTTTCGGAATTGACTTCTAGTACTATTTCACTCGATTTAAAGGGGCTGGAATCTTTTTCCTCGTTGCAAGCGGCAAGGAGGAAAAGTGTGATGAACAGAAATAAAAGTTTGTTCGGAAACATGTGCTAAAAGTACAAAAAAGCTATGAACAAAATAGCGCAAAAGATGAACAAGTCCGGGGTGACAGCGTGAGGGCTGCGCAAGGGGATTCCCGGTCGGTGCCGGGAATGACAGGCGCGGCGGTGCCGCGGGATTCGCGGGGGATATAAACGCGCGGCGGGTAAAAAAAAGAAAAAGCCCCGCTCGCCGTGTTTCGGCAAGGGCCGTGAGCGACAAGCGGCGTGTACTAACACGCCGTGGCCGCGAGAGCGAGGCGAAGACGGAGTCCCGTCCTGCAATAGAGCCGAGCGGTATAAACAAGAAAGGGCCCCCCGAGCGTTTGCTCAGGGGGCCCGTGAATCCAGCGGCGACCTACTCTCCCGGGCCCGGGGGCCAGGTACCATCGGCGATCTGAGGCTTAACTTCCGTGTTCGGGATGGGAACGGGTG